>JAHFCO010000049.1 GCA_023249475.1 Bacillota bacterium | reverse complement strand
CGTAATGTCACGGCGTAGAAAAATCTGGATCCTGCCCGCGCTGTTCGCGCTGATGCTGACGGCGGTTTCCGCTTCCGAATACATCCGTCCTCCCACGATACGAAACTCCCTCCCGAGTCGGTGACCTACGACCTCGTTTCACCGAGTGATTTCGAGAAACTTTATGAAACGGACAACCTTGTCTACTACTTCAAGGAAGATCGCGACGTCATCGCGATCCAGGACAAGCGCAACGGCTATGTTTGGAAAACCGGCCTGGACATCGAGTTCAACAAGTACCTCGAGGACCAGTGCGATCTGGTGCCCGACGACCAGAAGGTGAATTGCGCCCCCTTGGAAGACCGCTTGAACACGACCTTCACGGGGATCGCGAATTCCTTGGTCACGATCGAGTACTATGACGTCTCCAACTCCATCAAACGGATTTCATCCGCTTCCGACAGCGGGGCGAGTTCGACGCTCGCCACCGTCAACAACGATCCGGCGCATCGTCGATTGGATATCCGTTTCGGTTCGCTACGCATCGACATCAAAGTCCACATCTATTTCGACGAAGCGGGGATCCGCTACGAAATCCGCGACGACGAACTGGGCGGGGAAGGGATCGATACCTTGGCCGCGATCCAGCTGTCGCCGTTCATGGGGGCGGCCGGCGGTCAGAAATTGTATTGGGACGTGGCGAAGGACGACTTCAAGAAGGAAGTCCCCAACGAAATGATCCCGGGATATGTGCTGGTTCCCGACGGCCCCGGGGCGCTCATCCGCTTCGAAGACCGCAATACCGGCCTGACGCCCTATGTCGGGGATGTCTATGGACCCGACCCCACCGAATCCGACTACTATTACGGCAATGAAACGTCCTATCTCCCCATCAAGAACCCCTTGATGCCGGTCTTCGGGATCGCCCACGGCAACCGCCAGGCGGCGTTCGTGGCGTATGCGACCCAGGGCGGGGAATACATGGAAATCACGGTATCCCCGGAAGAGAACATGACATACTATACCTATGCGTATCCGCGCTTCGAATACAATAAACTCTATCATCAAATCTACAATAAACAAGGCGACGGGTACTTCACGCTCATGAAGGACCGCAACCACTTCGACCTTTCGATGCGCTACGATTTCCTCTCCGGCGACGGAAGCGAAGACGGACGTCCCGCGGATTACGTCGGCATGGCATTGACTTATCGGGATTACCTGAAATCGGTCGATCGTCTGCCGACGACCACGCGCAGCAACGGCGATGTGCCGGTCCGTTTGGATTTCGTCATGGCGGACATCAAGAAGAGCGTCTTCGGGATGGAAGACGTCGTGGTGACCAGCGCCGACGAAGTCAAGGCGATCCTAAACGACGTCAAGGAAAACGGGATCGCGAATGTCACCAGCGGCTTGCTGGGATGGCAGAAGGGCGGCATCACCTCGGGTGATCCGTTTGAGACGGATTGGTCCAACGAAATCGGATCGTCCGGCGACTTCAAGGCGTTGATCAAGACGGCGAAAGAACTGGGATACGACGTTTCCTTCTCCCAGGACTACGTCACCATCCATCGCGACCAGGTGAACTACCTCAACAACGCCGCGAAACACATGAACGGATGGTATATGGAATACCGCCTCAGGGATGATTTCCCGGTCACGGTTTTCGGCTATGCCCGACCGTCCAAGAGTGCGCAATGGTTGTTGACGCAAACCAGGAAACTGGAAAAAATGAACGTCGGATCCTTGACGATCGAAGGGATCCCCCGGACCCTGTTGAGCGAATACAGCAAGACGGGTTCGGAAATCCACAAGACCATGGAACTCAACTTAGCGGCGTTTGAAAAACTGAACCCCGACCTCAAGGTCGCGGCGACCTCCCCCAACGACTATCTCTGGGGCTACATCGACCGTTTCCTGGAAACCCCCGTGTTCTCCAGTCAGTTCTTGGTGGAAACGGACACCGTGCCTTTCCTGCAGCTGGTCATCAACCACAACATGGAAATGTACGCCCCGTACTCCAACTTCTCCTTCTATACGACCAAGGATGTCTTGCGGATGATCGACTTCAACCTGTCGCCTTCGTTCGTCCTGACGCAGGATCCGTCCTATCAGTTGACCCTCACCAACTCCGCCCGGTATTATTCGACGGAGTACATCCAATACAAATCCTTGATCAAGGAAATCTACGACCAGGTCAACGACGTCCTCAAGGAAGTCGCTTCCGCGGAATGGACCGACCGCACGGTGGTGGAGAACGGCGTGATTCTGAATACCTATGACAACGGCAAACACGTTCTAATCAACTATACCGACCATGCGGTTACGTTCGACGGAACCTTGGTACCCGCGCTTTCCGCGCGTACCTTGGACTAGGAGGGAAAGACATGAAACAGCGGAAAAACAAACCGAGTCGTTCTTTCCAAAAGCAACAGTCCCGTACCGGCTACGTCTTCTTCTTCCCATGGATGATCGGATTCCTGATCTTCACGCTCTTCCCGTTCTTGTATACGATCTATCTCAGTTTCCATAAAGTCAGTTTGAACGTATTGGGGTGGACGACCGCCTTCAACGGCATCGACAACTACGTGACCGCGCTCTTGCGCAACCCCAACTTCACCCCGGCGCTGATCCAGTTCTTCCTGAGCGAGATCGTCTACGTGCCGACCATCTTGATCATCTCTTTCATCCTGGCGATCCTGCTCAACGGGAAATTCCGTTTCCGGACCGCGTTTCGGATCATCTACTTCCTGCCCGTCATCGTCATCTCCGGTTCGGTCATGAACCAGTTGATGAATTCGGGCAACGTGCAGATCGGCAACGTCCGACGCATCTTCATCTATCAGATCATGGAAAGCTACAGCCCCGCCTTGGCGGACGTCATCGCCTTCCTCTTCAACAACTTCGCGATCGTGTTGTGGTTCACGGGCATCCCGATCGTATTGTTCCTCAACGGTCTGCAGAAGATCAACCCGCAGTTGTTCGAAGCCGCCCAGATCGACGGTGCGACGTCGTGGCAGATCCTGTGGAAGATCACCATCCCCATCATCCGTCCCATCCTCTTGGTCGCCTCGATCTTCACGGTCGTCCAACTGGGGATGTTTCCGATCAACCCGGTCTACGGGATGATCCAGACCGCGATCTTCGATACGGTCGGCGGCTTGGGGGTCGCTTCGTCCTACGCCTGGATCTACAGTCTGGTGGTCCTGGTGCTGATCGGCGCGATGTTCTTCATCCTACGCGATCCGTCCAAGGATGTCTATGTGGTCAATATCCGTGAGGAACAGGCCGAGAAACGACGCAAACAACTCAAATCGGATAAATTGAGGGCGTCGATGGATCGATTCTTCAAAAAAGAAAAGGAGGCGAGCGACGATGAAGCTTAACATCGGATTACCGAAAGTCAACACAAGCAAACTGAAACGCAAACTGTTGGGGTATAACATCTCCGACGGTTTGGTCTACCGCATCGCCGTCTACATCCTGCTTGTGGCGATCGCCTATGTCTTCCTCTATCCTTTGCTTCGTATGATTTCGATGACCTTCATGTCCTCGGCCGACATCATCAACCCCGAGATCGACTGGGTGCCCCAGAACTGGTCGCTGACCAACCTGCGGGTCGCCTGGAGCGTCCTCAGTATGCCCACTACGATCCTGAACTCGCTGTGGTATTCCGGTACCCTCGCCTTGGCGCAGACCTTCATCTCCGCGATGACCGGTTTCGCCTTCGCCCGCTACCAATTCAAATTCAAGAACTTCTGGTTCGCCATGGTCCTGATGTCCTTCATCATCCCGGTCCCCGTCGTTCTGATCCCGCGCTGGATGATGTTCATCACGGCGCAAAACGTGACCGGCATCAAAATGATCGGGACGGTGTTCCCGCAACTCTTGATGGCGATCGCAGGGCAGGGGGTCTACTCCGCCATCCTCATCCTGATTTTCTTCAACTTCTTCAAAATGATCCCGGTCGTGCTGGATGAAGCCGCGAAAATCGACGGCGCTTCCTCATGGCAGGTGTTCTACCACATCATCCTGAAAATGTCGGTCCCCACGATCGCGACCGTCTTCCTGTTCTCCTTCGTCTGGAACTATAACGAAAGTTACATCACGGCGACCTTCCTGCGCTCCGCGCTGAAACTCATGCCCTTGCAACTGGGCTTGTTCGACTCGATCTTCGAGAAAATGTCGGCCAACGTCCCCGGCGCTTCCGGCGCCCCGGGCGGCCAGTTCAGGATCAACGAATCCTTCAAGATGGCGGCGACCTTGATCACGATGGCGCCGATGATGATCATGTATCTGTTTGTGCAGAAGCAGTTTGTGGAAGGCATCGAAAAGACCGGGATCACCGGCGAATAAAGGGGGAGACATGGATAAGATACGCGCCGTCAATCTTGGCGGTTGGTTTGTGCTGGAACGATGGATGTCCGAATCGTTGTTTGAAGGGGTGGTCGGCAAGGACGAGACCTCGTTCTGCCTTCAAAAGCCCGATGCTTTCGATCATTTGAAGAAACACTGGGAAACCTTCATCACGGAAGAGGATTTCATCTGGTTGGCCGCGCGGAAAATCAATCTGGTTCGCCTGCCGATCCCGTGGTGGGTGTTCGGGGAGAGTGAACCGTATTTCTCCTGCCTGCCATGGCTGGACCAAGCCATGGACTGGGCGAAGAAACACAAGATCCCCGTCCTGTTGGACCTGCATACCGCCCCGGGATGCCAGAACGGCTTCGACAACGGCGGTTTGGAAGGCGTATGCACCTGGCATCATGATCCCAAGAACATCGCGATGACGGTCGATGTCCTCAAACGCATCGCAGAACGCTATGCTTCGCACGACGCGCTCTGGGGCGTCGAGGTGCTCAACGAACCGCATTGGGACATCGACCTTGGATTGCTTCAATCGTTCTATCTGGACGCCTATCGCGCGTTGCGCGACGTATTGGAAGAAAAACACACGATCGTCTTCCATGACGGGTTCAGAAACGATGCCTGGGTCGACTTCTTCACCGTGAATCCTTTAGTGAACGTCGTTCTCGACGTCCACCTTTATCAGAACTTCGATCCCAAATTCCATGAAGCCGGCATCGTCGACAACCTCATCTTCCCGCTTGAAACCCAAGTCGGCGTCATCGATCGCATCACGCAATCGGTCCGCTGCCTTGTCGGGGAATGGTCGTTGGGCCTGCATCCGAAGAACTTCGACGGACTGGATGATTTCCAAAAAACCGTCGCCTACCGCGCCTTCGCCGCCAACCAACTGATGGCCTGGGAAAAAGGGATGGGTTGGGTCTTTTGGAGCTACAAGATCGAAAGCGGACGATTCGGATGGAATTTCAGAAAACTAACGGAAGCGGGGGTACTGCCGAATGACTATGCGTAAACTGATTGTCTTCATGATGGTTATGGGATTATGGTTGGGCGGATGCGCCAAGCCCGATCCGAAACCCGACGACACCGAACCGACGATCGAAGAGAAAGTCGCCCAGATGATCCAGGCGGAGCGATACTCGCTCTCCCAAAGCGACCAGGAGAACTACCAGTTGGGGTCGGTGTTGAGCGGCGGCGGGTCCGTCCCGCAATCCAATACGCCACAGGGCTGGCTCGATCTGATCGCGTCGTATCAGGAAGTCTCGGACATCCCCGTAATCTACGGCGTCGACGCCGTCCACGGACACAACAACGCCGGCGGGGCGACGATTTTCCCGCATAATATCGGGCTGGGGGCGACCAACGACCCCGAATTGATCAAGAAGATCGGCATCGCCGTGGGCAAGGAACTCCTAACCACCGGCGTCCATTGGAATTTCGCCCCCTGTCTGGCGGTCGTCCAGGACATCCGTTGGGGACGCACCTATGAAAGTTATTCCGAGAACCCGCAGTTGGTCTCAGATCTGGGGACGGCGTACATCCAGGGTCTTCAATCCACGGGGATCGCGGCGACCGCGAAACATTACCTGGCCGACGGCGGGACGGTGTTCGGCACGTCCGGCGGATCCTACAAGATCGACCAAGGGGATGCGCAACTGGATGAAGAAACCTTACGCGCCATCCATCTCTATCCTTACTTGAGCGCGATCGCGCAGGGCAACGTTTTGAGCGTCATGATTTCCTTCAGCAGCATCAACGGGCTGAAAATGCACGCCAACGACTATTGGATCAACGATGTCCTCAAAGATGAACTGAACTTCAAGGGCTTGGTGGTCAGCGATTGGGAAGCCATCCATCAACTCGAAGGGTCGCTGTATATGCAATTGGTGGCGGCCGTCAACGCCGGCGTCGACTTGCTGATGGAGCCTAACAACTGGAAGAACGTCTACACCACGATGCTACGGGCCGTGAAGAACGGCGACATCGCCGAAGAACGCATCGACGATGCGTTCTCACGCATCCAATACGTCAAAAAACAACTCGGCTTGATCGATGCGACCTTCCCGCAAGGGAAGGCATCCGACTTCAACGCCGAAGAACATCGCGCTCTGGCCAGGGAAGCCGTATCGAAGTCCTTGGTCCTGCTAAAAAACAACAACGTCCTTCCTTTGGCCAAATCCTCCAACATCCTTCTGATCGGACCCGGCGCGGACAACGCGGGCTTGGCATCGGGCGGATGGACGGTGAGTTGGCAGGGGGAAATGAACGATGCGAAACTGCCTCAAGCCACGACCCTGAAAGAAGCCTTCGAGTCGGTTGCCAATGAAAACGGCGCGACCATCTTCACCGATGTCGCGCAGGTCAACCAAGCGGATGTCGTCGTGGTCGTACTCAGTGAAACCCCCTATGCGGAAGGGGTCGGCGATGCGTCCGACCTCGGGCTGAGTGGCAACACGATGCATCCGGACAACGCGGCGGCGATCGCATTCGCACGCACTTCCAAGAAGCCCGTCGTCGTGCTGCTTAACTCCGGCCGTCCGCGGGTCGTCGGCGACGAGATCGAAGAGTGGGACGCCTTGGTCATGACTTGGCTTTATGGCAGCGAAGCACAGGGGATCACGGACGTCCTGTACGGGGACCTGGATTTCACCGGGAAACTGCCGGTCAGCTGGCCCAAGACCAGCGACACGTCCGACACCAGTTCGATGGCGGGCGACCGCGATCTGGACAACGTCCTCTTCGATTTCGGTTACGGACTACATTACTAAAAGAAAAAAGAGTTCGATGCCTCGCGGCGTCGAACTCTTTCGTATGTCGGATTATATACGCGTCATGATTTGTTCGCGCTTGGGTCCGTTGGAGACCAAGGCGATCTTCACGCCGACCAGTTCTTCCAGACGGTCGATGTATTTCTTGCAGTTCTCGGGAAGTTCGTCGTAGTTGCGGATGTGCGAGATGTCGCAGTTCCATCCGTCCACGTACTCCAGGATCGGCACCGAGTGTTCCAGGCGGGTGATATTGGGGAAGTGTTCCCGGCGTTTCCCGTCGGTTTCGTAGGCGACGCAGACCGGGATCTTGTCCAGATACCCCAAGACATCGAGGTTCGTCAACACGAGGTGGGTCGCGCCTTGGACTTGGCAACCATAA
>JAHFCO010000030.1 GCA_023249475.1 Bacillota bacterium | reverse complement strand
CCGGTGATTCATCCGTCGTGTTTGTTTGACGCGTGATCGTCTGGATCAACATCACCAGACCGAATGAAATCAAGGCCAGCGAACCGGCCAGGAAAAGACCGGTGTCCTCCAAGTTGGAGGCGTCGAACGCAAGGTAGGCGAAATAGGCGACGACGACGCCGCTTAAGGTGATAAGGATGAAAAAGATCGATTTTAATGTTTTCATAAGCTTCCCCTGTTGTTTTTATTGTATCATAGAACATGCGGCAAAATCACAACACGAGCGGTATCGAAACGGGATTTGTGGCATAATAAGAGGGAGGAAACACGATGGACACCAACTACTATACGAAAATCATCCAGACCATCCGCGAAACGTTGGGGAACGGGGACATCGAGAGCGCCCGTTCGCTTTGCGATGAAGAACTCGGCATGCCGTACATCCCGTCCGCCTACCTCGGGGAATTGGAAGGGTTGAAAAGGGAAATCGCTTCGCTTCAAAAAGAAAAGCAGCGGACGACGCGGATCGAAGACCCGCAAGAGTTGATGGACCTGCTGGACGATGAGAACGGACGCTTCGGCGTGGTCGCCGCCTTGTCCGGATTGAACCTGCGCGAGTATGACGAAGTGCTGAAGAAAGCGTTCGCCACGATCACGGACCGGGGCTTGCTGAGCGTTCTGGTCGAACTGTGTGCGCGTCAGCAATTGCACACCGAGTACACCTTCACCTACGACCATACGACCTATTCCTTCATCCCGGCGTCCTTGGAGATGCCCGAGGAGAGCGAAGGGGTCGACGCCTGTCTGGCGTTGGCCGACGAATGGTTGTCCAACGAGAATCCAAGCATGCTGAAACTGGCCAACGAAGCCCTATTACGGATCGCATTGATGCGCTTGCCGGAGGGGGTCAGCCTGGATGAAGCCGAGCCCTTGACCTTGGCGGTCGTCAAAAAACTCTATGAACAACTCGCGAGTGTACAAGAGTGGCGGGAATTTTGCGAAAAGAATACAATAGATGAGAATCGAATCGAAGAGATCGGGATTGAAGATTTGATTTAGCACTCAAAAGTTGACAGTGCTAAAACCTATGGTATAATAGGAATGCTAAAAGAGGAGGCCCCCATGAAAACAACTTGGACCGTAAAAGAAAAATCCACCGGTGAACTACAAATCACCATCAACGATGACGCTTGGAAGAAAGCGCAAACGAAGGCATTCGACAAACTTGTAAAGAACGTCGACGTGCCGGGATTCCGCAAAGGACAGGCCCCCAAAGAACTCGCCCGCAAGGCGATCAGCGAACAAAGCATCCTGATGGAAGCGGTCGACCATGTCGCGACCGACGCCTTGTTTGAAGGCATCAAAGAACATAACCTCTCCGTGATCACACGCCCGGAACTCAACTTGAACAGCGTGAGTGCGGACGAAGTCACCATGACCTTCCTGATCACCGTCAAACCGACGGTCAAACTGGGTCAATACAAGGGATTGGATGTCAAGAAAGAAGAAGTCTCCGTTTTACCCGTCGAAGTCGATATGAAGATCGAAGAGTTGCGTGAACAGTTCGCCGAGCTCGTTTTGAAAGAAACCGGAAAGATCGAAGACAAAGACACCGCCGTCATCAATTTCGAAGGATTCAAAGACGGAGTCGCCTTCGAAGGCGGTAAAGGCGAGAACTATCCGTTGGAAATCGGATCGAACTCTTTCATCCCCGGCTTCGAAGAAGCTCTGATCGGCATGGAGACCGGTGAAGAGAAGGAGGTCAACCTGACTTTCCCGGAAAACTACGGCGCCGAACAATTGGCCGGACAGGACGTCGTCTTCAAAGTGAAGATCAACGAGATCAAGCAACGCCAGTTGCCCGAAGTCAACGATGACTTCGCCAAGGAAGCCAACCACCACGGGACCGAAACGATCGCCGACCTGAGAATGCATCTTGAAGAGCATTTGTTGGAAGAAAAGCAACACAAGGCGGACGATGAATTCGGCAACACCTTGTTGACGAAGATCGTCGATGCGTCGGAAGTCGAGATCCCCGATGTGTTGATCGAAGAAGAAACCGACAGCCTGGTCGCGGATTTCAAGAACCGCATTGCCCAGCAAGGCTTCTCCTTTGAACAATTCACGCAGATCACCGGACAAAAAGAAGAAGAACTGCGCGAACAGATGAAAGTCGACGCAGGCAACAAAGTAAAAGTACGTCTCGTACTGGATGCCATTGCGAGTGAAGAAAAGCTTGAGGTCGCAAGCGACGAAATCGAAGCGGAATACAACGCGATCGCCCAAGCCTATAGCATGGAATTGGCCAAAGTGAAGGAATTGGCGCCGGAAGACACGATCGCCTATGATCTTCGCCTACGCAAAGCCTTCACCCTCATCCGCGAATCCGTTCAACAATAAGACGCCCTGCGTCTTATTCCCTTATAAGGAGGTGTAACGATGGATAACGAAAAAATGGAAATCAGCGTGCCCGTGATTTGTACGCGCGGGATCATCGTTTTTCCCAACCAGGATGTTTTGATCGAGGTCGGACGCGAAAAGAGCGTCAACGCGATCGATGAATCGAATACCTACTTCAACGGCCATGTCTGGGTGGTCAGTCAGAAAGACGTATTGGTCGACGAACCGCATGAGGACGACCTCTTTAAGTTCGGCACCTTGTGCCGGATCAAGAACGTCAAACGCAAGGAAGGGTTCATGCGCGTTACCTTCACCGGACTCGAACGCGCGAAACTGGTCCGCCTGAGCGAGGACAACAAGATGTTCTTCGCGACGGTCCAACCGGTCGCCGACATTTCGGGCGAAAGCCTGGAAGAAATGGCCCTGATCCGTCAGATCGCCAAAGGCTTGGAACAAGTCGCCACCAGCAACGCGAACTTCCCGACCGAAATCATCAACCAACTCACCAAAGGCGTTTCCGCCCAACAGTTGTCCGACCAGATCGGACAGTATTTCCCGATGGGATTGGACGACCGTCAAGCCATTCTGGAAACGCTCAACCTCAACGAACGTCTTCTGTTGATCATCTCCAACCTGCAGAAGGAAAAAGAACTCACCAACATCGAACAGGGGATCAACGATAAAGTCAAAGAACGCATCGAAGAGAACCAACGCGAATACTACCTGCGCGAGAAACTGCGTGCCATCAAGGAAGAACTGGGCGATGTGCCCAACGCTTCCGACGACATGGACGAACTGCGCCGCTATGTGGAAGAGAACCCCTTCCCCAAGAACATCAAGGAAAAAGCCTTGGAGGAAATCCAACGCTATGAAATGCTACCAAGCGCCAGCGGGGAGAGCGGCGTCATCCGCACCTACCTCGACTGGTTGATCAAAGTGCCTTGGTGGCAGGAATCGACCGACAACGACGATCTCAAGAAAGTCCGCGCCGTGTTGGACCACGACCACTTCGGCTTACAGAAAGTCAAAGATCGGATCATGGAATATCTGGCGGTCAAGACGATGACGAAATCGTTGAACGCCCCGATCTTATGTCTCGTCGGCCCTCCGGGGGTCGGTAAAACCTCCTTGGCGAAGTCCATCGCCAACGCGCTGGGACGGAATTTCGTCAAAGCGTCGTTGGGCGGGGTGCGCGACGAAGCGGAAATCCGCGGACACCGCCGTACTTATCTGGGTTCCTTGCCCGGACGCATCATCCAAGGCATGAAGAAAGCCGGCGTCGTCAACCCGGTCTTCCTGATCGACGAAATCGACAAGATGGCCAGCGACTACAAGGGCGACCCGAGTTCGGCGATGCTTGAAGTCCTCGACCCCGAACAGAACTTCCTCTTCAGCGACCACTACCTGGAAGAACCCTACGACCTCTCGAAAGTCATGTTCATCGCGACGGCGAACTACCTGGAAGACATTCCGGCGGCGCTGCGCGACCGGCTTGAGATCATCAACCTCTCTTCGTACACCGAAGACGAGAAAGTCAACATCGCCTTGAACCACCTCATCCCCAAACAAGTGGCGATGAACGGGCTCAACGAAAAGCAATTCAAACTCGGCGGACCGGAACTCTTGTACATGATCCGCCACTATACCCGTGAAGCGGGGGTTCGTCAGTTGGAACGCCTCGTGGCGAACCTGTGCCGTAAATCCGTCCTCGCCATCCTCAAAGACAACAAGAAATCCGTCAAAGTGACCGAAAAACTCATCAATGAATGGTTGGGTAAGGAAATCTTCGAATACGGAAGAAAAGAAGTCGAGAACCAGGTCGGTGTCGTCACCGGGTTGGCGTATACCTCCTTCGGCGGCGACGTGCTGCCGGTCGAAGTGACCTCGTTCGAAGGCAAGGGGCGTCTGATCGTCACCGGCCAGTTGGGCGATGTCATGAAGGAATCCGCGGAAATCGCGTTCGGTTACGTGAAGTCCAATGCGCGTCGGTTCGAAATCGACCCGAAGTTCTTCGAGGACCACGATGTCCACATCCACGTCCCCGAAGGCGCCGTCCCCAAAGACGGTCCCAGCGCCGGGATCACCCTGACCACCGCGATCATGAGCGCACTGACCCACCGTGCCGTCTACGCCGATTTGGCGATGACGGGCGAAGTGACCTTGCGCGGGAACGTCTTGCCGATCGGAGGGCTCAAAGAGAAATCCTTGGCCGCCCACCGTTGCGGCATCCGTAAAGTCCTGATCCCCAAACTCAACATGAAAGACATGGACGAAATCCCCCAAGTCGTCAAAGACCACATCACCTTCGTGCCGGTCGAGACGATGGACCAAGTCCTCGCCGAAGCGTTGGTGCATTGATGAAGGCCTTTGCGACTTCGAAGTGGTTGATCACCGCGGCGAAAAAAGAACAGTTCCCCGCGACGGACCTCCCGGAGATCGTACTGGCCGGACGTTCCAACGTCGGGAAATCCAGCCTGATCAACGCGTTGGCCAACGTGAACGCCTTGGCTTTCGTCGGGAAAAGGGCGGGCAAGACAAGATATCTCAATTTCTTCTCCATCGGCGATGTCTTCCATCTGGTCGACGTGCCGGGATATGGATTCGCCAACCGTTCCAAGGAAGAGCTGAAGCAATACGGACGATTGATGGAAGACTACTTCGGATCGCGCACCCAGTGCATCGCGGCGATCCTGGTCGTCGACATCCGCCTGGGATTGACCGACGACGATTTGGATATGTTGGAGTATGTGCGTGCGATCGGGTTGCCGACCAAGATCGTCGCGACCAAGAGCGATAAACTTTCCTACAGCCAGCGTCTGAAGGCCAAAACGGTCATCACGACGCAGACGGCGGACAACGACATCGCGGTCTTCTCGGCGGAAAGCAAAGAAGGCGTCGACGAAGTGCGTGCCTGGTGTTTGGCTCAACTCGAGGCATCCCGATAAGGGATGCCTTTTACATTTGATGAAAATAAATGAAAGTGTTGTAAGAAAACCATGTAAATGATAAAATGATTCAGTTCAACAGGAGGAACTCCCATGAAAGAAGCACTCTATCTTCACGAATCGACGGCCCTCATCAACTTTTCGGCGGCTTACTGCCAAACGACCGATGAAATGCTTTCGAGCGATACGTTTAAATATGTGTTAGGCCGCTATCTCGCCGCGTTGCGCAAGAGCGATCTCGACTTGTACAACTGGGCGATGAAGGATCGTCCCCTGACCGATGCGGTCAACGACATCACGCGTCTCATGAAGATCCTCATGGTCCTTGAAATCAGCGAAATCACCCATCCGTTCCTCGATGAACCCGAATTGCTGACAAAGCTCATCGAAGAAGGCTATAACTTCTGGCGTAACCACCAACGCTGCTCCGTCATCCGCACCGGATCGACCAGCAGTTTGCAACTGGCCAACTTCATGGACGCCGACAGCCGGTTCAACCAACTCGTGTTGGCGGTCTACCGCGGCGCCCAGGAAAAAGTGCAGGGGAGAAAGAACCGGATCTACCGTCAACTGCAGGCCGGGACCAACGCCTCGATGGTCATCCGCGACATCCGCTGGAACGTCCCCGAAGGCTATGAAGCCCTCAAAGGCATCCCGTTTGTGGATTCGATGCTGCTGCGTACGCCGCTTCTCTTGCATCCCCGTTCCAACAAGCGGAAAGGTTCCTTCAAACCCACCGACATCAACCCGTTCAGCTACGCGCAGATCAACCGCGACGAATGGTTCTGCTACCCGGCGAAAGTCGGCAGCCTCTTGATGCACATCTACTTCCACCGCGATTATTCCTTCTCGGGGATCACCTTGGCCAACTTGTTCGAACTGGCGACCGACGTCGAAGTCAGCAAGCGCAAACCGGATTGCATCGTGCTCTTCGGGATCAAGGATGAAGATCTGGAATGCAAGTACCACCTGGATCAAAACACCGGGATCTGGATCGGGAAAGTCCCCTCGCAGACGATCATCGAATATTTCGGCTACATGAAGAAAATGTGTCTGACCCTGCATAACGTCGCGATGATGGCGCGGGGCTGGTTGCCCTTGCATGGATCCATGGTCAACATCCACCTCAAGAACGGACGTTCCAAAGGCGTCGTGTTCATCGGGGATTCGGGCGCAGGGAAGAGCGAGACGATCGAAGCCATCCAGATGCTGGGTGAAGATGAGATCCTCTCGATCGACGTCGTGTTCGACGACATGGGCTCGCTGCATGTGGAAAACGGGCAGATCGTCGCCCAAGGTACTGAAATCGGCGCCTTCATCCGCTTGGACGACCTGGACAAAGGCAGTCCGTACAAGACGATGGACCGTTCCATCTTCATGAACCCGGAAACCGTCAACGCCCGCGTCGTCATCCCGGTCGCACCATACTCGTTGATCGTGAAAAACCACAAGGTCGACTATTTCCTCTATGCCAACAACTACGAAGACAAGATCGGCGTGAACCTGGCCCAAAACGCCGCCGACATGAAGGCGACGTTCGTCCAAGGGAAACGCTGCGCGATGCAGACGACGGACGAAGTCGGTCTCTCGACCACATACTTCGCCAATCCCTTCGGACCCATGCAGCATCCCGACATCTGCGACCCCTTGCTTGACCGCTATTTCATCGCCTTGGATGAAGCCGGGGTCAAAACGGGCGAGGTCTATACCGGACTTGGGGTTTCGGGGGCCGACGACGACCACCTGGAACGCACCGCGCGCGCCGTATTGCATATGATCGATGAAGACTAACCGGAGGCAACTCCGGTTTTCTTTCGAAAAAAAACATCGATGTCGGTCGATGTTACTTGAGATAGCCCAGATGTTTCAGTCCGTTGTAGATGCCGTCTTCGGAAACGCTGGTGGTCACATGGTCCGCGATCGCCTTCAATTCCTCGACCCCGTTACCCATCGCGACGCCGATCCGTGCGTTGTGGATCATACCGATGTCGTTGAGCGAATCCCCGAAGGCCGTATACCCGTCCTCTTCCCAACCCATATGTTTCAATAAGGCCAGGATCCCGGCGGATTTATCGGAGTTTTCGGCGATGATGTCCGCATAGGTCGAGATGCCGGGGAAGACGGAAATCCCTTTGATGTTGCGAAAGGGCGTCCAATCGAAGCCATCCGGCGCATAGACCAGGACTTTGTCGATCGGTTGGTCGGTGTAGTCGTCCTTGGGGTAGATCGGTTCGTTGAAGAAGTGGTGCGCCCGTAACATGTTTTCATCGATGTCGGTGATCCTGAAATTCGTTTCCCCGTTGAACGTCGAGGACAGTCCGTATTTCTCGACCAGACCGATGATCTCAAGGATCGCGTGGCGCGCGATGGTGATGTGCAGGATTTCACGGAAGGCGCGGTCGACCACGACCTGCCCGTTGGTCAGGATGTAACCGTCCCAATCCAGGATGGAAAGGACGTCGTGGGTCTTCACCATGAGCCATTCGCGGCCGGTCGCGATGCAGAGTTTATAGCCGTTGCGTTGCGCCTCGCGCAGCGCGTGGACGGTCGAAGAAGGGATCTTATGGGTGGCGCTGTCGATCAGCGTGTTGTCCATGTCGAAGAAGATGGTTTTCGGAAGATGGTTCATTGTGTTTACCTCTTAACAATTATATCCGAAACTTTTCGAAAAAAGTGCTATAATGTACACCGTGCAAGGAGATTCCCCATGAAATTCACCCAAAACATCCCCCTCGAAACCCTTACCCAAGCGAAAGTACGTACGTACTCGTCCGCATTGGCCGATCTTATCGACCGGCCGACCGGTATCGGCGCGAAGATCCATCACGGGGAAATCATCCACGAGACGCCACGGCCGTCCGCCATCCTGTGGGCATCGTCGTGGTATGCGTTCGAACTTGCGTATCAACTCTTGGAAGAAGGTTCTTTGAAACTGACATCGACGTTGAGTGAGATCTTGCCGTTCCTGCAATTCAACGATCAATCCCAACATACGATCACGGTCGAAGATGTTCTGCGTCAGACGACGAACCTCCCCAATTCGTTTTCCTACGGGTTCTTCACGTCGAAACCCGACCGTAACTTTCTGAAATACCTGGTGAAAACCTCCCGGTCGTTCCGCCAGAACCCGCGCAACGCGAAACTGAACGTCGTCGACCTCAGTCTGCTGGAAATGATCCTGGAGAACGTTTCCGGCATGGACTATTCGGCATTGTTCGAATCAAGGATCGTCACGCCCCATGGCTTTCAAAACACGCTTCTGTGTGATGAAGTCCTGGAAGGCACCTCCAACCTCCAAAAGGGAAAACAACGTTTCTATTTCAACGCCTTGGCCTTTGCGGGCGTATTGGCTAACGCCAACGAGTTCGCGGCGTTCACCCTGCATTTCCAATCGACCCTGACGGCCTTCCATTCGAAGTATTCGCTGGACACCTCCGCCTGGTTCAACGGGTTCTCCGTCGACCAGACGTCCGCCTATCTTTACGTAACCTATCGCGACATCCAGTCGTTCGCCCTCACCCATACCCAAGGTCGGACCTTCGTCGCGAACCTCAACGCCGAACAGGACCTGCTTCCGGTCTTGCTCGACGAAGCCTACCCCTATGGCTTCAACGCCATGGCCTATACGGATCTGGCGGGGGAAACCGCGGTCGAAGAAAACGAAGACGGTCTTTTTGCGGGGAAAGGGAAGATCCTGACCCGCGAAGAAATCACAAGCGAGGGATCCTTCGTGAAGGTTTCGGGACGAAGCTACCGGCAAGAAACGACCCTTAGCGAACAAGGGATCCGGATCACGCGAACGACGCTACAAAAACTGGATTCCGTCCCGTCGATCACCTGGTGGCATTCCGCCCAATCCAACTGCATCTTGACCCGGATCCATCCAGGGGAAAGCCTGGGCGATCTCGAATGGCTTCTTCTACCCGTCTTCCGCAAGGAAGCCCCCAACACGATGCTTTGGGGTCCGATCTACCACGTGGTCGACTCCCATCTCGCCCTCCCCGGCGTCGACCTGCCCGCCGACTGGGACAACGATACGGAAGAACTTCGCCACGAAGCCTCCTCGCTGATCCAAGGCATGCATGAATATTCACCGATCCAAACCATCCCGTCGAACCTGACGCAGTTCAGGATCGAGGACAACCACATCACCTGGACCCGCTCGAGAAAGAACCTCGACAGCCTCAAACTGATCGGGACGATCGTCATGATCATCGTCGACGACCAGGGGAAACTCCGTTTCGACAGTCGCAAAAGCACAGGCTTGCTTGCGTTTGAAGAAGAGATGTATTATGGCTTCTTCGGGAAGAAAGACAGCGAAGTTCTGGCGACCTGGGAGAACGATCTCCCGGTCGCGGACGTCCTGTAGACCAGTTCCATATCAATGAAGGGGGAGTCTTCCATGATCAAACTTTTCGTCTGCGATATCGACTATACCTTGTTGGATGCCTACGCGGGAGGTTTACCGTCGCAAAACATCGACGCGATGATCCGTCTTCAAGAAAGCGGCGTGAAGGTCGTCCTGGCCTCGGGGCGCATCGAAAGCGGCATCCTGCCGATCATGAAACAAGTGAAGATGGACCAATTCGGCGGGTATCTCGCATCCTCCAACGGGACGCGCATCATCGAAACCCTTTCGGGCGACCCTCTCCTTGAAAATCTGATCCCGGTCGAAGACTTGCTCGAGATGTATCATTATGCCATCAAACTAGGTTTGCATTTCTCCGTCGAACAAGGCGACACCGTCTACACCAACGGGTTCGACGATGAATTGGCTTACGACCGCGATGTCGTGAAGCTGAACTTCAACGTCTGCGACGACCTGAGCGACCATCTGAAACAAAGCGCACCCAAATGCGCCGTCACCGTGGACCACGGTCAGAAGAGGGAAGAAATCAAGGCATTCTGCGATACGTTCAAGGATCGCTTCGAGATCGTGAACTCGATGGGCGGTTTCATCGACATCATGCGACGAGGCTCTTCGAAAGGTCATGCGATCCAATTTCTGTGTTCGCATCTCAACATCGCCCACGACGAAGTCGCGGCGATCGGCGATTCGACCAACGATCTGGAAATGCTGGCGCTGGCGGGCATCAGCGCCTGCGTCGCCAACGCCCGGGACGAAGTCAAAGCCATCGCGAAACATCACGTGGCCAGCGCGCAAGAAGGCGGCGTCGCCGAATTCATCGAGATCGTTCTCTCGCTAAACAAACGACCCGTCGTGTGACGGGTCGTTTTTAGTTGGTTCGGTCGTTTTGTACGACGACAATGACGTCGTCATGCAGCCAGAGGAAACTGGCGGGGAGCTGAGGGTCAACCGTTTGGTCGAGAAACTTGCGATAGACTTCTTGTTTCCCGTCGCCGCTGACGATCAGCAGGGTTCTTTTCGAACTCATGATTTCCTGCATCCCCAAGGTGAATCCTTTGTTGACGACGACCCCCTCGATCATGGGATGGGTCTTGGTTTGATCCGCCAACATGGCGACATGCGCGAAGGGGAGCAGGGCACGGGAAGGTTCGTTGAGTCCCAAATGTCCGTTCTTCCCTAGACCCAAAACACAGAAATCGATCGGATGCTTGTCCAATGCCTCATGGATCCGCCGTGCTTCTTCATCGTAGCGTGTCGTCATCGAATCGAAGGAAAGATAATGATCCTCCGGGATCTTGAGCGGATCGAGGATTTTGATTCGGATGAAGGATTCGCAGGTGGAAGGATGGTCCATCGGGATACCGCACCATTCGTCGAGCTTCGTGAACCGAAGCGCGGAAACGTCGGTATCGCGGGCTCGCACATGGTCGACGAAGAGGTCGTAGGCCAGCGAGGGCGACGAACCGGTCGCCAGACTTACATTGGCTTCGGGGTTCGATTCAATTGTTTCCACCATCATTTTCGATACGACGATGCTTAATTCCTCATAATTCTTCATATGGATGAAGTTCATGTTACCTTCTTTCGGTAAAAAAGCAGGGGGACCTGCTTTCGTCAACGCGCTTCGATTTCAATCAAAATCGCTTCATGTTTCTTCTCGGTCAACTCATAGAAGAACATGGGGAGGATACTCAAGACGGCGGCGATCGCCGGGAACACGGAAATCAGGGAGAAGATCCCGGTCAGGGCGAAGGCGGTTTGGGCGGTGTTCTCGACGAACCCGACATAGGTCAGCACGATGCCGATCCAGAAGGATCCGATCGCGGATTGCAGTTTGGTGGTGAAGGTGTGCAGGGAGAAGCACAAGCCTTCGGTACGGCGGTTGGTCTTCCATTGGAGGTAGTCGACGCTGTCGCCGACCATCGTATAGGTGATGACATCGTTCATGCCCAAGGACATGCCGCAAAGGAACAGCAGGCCAAAGACGATCACCAGGTTGCCATAGCCGATGAAGAACATAGCCAGATGCGAGAAGGCCCCCAGCAACAGCGACGCGTTGTACATCGTTTTCTTGGAATAGCGTTTGGTGAAGAAGGGGGTGATGAACATCGCGGCGATCATCGAAGCGATCAGAATCCCGCCAAGCAGTGAGAAATAGGCTTCGTCGCCCATGTTGTATTTGGCGAAGTAGGTGCCGGCGATCCCAAGGACCATCCGGAAGGCGCCGAGCATACGGGAAGATTGCAGCGCCAGCAAGGGTTTGTTTTTAAGCAGGAGCCCGAGGTTCTTGAAGAAGGATTCCGGCGGTTCGACATCCCTGACCCGCTCCTTGGTCCCGATCGACGCGAGATAGAACAACATCCCGCCGATCGTCACCAGGATGACGGTGGTCCAGAAATAACCGCTCTTCTGGTCGGGGAACATGGCGAACATCAAGGGGGGGAGGATGATGGAAACCGCCATCCCCAGGTTGCAGAGGATGCGCGCCATCGTCACCAGGCTCAAGCGTTCCTTGGGGTTGCGCGTCATCGCGGCCGATAAGCCCCAATACGGGACGTCGGAGACCGTGAAGACCATGTCCCAGAGGATGAAGGTGATGTAGGCGTAGATCACTTTCAGTCCGTAGTCGAAACTCGGGGCGTAGAACAAGAGGATCGTGGTGATGATCATCGGGATCGGCACCCAGAACAACCAAGGGCGAAGTTTGCCGTGCTTGGTGTGCGTCCGGTCGACGATCGACCCCATGATCGGGTCGTTGACCGCGTCCCAGACCTTCGAAACCAACATCAAGACGCCGACCGTCACCGGAAGCAACCCCAGGTGGTCGGTGTAGAAAATCATCAAAAAGGTCGCTACGAAATTATAGATGATGTTTTGACCCAGACCGGCGAAACCGAAAGCCAACTTCTCGCGCAACGGCAATTTTTCTTCGTGATCCATAGAAAATCCTCCAGTTGACTTTAGTATAGCCATTCTTTGAAACCATTGGAAGAAGCATATGGTAAAATAAGCGAAAGAGGGCTCGAATATGAACGAAAAACATCTACAGGACAGGGTCAAGACGATCGCCGTCCAAAGCGCGGAACTGGTGGAGTGCTTTCAATGGAGCGAAACGGACTACGACCGCAAGAAAGCGCGCATCGTCGCCTTGAAACTCGCCGAACACGTCGAAGCGTTGTTGGAGGAACTGAAGTAGGGAAACAAAGCCGGGGTGCATAGAAGGAAGCAGAGGAGGATGTACCCATGTCATCGACTTTATTGCTTTTCGTGGCCGTGGCCGCGGGGATCGCGGCGATCATCAAGCTGCTCTCCGCCGGGCGGGGGAGGGTCAGTATCCCGGGCATCAGTATCAGTTGGAGCGATTGAGGACGCAAGTCCTCTTCCTTTATGTTGGAAATCAAAGAAATGGCGGTTTCGGATCGTCCGCGCGAAAAGATGATCCGCTTCGGCATCCGCACCTTGTCGCATGTGGAACTGTTGGCCTTGATCCTGCGCACGGGGACCCGGAAGCATTCGGTGTTCCAGGTGGCCGAAGAGTTGCTACGGAGCGCCAAAAGCGTCAAGCGATTGACCCAGCTGAGTTTGACCGATCTATGCGCGATCCACGGGATCAACCAGGCGAAAGCGTGTGAAATCCTGGCGGTCGCCGAACTCTCCCGCCGCATGGCGTTGGAGGAAGTCTATGAAACGGATGTGGTCGACCAACCGGCAAGACTGGTGGAATGGTTGCGCAGGGAGTTGGGCGACGCGAAGCAGGAACACTTCCTGGTCGTCTTCCTCGATACGAAGAACCACATCCTGGGACACAAGGTTTGTTTCATCGGGAGTCTGGACCGGTCGGTGGTCCATCCGCGGGAAATCTTCAAGGAGGCGGTCGCCTACAGCGCCGCCCGCATCATCGCGGTGCACAACCATCCCAGCGGGGACGTCACCCCCAGCGAGAACGACCTCCAGGTGACCACGTCGCTGGAAGAAGCGGGGGTGTTGATGGGAATCCCGCTCTTGGACCACATCATCGTCAGCCACCGGAGCTTCTACAGCCTGCGCCAGACCTTCGGGAACAGGACGCAGGAATCGATGTAACGTCCGCTCCATCCCCGATCCACGAAAACGACGGAAGGAAACCTCCGCCGTTTTCGTCCGCTTTGCCCCTCATCTCGTGAGAAAGGTTGAATCCATCGACGTTAGCACGTATAATAGGCTAAGGTGATGACATGAGGAAATGGACGCGGACGCAACGCATACTGATCGCTACGATAACTGTCTTGCTTTCACTGACGGTTTTTCTTAATATTCTACGCATCGCCTCGCCCCTGGACGGCATCAACGCGGCGGGATACGACGTTTTCACGATGCTGCGTTATTCGCTGATCGAACGTCCGGTGACGTCGATCCGGGATTTCGTCGGCGATTTCACCCAGTTGTGGAAAGTGAAACAAGAGAACGAGAAACTGCGTACGCAGCTTGAACTGTTGGCGATCTATCAGGCGAAACTGGCGGAAGCCTATCGGCAGATTGAAGCGCTGAAACAGATCGCCGGGATCGAATTGGCCATGGACGGTTATGAATTGATCAACGGGACGGTGATCTACCGCCCGATCGAAGCCTTCGACAACTCGTTGTCCATCAACATCGGGAAAAACGACGGCGTCAAGGTCGACGATGCGGTAATCAGCAGTAAAGGTTTGATCGGTAAGATCGAGGAAGTGTTCGATGACCGCAGCGTCGTCCGTTTATTGACGACGGAGAGCGGTAACAATAAAGTGACGGTGAAAATCCAACTGAGTCCCTCGCAGACCGCGGAAGCGATCCTGGAGCGCTACGATGTGGAACATGAAGCCTTCGAAGTCCGCCTGGTGACCACGGGCTATGCGATCACCAAAGGCATGACCGTCGTTTCTTCAGGGTTGGGCGGCGTCTTCCCGTCGGGGTTGTTGGTCGGGCATGTGAAGGAAGTCGTCGAACTGGATAACGCGGTCGGCATGAACATCTATGTCAGCCCCGCCGCGGACTTCAAATCGTTCGAGTATGTCGCGGTGGTGAACCGTCAATGAAAGTGAACCTTCACGTTGTGTTTTTCGGACTATGCATGCTGATCGACGCGCTCGTCGGCATTGTCTTCCCCTCCGATTTCGCCTTCACGACCCTGGTCTTCATCCCGCAGATCACGTTGGCTGCATTGATCCTTAGCGCCCGTGAAATGAACCTGACCCAAGGCCTGTTGTTGGCGCTGGGGCTCGGGATGCTTTATGACTTCACGCATTTCGGCGTCGGGTTCATGACGACGATCGCCTATGTCACGACGATCCTTGTGCTCTTCGTCTGGTCGAAACACATGAGCGAGTCGATCTACGAACTGGTGATCCTGGTGGTCGTCGGCGTGTTCGTCAAAGAATTGGTTTTCTACGGCTTGCTTACCTTTACCGGGGAAGTCCGTATGGGATTGACGACGTGGCTTGGCCGTAGGGAGTTCCTGACCATCTTGGGGAATCTTCCCCTGATCCTTCTGTGCATCTATCTCAACGGGATGAAAGAAGAGTTCTTATCGCGGCAAGAGAGAATCAAACGATCCAACGAAAAAGTGCGTTGGATGAACGTGGACCGCTAGGATACCGCTTGAAAGGACAACCTCTATGAAACATAAACTGAAACTGCTGCTATGCGTTCTCTTGACGACCTTGGTCTTAGGCGGATGCAAATCCGGGAAACCCTCGATCGGAGTCACGGTCTACCCGGTCCAATACCTCGTCGAACGCCTGGCGTTGAGCAAGGTGGACGTGGTGATGATGAGCCAAGGCTCCGTCATCCAACGGGCGACCATCATCGACGACTACGAGGATCGACTTGAGAAAATGGATGTCCTGTTTCGGATCAACCAACTTGAATCCTACTACAATGTCTATCGCACCGAAATCGAAGCGTCGGGCGTGAAGGTCATCGACCTCAGCATCAAAGCGGCGGTCTCGGGTTTCCGTCGATTCACGATCGCGACCGTCGCCGGAAGCGAAATCACGGTCGAATCGGACTACTACAAAGGTTCCGCCTTCCAAGCGATCGACCTTTATGACAACGACCCGATGTTGTGGATGGATCCGATCGCCATGACGTCCATGGCCAAGACCATCTTGGAATGGCTGGTCGAGCATTATCCGGAAGAAGCGAAATTCTTCAAGGCGAACTATGAGGAACTTGAAAGCGAACTGGCCAGACTGGATGCGGAATATCAGAAACTTCGGCTTCAGAAAAAATACGTCGCCTTCGTTTCCATGACCCCCTCGTTTGGCAATTGGCAGAAAACCTACGGGATCCAGGTCTATCCGATCTTCCTCTCCCGTTTCGGCGTCTTTCCCAGCGATACGCAGCTTCAACTGATGAAGCAGCGGATCATGGAAGACGGGATCGAATACATCGCGCTTGAACCCAACCTTCCCGAAGACATGAAAGCCGTCTATACCCAACTCATCAACGATCTCGACTTGAAGGCCATCAGCCTCCATAATCTTGCCTTTCTTTCCGAAGCGGACATGAACGGCAACAAGGATTACATCACGCTGATGTATGAGAATCTGGATGTCTTGGAAGCCATCGCACAATAGGACCCGCAGGGTCCTTTTCAAACGGCTTCCTTTGAAAAGACAAGACGGCATGATACAATGAACCAAAGAGGTGCACTATGAAAAAGATGTTATTGGTCGATGGAAACTCGATGCTATTCCGTGCGTATTACGCAAGTTCCTATACCCGTATGAGCAGCGCTTCCCAATCCGTCAGCACCAACGCGGTGTTCGGGTTCGTCAGCATGTTGAACAAGGCGATCGAACTGGTCCAACCGCAAACCATGGTCGTCGCATGGGACAGCGGGAAGAAAACCTTCCGGCACGACGCCTATCCCGAATACAAGGGGACCCGTAAGGAACTTCCCGAAGAACTGATCCAACAGTTCCCTTTGGTGCGCGAATATCTCGATGCCGCACGGATCTGCCGGATCCAGGAAGACGGCTTGGAAGCCGACGACATCATCGGGTCGTTGGCGAAGAAATACCCCGACTGGGACATCAACATCCTGAGTTCCGACCGCGACCTGCTCCAACTGATCGACCCGACCACCTCGGTCTGGCTGATGAAGAAAGGGTTGACGGAAATCGTGGAAATGGACGAAGCCGCGCTCAAAACCGAAATGAACCTGACACCGTCCCAAATCACCGATTTGAAGGGGTTGATGGGCGATGCGTCCGACAACATCCCGGGCTTGCCCGGCGTCGGGGAGAAGACCGCCTTGAAACTGTTGGATGAATACGGTTCGGTCGAAAACGTCCTTGAACATGCCGAAGAACTGAAGGGGAAACTCAAGGAAACGGTCACCAATCACCGGGACCTGGCGCTGTTCTCGAAGTTTTTGGCGACGATCAAGACGGACGCGCCGATCACCCTCGGGATGTCGGAAATGGTTTTTCATCCCGATGTGCAAGGGAGTTACGAGTTCTTTAAGAAATACGACATGCATTCCTTGGCGAAGAAGGCGGAGGAAAACCTGGTCAAACAAAACCACAAGACAAGCGTCGACGTCGATTCGTTTGGCGCACTCAAGCGCGAAAACGGGTTGACCCTTTTCGCGCAATACGACTTGGACGAGAGTTCTTTCCCGCATCCTTTATTGTCCTTGACCTTCAGCGACGGGGAAGCGTCCATCTATCAAACCGCCTCGCAGTTCCTCAAAAACCAAGACATCCTGAAATACCTTGCTTCCGATGAACTCAAGATCGGTTACGATGTCAAACGCATCCTGCACGGACTTGGCGCCCTCCGGATCGACGCGCATCTGAATGAGGATTTACTGATCCTCGCTTTCTTGGTCGATTCCAACCTGAGTTCCTATGAGAAAGCGGCCGAAGTCCACGGATGGCCGGCCATGCCTGCCGCCAACTCGGAGCCCTCGACCATCGAAGCCTGCAAGGAAATCGCACTTCGCATGCATAAGACGTACACGAAGTTAAAACCGGTACTGGAAGAAAAAGGCATGCTCGACCTCTACCGCACCATCGAGATCCCCTTGGTGAAAGTATTGGCGGGGATGGAGAAGGAAGGCATACGCGTCGATCTTGAGATCCTCAACCGCATCGCGGACGAGACCCTCGCCAAGATCAACGAACTGACCGACAAGATCACGGAAAAAGCGGGGATGTCCTTCAACATCAATTCCCCCAAGCAACTGGCGGAAGTCCTCTTCGACAAGCTGAACCTTCCCGCCAACAAGAAGCGTTCCACGTCGATCGACGTCCTTGAAGAATTGGCGAGCCAGCACGTGGTCGTCGCCGACTTGATCGAATACCGCAAATACCAGAAACTCTATTCCACCTACGCCCAAGGGTTGAAGAAATTCATCCAGGCGGACGGCAAGATCCATACCGATTATAGGCAGTGCGTGGCTGCGACCGGACGACTTTCATCGACCGACCCCAACCTGCAAAACATCAGCGTACGCAACGAGGAAACCCGCGAAATCCGGCGCGCTTTCGTCGCGGATCCGGGACACTACCTCTATTCCTGCGACTATTCGCAGATCGAACTTCGCATCCTGGCGCATATGGCCGATGAAACCGCGATGATCGAAGCGTTCCGCAGCGGCGACGACATCCATACCCGCACCGCGAAGGACGTCTTCCATCTGGAAACGGTCGATGCGACCCGCCGCCGTCAAGCCAAGGCCGTCAACTTCGGGATCATCTACGGGATCAGCGATTTCGGCTTGGCCCAACAGATCGGGGTTTCGCGTGAAACCGCCCGTCTTTTCATCCAGAACTACCTCAACACCTACCGAGGGATCCAGAATTTCATGGATGAGACCGTGGCCTTCTGCCAGGTCAACGGCTATGTGGTGACGATGTTCGGCCGTCGCCGTGAAATCCCTGAAATCCACGACAAGAACTATGCGATGCGCGAATTCGGGAAACGCGCGGCGATGAACGCGCCGATCCAGGGTAGCGCCGCCGATCTGATCAAGGTCGCGATGATCCGCATCGACGAAGCGCTGAAGCAGAGGAATTTGAAAACGAAGATGATCCTTCAGGTCCACGATGAACTGGTGTTCCACGTCCCGTACGCCGAACTCGATGAAGTAAGAAAACTCGTCACCCATGAAATGTCCAACGCGGCCGTCCTGAACGTCCCGCTGGAGGTTTCCGAAGCCTGGGGGAACGACTGGTACGAGGCGAAGTAGATGCCTGAACTCCCCGAGGTACAAACCGTCGCCGACAGTCTGAAGCATTCCTTGGTGAACGCCACGATCCATGAAGTCACGTTTCTTTGGCCCAAGATCAGCGGAAACCTTCCCCATGAAGAGATGGTCCGACGCCTGGTCGGAAAGCGGATTTTGGATGTCGGACGACGCGCGAAATACATTTTGATCCGGCTGGATCAGGGGACGCTGATCGTCCATCTGAGGATGGAGGGAAGGTTCTACATTAAAGAATCGACCGAGGCGATCCATAAACATAGCCATGTCCTGCTTCATCTTGACGACGAGCGGCGCGTGGAATACAACGACACGCGCAAGTTCGGACGATTCTACTACTATGACGATGGGCAAGCCCCGACCGTGTTGGACGGATTGGGGAAGGAACCCTTCGACGATACACTGACCGCAAGCGAACTTCATAAAAGCACGCGCAACAAAAAAACAAGCCTGAAAGTCTGGTTGTTGGACCAAACGCACATCGCAGGCATCGGGAACATCTACGCGGACGAAATCTGCTATGCATCCCACTGCTCGCCCAAGCAACCCGTGGGTCGGATCCCGCTCAAACAATGGGAAACGATCCTTGCGTCCACCCGTTCGATCCTGCAACAAGCGATCCTGTCCGGCGGAACGACCATCCGCACCTACACCTCCTCGCTGGGCATCACCGGTCGATTCCAACTCGAACTCAACGCCTACGGAAGAAAAGGGGAAGCCTGCAGACAATGCGGGACCCCCATGAAACGCATCGTCGTCGGACAACGCGGGACGATCTATTGCCCGGTCTGTCAGAAAGTGAGGTAACATGCGCATCGCGATCACAGGAAGCATCGGTTCGGGGAAATCCGAAGCGGGGAAGATCCTGAAAGAATTCGGATACACCGTGATCGATACGGATGAACTGGCGCATCGAACCTTGGCCAGGGGCAGCGATGTCTTTACGTCGATCGTCCATGAATACGGAAACAATGCGATCGGCGTCGACGGCAACCTCGACCGCCGATTCCTGGCGGATTTGATCTTCACCGACCCGCAAGAAAAAAAGAAAATCGAAGGCTGGATGCATCCGGTGATCTGGCGCATGGTCGATGAAGAATGCGAAAAACACCGTCAAGAAGACTTGGTTTTCGTCGAAGTCCCGCTTTTGTATGAAACCGGTTCGCAAACACGCTTCGACCGTAGTATACTGATACTCACCACCCAAAAGACCGCGATCGAGCGCTTGATGCGCCATCGCAAGATCAGCCAGGCCGAAGCGAAACGAAGATGGAAAAGCCAGATGGATCCCAAACTCAAGGCGACGTTCGCCGACGAAGTGATCCGCAACGATAAAAGCCTGGAAGAATTGAAACAGAATCTACACAAGGTTGTCGAGAAACTTAAGAAAAGCAAGTAGAAGGGGAAACACGATGGAACTCAAAGCGAAAGATACCTATCGGATCGAGTCGAAGGACGGATTGTCGATCGAAGACCTGGAAAGTCTATGGAATCCGTATCTCGCCCTTTCCTGTGCGAACACGATCGGACTCTATTGCCTTCTGCACACGGAAAAAGCCAGCGGCGTGAGCGTCGAAACCCACGGCCATCTATGCGAACTCTTGGACATCCGCATCGAGACGCTACAGAACTCCTTCCGCCTCCTAGAACAAATCGGGTTGGTCGAAAGCTACCTGCGCGATAACGAAGACCACCAGGACTTCATCTACGTCCTGAAGAAACCTTTGCCCCTGCAAAACCTATTGAACCATGAAGCCCTGGGAAGGGCGCTCTACCAAAAAATCGGGAACGCATCCTTCGACCAGATGAAGAAACGCTTCGCCCGCTCCGTCTACGACAAAGACGGATTCACGCAGATCACCGCGAAGTTCGACCCCTCCGCCCTCATGCGGTGGGACGAAACCGCCGAAGCGCAATACCTCACCCAACAGACCCGTCCCCAAACCGTCAAACTGACCCATCTGACCTTCGACTTGAAGAAATTCCTGCAACGCTGTTCCTCCGTCGTATTCCCGATGGAAATGCGGACGCTAGACACCTTGGAGAAAATCGAAGAACTCGGCAGCATTTTCGGGATCTCCGAAGACGACATGGTCCGTTTGGTCGGCAAGTGCGTCAACTTCAAATCGGGGAAAGTCGATCTGGAGGCGCTGCATAAGCGCATCACCCACGAACCCCTCCATCAAACCAAACTGTCCGACGACCCCTATCGCTGGCCGCCGGTGATCTTCCTAAAAAACAAACAGAACGGGATCGAACCGGTCGACGCCGACAAGCGCCTTCTTCTGAAACTGGTCGGGGACCTCCGCCTCAATCCGGAAGTCGTCAACGTCCTGGTCGAACACATCCTCGCCACCAACAACCAGCGCCTCAACAAGGCCTATGTGGAGAAGATCGCCATGACCTGGTCGCGCCTGGGGATCAAGAGCGTGGAAGAAGCGAAGAAAGAAATCGATTCCCCGCAGGTATCCTTCAAATCGGCGGGTACTAGGAAACGTAACGACGTGATGCCGACCTTTGAGGAAGAGACGCAGGGACTCAGCGAAGCGGAACGCGCCGAACTGTTTGAAAGTCTGAACGCGTTGGGAGGGAAGAAGCATGGAAAAGATTGAAATCGCGAAAAACAATGATCCCAAACTCCTTGCGCTCCATCGTGAGTTGGAGGAGAAAGTCCTGCAAGACATACGTGTGCAGGTGTTCATGAAAACCTACGACTATCCGGAAAAGAACGTCCGGCTTTTCGCGCAACGCTTCTCCGACTGGCTCGACGGGCTCAACCTGTGCGTCGGCTGTCCCGGCCTGCATGCCTGTAAACAAAAGACGACAGGCTCCGTGATGGAACTCGTCGCCCAACCTTTATTAATGAACATCGTCACGCCCTGCGCCTACAAGCGGGCGGAAGACGAAGGAAGACGCCATGCTTCCAACTACCTCATCAACGACGCCGCCCCCGAAATGATCCTGACCGACCTTGTGAAATTGGCGACCCCCAACGAAGACCCGGTCTACCTCAAAGCGGTCAAAGCGGTTTTGGATAAAATGAAAAGCGACGATAAAACCGGATATTTCCTCTATGGCAACCCCGGCGTCGGTAAAACCTACTTGGCCGCGGCGATGACCAACCACTTCGCCAAGGAAGGGAAGAAAGTCGCCTTCCTCCACGTACCGACTTTCACGCAGAAAATCAAAAACTCGCTGGACGACCCCGATTACATCGACACGATCCTGTCGACCCTGCGCAACGTCCCCCTCTTGGTGATGGACGACATCGGGGCCGAATCGGTCACTTCCTGGATCCGCGACGAAATCCTCTTCCCGATCCTGAATTTCAGGATGGAAGCCAAGAAAACCACCTGGTTCACGTCCAACGAAAGCCTGGAAAGTTTAAAAAACCACTATATGTACAACCAACGCGGGGAGAAGGAAGAGATGAAAGCGGTTCGAATTATGGAACGCATCGAGACCCTTGCGAAACCCCTGTTTCTAGGCGGTAAAAACCGTCGACGCATGTAATAATTACTGAAAAATCCTCCTGGAAATGGTATGATAACCGTGGACAACAGGAGGATTCTTTTATGGTAAAAAGAATCGGCGTTCTGACTTCGGGCGGAGACGCTCCCGGGATGAACGCCGCCATCCGTGCGGTAACCCGATCGGCGATCGCGCGCGGAATCGAAGTCGTGGGGATCTACGACGGGTTTAAAGGAATGTATGAAGGTAAAATGGAGTTGCTGAACGCGAAATCGGTCAGCGACGTCATGATCCGCGGCGGCACCATCATCGGTACCGCGCGTTTGCCTGAATTTAAAGATGAAGCGGTACGCAAGGTCGCGATCGAGAATTTGAAGAAGTTCGAAGTCGAAGCCGTGGTCGTCATCGGCGGCGACGGGTCTTACCGCGGGGCGATGGCCTTGACCAACATGGGCATCAACTGCATCGGGCTGCCGGGGACCATCGACAACGACATCGTTTCCACGGAATACACGATCGGGTTCGACACCGCGTTGAACACCGTCATCCAAGCCATCGATAAACTGCGCGATACGAGTTCTTCGCATCATCGCTGTTCGGTGGTCGAAGTCATGGGGAACCGCTGCGGCGATTTGGCCTTGTATTCGGGCTTGAGTTGCGGGGCGGAAATCATCATCACGCCGGAAACGGGCTACGACGAAGTCGAAGTCCTGAACAAGCTTCGCTATTTCGAAGAAGTCAAACATAAGAACCACGCCATCGTCGTCATCAGCGAGAAAATCACGGATGTGGAGATGCTGGCGCAGAAGATCAGCAACGCGACGAAGTTTTCGGGAAGGGCGACCGTGCTCGGCCATGTGCAGCGCGGCGGCAGTCCGACGGCGTTCGACCGCGTCTTGGCGACACGGATGGGGGATAAGGCCGTGGAGCTTCTGGCAAACAATATCGGGGGTCAGTGTGTCGGCATGATCAACAACAAGATCGTGTCCATCGATATCAACGAAGCGCTGGCGATGCCCAAAGCATCGCGCAAACACTTGAGCGAATTGCACGAGCGCTTGGTTTAAACCAGTACAAAAAGGAGAAACCATGTACAACCAATTTAGAAAAACGAAGATCATCTGCACCTTGGGTCCGGTGAGTCAAAGCACGGAAATGGTCGAGAAACTGGCGAAAGCGGGAATGAACATCGTCCGTCTCAACTTTTCCCACGGCACCCACGAAGAACAGGGTGCTCGGATCGACACGGTGCGCGAAGTCAACGACCGCGCGGGATACAACCTCGGGATCATGTTGGATACCAAAGGACCTGAAATCCGCTGCGGTGAAATGGAAAACGGCGCGCTCCACTTCAAAACGGGGGACGTCGTGAACGTCGTCCGCGATGTCGTCCTAGGCAACAACCAACGTTTCCATATTTCATGCCCTGAAATGTACGATGACATCGTACCGGGCAACTACCTGCTGATCGACGACGGGAAAATGCGTTTGACCGTCACCGACATCCCTGAAAACGGCGTTTTGACCTGCCGCGTCGAGAATTCGGGCGTCATCAAGACCAGAAAAGGGGTCAACGTCCCCAACGTCAAACTGTCGATGCCGTTCATTTCCGAAAAGGACGACCAAGACCTGCGTTTCGGTTGCCGCAAAGACGTGGATTTCATCGCCGCATCCTTCGTACGCCGTGCCGAAGACGTGACCGCCATCCGCAAGATCCTGCTGGATGAAGGGAAAAAGAAAATCCAGATCATCGCGAAGATCGAAAACCAGGAAGGCTACGACAACCTTGAAAGCATCCTGAGCGTCGCCGACGGGGTCATGGTCGCGCGCGGGGACCTGGGCGTCGAAGTCAGCACCCAGTTGGTTCCGATCTATCAGAAGAGCATCATCAAGAAAGCCAACGAAATCGGGAAACCGGTCATCACCGCGACCCATATGCTTGAATCCATGATGGCGAATCCGCGTCCGACGCGGGCCGAAGCCAGCGACGTCGCCAACGCCGTGTTGGACGGCAGCGACTGCATCATGCTTTCGGGGGAAACGGCCGCCGGGGAATACCCGATCGAAGCCGTGACCACGATGGACATCATCGCGCGCGCCATGGAAGAACTGTTGCCTTACCGCGAACGCCTGGATGCCGCGATCCGCTCCAGCAACAAGACCGTGCAGGATGCGATCGGGATTTCCGTCGCCGACGCCGCGCTTCAACTCGACAAGGTCAAAGCCATCATCGCGTTCACCCAAGGCGGAAGCACCGCGCGCCGGATTTCGAAATTCCGTCCGTGCGTCCCTATTTTCGCCGTCACCTTCACCAAATCCGTCCAGCGTAAACTGGAAACCAGCTGGGGGGTCATCCCCATCTTCTCCGATGTCCAAAACGCCATGACCAACGACGACGAACTCGCCAGCATCATCGCGAAGGACAACGGCTTGAAGGAAGGCGATTATGTCATCATCACGGCGGGTTACCCGACGGGTGAAGGCACCGCCAACATGATGAAGATCGTCGAAGTCAAATAAAAGGGGAAAACACCATGAAAACATACATCGGGATCGATTTAGGCGGAACCAACGTACGCGTGGCGAAAGTCACGGCGGACGGACAGATCTTAAGTGAAGTGAAAAGCCCTTCCTATGCGTTGGAAGGACCTGAGAAAGTCATGGCGAATCTGATTTCTTGCATCCATAAAATCGAGAACTGGAAAGAGTGCAGCGGCATCGGTGTCGGCGTACCCGGTCCGGTGGATACCCTGCGCGGTGAAATGATCATGGCCACCAACCTCCCCGGATTCGTCCGCTATCCGATCGCACAGACCCTTCAAACCGAATTCGGACTCCCGACCTACGTCGACAACGACGCCAACGTCGCGGGTTTGGCCGAAGCCTTGGTCGGTGCGGGGAAGGGACAACCCGTCATCTATTACCTAACGCATAGCACGGGCATCGGCGGTGCCTTGGTCGTCGACGGGAAAGTCGTATCCGGCAAGAACGGACACGCGGGCGAAGTCGGCAACATCATCATCGACCGACACCGTCAGAAATACAATCATCTCAACGTCGGGGCGATCGAAAACGAAGCGTCCGGCACCGCGCTGATCCGCATCGGACGCGAACGCCTGAACCCGGACATCAAGAGCGCGGGCGAAGTCTTCGCCGCCGCCAAAGCCGGCAATGCGGTCGCCTTGGACATCGTCGACAAAATGGCCTACGATTTCGCCGCCATGTGCTCCGCAATCGCCCATACGGTCGATCCCTATATGTTCGTCATCGGAGGGGGCGTCACCAAGTCGCGCGACCTCTACTTCGACAAGATGATCGGTTATTTCAAATCCATGGTCCACACCGGCATGCAGACGATCGAATTCGCGATCGCCGAGTTGGATGAACCCGGATTGATCGGAGCGGCGATGTTGCCGATCTCCCACGGAAAGTAAGAGGATATATCATGCCAAGTGTAAATCGTCTACGTAAATACGCCCGTTTGGCCGTTTCGGTCGGGGCGAATGTCCAACCGGGGCAAATGCTGGTCATCCAAGGGGCGACCGACACCCGTGAATTCATCCGTTTGTGCGTCGAGGAAGCCTACGAAGTCGGCGCGAAATCGGTCATGGTCCGTTGGAGCGATGATCCGATCAGCCATACCACCTATCTGAAATCAGACGTGGAAACGTTGGAAGAAGTTCCGGCGTGGATCGTCGCGCAGTTCGACTACTTCATGGAAAAGGGCGCCGCGCTCTTAAGCGTCGCGTCGCCGACCCCCGGCCTATTGGCCGATGTCGATCCGGTCAAACTCCAACGCGCCAACATCGCGACGCGTAAAGCGTTGACGAACTGGCAGGCGCATATGATGGGCAACAAGACCCAATGGTCCATCGTCGCCGTTCCGACCGTCGCCTGGGCGAAGAAGGTTTTCCCCGCACTCAACGACGAAGAAGCGGTCGATGCCCTGTGGAATGCGATTCTAACCGCCGTACGTGTCCGTGAAGACAACGACCCGGTCCAAGAATGGCGCGACCACAACGCACGCCTGAGCGCACATAACGCGGCGTTGAACGACCATAATTTCAAATCCTTACACTTCAAAAACAGCCTCGGCACCGATTTGGTCGTCGAACTCGTGAAGAACCACATCTGGGCCGGCGGCGATGAAAAGAACACCCAAGGCGTCCATTTCAACCCCAACATGCCGACCGAAGAAACCTTCACGATGCCCGCGAAATTCGGCGTCAACGGGAAAGTTGTCGCGACCAAACCCCTCAACTACCAAGGTCGTCTGATCGACGGTTTCTGGTTGGAATTCAAAGACGGTAAAGTCGTGTCGTATGACGCCGCAAAAGAAAAAGAAGCTCTGGCCAATCTGTTATCGGTCGACGAAGGCTCCTCGTATCTGGGCGAAGTCGCTTTGATTTCCCACGATTCCCCGATTTCCAACGCAAACATCCTTTTCCTCAATACGCTCTTCGATGAAAACGCATCCTGCCATCTGGCCCTGGGACGCGCCTATCCGATGAACCTGAAGGGTGGGTTGTCGATGAGTCAGGAAGAACTGGCCGCCGCCGGCAGCAACCATTCGATGGAACACCAGGATTTCATGTTCGGCAGCGCCGACATGTCGATCGTGGGGATCACCCAGGACGGTAAGGAAGTCGTCGTCTTCAAGGACGGGAACTTCGCGTTCTAGTTGACAAAAAAACCAAGGAAGTGTATAACTGACTTAACTACAAAGAACAGGACATGGGTTGATCCAACGGTGTCAAAGAGAGGAAGCGGCGGTGCGAGCTTCCACACCACGATCCGACTTACCGCCTGGGAGTAGGGCTTTTGAAAAAGCCCCGCGGATTCGGCGTTATCGACAAGAGCACAGAAATGTGAATTAAGGTGGTACCGCGAGACTCTCGTCCTTTCAGGATGAGGGTCTTTTTTATCAAAAAGGAGAAAAAACATGATCAACGTTAAAGAAAACGAACAACTCAACGTATTGAACCATTCGTGTGCGCACTTGATGGCGCAAGCCGTCAAACGCCTCTACCCCAAGGCGATGTTCTGGGTCGGACCGGTCATCAACGAAGGGTTCTACTACGACATCGACCTGGGCGAGGATGTCATCCGTGAAGAAGACTTCCCCAAGATCGAAGCCGAAATGAAGAAGATTTCCAAGGACGGGAAACGCATTTCCCGCGAAGAACTCACCAAGGACCAGGCCCTCGAGATGTTTTCGGACGACCCCTACAAGATCGACCTGATCTCGCAGATGGACGGCGACAACGTCGTGATCAGCGCCTATCGCCAAGGGGAATTCGTCGA
>JAHFCO010000002.1 GCA_023249475.1 Bacillota bacterium | reverse complement strand
GCGATGACTTTACCAAAGACACCGCCGGCCGCCGTAACGAACAAGATCGGACCGACGACTTTCAACGTATCGTTGCACAGCGCATTGAATTCGGACATCTTGCCGGATTTAAAGAGCAGATAAACCCCAAACAACAATCCGACCGTCAACGCGATCATCGGGTTACCCAAGAAACGAAGGACCGTGATGTACGAACCCTTCATTTTGAGGGCGACGACGACGGAACTGACCGCCATCAACAAGACCGGAGATAGAATCGGAGCCAAGGCCATGAAGCCGTTGGGAAGGTTCTTATAGTCTTTTACCAATTCTTCATACGTCTGTGAAATCAATCCGTCTTCTTCGTCTTCCGAAGATTTGACTTTCTTACCGATATACAAGGCATAGAAATAAGCGGCGATCAAGGCGGGCACGGAAATGACCGCTCCCATCGCCATGACCAACAACAGATTGTCAGCGAGCCCCAACGAACCGGCGGCCGCGATCGGACCCGGTGTCGGAGGAATCAAGACGTGCGAGGCATACAGACCGGCGGATAGCGCCACGGTCATCGCGACGCTGGACGTCTGGGTGCGACGACGCAAGGCTTTACGGATCGGATCCAGAATAACGAATCCGCTATCGCAGAATACCGGGATGGAAACGATCCAGCCCATGATCATGATGGCGAGCTCGGGATGTTTCTTCCCGACCAGCTTAACCACCATGTCGGCGAGTTTGATGGCGGCGCCGGTTCTTTCCAATAGCGTACCGACCAGCGCACCGAGGATGATGACGATCCCGATCCCGGCGAACGTGCCGCTAAAGCCGGCGCCGATGATGGTGGCGATGCCTTGTCTTGCGGGCGTAGTGTCCGTCGCCGCGATATCGATCAGAGGGATACCGACGACCAATGCCAAAACCAAAGAAATCCCCATAATCGCGATAAACGGATGCACTTTAAACTTGGAAATCGCAACGATCATCACGGCAATCGCGACGACAAACGTAAGAATCAGCGGAATTCCTGTCATATGATCTCCTTTTACACCAAAAGGTGTCTCTTCGCATTTATTATATCGATGAGACCCTTGAATGGATATGTTCCATATGACATTTATTAACGCTTACATTTGTCCTACAAGACATTTACCTTTTTGAGAACGCAATCGCTAGGGTGAAAATCGGAATATAACGCGCATTCCTTGGATCCATCCCCGTCACTTCCTTGATTCGACGCAACTTATACTGCAAGGTGTTCTTGTGGATGAACAACTGGTCCGCGGTGCGTTGGATCGACCCGTCGTTCAAGTAGAGTACGCTCAGCCATTGAGCCGCGACCTCCCGTTCCTCCTGACTCATCTTGCCAAACACTTTCTCGACGAACTCCCTCGACGTCGTGGCGTTCATGTCGTTGATCAGGAGTTCAAGATACAATTCGTCATACTCGCTGACCGTCGTCACATGGGTTGCCTGGCTTGCCATCAGTGCCTTTTGAGCCCTTCGGTACGCTTCGCTCAGCCTCATGGACGTCGACGGATTGTTTTCAAATCCGATATGGACATCGATGGAATAAGCTTGGTTGATCATCCGTGCGATTCTTTGTAGCCTGGGTTTCAATTCACTTTCCATCCGGTATTCGATCAGAAACACAAGGACGCTCCCGATGCGCAGCGTATGGTTCCCCGGTGCGTTGCATAAGGACGTCCGTAAAAATTGCGTCGCTTGGTCGAGGCTGGACTGCCGGTCGACCATGCTTTGCTTGGAAGTTTGCGAGAATGAGACAAGGATGATCCGGTATTGCGCATCCGGGTTCAATCCGACTTCTTTCGCCCCCTCGCTAAAGTAAGGGTCGTGCGGCGCACTGTCGTTCATCAACCAGTTTTCGATGAAACGGCTGCGGATCTTCTCGTCTTGTTGCTGCTGTTTGCGCATCATGTTGTCGCGGATGTACATCTCGGTGAACCGTTTGATGATCTCGCCGTACTTCACGACGACGCTTCTTTCCCCCGTGATCCCGATGATCCCTTGAATCTGTTGATCGACGATGATGGGAAGGTTTACGCCTTTCTTGCTTCCCGTATATTCGTCGTCCGAATCGATGACCAGATACGGCAACCCTTCGTCGATGATGCGTTTCGCACCCATGTGAAAACTATCGATCCGATTGACGTCCGTACTCGCGATGATGATTCCGTTTCGATCGATGAAGTTGATGTTTTGGTTGATGACGACCCCTAGTTCCTTGACCATCTCCATTGCGAATTGTCGTGATATTTCCATGGTTTTTTTCCTCGCATCCATTATAGCATTCCTATCAAACCCAACTTACCCGAGATTGTATTTTGATTGACAAAGCACTATAATTTAAGCATAAGTTCCCCGTTTATCACAAAGAGGTCCCGACAATGTTACGTAACTATACCTTCCTTGAATTCACGAATAGTTTATGTAAACATTGCCTTAAAATCGTCCCGGCGAAGATCATCCTTGACGACGGGAAGATTTTCATCGTGAAATACTGTCCGGACCATGGACAACAGATCGAGTTGCTTGAGGAGAATGCGGCCTATCATCTGTCGAAGCGAAACTACGATAAACCGGGCAATACGATGAAGATCCAAACCGAGGTTAAGCTCGGATGTCCCTATGATTGCGGAATCTGCCCCCAGCATGACCAACATGCCTGCATCGGTTTGATCGAAGTCACCACCCGATGCAACCTGAATTGTCCGCTATGCTACGCATCGGCCGGGGAAGGTACGCTGCTTTCCCTAGAAACGATCGGGAAAATGATCGATTTCTTCATCGATGCGGAGAACGGAAACGCCGAGATCCTACAGGTAAGCGGGGGTGAGCCGACCCTCCATCCCGAAATCTTGACGATCTTGAAGATGGCGAAGGACAAAGGCGTGAAGTATGTCATGCTGAATACGAACGGGGTGCGATTGGCCGACGACGAGGCGTTCGTCGCCGCGCTCGCACCGTTGGCGGTCAACGGAGGATTTGAAGTCTACCTGCAATTCGACGGGTTCAAGGAATCGACCTATCAGACCTTACGGGGAAGAAACCTGCTTGAAATCAAAAAAAGAGCCATCGCCAATCTGGCGAAACATAGCGTACCCGTCACCTTGGTCATGAGCATCGCCCAAGGGGTCAACGACGACGAAATCGGCGAAGTGTTCCTCTACGGGTTGAATACGCCGGGGATCCGGGGCATCAACTACCAGCCGGTCGCGTATTTCGGCCGGTTCGACGTCAATCAGGATTTATCGAAGCGGGTCACCTTAAGCGGCGTGTTGGAGCGTTTGGAGAAACAAAGCGCGAAGACGCTGCGGATGAGCGATTTCATCCCCCTTCCCTGCAATGTGGAAAGGGTCGCGATCACCTATCTCTATAAGAACCGTAAAGGGGAATTCACCCCGATCACCCGCGACGTGAAGTTCAAGAACCACCTGCAGCTCATCAACAACACCTTCGTCTTCACCCTTGAGGATGCCTTGAAGAACGCCGGAGCGTCGATGAAGGATTTCAAGACGACGTGCGACTGCTTCAACTTCATCACGGATTTCAGGCACATGGTGCCATTGGATTTCTTTGTCAGAAACCAGGCGAAAAAGAAGGAGTACATCGACCAGAACACCTTCCGGATCAGCGTCTCCTCCTTCATCGACGCTTTGAATTTCGACAGTAAATCGATGCAGAAGGAATGTGTCCACGTGGTTACGGAAGACCTGCGCAAAATCCCCTTCTCTTCCTACAACATCCTTCACAGGGGGAATACCCATGATTGAGTTCAATCTGAACGGAGAACTTATCCTGTGGGTCGCGATCACTTCGTTTCCCGTCCTTGCCTTGGTCGTCGCGATCCTGCTTGATTTCATCCTCTTTGAAGAGCGTAACGACACCAAGAAATCCAAACGTTCCTTGGTCGCCACCGGCACGATGTTTCTCTTCTATGGTTTCTATATGCTGGCGATCGTGTTGCGTATCCTCGTGTTGAATCCCCCACTACCGCTTGAAGCGAGATATTTCGGGGTCGTCCTTCTGTATCTCGGAAGTGCCATGAACATTTGGGGACGGGTCGTGTTGAAAAACAATTGGGCGAACCATATCAAGATCTACTCCGATCATCGGCTCATCACCAACTCTATCTTCAAGATCGTCCGCCATCCACTTTATACTTCGTTGTTTGTGATGATGTTCGGCGGGGCGATCTTCTTCAGTAACCTCGCTTGTTTCCTCTTGACCGCGTTCGTGTTCATCCCGATGATGTACTATCGCGCCAAACAGGAAGAGAAACTCCTTTGCCAGGAGTTCCCGGAATATGAGAACTATCGTAGAACGACGGGCATGTTTTTCCCGAAACCCTGGAGGTAGACGAATGTCGAAAATGAAACCTGTCTCTTTACCCGGCGGCGCCTTCGCGTTCTGTCGTACGACCATCGCGATCTTGTTTTGGGCTTCGTTGATTTTTCAGAACGAAGCGTTGACCTGGATCGGATTCCTGATTCTCCTGAGTTCGGGGATTTTAACCGTGAAATACGCCCCGTTGATCAACCTTTGGCTGTTCACCGTCGAGAAGATCAAACCGACCGAACCCGAAGTCGTCGACGCCAACGGCATCCGTTTCTCGCATTTCGTCGGGGCGTTCGTTTCCGCCCTCGCGCTGGTCTTCTTCGCTCTGGAGTGGACGATCGCCGCATGGGCGACCGTCTGCGTCCTGGCCATCCTTCAAACTTCGGCCGCCTTCGGGTTCTGTTCCGCCCTCAAGCTTTACCAGTGCATGAACTCCGGTACCTGCTGCCGGGTCGGTAAGGCGGTCAGGAAAATCAAGCATGTTTGATTTCCATTGGAAACCGGCGGATTTCGGCGTCCTGCCTCGGATCTATGGGATCCCGACCTATTCGATCTTCATGGTCTTGGCGATCGCCTCGGGCGTCGCCTACTATTGGTGGGATGCGCGACATTATGAACGGAAGAACCAAGGCGCATTCGAAATCGTCGCCGCGGCGTTGATTTTCGGTGTCATCGGCTCGAAACTCCCGATCCTGATCGAAACCCCGACGCTTGAGAAAGTTCTTTATGCGAAGTCGATCGTGGGGGGTCTGATCGGCGGTACGGTCGGCGTCATCCTAGTGAAACGCTGGCTCAACATCAAGGTCCGCCTCGGCAACATCATCGCCCCTTCGGTGGCACTGGCGATGGCGATCGGCCGGATCGGTTGTTTCTTCAACGGGTGTTGCTACGGGGTGGAAACGCATCTTCACTGGGGCGTGGACTTCGGCGACGGACTCTTGCGTTATCCGACCCAACTCTTTGAAATGGTCTTCCTCCTGATCGCGTTCGCGATTCTCCATTACGCAAAGAAACGGGTGAAAACCCCCGGCATCCTCTTCAAGCTCTTCCTGATTTCCTACTTCATCTTCCGCTTCCTCATCGAATTCATCCGTGTCAATCCGACCATCTATGCCGGCTTGTCGATCTATCAGATCCTTAGTGTTCTTGCCGCGATCTACATCGGCATCGGTTTATACCTCAGACATCATAAAGCAAACGAAGGCGTCTACTGAAAGGGGCGATCGTATGGAAAGGTCGAAATATGATTTCAAGAGATTCTTCATCGGTTTCATCCTAACTCTCTTAAGTCTCTCCGTTGTTTCAACTTCATTCATGCTTTATGTCTTTTTGAACCAAGACCTGTCGACCGAATTGCTTCTTCAGAATCTCATCCAATCGTTCCTCGGCTTTCTCCTGTTTTGGTTGATCCCGGGGGTCATCGGAGGCGCGATGTTTGTGAAGCGTGGAAAACGCGGACTCCTGTTGACGATCGGTGGCACGTTGGCGCTGGTTGTCATCGTCTTTGCGACCTGTGTCGCTTCATTAAGTGGCCTATAAACTTTGATCGTATTCGCTTACCCATGAAACGAGGTGCACCATGGAAGAAAAAGAAGGTTTTGACACAAAGAAGTTTTTCAAAGGTTTTTTGATTACGCTAGGGATCTTCACCGGATTGACCGTGGCTTTGTCGTTGCCTTTGCTTTTCAACCTCCAGTTGTCCGTCGAAGAATTCTTCACGAATCTTTTTTCTTCGCTCGGCGCTTCGTTGCTTTTGTGGTCCATCCCTTCCCTGATCGGCGGCATCGTCTATGTCCGCAGAGGATGGAAAGGCATCGCCTGGACCATCGGGATCACCCTCGCGATCGGCGTGTTGGTCTTCGCAACCTGCGTCGCTTCCTTGAACCAGATGTGGGGGTAAAAAGGTGCGTCCGATGCCAAGATTCCTCCAAGGTGCTCTATTGGCCTTCGCCGGTTATTTCGACGCTTCCTTTTCCAGCGGACTCTTGCTGATCCTCATCCATAACGAATGGGGGAAACCGATGGCGGTCGAAATATTGGGTCTAGGGTTTGTCGCTCAAGCCGTTTTCTGGATCCCGATCCTGATCCTCTCCGCTTTCTTCTGCAAGAAAAACGGACTTCGTAAAACTTTCGGCATCGTCTTGGTCGCCTTCTTTTTGACGCTCTTGGCGGTCGTCGGATTCTTCGGGGTGTTCATGAATTATTGAGTCTTGGATGCATTAAGCTACCCCTTTGAAAGGAGAAGAAGTATGGAAACGACACCAAAGAAACCGATGGATTGGAAGAAATTCATGAAGGGCACCTTGGTTACCCTGGCGATCTTCGTCGGCATCTCGCTGATCCTGTTTGTCCCCGCCATGGTCGGGGAGGGATTCTCACCGACCGATTTCGTGGTGAATCTCTTGGGATTGATCGCATGGCTTATCGCCTTCTTCCTCATCCCGGCTCTGATCGGCGGTTTTCTCTTTGTCCGCAAAGGAAAAAAAGGCATCGTCTGGACGATCGGCATCACGGTCGCGGTCTATGTCCTGGCTATCGCCACCTGCGTCTCAAGCTTAAACAACATGTTTTAACCCGATTCCTATCTCATTCAAAAGAACGCATGACGTGACCGGTGTCGATCGGATTTGTGTCCTGCGTTCTTTTTGTTTATAATGAAGTTACCACGGATGCGAAACCATCTGTCACGATTTCGCATTCGTTGTCAAAAAGGGGGGATTCGATGAAGAAGTTCCTGTGGGGGGGACTTGTCGGGGTTTTCGGCTATGTGCTCTCTTCAACCGCCATGTCTCTTGTGATTTATGTCGTGGAAAACAAGCTCTTGTTTGAACCGGCGAGCGTATCCGAAGTGATTCTGTTTTCGCTGGGTTCGCAGTTGCCGGTCTGGCTTATCCTCATCCTCTGTAGCGGTCTCTTGAACTGGAAGTTCGATTTGCGTACCACGATCTACACCGTCTTGTTGGGCGTGGTTGTGTGCGGGTTCGTCCTGGGTTGTTACTTGGGTGCCGTCGTATTCTAAAAGGAACACTTCGCAGTGAAGTGTTCCTTTTCTTTTAGAGGGACTTGAAGGTGTCGACGACGTTTTGAACGGTGAACCCGAACTTTTCGAAGAGGACTTCGCCCGGGGCGGAAGCGCCGAAGCGGTTGAGTCCGACGCATTTCCCGTCAAGGCCGACGAATTGATGCCAACTGAGGTCGGCGGCGGCTTCGATGGCGACGCGTTTGCGTAGGCTCTTCGGTAACACTTCGTCTTGATAGGCTTGAGGTTGTTTCTTGAAGAGTTCGAAGGAAGGTAGGGAAACCACGTTGACTTCGATGCCTTCTTCACGGAGTTTCTTCTGCGCGTCGATCGCGAGGAAGACTTCCGATCCGCTGGCCATCAGGATCCCTTGCGGGTTCCCTTGGGCTTTGGAGAGGATGTATCCGCCTTTGAAGGCGTCTTTACCGCTGCCATCCAATTGAGGAAGGTTCTGACGGGTCAGGACAAGGACCGTCGGGGTTTCTTTCGCCGTGAGCGCGACCGCCCATCCGGCTGCGGTTTCACGCGCATCCGCAGGACGGAAGACCGTGACATTGGGTTGGGCGCGAAGCATCGTCAGTTGTTCGATGGGTTCGTGGGTCGGTCCGTCTTCCCCGACACCGATACTGTCATGGGTGAGGACGTAGATCAGCGGAAGATTCATGACGGATGAGAGACGGATCATGGGTTTCATATAGTCCGCGAACACGAAGAACGTGGCGACGAAGGAGATCAGGCCGCCATGGAGGCGAATCCCGTTCCCGATCCCGGCCATCGCGTTTTCACGTACGCCGAAGTGGATGTTTTTCCCTAAACGGTTGTCTTTACTGAAGAATCCGACACCTTTCATCTCCGTCTTGGTGGAAGGCGCCAAGTCGGCGGATCCTGCGAAGAGATTGGGTACTTTGTCTTTGATGCGGTTGATCAATTCGCCGGAGACATTGCGTGTCGCCTGCGGTTTGGCATCGAAGGTCCAGAAGGCTTCGTCATCAAGGAAGGACCAATCGGTTTCTTCGAAATAGGTTTTCCAAAGTTTCGCTTTTTCAGGATAGGCGACACAATAATCCGCGAAAAGCTTGTTCCAGTTTTCTTCGGCTTTCGTACCTTTTTCTGCACAGGCTTGGTAATGGGCGTAGATTTCTTCGTCGACGAAGAACGGCTCGGAATGTGCCCAACCGAGGTTTTCACGTAGTTTCGCGATGTTCTCGAGTCCCAACGGTTCGCCATGGGCACTGGCGCTACCTTCCCTGGGGGAACCTTGTCCGATGTTGGTGTGGATTTCAATCAAGGTCGGACGGGATGAATCGGCTTTCGCCGCCTGGATCGCGAACGCGATCGCATTGAGATCCGTTCCGTCTTTCACATCCAAGGTTTGGAAGCCATAGGCTTCAAACCGTTGTTTCACGTTTTCCGTGAATGCGATGTCCGTTTTCCCTTCGATGGTGATCCGATTGGAATCATACAGGACGATCAGTTTGCCAAGCGCCAAAGTCCCGGCCAACGACATCGCTTCCGACGCCAAACCCTCCATCATGCACCCGTCGCCTGCGATGACGAAGGTGTGATGGTCGATGACGGGGAAACCCGGTTCATTGAACGTCGCCGCCAAATGCGATTCGGCCATGGCCATGCCGACCGCGTTGGTCATCCCGGCACCCAAAGGCCCCGTCGTGGTTTCGATCCCGACCGTATGTCCATATTCAGGATGTCCCGGAGTCTTGGAACCCCATTGACGGAAGGATTTCAAATCGTCCAGGGTGACACCGTAACCAAAGAGATGAAGAAGCGAGTAGATCAGCATGGAACCATGCCCGGCGGAAAGTACGAACCGGTCGCGGTTCAGCCAGTCGGGGTTCTTCGGATTATGTTTGAGCTCGTGGGCCCAGAGTTGGTAGGCCATCGGCGCCGCCCCCAAGGGAAGACCCGGATGACCGGAATTCGCTTTTTGTACGCCATCTGCGGAAAGGATACGGATCGCATCGACTGCTTTTTGATTGATTGTCATAGCATTCTCCTTTTTCGTTCTTATTATACTGTAAAACACTCCTCTTCGGCAGAGGTTTCTCTTCAAAAGTTTTCTTTTTTGTCGAATTTATTGATTGTTTCAAACTTTTTAATGAACATCTATTCATATATTTGTGATGTTGATACCATTTGATACAAAGAGAACGGCTTTTCCTATCAAGGAATGGAAAAGTGATCTTTCATCGAATTTTATCGAATCATATTGCTTGCAAAATACCCCCTAGGGGTATATAATCGTGTTGTCTTTAGAAGACACATATCACCGAATACCGGTGGAGGAGAAAATATGAAGAAATTACTGGTAATGATTTCGATTCTTGCGTTGACGACCGCTTGTTCCTCGGATGTTTTGAAGCGCGAGGCCAATCAATCGTTCTCCGCCATCCTTGAAATCGGCGACATCGAGACGATGGTCGAAGAAGGATATGCCCACGTAAAGGTTGCGGAAGGGTATCACATCGACTTCGCGCTCGATACGACGGCTTCCGAAAAGGATGTATTGATGGCCTTCATGGCGATGCCCTTCATCGAGGCCGGTCTGGATGTCGATGCGCTTCCTGCGACGATGTACCTGAATGGCGACATGCTTGTGTTTGCGACGAACCTCGACGACGCGAAGAGCGGGACGGATGCGAAGACCCAGCTTGCCAACCTCTTGGATTCCAATCGTGATTTGCTGGGTTACCATGAAGAGTTGGACCACTTCGGACTAGAGCTTGGATCCAACAAATTCGAATGGGCGAAAACGTCCACGACCAACGATAAAGATGTCGTCTTCATCCTCGACGCCCAGTCGCTCCGCGACCTTGGGGTCGATGTTGCTTCCGTTGAAGGTTGGACATTGGCGACCATGGACGGCATGGAACTCTTACTCAAACCGTTCAACCTGGACTAAAAAAAATCAGCTTCGGCTGATTTTTTATTTCTGACATCGAGGGCAGAACGTAACGCTTCCACCCAGGAACGGTTCTTTCATAATGGTCGCGGAGCATGCCGGACAGGAGGTCCCGACCGTTTTCGCATAGAGTGTCGGTACATACCCGCCTTCTTTCCCGAACAAATCCTTCTCGGTCGCCCGACCGCCCCGGTTCACCATCTCCGGCAAGGTTTTTCTGATCGCATCATAGAGTTGGCGAAGATGGGTTTCATCGAGTGTATCATGTTTACGCTTGGGATGAAGCTTCGCATTGAAGAGGATGTCCTGTAGACAACCGTTGCCTAAGCCCGGGATCCTTTGCTCGGTCGCCAACATCCCTTTGATCGACATCGTCGCTGGGCAAGAAGAAATCAACCCCTTGAAGTAGTCGTACGTAAATTCGTCTTGGAGAGGAGATGGTTTCTCTTTCGCAATGACCGTATAGGGGTTCTTGTTTTCCCCCTTGGGATAGAGATACATCATCCCGTACATCGCGATGGTCACGGTGATTGCGCTTTGGTCCTCGAAGCGGATCATCATCTGATGCTTCAAGGGCAACGTCTCGTCGGGTGCGAAATAGCGCGGGCTGGCGCCATCGCTGAAATACAGATGCATGTCGTCGATTTCAACCTCGATCTGACCGCCGAACGACTTCGCCCCGCGGATGGTTTTTCCTTCCAGCAACATCGGATAGCGGTCCGCATCCAAGGAGAAAAAAGCGAACTTATGCGGCGACGCGTTAACGATGACTTTTTCGATTTTCTTTCCGACCAGTGTCCGGTTGATCTGTCCGGAAACGACGATGCTTTCAGGTAACTCGATCATTTCGGCTCCTTCCTATGGACATTCGTCCTTTGGTCTCACTTTAGCAAATCCCGATTCCGAATACAATATCCCGCCACGATTCGACGCTGTGTTTTCTCCTTTGACGTTCAAGGTTTCTCTGATATAATTGTGCCATGAAACACCTACCCCCGAGAAGGAGAGTAAGAATCGGACGACTGATCCTCGTCATTTTTTTACCGTTGTTCTTGCTGATCGGGACCGGGGCAGCGATATCGATCCTTCTTCAACCGAAGGAAGAACCCAAGCAACTCGAACCGGTCGACGGCTTGCCGTTGACCCTCCTTGACTATGGCATCGCCCCGTTGCCCGACTATGACCATGACGGCGTCGATGATTTCAGGGAAATCGTCTACGGGGCACGGATCGATGCGCAGAACATGGTGACTTACCGCAGCGCCTATTATGCCGGGGGATATCCGCCGGATGACGAGGGCGTGTGCACGGATCTGATCTGGCGCGCGTTGAAGCAAGCCGGATACAGTCTCAAGGATTTGATCGATGCGGACATCAAGGCGCGACGTTGGACCGCCTACGATTACATCGAGTTCCGCGACCCGAACATCGATTTCAGAAGGGTCTTGAATGTGAAGATCTTCCTGGATGGCCATGCGGTGAAACTGACCAACGACATTTACGACCGCGACCAGTGGATGCCCGGGGACTTGGTCGTCTTCGGGGATGATTTCTCCCATATCGCCGTTATTTCCGACATCAAGAACATCAACGGCATCCCCTTCATCATCCACAATAGCGGACAACCCAAACGGGAAGAAGACCGCTTGGAAATCGGAAGCAAAACACAAGGCGTTACCGGACATTACCGCTGGATCCTTAAACCATAAGAAAGCACCTGACGAAGAATCAGGTGCTTTTAGTTTGCGGTCTGTGGAAAGACATATTCGGCGAACGACAGGTAGTCGGCTTCGGATAATGTCATGTATCCGGTGTCATCGAATTCATGGTCATAGAATTCCGCTTGGTCAAGCAGAAAGTAATCATACATCGGTTTCTCGATCGGATAATCGTAATCATCCCACGTCGCATCGACATATTTCCATTCCTGGTCGATATAGACCAGGTTCCAGGCATGGTCTTCCGCATCCGAACTGACCATCAGGCTCGGAATCCCCATCTCCTTCAGTAAACCCATGTACGCTTGGCTATACCCGTTGCATACCGCCAGTCCATCTTCGAAGACGCCGCGTGCGGAAAAGGCATCCGAATCGCGCTTCTTGTTTTTGATCGCTTCATCGTCATAGCGGACACGCTTGATGAGTTGATCATGCAAGTACGTGACATCCTTGACATCTTCCAGATCCTGCTTCTTTAACACATAGGTCCACTCGTCGATCTTCTTCTCCACTAGGTCGATCTCCTCCTCGTCGACGACCAAGGTGACCGTATCGGTGACGATTTGAAGCTTACCGTCTTCGCTATATTCGTTCGTTCCTTCATAGTACTCGAAGTCATGGACGAAGAGACTGATCAAGTATGAGACGACTTTATCGTGATCCAACCGTTCTTCGCTCAGATATTCCGTCAGAAACTCGCCTTGTTCAAAGCGCACCGTCAGAAGGAGTGCCAATTCCATTTCGGATTCAATCCAGAAAACCGTCGAATCCTCGTCGAGATAGCGGCTTTGAGCCAAATGGAAGTCGGTGTCGATCGCATAATAGTCGTCCGTTACCGTCCAAGTTTGGGAATGGGTGAGGTCCTTGGGGACCGGACGAATGAAAACACATCCTGAAAGCGTCAAAAGAAGGACAAGCAGGGTGATTTTGACTCGGATGTGTTCGATGTGTTTCATACTTTCATTATAGTCGATGAGTTGTTGGTTTTCCACCCGCCAAAAGAAAACGACGGGCTAGATGCCCGTCGCGAGTTTCCTGCGTAGTCTGCCTGAGCCGTATTCGATGATCAGAACCAGGACGATCAAGCCGAACAACAAGGTCCCGGCATCGCTCCAACGGAACGCACCGATGGCTGAGATCAGAGGATAGCCGATCCCGCCGGCTCCGACCAGTCCAAGGATCGAAGCGTTCTTGACGTTGATTTCAAACCGGTAGATCGTGATGGAAGCGAAATTACTCATGAGTTGCGGGATGATGCCATACCGGATCTTCTGGATGGCGTTGCATCCGGAAGCATCCAGGGCCTCGATGATCCCTTTATCCAAATCCTCGATCGTTTCCACATAGAGTTTCGCCGTCATCCCGATGCCGGAAACCGCCAAGGTCAATGCGCCGGTGAACGGTCCGGGACCGGTGACACGGATGAACATCAAGCCATAGACGAAAGCCGGGAACGTCCGCACGACGGTGATGAAGAAGGTGCCGATCGTGGCGACCCACTTCGGGACGATGTTGCGGGAGGAAAGGAAGGCGAAGGGTAATGCCAACACGGAGCCGACCAAGGTGCCCAGGAACGCGATACATGCGGTTTCAAGCAAGAGATAGGGGACGGCTTCGGTGGTGGAGAAGTCAAACAACAATGAGAGATCGGGTTTGACGATCCCGAAGATGATGCTCTTCGCGATCTCCTGACCGTAATCCGTCAACCCGTTATAATCGACATACGGGACGCTGACCGCGATCAACAAGACGATGACAAGGAAGCTGCCCCATTTGACGATCCAGTCTTTCGGGCGCTTCTTATACATTTTCAGTACGGTTTCGCTCATATCAGGATAACCTCGTTCGGATGAGTCGGCTGATCGATTCGATCACATAGACGGTGACCAACAAGGCAAAGAGAATCAAACCGACTTGGTCGTATCGGCGCCATCCCAGTTTCTCGTTCAATAGTAACCCGATCCCCCCGGCTCCGACGTACCCCAAAATGGCGGCGCTACGTACGTTCATCTCGAAATTGTAGAGTGCGATGGAGATGTATTGGCCGAGGATTTGAGGGATGATGCTGACGATGAAGGCGCGCAGACGGCTCGCCCCGCTGGACTCGATCGCTTCGAAAGGACCCATATCCACGGTTTCGATGATTTCATAAAGCATCTTCGTCATGATCAACCAGGTGAACAGGGCGATCGCCAAAGTACCGGCGAAGGTCCCGATCCCGAAGATGTATTTCAGGATGAATGCGAAGATGAGGATCGGCAACGTGCGGAACAAGCTGACGACCATACGGTTGGTCCAAAGGAACACTTTGTTTTTGATGATGTTGTCGGAACTCAGGAAAGCCAGCGGCAACGAAAGGAACGCCCCAAGCAAGGTACCGAAAATCGACATCATGATCGTTTCGACCAACGGTCCGATGACTTCGGGGAAATACGACCAATCCGGCGGGATCATCCTTCCGACGATGACGAAGAATTGATATCCCCGACGCAAAAGGATGAAGATGTCGAATTCGATGATGTAGGCCGAAAAGAGGGTCGCCACGGTGAATATCGGCACAAGGATGACCATGATGCTCATTTTCGGTTGGACGATCTTTCCGTTCCCCAAAACCAGCGGTTCGGGGCGGATCAGGTTCTTCAGCCACTTCATCATTCCACTCCCATGAAGTCGTTGCGTTGCAGATTGCGCCCGTAGATTTCGGTTAAGTGGTCGTTGGTGAGTTCGCTGCTGGGGCCGTCGAAGACGATCTCCCCGGCTTTGATCCCGATGATCCGTTTGGAATACTTGGTCGCGATGTCCACATGGTGCATGTTGGCGATCACGGTGATGTTGAGGTCGCGGTTGATCTTGACGAAATCTTCCATGACTTGTTGGGATGTCAGCGGATCCAAGGAAGCGACGGGTTCGTCCGCAAGAATGATCTGCGGTTTTTGCGCCAGACAGCGCGCCAAGGCGACACGTTGCTGTTGCCCGCCCGACAACATGTCGGCGCGGACATACGCCTTCTCAAGAATCCCGACTTTATCCAAAGCTTCCAACGCTAAGATCTTATCGGATTTGGAGTAAACCCCCAGCATGCTTTTCCACAACGGCATGTCCGCGACACGCGCCGCCAAGACGTTCTTGATGACCGTCGTCCTCTTGACGAGGTTGAAGGACTGGAAAACCATGCCGATATTGCGACGAAAACGACGAAGCGCTTCGCCGGACAACTTCGAAACATCTTGACCGTCGACGATGAGTTCACCGCCGGTGATCTGATGCATTTGGTTGATACTGCGGATCAAGGTGCTCTTACCGGCACCGGATAACCCGATGATGGCGACGAATTCCCCTTGTTCGATCGTAAGATTGATCCCTTTCAGGGCTTGGACCCCTCCGGGGTAAGTCTTGACAACGTTTTTGAATTGAATCATTGTGGACCTCGTTAAAAAAAGCGAGGGGTCGCCCCCTCGCCTTTGGTTCTAGTTTCCGGACAAGACTTCGGCGGCTTTGCGAGTTGCTTCGTAGTCGGCGTCGGTAACGACTTTGTATCCTTCATGGCTATAGATCGCGATGGCGCCTTTGCCGGCTTCCGTCTGAGCGATTTCAATGAAGGCTTCCTGCAATGCTTTGATTAACTTGTCGGACATGTCTTCGTTGGCCGGGGAAACGGAAATCGTATCGTTCATGACCCCTTCGGTCACAAACAGAACGCCGGTTTCTTTCCAAACGGATTCGGTTCTTCCAAATCCGCCATCGGTCGTGCTGGTGGTCCACTTGGCTTCGTAGTCACGACGGAAGTCGGCATAACCGACACCGATGTCACAAGCTCCGGATGCCAAGTCGGCAGCGGTCTGACCATATCCGGCTTCGACTTTATAGTGTTTCGCCAAATCGGTGATCTTCTTATCGAATTTGTCCATCAACCAAATGGTCGGATAAACATAACCGGAAGCGGACGTCGTACTGCTATGGCACCATGTCGCACCATTGACATCTTCCCAGGTCAATTCGGTTCCGGCGTTGACTTTCGCCAACAAGGCTTGGGCATAATCACTGATTCCGGCTAACGCGATCGAACGGTAGTAGGAAACTTGGTTCGTGCTATCCCCGGTCGTCGGCAAGCCGTCGTTCCAGTCTTTCGCATTGATGCTGTCTTTATTCAAACCGGCGCGGGTCGCGGCCAGAATGACTTCGACACCGTCTTCATGATAGAGGACATACGTGTTCGCGGGGATGAAACCGACATGCGCGGTTCCGGCAGCCAGGGCTTCCCCTGCGGCTTCGTAGGAAGAGGTAACGTCGATCGTCACTTTCGAAACTTCGAATCCTTTTTCAGCCAACGCGTCGATCAACAATTGTTTCAACGGTTCGGTTTGGGCGATGATGGTAGCAGCATCTTTACTCGGCACAAACAAGACTTTCAAATCTTCGATAACTTTCGGTTTGCTTGCACACGCTGTCAGGGATCCGACAACGATGAACAAGACGGCGAGCAATTTCAAGATTCTTTTCATTGTTCCCTCCTGTAAGGTTCAACCTATAACGTTAGTTTACCACAATCGACCCAGTCACTCAACGAGTTGGGCATACTTCGAATGTTATTTTTTACTTACATTCTTACAATGAAATTTAACTTTGTTTTTTTTCATTTTCACATCGCCGGGCATCCCTCCCAAAACCTCCGAACCGTCTGTGTTATACTCATTCCATACCCTTTGACGGAGGTTTTTCGATGATCACGATCGCACTGCAACGGCTTAAAACACGCAAGAATATCCAGCAAGGACTGCTCTTTTTCGCGGTGTTCCTGCTGATCTATACGATGGTCGACGGACTGAACATGAGCTACGCGGAGATGGGTGAAACCTATGGGTCGTCCTTGGTTCTCATCAACATCCTGCTTAACCTTGTGATGGCGGGTTTATCCGCCTTCCTGATGAATCTCAGCACGGTCATGGCGACCTTGAAAGGAAAAGAAGCCGTCGGTTCGAACCTGGGGTTCGTGTCCGTCCTCTTCGGTATCCTGACCTATGGTTGCACACCCTGTGTCATCGCCTTCTTCGCGAATCTCGGGATCGCGTTTTCCGTCATCGCCCTCCCGCTCGCCGGCCTCCCATACAAGTTCATTTCCTTACTCCTAATTCTCATCGGCATCGCCGTGACGTTGTGGGAAATCGAAAAGGGGAAGTGCAAGGTTCGTTACACTTCCGAGACTTGATCCCTTATCCATTCAAAAGCCCGATTCGATTCCACATGAACCTTCATGCGCGTTCGTCATCGGGCTTTTTTTCTTTATGTCGGAGTGGACTACACAAGTTTACGCCGACGTAGGGGAGAAGCGACGAATCGCATCGCCGCTTTCGTCTGCGACAGCCAAACGATGTGCGCGTCGTTCTTCGTATTGGCGAGCATGCGCGGGATGAAGAATTGCGCGACCGTCTCGGGATGATCCGCCAAGATGTTGAAGATCTTGCGGAAGCGGGGGTCGTGTCGGATCGTCGCCTCTTGTCCGTCGGGGGTTTTCGTGATGAAATCCGTCAGCATCATTCCCGGTGACAAACGCCCGGCGATCACTCCCGTCCCTTTCAGCTCCATCGCCAAGCCCCGCATGAAGTAGGTCAGAGCGCTTTTCGTGGTTCCGTAAAGGATGGTTTTGGGTTGGATCATGCGGTTGGAACCCAATCCCTCCATACTATAGATCGCCCCTTTCCCTTGGCTCAACATCCCGTTAGAAGCGACCTGGCATCCGTAGATCATCCCGGTCAGGTTCGTATCGATGACATTCCGCGTGTCGGTATCTTCGGTTTCATGGGCGACCGCATGCGGTGTATTGACCCCGGCATTGTTGATCCAGATGTCGATCTCCCCCCATTTCTCAACGGAGAGGTCCCAAAGGTGTTGCAGGTCTTCCTTGTTCCTGACATCGCATGGCACATAGATGTAGCGATCCCTCGCTTCTTGGAGTTGTTCCTCGATTTCACGATCCAACTGCGCCCGTCTGCCGGAGAGCGTCACCCGGCATCCTGCGCGTAGAAATTCATCCGCCATGGCGAATCCGATCCCTTTCGTACTTCCCGTGATGACGATGCTTCTCATAGGTCACGCTTTCCGTGCCGTATCGCAATCGATCGGCACCTGTGGTTTTCTTATCTTCAGTGTAGCAAAGCCGACACCCGTTTACCATCGATTCCTTCATCGATCAGGGTTTGTCTTTTAGCCCGATGGCTATTCATAAAGAAAGAAAAACGTTCGTGTTGCGAACGTTTCTGTGTTTATTCGTCGATCTGTACGCCGATCCCGATCAGTCCGGGGCCGGTATGGACACCCAATGCCGGGGAGACTTGTCCGAAGTAGACATTCTGGATTGAAGCGAGTTGCGTCAGCATCTCTTCCTTGATCACGGTGATTTCCTGAAACGCATCCCCGTGGGAGAAGCCGATGTTGACATGGGTCGCGTCTTTGGTGAATTCGTAGACCAGTTCCTGAAGCCGCTTCAACGAGGCTTTCCGACCTCGCGCCTTGGTGACGGTGGTGTAGATCCCCTCTTCGTTGCAGGTGATGATCGGTTTCAGATCGAAGGTCGTTCCAAGCAAGGCCATGACTTTACCGATCCGTCCGCCTTTCTTGAGATATTCCAGGGTGGAGAGAACGAAGAACACTTTGGTTTTCTGGGTGATCGCTTCGACCTTCGCGATGACGTCGTTGAACGATCCCCCTTCCTTCACCAGTTTCGCCGCCTTGATGACGCTCAATCCGCTACCGATCCCGATGTTCTTGGTATCGATGACATGGAACGGGATTTTGCTTTCCTGGGCCATGAGCCGGACGAAGTTGCAGGTCCCGGACAATCCGGAGGAGAGGACGACCGCGAGGATGTGGGTAAAGCCCTGTTCTTTGATTTGGGTGAGGACCTTGTCGACGTATTCCCCCGTGGGAAGCGAGGTGGAAGGCACTTCGACCGGTAGGCGGTCATAGACCGATTGGGCGTCGATATCGACCCCGTCGAGATAACTGCGGTTTTGGTAGATGACTTGGAGGGGGAGGACGAAGATCCCCAGTTCCTTGGCGATATCCGCGGGGACATCGCTCCCGGAATCGGTCAGGATGGCTATTTTCTCATTCATGGCTGGTTTCTCCTTTGAGTTTTGTCTGCTGGATCAAGGTCTTCGCATGCCTCTGTGTCGCGAAACTCAACGCCGCGAACTTCATGATCTTGTTTTCTTCCATGATTTCACCCTCGATCAAGGCGATCGGCTGAGCCTGACCGCTTTGTTTCTCAACCAAACGGATCGCGTTTTCGACTTCGTTGGTGAATTGGTTGTATGCGTTCTTGAGTCCGAGGATGTTCGTTTCGATCAGGATTCCATCGCGGATCTGGGCGATTTCAAAAACATCCTTCAGGATCGCGATCGCAAAGATGAACGCCACGTGGACCCGGCTATACCGTTTCCCCTTGGTCGGCGGAATCAGTTTCAGCTTCACGTAATTGTTGATCATGGCCGCCGTGATGGGTTTCACCGAGAGTGGATCAAGGTATCGGTCGGTCAAACTCAACACCTGGTCCATATAAAGATCCAGGTCGGGCAACTCTTCCCATCTTGGTAATCGATTCGTTGTTTCTTGCGGTATATTTTCCATGAATTCAGAATAATCTAATTATTACCATTAGTCAATATGGTTATGATAACTATATTGAGATTGACATAGAAAAAAGCGGGGGTTCCGCTTCTTTGACTAAAGTTCGCGAGAGTTCTTTTCTTCGATATAGGCTTTGCGAATCGTTTCGACGAAGGTTTCGACGGACTGTGCGCCGTTGATGACGGTTTTCGAATCGATGAGGAAGTACGGGACGCCCCGGATTCCCAGCTTTTTTGCGTACTGCAGATCGCTTTCGACTTCGTCACGATGGGAATCGTTCTTCAAGACATACTTGACTTCGACGACATCCATCCCGCAACTTTTGGCGATGTTTTCCAGCACGTCAGGATCGGACAGGTTCAACCCGTCTTCGAAATATCCCTTGAACAGGGCTTTCATCAACGCTTCCTTCTGTCCTTTGTCTTTCGCCGCCTTCATGACGCGATGCGCGTCGAAGGTGTTGGTCGGCTTGACCTTCCCGTAGTTCATGGTAATCCCGCTACGTTTCGCCTTGGTCGCGACGTCTTCGACCATCTTGGTCGCATGTTGGAGGGTTACGCCATATTTCAGCGACAGCATCGCCGCGGTCGTTTCCGATGTCTCCTTGGGAGCTAAGGGATCCAATTGAAACGCACGGACGACGACATTCACGTCATCCGTCAACTTGAGTTCTTTCAACGCCTTCTCCAAATGCGTCTTCCCGATGTAGCAGAACGGGCAGCTATAATCCGACCAGATTTCGATTTTCATGTGTGTTTCTCCTGATTCATGCGTTCAGTATACAACATCTACCCTTGATGTGCGCATGAGTTGCCCCTGACTTCGTCTCAACAAAAGACCGACGGTTTCCAGTCGGTCCTTGTCTCGATGGTTTATCGCCTACTTTAAATCGACGGTGTTGACGATGAGATTATCGTAGTACCCTTTCGCCTGGTCATACTCTTCTTGATTGTCGATCGTATATCCCAACAACGGGACGTTTAGTTCTTTGAACCAACGGATCCGTGCAAGCGAGGTATCTTTGATCTCATAGACGATGAAGTTCGGCCGGCTTTCGAAGTTCACAAGCAGGTTCGACAACATGAAGCGTTCGTACCATACCCTCGGTTTCTTGCCTTTCAACTTGTCTTCTTCACTCACCGTATAATGACCGGAAATCTGTCCCCGTACGATCTCGGGTTCATTGTCCCTGAACCATCGCAAGGTATAGGGATTGAAGGCGATCACCGCGAACCGTCCTTCATAATCCTCGAGGATCCGTGCGACCCGGCTCTCGAATTCCCCGACTTCCTGGTCGTTCTTGATTTCGATCAACACCGGCACCTTGCCGTCGACTAAATCCAAGACATCGCTTAAAAGCGGGATCACCTGGTCGGAGTCCAGGATGTTTTTCTGTTTGATTTCATCGTAGGTGTATTCCTTCACTTTCCCCGCAAGCCCAAGCAATCGTTCCAAGTCATCGTCATGGACGACGACGATTTGATTGTCTTTGGTGGATTGGACATCCAGTTCGATGATGAGCCCGCGTTCAATGGCGGCACCGAATGCGGCGAGTGTGTTCTCGGGTGTCCCGTTTTCGTTGTCATGGACCCCGCGATGGGCGACCAAGGTACCGGTCAGCCAATCGATCCGACTCGGGTCCAACACTTCCGCACTGCGAAGATAGACATACAGACCGAAAAAACCGGCGATGAGAACCAAAAATCCTCCCCGAAGAATCTGCTTCGTCTTCTTTGACCTGGTTTTTTTCATGGTTTCACCCTTTCGATTCGCCAACGCAAGGGATCTTCGATTCTCGATTCATTCTTCGGATCCGTCGCATCGACCCTTCTCTTGTTTCCGTTATCCATTCCGTGCAGGAAGGATCCCCCGACATCATGCGAAATCATTGGCTTGTCTCCCCCCACCGGTATTTCTTATCCATCTTCAACCGTTCCAAATCGCACTTCAAACACAATCCGTTGTGGCAACAGACCACATCCCCGCATTTTCGACATTTCCATTTCTCTTCCTCTTCAAGGAGGAAAATCCCGATGCCCTTTTCTTTGATCCGGGTGAGATTGTCGATCATGCTGAGGTGATACTTCGTGCGATAGCGAAGATCGAGCGCCTTCAGGCGATCGCAGGGAAAAGCATCGCATTGAAAACAGTATCGCACCTTGCCTTTCCCTAACAGATCGCAATGTTGTCTCATGAAGGTTCAGTTCTTCCCTCGGGCGATGCACCCCGGGCAATAGGACTTATGAAACCCTTGCGTATTGATTTCGTGTTTCCTGGCGAGATAACTGACGCAGAGGCCGCAGTTCATCCCGCAGGGGGCGATGAGCGATTCATCCATCGGTTCACACTTTCCGTCGAAGATCGACGATCCATCTCTTCACCCACATTCTACATCCATCCCTTTACTTTTCAATCGAAACGTATCCTATTGGATTTTAACTTGTGGTGGGAACTAGAAAAACAAGCGGATCAGTTCGCGAAAAACCGTCGTATCTTTCAATTCGGACAGGAAACTCGGATAAGTGAAACTTACGATGACCATCGCGACCAATACCGCGATTTCAATTTTTTTGATTTTCTTCATGGTTGACCTCCGTACACATCAAGACAAGGCTGAATAGGATGAAACACTGGGGTAACAAAAGCACGACGTCGGTATAGCCGTTGGCGATCTCCAACGCGATGATCCCTAACAGTAAGGGCATGTATTCATTCTCTTTCACGAACCATTCTTTGATGGGTCGGTAGATGAGGGAAACGAATCGTGCGACCAGCAAGGATGTCCCGACCAAACCCGCACTCAACATGAACTCTAAGATCAGGTTATGGGCGTGGAGGTTATACACGTCGGTATACTTCGCATAAACCATGGGGAAGGTATAAAACCCTTTCCCGAAGAATAGGTTCATCCGGATTTCCTGCATGGCGATGCGATAGATTTCAAGACGGGTACTGGCGGATCCGGCCAAGCTGTCCAAGCGGGGCAACAGAGAAAGGATCGGTTCGAATCGGAAGACGATCACCAGGATCGACGGGATCAGCAAGGCGATGAACCATCGTACGTCGAAGGTAAGAATCAAGAACGCAAGGCCGGCAAGCAATGCAAGAACGGAAGACCTCGATTGTGTCAACGATAGACCATACAGATTGACGATCAGGACGATGGCGTAGAATGCCATCTTCCGCCACGATGCATCCGGATGACTTTTCCTTATCCTGAACTCGCGAAGAATATAGTATACCGCGATCAAGGACAGGACGGCGCTGATGTTTCCGTAGAAGTTCGAATTGATGAAGGTGCTGGTCGAGCGAAGGTTCTTGGCGATTTCCGTGATGAACGTGTAGGGGATCGGGATGTACTTCGCGAAGAAATCGAGGAGCAGGAAGGTCGAGGTCGAGTAGAAGTCCACGGTACAGTAATACAAGCTGAACATCGATCCGATTCCGCACAGGACCATCAATTCTTCAAAGAGCCCGCGATCCATTTTCGTCCGGAGGTAGGTGACATACACGACGACCAGAAAGAACAGACCTGAGGCGATCTGACCCAGGACATTCTTATTGACACTTGCCAAGACGAACATATAGAAACAAAACAGATAAAGCAGGTAATTGTGATGCGTAAAGACAAGTTTCTTCACGTTTTTAACATCCAAGAGGATCAACAGGACGGAAGAGGAAAGACCGAGCAAGAAAAGATCGACCGGAAGGAAAAACGAAACCATGGGGATGAAGATGCAAAAAGTTTCCAACGGGTGGATCATTCGCTTTTTGAGATAGGTAAAAACCGTGTTTTGCTGATTGAAATTCATAGGGATAGTTTAGTTGATTCCTTGTTAAGCCGTCGTTAATATTGAGCGGATTGTCTCCGTTTTTCAAGAAAATGTGGTTTCATTGACACCCATGTACGGTAAAATCGATCATCGGGTTCAAAATTCAAACCTTGGTTAGTATAACGGATATAGAATGCATTTACAAGGAAACATGGCGAATCCATCCACGAACACAAAGAACCCGGAGTAGAAAAAGATCTCGAAATGATAAAAAAGAACGGGTCAACCGTTCTTATTTAGGGCGACTTTGATTTGTCGATGCAATCTACGCTTCTTCTTCAACCTTGACCAGATTGCTTGAGAAAGGGATTTTCCCCGCTAGAACATCGTCGAAATATCGCTGCTTCTTGTCGATGTAGTCGATGCTTTCGCGGATGTCGTCCAATTGTCGAAGCAAAGCCATCTTCCTCTTCGCCAACATTTCTTTTCTCGCCGGGATGCTCGCTTTCCCATCCAGGGATAATGCGAGATACGCCTTGAGTTCCTTGATGCTCAACCCGCATTGTCGTAGGCACTGCAGTCCGTCGATCCATGCGATATCCCGATCATCGAAAACCCGATAGTTGTTCTCATCGCGTTTCACATTGGGGATCAAGCCTTCATTACAATAGAAACGCAAGGTTTCATACGGAAAGTCGAATTTCAAACAGACATCTTTCATCGTATACATCTTTTTCTCCATTTCGCTTGACCTGTAGTTACTACAGGGTTGTACAGTATCAGTATACATCGTAAGAACGGATGTATACAAGGAGGAACGCATGGAATATTTCATATTGAATAACGGAAAAAAGATGCCTGCGTTGGGCTACGGGGTGTTTCAGATCCTGGATCAGGACGAGTGCGAACGTTGCGTACTCGATGCCATCGACGTCGGGTTTCGTTTGATCGATACGGCGCAGGGCTATGGCAATGAACGAGCGGTCGGTAATGCAATCAAGAAAGGCGGCGTAGCGCGCGAAGAATTGTTCATCACGACCAAACTCTGGATTTCCGAATATGGTTACGAGAAAACGAAAGCTTCGATTTTGGGTTCATTGGAGCGCCTACAACTCGAGTACCTCGATCTGCTTTTGATCCATCAACCGTTCAACGATTATTACGGGACATACCGTGCCATGGAGGAATTATATGTCGAGGGAAAATTGAAGGCGATCGGCGTCAGCAATTTCTACCCGGACCGTTTGATCGACCTGATCAAGTTCAATAAGATCGTCCCGATGGTCAACCAGGTCGAGACGCATCCCTACAACCAACAAGTCAAAGCCCATGAGATCATGAAGAAGTACGGCGTCCAGATCCAGGCGTGGGCACCGTTCGCGGAGGGGAAAAACAACCTTTTCGAGGATGAAACACTAAAGAGCGTGGGTGCGAAATACAATAAGACCAACGCCCAGGTCACCCTTCGCTATTTGATCCAACGCGGCATCTCGGTCATTCCGAAAACGGTCAATAAAGACCGGATGAAACAGAACTTCGACATCTTCGATTTCACCTTGAGTGAAGAAGACATGTCGATCATCGCGACCCTGGATAAAACCGAAAGTCTGTTCTTCTCCCATTATGACCCGGAAACCGTCGAACGCCTGACAAGCTATCAGCGCAAATTCGATTAACCTTCGACGCATGAAGGATCTTCTTCATGCGTTTCGCATTCAATTGAAAGAAAAGGAGTCATCATGACACGAAAAGCTGTGTTCATCGGACTTGGGAACATGGGTTTCCCGATGGCATCGAATCTTCTGGAGACCTTGGGTTCATTGGGGGTCTATAACCGGAGTCAGAAGAATTGTCTCGCCTTGGTCGAGAAAGGTGCGACGAGGTTTCCTGATGTGAAGTCGGTCGCACAATCCGCCGACCTCGTCTTTCTCTGTTTACCCGGACCCCTTGAAGTCGCCGAAATCGTCGATGGTCCCGAAGGGCTGTTGGAAAATGGCGCCGAAGGTCAGATCATCCTGGATTTCAGTACGGTCTCCCCGGCATTAAGCAAGGAACTCTCCCTTAGGGCCAGCCGAAAGAACATCACCTACATCGATATTCCGGTCAGCGGTGGCGGACTCGGGGCACAGAAGCGGGAACTCTCGCTGATGATCGGTGCGACGAAAAACGAAATCGAAGAACTGGACCTGTTGCCCTACTTGCTTTGCGTAGGGAAGTCGTTTCATTATATGGGTGAGCGGGGTAATGGTTCCGCGATTAAAATCATCAATAACTACATGGCGTTCGCGACGCAGATCGTCAACGGCGAAGCCATCGCGATGGCGGACCGGCTTAACATCCCGCTGGAATCCTTCTACGATGTCGTGACGACAAGTTCAGGAAACAACCTGATCCTCGGTGCGAAGAAACAGAAAGTGCTCAGCGGCGATCTCTCCGCCAGTTTCACGGTCGACCTGTCCATGAAGGATTTGGAATTGGCCAGGCAACTGTGTCAGGATGAGAAAGTAACCAACTTCTCGCTGAACCAAGCCATCCAGTTCTATCGTTTGGCGCAACAACTCGGATACGGCCGGAAAGACACCGCCAGCGTGATCCAAGTGATCCGCGATCTCGGCAAGCGCACATCTCTCCCTGAATAACGCAAGTCCCATCGTATGACGAAAAACAGCCTCCTTGAATCGCAAGGAGGCTGTCTTGTTTATGCTTTCGACCTCGACCTCAACCACTTCCCGGCGATCTGGATGATATCGATAATCGTTCCAACGACGATCAGCCAGATCAGGACGGTTTTCCCGGTCGCAAACCCGCTCAGCGCTTCCGCAAGGGTGAACTTACTGTTGTCCGCGATGGCTTGGAAGAAACTCGGGCTAAGGAAATCGGAACTCAGGAACACGTATGCAAAGATGACGCCGTAGAAGTGTTCGATCGTCGTCACCAGCACGACCGGCCAACGCCATTGCCCATAGGCAAGCTTGACGATCCCGACGATCAAGTCCAAGGCGATGCTGAGATAGAAGAACGGGATCAGCGGATCGATGACGGGTTGATTGAAGTAAGGCAATCCGTTTCTCATCAAGGTAACGAAGATCAAGCCGAAGGATACCCCCACGATCAACTCGACGACCGTACCGAAACGACTGATTTCCGCCACGTTGGGTTCGGGAAGATCAGGCAGGTCGCTGAGTTTCCAGTCAGAGTTGTTGGTCTTTTGCCCGACGTTCCCTGCGATCCAGAACCCCGCCGTTGTCCATGCGAAGGCGGTCAACAACGCCGACCATAAGTTATCCAGCAAACCGGTGAGAACGGCGGTAATGACTTCGGGGATGCCCGGGTTGGAGAATCCCGTGACCGCTTCGAGGAATCCGGTGATCAAGGAGACCGTAACGAAAATCACCCCGACGACCTTCAACGTGTTGATGTAGTCGTCATAGTATTCGGGACCGATGACATATCTTTCTTTCCCGCGGTAATTGCTGGCCAACACCCGGGGATGTCCAAGTTTCCTTAGTTTCTCCAATAGCAGTTCTTCGTTCTCTGGGTCCTGGGCGATCATATCCTGGATATTCGCGCTCAGTTCAGCCGAGACATCGTCACGCATCGCCAACGGCAAGCGTTTCGTCACGGCATAGATGTAACGTTCGATGTATGCTTTTTTCATGTCAGTTCTCCTTTAGGATCCATTCCATATTTTCAACAAGCGCCTTCCACTCTCTTAATAGAGACGCATAGGTCTCGATCCCCAAGGGACTCAAGACATAGTATTTCCTCGGCCGCGTCTCCGTGGTATCCCACTCACTATTCAATAGACCCTGGCTTTCCAACCTTCTGAGAAGCGGATAGAGCGTACCCGCCTCGATCTGCACACCCTTTTCACCTAGATCCTGCAATAAAGAATACCCATATCGACCATGGTGAAGTTGACCCAGTACAGCTAAGACCTGCGTCCCCCGTTTGAGCTCGGCGATTAGGTTGTTTAGAATTGTTTCGTCGTTCATGATTTGACCTCATCATTACTATAATGTATGTCATACACTATTGTCAACTATTTAATAATAATATTAATATAGATTGGGTTTACCTTATTCAAGGTAAATTCCGTTTGACTATAAAAAAACCGATCATGGGGAATCGTTTGTGTACCATATTATATGTTGGAGGTAAGGCGTGCCACGTTTATCACTTGGTAAACTTCAATTGAACTTATAACAAACCGCATCAATTGCATATTTCAACTTTCAATTGCATCTTCATGAACGATTATATGCAATTGAAAAATACGGAATTCACTTAAGTTACTAAGAATTACTTTGATGCAATCTTCACATCAAACAAAAACCTCTTATTAGCGGCTAATGGTCTGAATCGGCTAGAAATAGAAAAAACCCGAGTTGAGGAACTCGGGGCACATGGTATGGGGTAAAGTTGGTGGAGGTGAGGGGAGTCGAACCCCTGTCCAAATTGTGCTTCACATTCAAGCATCTACAGTTTATTCCGCTTCTAGTAATCAAACCTTAGCGAACGGACGAACTTGGTTTGATTTGATCGACTGGGTTGTCGGGGATCTTCGTACGATCGACTGGATCCCGTATTCCTCATTTCTGTTGTCTAGCCCGAACCTGAGGACGAATCCGGGGAGACACGCTGAAGTCTAGTTTAGACTAATTAAGCAGCGAAAGCGTAATTGTTGTTAGTTATTTTTGTTTTGGCAATTAGGTCGCCACTCCACTGCAGCCTGAATCCAACAGCAACCTGTCGAAACCATGACACCCCCATGTGTGCGTCCATAGTATAGAATAAGGGAATCGCAATGTCAATGGATACGAAAAGAAGGATGGGGTTAGGGACGAGATGTCCGAAAGTCTACCCATTCGAACTAGAAAACGACGCAGACCGATTCAGGGGCGAAGACATCTTTCTGAAGAAGGGACAATTGACCGGAGGCTTCATCCCGTTCAAAGAGCGTCAAGGAATCGCTATCCAAATGGGCGACCACCACGAATCTCCCGTCGGGGGAAAGGTTGAAGTCGCGCGGATGCTTCCCGTAGGTTGATATGTTTTGAGTCGTTTCCAACGTTCCGTCATCACGAATTGAGAACACAGTGATCGAATCGTGGCCGCGGTTGGAGACATAAAGGAATTTCCCGTCCGCACTGATCCGGATCGCCGCCCCCCACTTGATTTGATCTTCGTTCACAGGCAAGGCGCCAAGGGTTTGAATTAGTTCTAGATGGTCGTCGTGCCGGATGAAGACGAGGACTTCGCTGCTCAGTTCAGTCAGGACATAAAGGATGGGTAATGTGGGATGGACGATGAAATGTCGCGGTCCTTGTTTCGGTTGGGTATTGAAACTGTGTTTCAATACCAAGCGATCCGCTTGGATCGCATACGTCAATACCTTATCCAGGCCAAGGTCGCAAACATAGACTTCGTCGAAACGGGGTTCGTATTTGATCATATGCGCATGGGACCCTTCGTCGTACGTGATGCGTTGAAGGTGTTCGAGCCGGTTTTGCTTGGTCGAATAGAGGTCGATGTGCCCCGCATGGTAGTTGGCGCTCATGACCAACTGCTTCTCGGGGATGACGTTGACGAAGCACGGCGGCGTGTTTTCCTGCGTCACTTGATTGACGATGACACCGTCCTGATACATCCGTAGTCCGCTTTGACCATCCTTCAAGACCGCATAAAGGCGGTTCCGGTCATATTCGAGATAGGTGCTGTTTTGAATCGGATGCAACAACGTCAGGTTTTCCAATCTCTTTTCCTGTTCGTTGAGTTCGATCGTATAGATGCCTTGGCTACTGCGTTTCGTGTAGGTTCCGAGTGTGATTTTCATGGTTTTTACCTCGCATCCTTAGGATATCATATTTCATCGGCGAATTCCTTGCCCGCACCCCTAAAAATAACCTTGAACGGGGCCGTTTCTTGAATTGACATCCTTTTCACAGACAATGGGATGGAGTATAATCAAACTATACACAACCACTGTGTGATGAGGAGGAACCTATGGAATACATTGGTTACATTCTGCTTGGTCTAGTCGTCGTCATCGTCTTTTGGATGATCGGCGCATACAACTCGCTCGTATCGCTGCGCAATCGCGTCGATGAAGCATTCTCCACCATGGATGTCTACATGGTCAAACGCTACGATTTAATCCCGAACCTGGTTGAAACGGTCAAAGGGTATGCGAAACACGAAAGCGAGACTTTGGAAAAAGTCATCGCCGCGCGTAACGCCGCCGTCGGATCGAAGACCATCGATGAAAAAGCCACCAACGAAGCAAGCTTCCAAGGTGCCTTGGGTCGTTTGTTCGCATTGGCCGAATCCTATCCGGATCTGAAGGCGAACGTGAACTTCATGGATTTGCAGGGACAATTGAAAGTCGTCGAAGAAGACATCGCGCAATCCCGCAAGTACTACAATGGATCGACAAGGGAATTCAACACGACCTTGGAACGCTTCCCGACCAATCTGATCGCCGGGATGTTCGGATTCAAACGTCGCCCGTTGTTCGAAGTGACGGACGAAGCTCAACGTCAGAACGTCAAAGTCCAATTCTAAATCGAAAGGGGAGCATCGTTCCCCTTTTCCCTTGAGGAGGGAATCATGAGAAAACTGAAAGTACTTTGTTTAACCTTTCTGCTGGCGACGATCGGATTGTTGGGGTTGATTTCCCCGGTCCATGCGGAAGACGATGTCGTTATCAAGAACTTCAAGATCGACATGGTCGTGGACGAGAACGGAAAGATCACGGTCGAACAGACCATGGATTACCAGTTCAACATTTCCACGTCCCATGGGGCGGTGATCTTTTTACCCGAGAACTACAATATGCAATGGACGATCGACGGTGAAACCTATGACCGCGACTATTACTTCCCGGTCGGCAATATCGGCGCGGGACAAGATCCGATCGCCGAGATCGTTCGTGAGAATGGTTATGTCACGATCTACATCGGGGATGAAGACGTCTATGTCCCGATGGGATTGAAAGTCTATACGCTTACTTATACGATCCAGATGCGCGATTTGGACCTCGAAGGCTACCAAGCCTTCTATATGAACCTTGTCGGCCAATATTGGGAAGACCGGATCGAGAACGTGGAGTTCTCGATCACGTTGCCGAAACCGTGGCCGAGCGACATCACCTTCTATGGCGGAACCGCGGGAAACAATACCCCGTTGGACCTCCAATACACGGTCGTCGGAAACACGCTGAGCGGTACCTACGACCAGGGCATTTCCTACGGTCAGGCGCTGACGGTGTTCAGCGAACTTCCGAACGACTTCTTCACCTTCATCCCGGCGGCGGATTATTCGATTCCGGCCCTGATGTTTGCGATCGCGATGAGCGTCTTGGTTTTATTGGCGTTCTTCAAGTTCGGGAAAGATGACCGACCGGTCGAGACCGTCGAGTTCAACGCCATCCCCGGGCTGAGCAGCGCACAGGTCGGATTCATCTTCGACGGATTCGTCGATTCCCGCGATGTCCTTTCCTTGATCATCGAATGGGCGTCCAAAGGATACTTGACCATCACGGAAACCGGGAAGAGCGGATTCACGCTGACAAAACTGATGGACATCCCCCAAAGCGAGATCCGTGCCGAAAGAACGCTGTTCAACGCCTTGTTCATGGGCCGGACCGAAGTCACCAACAAACAGTTGGAGAATACGTTCTACATGCATCTCCAACATGCCCAGGCCGACATCCAGCGTCATTTCCAGGGGAATAAATCCCGGAACATCTATCGCAAGACTTCCACCGCGATGAAGTTTATCCTCGGTGTCGTCTCCGTCATCCCGATCTACTTGGTCTTGGCGGCATTGGTTTACGTGGACACCTACATGGTCGACATGGCCTTGGGTCTGCCGATCATCCTCTTGGTCTGCGGCATCGCCTTCAACATCCTCTTCTCGATCTTGCGCCAGAAATGGATCTCCCTCCGCTTGGTCTCGCGCATCGGCGCCGGACTTGGCTTGGCCATCTTCGCCTTGGTCGTCATCAGCGTCTTGCTTGGGATCTTCATCTGGATCCAAGCCCCGCTATGGATCTTGGTCGTCCTGCTTGGCTTGCTGACGTTCAACGCCCTGCTCATCAGCGTCATGGATAAGCGTACCCCCTTGGGGACCGAGTATCTCGGTCGGATCATCGGTTTGAAACGCTTCATCGAAGTGGCGGAGAAAGACAAGCTGGAAATGCTTGTCAAGGATGATCCGGAATACTTCTACAAGATTCTTCCCTACGCCTATGTCCTGAACGTTTCGGATGTCTGGTCGAAGAAGTTCGAATCGATCGCCATTCCGCAACCTTCCTGGTATGTCGGATCCAATCCGATGAACTCCTACTTGTTCATGCGTAGTCTGAATCATACTTTAGGGAATATGAATCGTTCGATGACTTCCGTCCCCCGTGCCAAAGGCGGCGGTAGCATCGGTGGCGGTGGTGGCGGCTTTAGCGGCGGCGGCTTCGGCGGCGGCGGCGGCGGTCACTGGTAAACAAAAGAAACGCTTCTCTGATTTCTCAGGGAAGCGTTTTACTTTAGGGATTCGTCTTCGAGGTTGGGATAAAGCGCTTTGTATTGATAGACCATCCAGGCGATGAGCAGAAGATGCAGGATGTCGTTTTCATTCAGCCAGATCTTGAAGTCATGGTAGAGGACATTGGAGATTCCGGCGTACAACCACGCGAAGTAGGCGAGGTTGAGAAGCAGGAAATAGATCCATGTGTTTCGAAGTTTCTTGTCCAAACCCTTGGATTTCCCATGTACGCTCAGGAAGTAGAGAAGGATCGTCGGGGTAAGGAAGATCAACAAGGCTTCGTAGGAGACCATGAAGGCATTCGCAAGCCAGAGTCCCTTCATCAGCCATAACGTATACCCGAGACAGCTGATCGCGGCGTAAACGGCCACGATGCGTCGTTGGCGAAGGGATTTCATACGGTAGACCATCCCCATTAACAACGCATTCATACTGAAGATGGTGATTCCGAGATAGAGAAGCTCGACCCAACTGGTCTGCAGGCAAAAGTATCGGTTGGCGCACTTCAGTTCATACCCGAAGGCTTGGTAGCTGCTTCCGGCCACGATCGCACCGATGCCCCAAAGCACCATCCCGATCCCCCACCATAGTCTGGATTTCTGATGCATGTGGTTCTTGAGGAAGAGGACGCCAAGCAGGATCGTAAGTATCCCAAGCAGATAGACGAAGAACGTGGACGAAGGTTGGATCAAGACAAAGGAAGCCTCCCCGAAAGTGAGTCGGGCATAGGGCATGTTTTCAAGGAAACGGGTCGGCGTCAGCTCGGTCGTCAAGGATTCCAGCTGCGAACATCCGCCAAGTAAAAGAAGCAAACCGATCGTCTTGATGTTCTTCATCGTCCCCTCCTATGATTTTCGTAATTTCAGTATACCTTATTTATCCGTCGATTTCCCCACAAAAAAAGGGAACACGTCCCTTTTAGCGTTGATTCTTCAGCACTTTGTCGATCTCGCGTTTCGCATCGCGTTCTTTGGAGGCTTCCCGTTTGTCATGGACATCCTTCCCTTCCGCCAATGCGATCTCCAGTTTCGCCCGTCCATCCTTAAGATACATCTGAAGCGGGATGACGGTGAATCCTTTGAGTTTGACTTTCTTCTGCAACTTGGCGATTTCCGCCTTATGCATCAACAGTTTACGGTCGCGCGTCTCTTCATGGTTGAAACGGTTTCCGAATTCATATTGGGCGATGTACATCTCCCGCACGAACGCCTCGCCGTCTTTGAACTCGATGTAGGCGTCCTTGAACTGGACCGACCCTTTACGGATGGATTTGATTTCCGTCCCGTACAGGACCATCCCGGCTTCAAATTTCTCGACGATATAGTAATCATGGGTCGCTTTCCGATTAACGGATACGGTTTTTACGGCCACTTGCCACTCCCCCTTTATGCGCAGGCACCGTGGATTTACGTTTGACTTCCTCCGCAAGAAGGAAATCCACGGTCTTCTTCTCCTTACTTGCCCCGGCGACCTTGATTTTGATTTTCTGCCCCAGCACGAACATACGATGGGTCCGGCTTCCGCGTAGACTATGGAGCCTTGCATCGAATTCGTAATAGTCATCGGTCAGATTCTGGATATGGACCAAGCCTTCGACCGTGTTTTCAAGCGAGACGAAGAATCCGAAACGGGTCACCGCACTTATGATCCCCCAATGGATCTCGCCGACATGGTCCATCATGAACTCGGCTTTCTTCATGTTTTCGACTTCGCGTTCCGCTTCCACCGCATTCCGCTCGCCGAAGGAGGTTTCAAGCGCATAGGTCTGCATGTTCTTTTCATCTTCGATCCTTGCGTTTTCATCCGGAAGGTTGAAGTGGTACTTCCGCAACATCCGATGGACGATCAAATCGGGATAACGACGGATCGGCGAAGTGAAGTGAAGGTATTCCTTCAAAGCCAAGCCGAAATGGCCGATGCATTTTGGATCGTATTTCGCCTTCTGCATGCTTCTGAGTAACACCGTCGAGATGACATGGAACTCCGGACGACCTTCGAACTTCGTCAGAAGTTTCTGAAGGACCCCGGGTTGGATGTGCGAGAGGTCGCCTCTGAGTTTTTCCCCAAACGGCATCAGGATCTTCGAGAATTCCTGCAGCTTCGCTTTCTCGGGGATTTCATGGACGCGATACAGCGAAGGGATCTCCAACCACTTCATATGCCTGGCCACGGTTTCGTTGGCCAAGACCATGAAATCTTCGATGATCAGTTCCGCATCGTCTTGGGTACGCGCCGAAATCGAAAGCACCTTGCCGTTCTCGTCGACTTTGAATTTCGATTCGACGGTTTCGAAATTGATCGATCCCAGGCCTTCCCTTCGATTCCGTATAACGTCGGCCGCTTCCTTCATCAAAAAGAACAAGTCTTTGACTTCTTCGTATTGTTTGGTGACTTGCGGGTCGTGATCGAGGATCTTGTTGACGTTACTGTAGGTCATGCGGTAGTTCGACTTGATGAACGACGGGACGATTTCGTAGGTATCCACGCTTCCGTTTGGATTCACGACCATGTCGCAGGTCAGGGTTAAGCGGAGTACGTCGGGATGAAGCGAACACACGCCGTTGGACAGCGCTTGAGGAAGCATCGGGACGACGCGGTCGACCACATAGACGGAGGTGGTGCGGTGTTCCGCTTCCTTGTCGATCGGGGTATAGGCACGGACATAATGACTGACGTCCGCGATATGGACTTGTAGATGATACTTGTCGCCGACCTTCTTGAGACTGATGGCGTCGTCCAGGTCCTTGGCGTCTTCCCCGTCGATCGTGACGACGATCCGGTCGGTATAGTCCCTTCTTCCTTTTTTATCTTCTTCACGGACTTCCATCGGGATCTTCTCGACTTGGTCCATGACTTCCTGCGGGAACTTCGGTTCGATGCCGTATTCCGCCAACACCGTCAACACATCCATACCTGGCTCATTCTTATAGCCGAGGATCTTGTCGAGTTGAATGGTCAGCGGATCGCCGTAGCCGACGATCTTCGCGACCAGAATCACGCCTTCGGTCACACGGGACAAGTCGCTTTGGGTAAAGACGACTTTCTGGCGGATGCGGGGGTCGTTGACGACGTAGTCGAGCTTCCCGTTCACCCGGATCGTTTCGACGACGACCTGCGTCACCGCACGTTCAAGGACTTTCACCACGATGCCTTCGCTGCTTCCGTCGTTGTAGGTTTTCGGTTTCACCAACACGGTGTCCTGATGCATCGCATCCTTCAATCCCGAAGAATGGATATAGATGGATCCTTCTTCAAGGTCCACGAACCCGAACCCCTTCGCGTTGATACTGAGGACGCCGGTTTTCCACCCCGCATCCTTGGTCAGGATCACTTTGTCGTTGCGGGTCATCGTCAGCACCCCTTCTTCTTCCATTTCACGCACAGTCTGAAAAAAACGCTCGAGTTCGTCAGGTTTTGTTAATCCCAACAGTTCAGCCCATTGGGTCAGAGGATAGTAACGTTGTCCGTTCTCCTCCAGTTTTTCAATCAATCTTGTTTTGAGGTCCATTGTATGCCTCCTTCCACATTGTATAATAAAAAAGGCCTGTGCGGCCGATTTTATACGATTCTTACTAAAATCACCAGGACAAAGAATGCGATCCCCAGAACCAAGGTCAACCGGGAAATCGTCTTTTCCGGACCCCGTTCTTTCACGTTCGCGAACAGGTTCAACCCGCCGCTTCCGGAGAAGGCACTGCTGATGCCGTCGGACTTGCCGCTTTGAAGAAGTGATAATAGAATCAGTAGGACGGCGACCACCATCAGTACGATATCAAGCATCGGAATCCTCCTTTACAGTTTGCCTATACATTTTATCAGATAACCATTCAAAAAACAACAAGTGCCTTTTCACACTTCATATTTTCACAAGATTTTACTTGATCCGCGAAAGAAGGACGAGGATGACCGGTAAATCCGTACCGGCGTGGAAGAGGACGGCGTTCCAGAGGTTCCCTGTTTTCTGGGTCAGCCTCCCCCAGACGAAGGCGAGCGGGAAGAGAAACGCGAAAAGCATGAGGGTGTCCGAAGAGTAGTCGACGCCGGTGTGATGGAGCACGAACGGAATCACCAACACTACGTTTGAGAGAACCGATCCAATGATCGGGCTGAGTTTCTTCAGAAACAACGCCCGAAAGAGCAGTTCCTCGTTGAACGCATTGGCGAAGACGAAGAGGAGGATGGAAGGGATCCATGGGAGCACCCGTTCGATCGAGAGGTCCTGTGCGCCGAAGAGACCGGCCATCGGGAAGCTCCCAAGGACACACACGCCAAACGCGATCAGGCCGAATGTCACATCCGGCTTTTTCCCCGTGCGGATCGAGAGCGAGGTCAGGTCGTCTTTGGCGAGATGCGAAAGGATGAGGAGTATCGACACAAGGATCACCGTGCTGTCCAGTTTGTCCAGCGCGATCCCAAAGGGCGAGTTCGGCTCGACCTTGAGTGCGTTCAGAATGATCTTGCTTGTGGGGAGATAGAGGTCCGCACTCATGGCGATCAAGGCGATCGCCAATGCGATGAAGACAGGACGGGTCTTTTTCAGCGAATCGAAGCGCGAGGTGAATATGAAGCAAACGGCGAGAATCCCCAAAAACATCCCGCGGGCCAAGATGTCGGTCGTGGTGTCGAAGAGCGGCCGCATATGGCTGAGCACGACGAAGAGAGCCATCGACAAGCCGAAGAAAACACTGATGAAGACGACTTTCCAAGAACCCTTCATGATTTTCCCCTTTCGAATCATTGATAACATGATAAACCACGTCCTGCGGAATGAGGTAAAACATCCACTTTTCAATAAAAAACACTCCTTCCCGAAAGGAAAGGAGTGTTATCGGATTACTTAACGTTGAAGAAGCAGGATTTGCCCGGGAATACCGCGACATCCGCCAATTCGTCTTCGATGCGAAGCAATTGGTTGTATTTCGCGATCCGGTCGGTACGGCTCATGGAACCGGTCTTGATTTGTCCGGCATTGAAGGCGACCGCGATGTCCGCGATGGTCGTATCTTCGGATTCGCCCGAACGATGGGAGACGACGGTCGTGTAGCCGTTACGTTTCGCCAATTCCATGGCGTCGAAGGTTTCCGTCAAGGTACCGATTTGGTTGACTTTGATCAGGATCGAGTTGGCGATGCCTTTTTCGATGCCTTCCGCCAAGATGGCCGGGTTGGTGACGAAGAGGTCGTCGCCGACGATTTGGACTTTCTTGCCCAAACGATCGGTGAGTTTTTTCCATCCGTCCCAGTCGCGTTCGCCAAGTCCGTCTTCGATGGAGACGATCGGGTACTTGCCAAGGAGGTATTCGTAGTAGTCGATCATTTGATCGGTGGTCAGCGATTCTTTGGTGCTCTTCTTCAGGTAGTAGACGCCCGTTTCATGGTTGTAGAACTCGGAAGCGGCGACGTCCATCGCCAAGGCGATGTCCTTGCCCGGAACATAACCGGCGGCGACGATGGCTTCGACGATGACTTGCAGGGGTTCTTCGTTGCTTCCCAAGTTGGGGGCGAAGCCGCCTTCATCCCCGACGGAAGTCGCTTGGCCCTTGGCCTTCAAGACTTTCTTCAAGGCATGGAAGGTTTCAGCACCCATGCGCAGCGCTTCTTTCAAGGAAGGCGCGCCGATCGGCATGATCATGTATTCTTGGAAGTCGATGGCCGCATCGGAGTGCGCCCCGCCGTTGATGACGTTCATCATCGGGACCGGCAAGGTCTTTCCGTTGAATCCGCCCAGGTATTTGTATAACGGCATATTGTAGTAGTCGGCCGCCGCGCGTGCGGAAGCCATCGAAACGCCGAGGATCGCATTGGCGCCCAAACGGGATTTGTCATGCGTACCGTCGAGTTCGATCATCAGTTTGTCGATGCCGTTCTGATCGGTGACGTCCATTCCGACAACCGCGTCCGCGATGATGTCGTTGACATTGGAAACCGCTTTTTCAACGCCTTTGCCTAAGTAACGGTTCTTGTCGCCGTCACGCAGTTCAAGGGCTTCGCGTTCGCCGGTGGAAGCTCCGCTGGGAACGATGGCGCGACCGAATGCGCCGGAATCGGTGGTGACTTCTACTTCGATGGTGGGGTTGCCGCGCGAGTCGATGACTTCACGTGCGTAGACATCAATAATGATCGACATGTGTTTATCCTCCTGGAATTACGCTTTGAGAGCGTCGATGATGGCTTTGAACGAGTCGACTTTCAAGGAAGCGCCTCCGATGAGGGCTCCGTCGATGTCGGCTTCCGCCATGTATTCACGGATGTTTTCGGGTTTGACCGATCCGCCGTATTGGATGCGTACTTTGTCGGCGACTTCGGGTCCGAAATTCTTCTTCACTTCATCACGGACGATCGCACAGGTATCCTGGGCGATTTCCTTGGTGGCGTTCTTCCCGGTTCCGATCGCCCAGACGGGTTCGTAGGCGATGACCAGATTGGCGACGTCGTCGCCGGCCAAGCCGCTCAATGCGGCCGCGGTCTGCGTACGGACGACGGATTCCGTCTCGCCGGCTTCGAACTGCGCCAACGTTTCACCGACGCAGATGATCGGCGTGATCTGGTTCGCGACCAGTTTCAAGGCTTTCTTGTTTACGGTGGCATCCGTTTCGCCGAAGTAGGTGCGACGTTCGGAATGCCCGATGATGCACCACTTGACGCCGACTTCCTTCAGCATGGATACGCTGACTTCGCCGGTAAAGGCGCCGCTGTCTTCGAAATGGACGTTCTGGGCGGCGATCAGGAGATGCTTCGCATGCGCGACGGATTTCTCCAAGGTAAGAAACGGTACGCCGACGCCGAAGTCGGCATCGTCATGCAACAGCGGTTCGATCGCATCGACGAAAGCGACGGCTTCGGCGATGGTCTTGTTCATCTTCCAATTCCCAACGATGATCGGTTTACGCATTATTTTCTCTCCTGGATGATGGCGATACCCGGCAATTCCTTGCCTTCCATGAATTCCAGGGAAGCGCCGCCTCCGGTGGAAATGTGACTGAATTTATCTTTGAATCCGAGTTGGATCGCAGCGGCCGCGGAATCCCCGCCACCGATGACGGTCATCGCACCCGGCAGTTCGGAAATCGCTTTGCAGACTTCCAAGGTACCGGCGGCGAACGGCTTCATTTCGAAGACGCCCATCGGTCCGTTCCAAACGACGGTTTTCGCTCCCAACAATTCATTCTTGAAGAGTTCGATCGATTTCGGACCGATGTCCAAGCCCATGTAGTCGGCCGGGATGTGGTCGTTGTCGACGACTTTCGTATCCGCGTCTTCGGCGAACGCACTGGCCGTGATGTGGTCGACCGGCAGGACCAGTTTCCCTTTTCCGCGTTCCAGGAATTCTTTCGCCAAATCCAAACGATCGGCTTCCAACAAGGATTTTCCGATTTCCTTGCCTTCCGCTTTCAAGAAGGTATACGCCATCCCGCCGCCGATCAACACCTTGTCGGCGATGTTCAACAGGTTTTCGATGACCGCGATCTTGTCGGAGACTTTCGCCCCGCCCAATATCGCAACAAACGGACGAGCCGGTTCATAAACGGCTTTGCCCAGCATATCGACTTCTTTCTCAACGAGGAAACCCAAGGCCGAAGGCAGGATTTCCGCAATCCCGACCGTCGAGGAGTGGGCGCGATGAACGGATCCGAAAGCATCCGTCACAAACAAATCGCCCAGCGACGCCCAGTACTTGCTGAGCTCGGGGTCGTTCTTGCTTTCGCCTTTTTCATAACGCGTATTCTGAATCAACAGGATTTCCCCGTCGTTCAACGCGGCGACGGCGGCTTCGAGTACCGGTCCGCGAGTTTCGGCACAGAACGAAACCTTGGTGCTGACTTTTTCAGCCAACTTCGCCGCGACCGGCGCCATGTTGTTCTTGGCCTTATCCGCCGCAGTGACTTCGGGGTCTTTGTGATCCACCTTGCCCAAATGCGACATCAAAATGATGCGCGCCCCCTGTTCGACCAAATAGTCGATGGTCGGCAGCGCCTGTACGATACGATTATCGTCTTTGATTTTGCCTTCTTTGATCGGAACGTTAAAATCGACACGAACGATGACGCGTTTCCCTCGTACATCGAGGTCGCGCACTGTCTGTTTTGCCATATCTACATCCTCCTTGTAGTCACTCAGATTATAGCATTTCCACTACCCTGAAACAATGTTTTTATGCTTGTATGTTAGTCGTTTCACATATTAAGCGCTTTCATTTTCGCACTTTTTTAGTGCGCTTTCGCTTCTTTCCGATTTACACTGAATCTTCGTCGAAGAGCCTGTTTCTTGCCTCCGGACGACCCCGTTTTCAGGCACTTTCTAAGAAAAAGCGTCTTTCGACGCTTTGATCACTTCGCTTTTCTCTCGATGAGTTTCGCGTATTCTTTGGCCGACTTACTCCAGGAAACATCCTTCTTCATCGCCTGCTTCACCAGCTTTTTCCAGTTCTCGGGATTGCGGTAATAGGTATCCAAGGCGTATTTGAGGATGTGCTTGAAGTCTTCACGGTTGAAATTGGTGAAGGTGAAGCCGGTCCCTTTGGTGGTGAACTCGTTGTAGGGTTCGACCGTATCCTTCAGTCCGCCGGTTTCGCGTACCAGGGGAAGGGTTCCGTAATGCATGGCGATCAGCTGCGAAATCCCGCAAGGTTCAAACGCCGACGGCATCAGCAACATATCGGCTCCCGCATAGATGCGGTGGGCGAGTTCTTCGTGGTAGCCGCAATAGAAGACGGCACGACGGGGGTAGCGGTATTCGATTTGACGCAGTTCGTTTTCGGTCCAATTATCGCCGGTACCCAGGATGATCAGTTGCATGTCCCATCCCATGATCTCGTGCATGGTTTCCATTAAGATTTGGATCCCTTTTTGCGGCGTCAAGCGGCTGACCATCGCCACCAGCATCACGCCGGGGTCTTGGCGCAGTCCGAGTTCGGCTTGGATGGCGGCTTTGTTGGCGGCTTTCCCCTTTTCGACCGTGCGGGTATCGAAGGATTTCGCCAAGGCCGTGTCGACCGTCGGATTCCATGATTTCACATCGATTCCGTTGACGATGCCGTAAAGATCCTTTTTGCGCATGCGCAGGACGTCTTCCATGTGTTCGCCGAAATCGGAGGTGAGAATCTCATGGGCATAGGTTTCGGAAACGGTCGTGACCGCATCCGCATACAGGATGCCGGCTTTCATGAAGGAAACCATGCCTTCATGGAAACGGAGCGTCCCGTCGAAATACATCTGGTTGGAAACGCCGATGCAACTTTCAAGCAAGGCATAAGGGAAGTTCCCTTGGAAAGCCAGGTTGTGGATCGTGTAGAGGGTCAAAGGTTGGGGGATGCGATGGAGATAGACGGTTTTGCATAATAACGGTAGGAAGCCGGTATGCCAGTCGTGGCAATGCAGGACATCCGCCGAAATATGCTTCTCTTCGATCGCGCGCAGGATCGCATGCTGGAAGAAGGCGAAGCGTTCGCCGTCGTCCGGATAGCCATAGTAGCCTTCGCGTTCGAAATATCCCGCGTGTTCAATCAAATAGTAGGTGACATCGCCCACAAGACGGGAATACAAGGTCGCCACGGTGTTCAGACTTCCGACCACGACCGGGTAGGTGGCGATCTTGGTCAAGGTGTGGTGTTGGGTGCGTGCGGTTTTCAGAAATAAGGGGATGATGACCGAGACGTCGAAACCGATCGCGCTCAGTTCTTGAGGCAAACTACCGACCACATCCGCCAAACCGCCGGTTTTGACGAAGGGTAAACCCTCCGATGCGGCGAACAGGATCTTTTTCATATCAACCTCACAGGGTGTCCCGACGTTTGACGTAGATCAAATCTTCGGGTGTTCCGAGCAGTTCCTTCACATGCATGATCTTGGCGTTCTTGTCGACGATGCAATAGTTCAAGCGTGCGTTTTCACCGATGAAGGCGCCCGGGAGGACGATGCAGTTTTCGACGACCGCACCCGGTTTCACGATGACGCCGCGTCCCAGAACCGAATTACGCACTTCGCCTTCGATGAAGCATCCGTTGGCGATGGTCGAGAACTTCACGTCCGCCAAAGGCGAATATTGGGTCGGGCAGGAGTCGTTGGTGCGGGTATGGAACGGCCATTTGGGATCGAAAAGTTCGCTTGCCTTGTCCCTGCAGATCAATTCCATGTTGGCCTTGAAATACTGGTCAAGATTGTTGATGCAGGCGACATAGCCTTTGTGGTTGTATCCGACGATGTTCAACGTATTCAAGTTGTCCCCGATGATGTCGGCGAGGGTATACATCGAACTGGTCTTTTGCGCCAACTTCACCAAGTCGATGAAGAGGTTCTTTCTCATGATATACATACGCAATGATACATGGCGGTTCTTGAACTTTCCTTGGTTCTTTTCGAACTTGACGATCCGTTTGTCACGGTCCAAGGTCAAGGTGTTGATCCCGATGAACGCTTCCTTCGCATTGTCGATGGTCTTGTAGGCGACGGTGATGTCGGCCCCCGATTCCAAATGGGCGGCCATGACGTCGTTGAAGTCGATCTTGGTGACCATGAAACTCGGGGCGATGACGACATACGGATACTTCGCTTCTTCGATGAACTGCATGTTCTGCATGAACGCCGTGATGTCGTGGTTGTAGATTTCGGAATGGATGGGTTCTTCCCCGCTCAGCAAATGCAATTTGCCGCGCTTCGAATTGATGTTGTATTGACGACCCGTCCCGAGATGTTCGAAAACGGAACGCGGTTTCGATTTGACATAGACCTGGACATGCTTGATGCCCGAATTGGTCATATTGGAAAGCGCGAAGTCGATCAAGCGGTAACGGCCGAGAAACGACACCGAAGGCATCGGACGATAGTCCTGCAGCCCTTCGACATATGCGGATGCGTCATCGTAGTTGATGATTCCTAATGCGTTGCACATGGTGTGGCCTCCTCCTTACGCGTGGACATTCCGGTGGATCAGTTCGATCTCACCGTCGCCAGGTTTCCCGACCTTGGCGTTTTCTTTGATTTCGACGTCGTCCGCGACGATGACCCGTCGGACCACCGCGCCTTTGCGCACGATCGCCCCCGGCATCAAGACGGAATCGATGACTTTCGCCCCCTCTTCGACCACGCAGCTGGTGAAGAGCACGGAGTTTTCCACATGCCCGTCCACGATGCAGCCTTGGTTGATATAGGCGTTCTTCACGGTCGCGTTGCGTCCGATATACTGCGAAGGCAAGGTGATGTCTTCGGTGTAGATTTTCCAAGATGTGTCCGATAAATCCAATTCGCTGCCGCGGTAAATCAAATCCATGTTGGCTTCCCACAGACTGTCGATGGTGCCGACATCCTTCCAATAGCCTTTGAAACGATGCGTGAACAACCTCTTCCCTGCGTTCAATGCGCCGGGGATGATGTCCTTCCCGAAATCGTGGCTGGATTTTTCCGCCTTGACGTCATCGTTCAACATCTTCCGGAGTAGTTTCCAATTGAAGATGTAGACCCCCATGGATGCAAGGTTGCTCTTGGGTTGTTTCGGTTTTTCTTCGAATTCGACGATCCGTCCGGTTTCATCCGCGTTCATGATTCCAAAGCGCGACGCCTCTTTCATCGGGACTTCAAGCACCGCGATCGTAATGTCCGCGTTGTTCTTCTTGTGGTCGCTCAGCATCTTGTCGTAATCCATCTTGTAGATGTGGTCGCCCGACAAGATCAAGACATATTCGGGGTCGTACTGGTCGAGGAAGTCGATGTTCTGCGTGATCGCATCCGCCGTCCCGCGGTACAATCCGAAGCCCTCGCTTTTTTCGCGCGGAGGCAAAACGAAAATCCCTGAATCTTTCGCATCCAAGCCCCAGCGTTGGTCTTGCGTGACATACGAGTTCAAAAGCACCGATTCGTACTGGGTTAATACCCCGACGATATTGATGTTCGAGTTCGCGCAATTACTGAGCGGAAAGTCGATGATGCGATACTTCCCTCCGAAATACACAGCAGGTTTCGCGACTTTGTTGGTAAGCTCCAGCAACCGTGATCCGCGCCCGCCGGCAAGGATCATGGCCACCATCGAATGTTGGCGCATATTATGTTTGTCCCCTTTTCATTATAGTTTTATTATACTCCATTTTCGTTTTTCAACGAAATCGAGTTTTGCACTTTCTTGCGATTTTACCTCAATAACGGCACTTATCCCAAGCGCCCGAATAAAAAGACGGAACTTAGTTCCGTCTTCGTTCAATTAAACGTTCAATCGTACTTACAATGAAATAGCCAAGCACGATGTTGAGCTGGATCATCACCGTCCCCTTCACCAAACGGGGGGCGACACTGAACCAGAACGGGATTCCGTACATGGTCTGAAGCCAGAGCGGGGTCAAGAGAAGATTGACGACGAACTCGACCAACAAGACCGCGATGACCCAGTCCGTCAATGCGAAACGGTAGTTTTTGGTCTTGAAGTAATTCGCGATGAGGTTCAGCATGACGATCATGAAGGCGAAGAGGATCGTACTGAGGAGGAAGATCCCAATCTTCGTCACCATGGTGATCTCCATGATGTTTTGGCCGACTTTCACTTCATTGATGGTGAAGGTGAACGCCATGGCAAGAAGGTAGAACCCCCCCAACAACACATGCGGCAGGTATTTGAACTGTTTGATCTTGGTCTTCGGGATCAGCATCCACAGCGCCGGCAACATCGCGACCAGGATTTTATTAAGGGTGAACCCGAAGAAGGGGAACCCGACCGGCATGGTCAGGAGTTCGAGGACGTCTTCCATCAACCCGGCGAGAAACGCCCAGGAAGGACCGAGGAACAAACCGACCATCATCAGCGGCAGCTGGGAGAACCCGATCTTGAGGCTGGGATAACCGAACATCGGGACCATCAGGGAATAGATGGAAAGGATGACGGAAAGCATCACCATCAGCGCCGTGAAGGTGATGGAACGGATTTCCAATTTAAGCGGGGAGAATTTGAACGCCAAAAATCCGAGGATCAGGATCGCGACGACCGCGAGTACCTGGACAACGACGGATAGACTGAGGAGGGATTCGAAAAAATCGCTCATGGGGATCGCCTTTCTAGAATTTCGTCAAGATAGTGGTTGCGGACATCGGAAATGAAATACAGGGATCCGGTGATCAGAAGGCTTCCGGTAGAAACGCTGCGCAACCCTTCACGCAAGGCTTCCAGGGGATCGGAAATGACTTCGACAGGTAACCCATCCGCAAGGTCGACGGCTTTCGCACCACGATAGTACTGGAATTCCGTCACTATGATTCTATCACAAACGCCCAGAAGTTTCTCCAACATTCCTTTGGCTTTCTTGTCTTTCAACGCCGTGAACACTGCGACGACCGGTTGCGGGAGGGCTTGGATACTGGAAAGTATGGCTTCGACCCCGTGTTCGTTGTGCGCTCCGTCCAACACGATCGTAGGGTTCGTGTGGACGACCTCGAAGCGCCCCTTCCACAACGCACGCTCCAGCCCGTTCTTGATCGATTCGTCGGAAACCTTCCAACCTAGATGATTACGCAGATACAACAGCGCGTCGATCGCCAGGGAGGCGTTGCTGATTTGATACAAGGCCGGTCCTTTGAGATGGATATGATAACCATGATAGTCGAAGGTGACCGAGGATTGATCATGGGCGATCAGGGTGGCTTCCGTGGTCAGTAGCAGTTCGCTTCGTTTCTCATCGCAAACGCGGCGGAATACGTTCAGACACGCTTCTTTCTTTTCACCCGTGATCACGGGGACATGGTCCTTGATGATGCCGGCTTTCTCCCCGGCGATCAATTCCAACGTATCGCCGAGATAATCCATATGGTCCATCCCGATGTTGGTGATCAGGGCGAGTTGGGGGAGGATGAGGTTGGTGGCGTCCAATCGTCCGCCCAAACCGACTTCATAGAGCGCGATGTCGACCGCTTCTTCGTTAAAGTACGTCGCCGCCAGCACCATGTCGATCTCAAACATCGTCAGTCCATATTTTTCGATCACGGGATAGAAGCGGTTGCCATATTCCAGGAGTTTCTCGTCGGAAATGAAGATGTCGTTGATGCGGATCCGGTCGTTGTGGACTTCGAGGTGGGGCGATGTGAAACTCCCGACCCGGTATCCCGCTTCCTGAAGCACGCTTCTCAAAAAGTTGGTCGTGCTTCCCTTCCCGTTGGTCCCGGCGATATGCACGCAAGGAACGGCGAACTGGGGTTGTCCGAGCTCGATCAACGCATCGTTGAGCCGACTCAGTCCGAATCTTCCCGACGACATCCTTCGGGTGGTATAGTCGATGAATTCATGGATGGTTTGAAACATTAGTCGATCCTCCAATCAATCGGGGTTCTGCCTGACCGTATGAGGAATTCATTGGTCTTGGAGAACGGTTTGCTTCCGAAAAACCCGTTATACGCGGACAGGGGGGAGGGGTGGGGAGAGCGGAGGAGATAATGCTTGGGATTGGTGATGACTTTCGCTTTCTCCTGCGCATTCTTGCCCCAGAGAATGAACACGACGGGTTCGGGATGTTGGTTGCAGATCTCAAGGATATGGTCGGTGAATACTTCCCAGCCTTTGTCTTTGTGGGAAAGCGGCTTGCCTTCTTCGACCGTCAGCAAGGTGTTCAGCAATAGCACCCCCTGTTTCGCCCAAGGGAGTAAGCATCCGTTTTTCGGGATCGGTAGGTTCAGATCGGAAGAGAGTTCCTTGAAGATGTTTTGAAGACTGGGGGGGAAGGGCGTGCCGGGGAGGACCGAGAAGCAGCACCCGTGGGCTTGGCGGGGTTGGTGATAGGGGTCTTGGCCGAGCAGGACGACTTTCAGGTCGGGAAGGTCGAAATATCCGAAACAGGAAAAAACGCTCTCCCGTACCGGGTAGATCGTTTTTTCTTCATACTCATGTTTTAAAAAAGCGGCCAGTTGTTGGAAATACGGTTGCTTGAATTCGTTTTTCAGGATCGCACCCCACTGGTTTTCCATCATCCGTTCACCCTCGTTTGCGCCTTCATCCGATCGCGCCTGTTGTGATATATTGTAGCATATCCGGTCAGGATCAGGGCGAACGTCGATGCGGTGATGACGGCGACCGGTAAAAACAGGTCTTTCGGGAGGAAGAGCGCGAAGAGCAGGATCAATCCCATCCCCATGACCCGGCCGGCGTTGATCGCGACTTCCTTGACGATCGTACGACCCAGGATGCTTTCGTTTTTCACGTAGTCCTGCATGGCGTTCATCATGATGATGGAGAAGGGGTTGGCATAGAAGGGTGTCGCGATGGCGTTCATCAAGCCATAATAGATCGCCCCGTACAAGTTGGGGACAAGCACCAGGACGACGGTGCTGGTGAAGACTAGAAAGGAAGCATAGCGATAGGATTTCATGCGGTTCTTCCGGCTGATCACTTTGCCCGCCAGATAGAAAGTCAGGATGCTGATGACGGCGAAGATCGCCAAGAGCTGGGAATAGAGTCCGCCCTTCCCTCCGGTCGCGTTGTATACCAACAACCCGGCAAGAACCAGGGTCGCGCTTTCACGGAAACCGAAGAGGAAATGCGAAACCATGACATAGGTCCATTGCGGATCCTTCTTGAGGTTGAATTTGTCTTTGAGGGTGTATTTGGCTTTGGGGGTCACGACGGCGACGTTGAGCGACAGGATCGCGGTGATCGCGTAGATGAAGATGACCACCTGGAAGATGCGCAGGTAGCCGGCGACGTCGGAGATCGAGTTGACGATGATCCAGTTGGCGGCCAAAGGGGCGATGATGCTGGAGACGGAGTTCATGACGCCCATCAAGGAGAGATATTTGGCCCGGGATTCCTTGGTCGAGGAGAGAAGGTTGAGGACGACGATGCTGCACCAGTAGATGCCTTCGCCGATCCCGAAGAAGAGGGCGACCGCGAAGACCAGCAAGGTGTTCTGGGCGATGGCTTCGTTCATAAAGAGAAGATAACACATCCCAAGGATGATGATGGAAAGACCGGTCGCGATGGCACCGGAGAGTTTCAGTTTGCGGGAAAGCATGCCTCCGAAGTAGAACCCGATCGGAAAGAGACCGAAACGGATCATCGAATAAGCCGTCATGGTTTCGAGGGATTTCGTGAAGACATACAAATAGACATTGACGAACACGGCCGCCATGGTCGCCGCCAAGACATAGCTGGCATTGACGAAAATCAGGATTTTCTCGTTTTTACTCATTCGTTTTGATCACCTCCGTGGGATACCCATGGTTGTCCGATATCCAGTCGATGGATAAGAGTACGATTTCGTCTTGGGCTTGTTTTGCCGTAATCTCTTGTAAGAACAGTCGCTTCAACACCGGAAGGATGTCCATTTGGCGATACATGGTGAAGCCAAGCACCTTGGGGTTGCCTTCCAGCGCGATCAAAGGAAAACTTTGGGAATGGACATAGGCTTTCGCGAGTTCCTGTTGTTTGGCATCGGGATAGGTCACTAGATCGACCAATGACGGATGGACAAGCAAGGTTTTCCTCACCGTCGCCGCAAAGGCGTTCAGGGATTCGACTTCGCGGATCACCCGCAAGACTTCGTGGGCTGCCGAAGGATAGGCCGTGTTTTGGATCACATACCCTTCCACGCTCACCAACGGCGTGGGGACATGGTCACCCATGGCCGGGAACCGCGCATAGCGGACATTGTGTTTCGTGCGGTTTTCATAGGCTTCCACATACATCCATTCGCTCGCCAGGCTGAAAAGGAACTCTTTTCCCGAAAGGACTTGGTCGAACTGCCAGACCAGTTTCACGGGATCGACCGGGCGTTGGGCGACGATCGTCGACGCGCCGAGTTTTTCGATCAACGTGAGGGCTTCAAGGAATTCGGGCGTTTCGAATCCGGGTTCGGTCGCGATGTCTTCGGGAAAGATCTCCCAGCCTCCCGCCGTAAGGAAAGGATAGAAGGAAAGGGCTTCGTTGAACGCCAGAGGGAAAACGGAGGTATAGGTTCTTTTAGCGTCTTGGGCGAGATAATTCGCGGCGACCGCCGTGATTTCCTCCACGGTATCGATCGCATCGGGAAGTCCGTCCGCATCGGCATCTTCAAGGCTGACGCCAAGATCGCTAAGGACGGTTTCATCATAGATGAAGGTGAATCCGGTCGCGGACATCGGTACGAAGCGGAGCCCTTCGAGGTTCACTTCTTCGGACTTGTCCCACTGCAGGTTGTTTGATAGCAGATCGCTCATCGAATCATCCAAGACCATCAGCGAGGCGTAGTTCAACGCCGCTTCGTTCTGCGTCATGAATCGTAGATCCGGGGTAATCTCGCTTTTTGCATTCCTTATCGCATAGGAAAGAAGCTCGGTTGACTCGGGATGGGTTGCGTTAAATTGTTCGACCAATCGGTCGCCATATTCTTTCGTCGGAACTTCGACGACGATTTTCGCCCCGTCCTCGATCCGATAGGTTTGACTGGTTTTGTCGAAACAAACCTTCGTACCGTCGGGTACGCAGGTCTTGGTTGAAGTCAGGGTGCATCCGATGACCAAAACGGCGAGCGCCGCGGTCAAAGCCAGGATGGAAAGTCGTCGGTTCTGTTTCATAGTGTCCTCAAATTCCGTATTCAGTTTAACAAACCCCCACCTAAAAGACAAACGAAATCCTATGATTTCAAAAAGAAAGACGGCAGGACGCCGTCTTGGTGAAGGATTATTTTTTCGCGAGGTATTTGCGGATGTCGATCGCGACCGCGGCCACGATGACCAACCCGATCGCCACGTACTGTAGGTCGGGGGTGACGCCCAGGAACTGCAAGGCGGTTTTCAGGAGTTCGAAGATCAGAACCCCGGAGACGATGCCGCCGATCGTACCGACGCCGCCGGCCGTGGAGACGCCGCCGATCGTACATGCCGCGATGGCTTCCAATTCATACCCGATGCCGTAGTTCGCCGTCGCACCGCCGCTCTTGGCGGCCATCAGAACACCGGCCAGACCGTAAAGCAAACCCGCCAAGGCATAGACACGGATCTTGGTGAAAGTGACGTTGACGCCCGCGACTTCCGCGGCGACTTCGTTCCCCCCGATCGCATAGATGTACTTGCCGAATTTCGTCATGTTGAGGATGAACCACATGAATGCGATGACGATCAAGGCGATGATGGCGAGGTTGGGTATACCGAACACCCTCCCCGTCGCAATGCTTGTCAATTCGACCTTCAACCCGCCGATCGGTTCGTTGCGGGTGTAGACTTGCGCAAGCCCATAGACGATGCTCTGCATCCCCAAGGTCGCGATGAACGGAGGCACATGCAGGTAGGCGATCACCAAGCCGTTGATCAAACCGATCAACATCGTGATGACCATCGCCAACAGTAAAATCATCCAGACCGGCGTGTCGGGGAAATTCGGGAAGAATTTCGCCGCATAGTCCGGGCGTTGCAGCAGGGTTCCGGCGATGACCGCCCCGACCCCGACGATCCGGCCGGCGGAGAGATCGGTCCCGCGGGTGATCAGCGCACCGCTGACCCCGAGGGCGATGATCAACCGTACGGATGAATTCATGAGGATGTTCTGGAAGTTCCCCAGCGACAGGAACTTCGGACGCAGGATCGTAACGACGATGACCATCGTGATGAGGATGATGTACATCGCGTTTTCAATCATACGGTTCTTAATGTTACTCGAATCAAGTTTCATTTTTCGTGTGGACATGGGGTGCTCCTTACATGTACTTTGTGGCCAATTCCATGATTTTCTCTTGGTTGGCGTCTTTCCCTTCGACGATTCCGCTTAACTTCCCTTCACACATGACCAGGATCCGGTCGCTCATCCCGAGCAGTTCCGGCATTTCCGAACTGATCATGATGACGCTCTTCCCGGCTCTCGCCAGGCTGACCATGATACTGTAGATTTCATACTTGGCGCCGACGTCGATCCCGCGGGTCGGCTCGTCCAGGATGAAGATTTCCGGATCCCTCGCCAACCAGCGCGAGATGATGACTTTCTGCTGGTTCCCGCCCGAGAGCGATTGGATTTTCGTCTTCGTACTCGGGGTCTTGATGCTTAGCTTGCGGATGTTGTCTTCCGCCAGGGCATTGAGTTTACGATTGTTGAGTTTGATGTGGAAATCGACATAGTCGTCCAGACTCGCGACCGAGACATTGTCCCGGACCGAAAGGACGCCGAAGATCCCGCTACCGCGCCGATCTTCCGTCAAGAGGGAGATCCCTTTTCGGATGGCGTCGCGCGGATGATTGATTTTCAATGTTTTCCCATTCAGTTTCACTTCCCCAAACGAACTGGCACGGATGCCGAAGATCCCTTCGACCAATTCCGTCCGTTGCGCCCCGACCAATCCGCCGATGCCCAGGATTTCACCCTTACGCAGATCGAAGGACACGTCTTTGAACGAACGCGGGTTGGGCGAGGTGAAGTTCTTCACTTCGAAGACCACGTCCCCCGGTACGTTGTTTTTCGGCGGATACAGGTTGGTCAATTCGCGTCCGACCATCTTGGTGATGATCAGATCCATCGTCAACTCGCTGCTGAGATAGGTCCCGATGTATCGTCCATCACGCATGATGGTGACTTCATCGGAAATGCGCAGGATTTCTTCCATCTTATGCGAGATATAGATGATGGAAACCCCTTGGTTGCGTAATTCATTGATGATTTCAAACAGTTGGGTGACTTCGGCTTGGGTCAGCGAAGAGGTCGGTTCATCCATGATGATGATTTTCGCGTTATAGGAAATCGCCTTCGCGATTTCGATCGACTGGATCTGCGATACCGACAGATCTTTCAGCTTCGTATCCGGATTAGCGTTCAGGCGAACACGGCTCAATAAGTCCGTCGACATGTCGCGCATCTTCTTCGCGTCGACCATCACCGGAATATTGGCGATTTTAATAATCGGATATCGTCCGATCCAAAGATTCTCCGCGATGCTGCGGTATGGAATCGGCTGTAATTCTTGGTGGATCATCGAAATCCCCGCATTCAATGCGTCTTTCGGATTGTGAAAATCCATTTTCTTCCCTTCGAGGATGATTTCCCCATCATCCGGCAGATAGATCCCGAAGAGACATTTCATTAACGTGGACTTCCCTGCCCCGTTTTCCCCCATCAACGCATGCACGGTCCCTCTTCTTACGTGAAAAGAAACATCGTCCAACGCCTTGACGCCCGGAAAACTTTTACTGATGTGGTTCATCTCAAGAATGATTTCTTGGCCCATGGTTGTTTGTCCTCTCCATATCGATAAAAAATCAAGTGTGGTGGAAACCACACTTGATTTCAGGATTCCCTTGTTTCTTCTTACTTAATGAAGTCTTCGTAGTTTTCCGGCGTAACTTTTACGTACGGAACCCATTGCAGAACATCGACGGCTTCGCCATTCAACAGTTTGATGGCGGAATCAACGGAAGTGTGAGCCTGTCCATCGGAATCGTTCAGAACCGTACCCTTCAAGGTGCCGTTCTTGATCGCATCCAACGCAGGGGCGGTCGCATCGACGCCGACAACCGGAACATCGGTCATACCGGCGGCAACCAACGCTTCGATCGCGCCGAGCGCCATGTCATCGTTGTTCGCGAAGACGACTTCGATCGCATCGCCGAACTGGGTGATCGCGGTAGCCATTTTTTCCTGGCCTTTTACACGGTCCCATTCGCCACGGTCTTCGAAGAGTTTGTCGACGACGATCCCGGCGGCTTCAACGGCTTTGATGGAGTATTCGGTACGCAGGGCGGCATCCTGGTGGATGGCTTGTCCCATCAGCATAACGTATTGGAGTTTGTTGTCTCCGTTTTTGTCGACTTTCGAGTCGGTGGCTTTCCAAAGATCAACGATGATTTCGCCTTGGTAAGTGCCCGAATCTTCCGCTTTGGCACCGACGTAGGTGATTTTATTCCATGTCGCCATGTCGGCATCCGACGGTTGACGGTTGATGAAGACGGTCGGGATATTCGCGGCTTTGACCTTCGCGATGATCGTACTTGCAGCGGTAAGATCCACGAGGTTGATGATCAGAACATCATAGTCTTGGGCGATGAAGTTGTCGATTTGTTCGGTTTGAGCGACTTGGTCGTTCTTCCCGTCGGTGACTTCGACTTCATACTTGACGGTGTCCGAATTCTTCGTTTCGAAATAATCTTTCATTTCGTTACGATAATTCGTCATGAAGGTATCGTCGAACTTGTAGATGGCGATCCCTACTTTGATGGTTTTCGGTCCGGTTTCTTTCGGCGCGCACGCTGTCAGACCAAGCACCATCGCAACAACTGCTAAGATTGCGAACAGCTTTTTCATTTCGTCCTCCTATAGACGGGTATACATGGTGTAAACGCTTTCATGTTAGACCTTTGGAATTGTTAAGTCAAGGGCATTTTCACAATTCATTCCTACATTTATTTGTCAAGACAACACAGTTGTAATCGATTTCATTTTGGCAACATCCCTAAGCCCGATGGTTGTTAGGCTGTAACCGTTATCATTTTAGCCAACCTATGGTAAAATGATGGCGGAGGATGATTATGAAAAATTTGGAAAGAGTTGCGAAGGCGATCGCCAAGCAAGCGGCAGAGAATCCCGGCGTCTATAATTACGCGATTCCCGACCTTTGGGATAATTTCGGCTATGCGGGCGAAGAGAAGGTCGTCACCCACGACGGTCATGTTTTGGTGAATCCGTATCACTTCTATGGTTCGCTCATCCGGGATGTTTTCCTGGCCAGGGCGGATAAGAAAATCGATTATTCCGAGAGTTTCTATAACCAGAGACCGGTCGATGAAGAACTGAAGAACGGGGACTGGATCCGTAAGTCGAGCGTCTATTCGATGATGATCCGCGCATCCGGCAGTTTCGACCATGACCGTACCGGTAGCCTCGAAGACCGGAATCTCTATAAACTGAAAGACACAGGTACCTTCATCAAGGCTTTGGCTTTGTTGCCCAACCTTAAGAAAATGGGCATCGACGTGCTTTACCTGCTTCCGATCGCGAAGTATTCGCTGAAAGACAAAAAAGGCGAACTGGGTTCGCCCTACGGCGTCTCCAATTTCAACGCCCTCGACCAAGGGTTGAAGGATCCGATCACGGGCGACGCGACGACGGTCGAACAAGAGTTCAAGGCGTTCGCCGAAGCGGCGCATATCTTGGGCATGAAGGTCATCATCGACATCATCCCGAGAACCAACTCGGTCAACTCCGATTTGATCGTCGACCATCCGGATTGGTTCTATTGGCTGGATCTGGCCGACCTGCCGGATTATCGTTCGCCGATGGTTCCGGGATTGAAGGCGGCGATTCCCGCGAAAAAGGAATATGCCCCGCAGATCTATGCCTCCGAAGAAGTCATCAACCACATCCGCAAGTTCCGTAAGAACCCCAAGCAGATCGATGCCAAGAAATGGCGCGAGATGATCAAGGAATACAAGTCCGAAGGCAATACGAAGGAAATCCTGGATTTGGTCCAGGAATACTTCAAGATGACGATCGCCCCGGCGTTCTCTGATTGCATCAACGACCCGCAGCCCGCATGGAGCGACGTCACCTACTTCCGCATGTATCTCGACCATCCGGAAAGCAGCCAGCCTTTCCTGGATAAACTGGGGCACTTCGAACCCTACATCCTGTTCGATGTCGCCAAGAGCAGTTTCAATCCCGGCACCCAACCCAACACCCCGTTGTGGGAGATGTTGAGCGGGATCATCCCCTTCTATCAGAAACAATTCGGGATCGACGGGGCGCGCATCGACATGGGTCATGCCTTGCCGTTGGAACTGGTCAGCGAAATCATCCGTAAAGCCCGTGAGATCAATCCGGAATTCACCTTCATCGCCGAAGAGTTGGACGTCGTCAACGCCGCCGATTCCAAATCAAAAGGCTACAACATGATCATCGGCGACGGGTTCATGCGTGAACCGCGCGTCTATGACGGATTGTTCAATAGTTTCGTCTATGGCGCCATGAATCTTGAATCCCCCTTGTTCGCCTGCGGGGAAACCCACGACACGCCCCGTTTGGCGGCGCGTAACGGCGGGGAAACCTTGGCGAAGATGCTTACGATCTTCAACCTCTTCGTCCCCAACGCCATCCCGTTCTTGAATTCGGGTCAGGAAGTGTTCGAGCGTCAACCGATGAATACCGGTTTGGACTGCCGTCCCAACGAGGCGGAGATGTTGGATCCCAAAGATCCGTTCTTCGGGAAACTCGCCCTCTTCGACCGCTTCGCCTTCCATTATCTCCATCCCGACCGTTGGGAGTTCATGAACCTGATCCAGGACGCCAATGCGATCCGTCAACACATCCTCCCCGCGCTTTTGGATAAAGAAGCCACGTATCCCTTAGGCTTCAGCGCCCCGTGGGACATGGCGGCCGGATTCGGCTATCGTACGGAGAAGAAGATGATCTTGGTCATCGCCAACACCGACGTCTTCAACGACAAGCACCATCTCGTCCGTCTGGACAACCTCCCGGCGAAGTATCTTGGATCGAATCGTTCGATCCGCCAGATCTTCTCCAGCGACAAGAACAGCGTCTGGCCGACCATCGAGATCGATTCCTACCAAAACATCAACCTGTACTTCCAAAAAGGCGAAGTCAAAATTCTGGAAATCGAATAAAGAAAGAGACATCGCGAACGCGATGTCTCTTTTACTGTAATGTATCCGCTTCTTCGATGACGGCGAACTCCTCTTCTTCGACCCAATACCTGAGCTTGCGTCCCTGGATCCAGGCCGCCCCGAGCGAGTACAACAGCCAGGCATGCATCGCATAGTCGATCATGTAGGCGGGGTCGAAGCCTTCGCTTAAGGAAATCCAGACCAAGAACCCGGTATCCAATAGATAGAGGATGAAGGCGATCAGAAACCAATGGACTTTCTTCTTACTGAAGAACCATGAGATCAAGAAGACCGACAGGACGCAAACACCGATCAACACATAGATCAATCCGACCGCCAGACTGTCATAGACGGTGATGGACAGGAAACCGACATAAATCGTGAACATCGAAAAATAGGATGAATACGGGAAGCTGACATTCGAATTCATGAAGGCGAAGGCAAGGTTCAACACGGTCAACACCAGCATGAACAACAACGAACTCCGACCGGCCGATACGACTCTAGGCAACGTTTTTCTTTCCATTTCGTTTCCCCCTGGATGACTCCATTCTATCATCGTCGGGTGAGTGGCGTAAAGAATGAGTTAACGAATAGACAACGATAAAGGCAGATCCAGGGATCCGCCTCATTCATTCATTCGAAGTTCGCCGATTCGCAATACTTCTTAAAGTTGTCCAGGATCGACTGCCAACCGAAGCGTTGAAGTTCGATGGAATTCTCCGTTTCCGCTTCGAAGGTCTCGACGACATGCGTCTTATCCCCTTGCGGATTGAACACCACTTCGACCGTGCGGTCATCGTCAAGCGTATAGGCCAGGACGCTGTGAGGTTCGACTTTTGTATAGGTCCCGCTGAAGTCGAATCCGGCACTCCCGTCGCGGGCTTCCATGCGGCTGGAGAACTTCCCGCCGACGGTTACATCGTTCTTCGACCAAGGCGACCACCAATCCTCGGATGCGGCGTTCCACTGGGTAATATGCTTCGGTTGTGTCCAGGCATCCCATACTTTTTCAACGGGTAGCAGGACGAGCGTTTCGATCGTGATCTTTTCCATGTTGGTCTCCTTTTAAAATTCTTCCTACACCATCTATACCATATCCAAAGGTCGATTCCAAACAGGATGACTAAAAGAGCGCACCGTACGATGCGCTCTTTCTCTCAGTCTTTGATTTTCAGCGAATAGATCCGTGAACTTTCGCCCCAGGGATGATAGCCGATCCCGACGAAATTGAATCCGAAGTGTTCATAATACCCCACATGGTCGGTACAGAGATACACTTCGTTGAAGCCGGCGTTCCGTGCGTCTTCGACCGCCTTCTTGATCAGGATCTCCCCGAAGTTGTTTCCGCGGCGGTCTTCTTCGATGTACATCGCGCAGATCCAGGGATAAAGATCCATCCGGCTGATGAAGTCGTTGGTGATGAGGCCGGCGCATCCGATGATGCGCTCTTCTTCCATAAGAAGATACCATTGGGGGAGCGGGTTTTTCGCATTGGACGTGTGGCTCAGGCAATCCACGTAGACTTGGCGGTTCTGGGGGTTCGCCCATTTCGAGGCGATGTACTGGATCGCTTCACGAAGAATACTGGCATCCTGTCGGAGAGAGATGACGGTTGGCATAGGTTCACTTTCTTTCTTTGGGGACTTGGAAGAGGATCGGACGGTCGCTCAGGGCGATGGATCCGTGGTTGATGTGGATGGGGTTGGAGGTGATGAGGTGAGGGTAGGTGCCGTCGGGGAGGGAAACGTTCATCACGCCGGTTTCATTCCCGACATTCAGAATCCCGACGACGATCCTCTCCTCGTTTTCATATTCGAAATGCAGGACGTCTTCGACGTGGCTGACGATCTTGTACCCTTTGTTTTGGGCGAAGATCGGGTCTTTCTTCATCTTGGCCAGTCCTTGGATCCACCCTACGATTACAGGATCGAGTTTCGACCAATCGACCGGGTCTTTTTCGAAAAGATCGGGCAGATGGTCGGTTCCCGTCTCCATCCCGTATTGGATGAAGGCGATGCCTTTACTGAAGAAACAGTAGGCGATCCATTGGAGTGATTTCGCGAAATCCTGGGTATAGTAGCGGATCCGGTGGTTGTCGTGGTTTTCAACGTTGCGCGCTTTGACGTAGTCGACCGGATAGATCCGCTCCTGCGCCCTGAGGGCTTGACGGAAGGTTTCGAGGTCGTTCTCGTGACGCAGGTAGCCTGCGAACGGGATTTTCGTGTCGTATTCATAGAGGGCGTCGAACACCTGGAAACATTCGGAATCGCTGAGGCATCCGTAGCCATGGTAGCGGAGATAGTCGATGTAGTTGGAATCGACGCTTTCCCCCAAGAGGAAGACATCGGGGTTCTTTTGACGCATCGCTTCCTTGGCTTCACGCAGGAAATCCAAAGGGATCAGACTGGGGACGTCGAAACGGAACCCGTCCATCCCAAGATCCAACCAGTAAAGCAGGACATCGATGAGTTTCTCATGGACAAGCGGTACGTCGAAGTTCAGGTCGGCGATGTCCCACCAATCCCCGACTTTGTTTTTCAAGCGTCCGTTTTCGTCGAAATAGTAGAATTCGGGATGTTCGGCCACCCAGTGATGATCGCGGGCGGTGTGATGGAAGACGATGTCCAGGATGATCTTCATCCCATGCTTGTGGGTGGCGTCGATCAGATCTTTGAGATCGGCCAAGGTTCCCAGATCTTCCGAGATCCCGGTATAGTTCTGGATGGCATAGGGGCTTCCGTAGGTGCCTTTGCGGGCTTTGACCCCGATCGGTTGGACCGGCATCAGGTAGACGATATCCGCACCCAAGGCTTGGATGCGCTCCAAATCTTTCTCAACCGCCTTGAACGTGCCTTCTGGGCTGTAATTGCGGACGAACACTTGATAGATGAACTGGTTTCTGTAACTCATGTTTACCTCCGAGTAAAAACCCGAATTGCTTCGGGTTTGGTTTAATAAATGGATTGGGTCGTTTCTTTATCGAAGAAGTGGAGTTTCGCCACGTCCATCGAAAGTTGGATCGTTTCATGGGCATGGACGTCGACACGGGAGGAAACCTTCGCCAAGATCTTCTGTCCGCCGAATTCTCCGTGAAGGATGAATTCATGACCGAGCAATTCGCAAACATCGACGTTGAAATCGAAGGGGGTTTCCGGGAAGGCTTCGGCGACGATGCCTTCGTAGTGGATGTCTTCAGGACGGATCCCAAGGACCAGATCCTTGCCGTTGTAGTTCTTCAGGCGATCATGGAACATGCCCGGGACTTTGAAGGACTTGTTGTTGACTTCGAAACGACCGTCGCGATAGACGCCGTTGATGAAGTTCATGGCGGGGGCGCCGATGAAGTTCGCGACGAACATATTGTTGGGGTGGTTGTAGATGTCTTTCGGCGTACCGATCTGTTGGATGTAGCCGTCTTTCATGACGACGATGCGGGACGCCATGGTCATCGCTTCGGTCTGGTCATGGGTGACGTAGATGGTCGTCGCATTGAGACGTTCATGCAATTTGATGATTTCGGAACGCATCTGCACACGCAGTTTCGCATCCAGGTTCGACAGAGGTTCGTCCATCAAGAATACTTTCGCGTTACGGACGATGGCACGGCCTAAAGCGACACGTTGACGTTGACCGCCGGACAGCGCCTTGGGTTTACGATCCAGGTATTTTTCGATTTCAAGGATACGCGCGGCTTCTTTGACGCGGGTATCGATTTCATCTTTCGGCATCTTCTTCAGTTTTAAACCGAACGCCATGTTTTCATAGACGCTCATATGCGGATACAAGGCATAGGATTGGAAAACCATCGCGATGTCGCGGTCTTTCGGAGCGACCGTATTGACGAGTTTTTCGTCGATGTACAGTTCACCGGAAGTAATGTCTTCCAAACCGGCGATCATACGCAGCGTCGTGGACTTCCCACAACCCGACGGACCGACCAATACGATGAATTCACGATCTTTGATGTCGAGATTGAAATCGAAAACGGCTTGGACATTGTTGTCGTAGATTTTATTGATATCTTTTAGCTTTAGGTTTGCCATGGTATCACCTCGTGTTTATTATACATGAAAGCGCTCTCTGTGTGTTGTGCATTGTGCACAAATCTAATCGAGATTGGTCAACAGGAACCACATCTCCATGAGTTTCCCTTGGTCGATCTCCCGGATGTCCACTCCGGTCTGGGTGATGAACTTGTTGAGACGGTAGCGGAAGGTGTTACGGTGCAGGTAGAGATGCGCCGCGCTGGCGTTGACGTTGCGACCGGTCTCCAGATACATGCGCGCCGTCTCCATTTCATCGCGTCCGATCGTTTCGAAGTGACGGTCGAGCCTGCGGACAAGCCCGATCTTGCCTAATAGCTTCGCAAGGATCAGGGCTTCGGCGGCGCCGATCAGTTTGCCGGGTCGGTTTTCCGCCAGGAAATCGAGGAAGAGAACCATGATGTCATCCGCATCGAAGCCGCTGACCCCGCTAAGGGTGATGCCCAGGTCGTGTTGGAAACTCGAAAACATCAGTTTGAGCTGCACCCTGCCGAATTCGCTGAGTTCGGCTTTCAAGGTGCGCGGATCGATCCAGCGCACCTCCGTCACGAACGACTCGATGCTGTTTTCGATTTCGTTGGGTTTGAAATTGTCGGTATGGACCCGCAGATACAAGGCGTGGCTCATCGCTTAGTCACCGATCACGACGCTCGCAAAGGGTTGCAGCGTCAAGACGTTGGAGATCAGTTGGACTTCCCCGTGTTGATAGAGGATCGTGCCTGAATCATCGAGGTCGACCGTCTGCGCGAAGCGGTCCAGGTTATGGACGACGGTCAGGGTCTTTCCTTCGAAGGTGCGGGTGAAGCCCAGCACTTTGTTCGACAAGGTCAGGCTCTGGATGTCGCCGAAACGCAAGACGTCGGAAGCATCCCGGAAATGGACGAGCCTGCGATAGAGGCTGAACATCGAATCTTCATCGGTGGTCTGTTGTTCATAGGGGGTGGTGTTCAGATTGAGTTCCCAGTTTTCCCACAACGCATTGGGGGCGTCGTTCTGACTGGTCCAACGATAGGGTTCACGGATTCTCTCGTCCGGTTTCGACCCCAACATGCCCAATTCTTCCCCATAGTAGATGAAGGGGATCCCGGGCAGGGTGAAGAGGATGTTCGCGGCGAGCTTGGCTTGGTCGACGTTGCCGCCTAAAACGCTCATAACCCGGTTCTGGTCATGGTTGGTGAGAAAGGTCGAATCCAGATAGTTCTCGTTGCGTCCGGTGAAATACTTTTTCCCGTTGAGGTAGGTCGCGACGAAATTGGTTTGGTATCCCTGCATGACGGTATTCACGATCCCGGTGGCCAGATCGAAGTTGAACATCGAGTCGAACCCGACCGCATACGGGGCGGCTTGCGCCGCCGGCAGCCAGACCTCCGCCAGAAGCAGGATATCGGGGTCTTCGGACTTCACGTATTCCTTCATTTCCATCCAGAACTGTTTGTTTAACTCCATCGTCCCGGTTCCGACCGGATATTCGTTGGCGTCATACATCCGCGGTGCGGCGTCGTAACGGAACCCGTCGACGCCCAGATCCATCCAGAACGAAAGGATCTTCTTCATCTCAACGCGGACCGCTTCGCTTTCCGCGTTGAGTTCGGGCATCTGGTCCCAGAACGAAGCATAGTAGGCCAGGCTATTGCGGAAACTCCACCCCGTTTTATTGGGGTATTCCGCATTGGTCAGTTTCTCTTCGATGCGATAGTAGTCACGATAGACTTTATCCCCCGACAAGGCTTTGATGAACCAGGGGTTGTCGTCGGCCGTGTGGTTGAAGACGATGTCGATGATCAGTTTGATCCCGCGTTCTTCACAGGCATCCGAAAGGTCTTGGAAATCATCCAAGGTTCCGAATTCCGGGTCGATCGCATAGTAGTCGATGACGTCGTATTTGTGGTAGGTTTTCGACGGGTGGATCGGATTGAGCCAGATGGCCGTGATGCCGAGGTCCGTGTCGGTCGAGGGGTCGCCGTCGTTGAGAACATCGAGGTGGTCGATGATCCCGCGCAGATCGCCCGTACCGTCCCCGTCCGAGTCCGCATAGGAGATCGGGAAGATGTTGTAGGCGACCGAGACTTCGGATGCGAACTTGTCCGCATTCGATCCTTCAAGCAGCGCCGCCAGTTCATCGACGGTCTTACGTTGGATCGTCGGTTCTTTCTGGACGCAGGCGCTTAGGACAAGCAATAGAACCAAGAGTAGTTTTTTCATGTTCACCTATTTCTCAAGCACCAACGCTTGATAGGGTAGCACTACGATTTCTTTCGATACTTCGGCGAGCCCGTAGTTGTCATAATGGACCGCTTTGGGTAGATAGGGGAGTTTATAGCGGATCTCATGGTCGCGGAAGTTCGCGACCACCAAGACGGTCACTTCGTCCTTCGTCCGTTCAAAGACGAAGAGGTCTTTGTTTTTCGGCGAAATCAATTTGAAGTCCCCGTGAACCAGGACGGAATGAAGATGCCCGTGTTTGCGTAATCTGATTAAATGTTTGTAGGCGTTGAGGATCGATGAAGGGTCCTCGCTTTGTTGCTTGACGTTGATCTCTTGATAGTTGCCGACCGGTTTCTGATGCGGTTTCCCCGTCGTAAACCCTGCGTTGGCGCTATCGTCCCATTGCATCGGCGTCCGTGCGTTATCGCGCGAGGTACGGCGCAAATGGGTCAGGATCTGTTCCGGACTCTGGCGTTTGATCGCCTTTTCATAGTAGTTCTTCACCCAGACATCGTTGAAGTCGTTGATGTCGGTGTAGTCGACGTTGGTCATCCCGATTTCCTCGCCGTTGTAGATGAAGGGTGTTCCGGGCAGGGTCAGCAGTACCGTCCCCAACATGCATCCGGATTCACGGTGGAACTTTCTGGGATTGCCATACTGACTCATGACCCGCGGGTGGTCATGATTGAGCCAATAATGCGGAATCCAACCTTTCCCTTTCATTCCCTGGATCCAGCGATCCATGGTTTCTTTCAGATCGAGGACGTTGACCGTCAGTTCATCGTCGGTCTTGTCTTCCGACCCGAACGCCCCGTTTTTCCAACAATGGTCGAAGTTGAACACCATGTTGAAGGCTTTGGCATGATAGCCCGCATAGTGGGTCGCGGCTTCCACGTTCGCCCCGCCGCCGACTTCGCCGACCGACAGGCAATCGTAATGCTTCAACACTTCATCGTGGAATTCATGGAGGTAGTCGAACAGTTCAGGACGGTTGGAGAATTTCGACCAATCCGGGGCGACCCCGTCGTGGTTGAGTTTCATCTCGCTGTCGGTGAACGACGTGTCTTTACTGAGGTGGGCGACCGCATCGACGCGGAACCCGTCCACGCCCAAATCCAGCCACCAGCGCGACATCGCATACATTTCCTTGCGTAAGTCCGGATTGGCCCAGTTCAAGTCGGGCATTTTATCCGAAAAGATCTTCAGGTAATATTCACCGGAGGTTTCGTCGTAGTTCCAGCACGACCCTTCGAAGAAACTCGCCCAATTGGTCGGTGGGATCCGTTTCCCTTTTTCATCATGACGGGGTTTCTGCCAGATGTACCAATCCCGCTTCGGATTATCCAAGGAAGAACGGGATTCCATAAACCAAGGATGTTCATCGGAGGTGTGGTTTAAAACAAGGTCCAGAATGATCCGGATTCCCTTTTGATGGGCTTTTTCAATCAGTTCCTTCGCGTCGTCAAGGGTCCCGAACAAGGGATCGACATCGTAGAAGTCGCTGACATCGTATCCGTTATCATCCATCGGCGAGCGGTAAAAAGGACAGATCCAAACGCAATCGACACCTAAATCCTGGATGTAGTCGAGTTTTTCGATGATGCCGCGCAAATCTCCGATTCCGTCGGCGTTGGTGTCTTTGAAGGATCTTGGGTAGATTTGATAACCTACCGCGTTTTTCCACCATTGTGTTTTCATGTGTCGTTTCTCCCTTGAAGAAAGATGAGCACCTTGCGATGCTCATCTTACGGTGTTTCAGTTGTCTCTACGGATTATTGATTTTCGGATGCGATCTTCGCGTCGGTCGTGGAAATGAGTTCCGCGATCGCTTCGTCGACGGTCTTGGTGCCATCCCAGATTGCTTGGATCATCGCAACCAAGGTGCCATCATAGTAAGCGACATCCATGGCTTTGCGCGCAGGGTTCTTCGGAAGGGTCAATGCCGGTTCCGGATAGTTGTACATGAACGCAGCCATCATTTGTTCTTGGTATCCGCCTGCTTCGAGGGTCGGGGTCAAATCAGAGCCTTCCTTCAAAGACGGGGCATAGCTGGTGCCGGTAACCAACGCATCGAATCCACCTTTGGAGTAGATCAAACGCAGGAGTTCGGTCGCAGCGGAACGATATTCGGTATAGCCGTTGATGACGAAACCTTTCGTCTTAACAAACGGGGATTGGTGTTCGCCGCCGAAGGTCGGGAGAGCGGAAATGATATAGGTCGAGCCTGTCGCCGTCGAAGCACCCTTAACATCCATCCAGGTACCGACTAAGCCAAACGGAGCGGTTTCATTGTTGATGACGCCGTCCCATCTCCAGCCCATGTCGCCGGCTTTGGTCAAGACACCGGCAGCGTCGACGGAGATCTGAGCTTCTTTAGCGGCAAGCAGGAAGTTCAAGCCTTCTTTGAATTCAGGAGTGTTGTAGCCAGGTTTCGTCGCATCGCCTTCACCGAACAGTTTGAATCCGCCGGCGGTGAATTGATGATAAGCGGACCACGGTTCGCCCAAGGAAAGCGGGAACACGATGTCGACGTTCACGCCTTTGTAAACCGGACGAGCGCCGATCCAAGACGTGGACAGAGCGAAGATTTCTTCCCAGGTATCAAACGCGTCAGGCAGGTTGTCGCCGTTTGCATCGGTGACGTCTTTGCCTAAGGTTTCAAGCATCGTCTTATTCCAAACGAAGGCCATGCCGTCATACGCCATCGGAGCATAAACCGTCGTTGCGGTCGCGTTTCCGGCTTTGTAGAAGGATTCAAGCGAGTTCGCCTTGATCAAGTTCGCGAGAACGGAGTCGATTGCCAACAGGTGGCTTTCGTTACGGGAAACTTCACCGTCGATGGCCATGAAGACGTCGGCATATTCGCCTTGTTGGGTAGCCAAAGCATCGGTGGAACCGGCGGCACCGGAATTTACGAATTCGACTGCGCCTTTGAGTTCAGGATACGTAGCATCCCAGAGGGCGACGATGGCATTACCGACAACATCGTTGTCAGCGCCGAAACGTAGGGTAGCCCCTTCTTCGATCGCATAGGCTTCAAGTTTTTCATCATAACAGACGACCGTGCCGTCGAGATCTTCGGCCTTGCAGGTCTTGAGTGTGCGTCCGCATGCGGTCAATGATCCTACGACCAGCACGAGGACTGCAGCGAGAGTAAGCAGTTTCTTCATTTTGAAACATTCCTCCTGTGTTCTTCTTTTCAGAAGTCGTCTTAAGTATAGCACTTGGTAAATTGTTTGTAAACGGTTACACTTCACGAAACTTTCACGAAACCACCTCCGGGTGGCTCAATTTCAACTTACCGCGCATCACCCCGAAGTAGAGGACGATGATGCGGATGACGAAGGCAAAGGGTAGAATCATGGCAGCCGCCGCAGGGTTGAACATCCCGATCGCCGCACAGCCCATCGCCGGGGCAAGCATCAGGTTGATCATCATGGTGAACCCGTGGGAGAACTTGATTTTGTTTTCTTCCTTGCGTCCACCCATGAATTTGAACAGAAAAGCGACGACCAAAACGTAGACGGTGTACTGGATGAACTGCATGAAAAAACTGAAGGTGAACTTCGCAAGCAACGAGCTTAAGTTCAGGTTTCGGATAAACATTGTCGCCAAATCATCGGGCTGGATCTGGTTCGCCTCGAGTTGCGCCGACAGATCCTGGAAATCGTATTTCCCGAAATTGTCGTAGTACCCGATGGCCAACGATTTCCCGTCCTTGTCGATGACGACGCCGATTTCTTCGGTGAAATACACTTCGTTCTTACCGGTCGTTTCAGGTAGGACACTCACGAAGTGGAAGGTGGTTTTCGATCCTTCCCATTTGCGATCCCCTTTGACGACGCAGGTCAGTTTTCCATCGATCACACAGTCGTTTTCTTTCAGCATTTCCGCCAAATCGGCCGAGAAGTTCTCCATCCGCGGCAAATAGGTCGAAGCTTTCTGCATGTACAGGCTATAGAACGCCGGTACGCTGATGAAAAGGATGAGTACGAAATAGAGTAGGATGGGATAACGCACTTTCATCGTACGTGTGTCCAATACCGCTTGATTACTGTAAAATACTTTGATCCACTGTAGCATAGGTCCTCCTCGTAAGATAAGCGCGAATCTTCGCGCTTATCCTTTTTCTGCTCCGGATGTCAAACCGTAAACCATATACTTCTGCATGAAGAATTGAACGACCATGATCGGGATGGCGATCAGCAAGGCGCCGGCCATGAAGTTCAAAGGATTATAGACCAAGGTCAGCAAGGGGTCGGTCGTACGGTACAACCAGACGGCTACCGTCATCTGTTCAGGCTGCAGGAAGACCGATTGAAGGATGTAGTCGAGCCAAGGGCCCATGAAGGCGCCGACGGCCAGGAAACCGACGATCGGAACGATCAAGGGGAACAAGATGAGTCGCAGGATTTGAAGCGGGCTCGCCCCGTCGATCGCGGCGGCTTCATCCAAGGATTTCGGGATGTTGCGCATGAACCCGCGGACCAAGAACGTGTTGTACGGGATGGAACCGGCGGTATAGATCAAAGCGAGGTAATTGGGTTTGTTGAGGAAGCCGAAGGTTCTGAACAACAAGAACAAGGCGATCATCCCCATGAACGACGGGAACATTTGCAGAATCATCATCGTCAGCAACATCTGCTTCTTGCCCTTGAAACGTAGACGGGCGAAGGCGAAGCCGGTGATGACGGCGAAGAAGACGACGCCGATCGTGTTGAGGACGGCGATCTGCAAGGTACGTACGAACGCACCGGGATAGTCGGCCAACAATGAAGCCGGGTTGGATTTATATGAGAAGATGTAGGTGTAGTGTTCCAACGAGAGGTTGGAGAAATCCGGGATCAGCGGGACGCCGGACAAGAGTTTTCCGGGGGTGAATGCCGCCGACACCATCCACAACAACGGCACGAGTACGACGATCGAACCGAGGATGAGCCAGATATGGGCAACGATTTTTAGGATGATATCCGAAACGCTGTATTTTTTCATGGCTTATTCCTCCTCCCAGATGCCCTTGGAACGTGCAAGGTTGACCACCGAAATCGATCCGATGAAGATGAAGATCAAGATGGAATAAACCGCCGCGATGTTGAAGAGCTGGGCGTTGTTCGAGAATGAAAGTTTATAAATCCAGGAAATCAGGATGTCGGTCTGGCCGGGGATGCCGCCCATGACCTGCATGCTGAGGGGGATTTGTTCCAGATTGTAGGCGGGTCCGCCTCCGGTCAGAAAGTAGATCGCACCGAAGTTGTTGAAGTTGTAGGTGAAGGTCATGATGATCGCAGGCAAGGTCGCCCGTAGGATCAACGGTAAGGTGATGTTGCGGAAGGCCTGCCATTTGCTGGCCCCGTCGATCGCCGCGGCCTCATAGAGATCCTTCGGCAAGGTCGTCAAGACCCCCGTGATCAACATCATGAAATACGGTGCGCCCAACCATAGATTGACCAGGATGACGACCGCTTTCGCCAGATTCCCGTTGTAGTTGACCGTCAACCAGGAAATGACCGTGTCGGGTCTGCCCTGCAGGCCGATCTGGAAGAGGAAATTGGAAACCGCGGGCATCAAGCCCGTCTTCAATAACAACTGATTGGCTAAGCCGGTGTTTTCGAAGACGTTACGAAACACCATCAACGAAATCATCGCCGGGACTGCCCAAGGGACGATCATGATGGTGCGCCAGAACTTCTTGACTTTGACGTATTTCGATTCGATGATGACCGCTTGGATCAAGCCCATGATATAGCAGGTCGCACTCGCCATGATGGCATAGAAGAACGTCCAGCTTAAAATCTGCGAGAACACCGAGAACCATCCCGGGTCGCCCGCGATCATGGCGAAGTTCTTGAACCCGACCCATTCGATCAAACGTGAAGGAACCGGAATCCGATATGTATAGTTTGTAAACGCCAACAAGAACGAGAACATGAACGGGATCAAGGTGAAAAACAACACCATGATCAAGGTCGGAATCAAAACGAGGTACGGGAACATGTCCGACCATAGCCGTTTCACATATTCCTTACCCGTTTCGATCGTCCCGTGTTTCAAAATGAGTTTTCGTGAAACATAGGCGTCGCGGATATTATAGATCCATACCGATAGGACGATCGACGTCAACACCAAGGCGATCAAGCCCGTGCCGAGCAAAGTGACCGAGTTGTCCGCGGATAGCCAAGGGATGATCTTGTTGAAGGTTTCGACCGCTTGACCGCGATAAAGCGCGCCGCGTACGACTTTCCCCAAGGTCGCCAACCCCCATAACCCCTTACTGAAGATTCCGCCATAGTCACGGATAAAGTAGATCTGACCGCCGGGATCCGCCGGATATTGCGCCAGGTCGGAAAAAATGTAGAAGTATCCTCCGGTAAACAACTCCGTCAGGAAAGCGACTGCCCCGAATCCAAGAAACGTAAATCCCTTCGCTTTCTGCTTGTTGCGGAACTGGCCTAAGCCCATCACAAAAAAAGACATGACAGCGGATTTCAATGCATCCGGGTTGTCCTTGATGTCTTTCAGGAGTTCATTCCACCGTTGGCCGAATTTTTTCTTCTTCATAATATACCCTCCTGTTGCTATTGTGCCATGATTCTTGTCATTCTTCAAGGGTTATGGTAAGCGTTTACATCATGATTCCCTCAGAAACCCTTTTCGCAGGGAAGTCGGTTGACATTTCCTTCAAGGTGGTTCAAAATATCGGCGAGGTGACCCATGAACATCAACGCAATTTACCACCGGTCGCAAGACAACTGGTGTTTCCCCTATGACGACCATTCCGTGGAGCTTCGGATCCGCACCGGCTTGGAAGTGACGAAAGTCGTCTGCGAGTATGGCGACCAGCACGAAGGCACGGTCCTCTTTTCGAAGTGGAAATGGAAATCGCATACAGTCGAAATGAAACGTAGCGGTCAAACCGCCCATCATATCTATTGGACATGCATCGTCACCCCTTCGAATCGACGCATGAAGTATCACTTCATCCTTTCCGACGATCACGAAACCCTCGTTTTCGGCGAAACCAGCGTCCTTTTGCCCAATGAAGAACCCGATAACTTCAACTATTTCTTTTTCCCGTACTTCCATCGCAAAGAGCGCTATCACGCCCCGGCCTGGGTCAAGGATACCGTTTGGTACCAGATTTTCCCCGATCGTTTCGCCAATCAAGGAAACAAAGGGTTCAAAGCCTGGCATAACGGTCCCGTGAAGAATTCCGACCATTACGGAGGCAACCTGAAAGGCATTCTCGAGCACTTGGATTACCTGAAGGACTTAGGGATCAGCGGGATCTATCTCACCCCGGTTTTCGCCTCCCCCACCACCCACAAATACGACACCCAGGACTATTTCACGATCGACCCGGACTTCGGTACGAAAGAAGACTTGATCGAACTGGTAAAACAAGCGCATCAAAGAGGGATCAACGTCATGTTGGACGCGGTGTTCAACCATGCCGGCGACCGATTCGAAAAATGGATGGATGTGAAAAGCAATCCGGACTCGAACTATCGCGACTGGTTCTTCCTTGATGAGAAGGATCATTATGAAACCTTCGCGTTTGCGAAAAACATGCCCAAACTGAACACCGAAAACCAGGAAGTCATCGATTACTTCTGCACCGTCGGTAAATACTGGATCGAGACCGCCGACATCGACGGTTGGCGGTTGGATGTCGCCAACGAAATCAGCCATACGTTCTGGCGCGCATTCAGACACGAAGTCCGCTCCGTCAAACCCGATGTCTATATCCTGGGCGAAGTCTGGCACGATGCGATGCCGTGGCTGCAAGGCGACCAGTTCGACGCCGTCATGAATTATCCCTACACGAAAATCCTGCTTGACCTGATCGCCCATGGACGCATCGACCTCAATGATTTCAGAGCCGGGATCGATGAAATCCGCAACCATTACCCCTCGATCGTCCAAGCCAACCAATTCAACCTCTTCGACAGTCATGACACCGCACGGCTGACCACCCTCTGCAAGAATGACCTTACCAAAGTCAAAGGGGCGCTCGCTTTTCTCTTGGTCTCCCCCGGTTCCCCATGTATTTATTACGGTACGGAAATCGCGATGGAAGGCGGAAACGACCCGGATTGCCGGAGATTGATGCAATGGAATCCGAACCCCAAGGATCACGAAATGTTTACCCTGATCCAAACGTTCATCCAACTTCGTAAAGATCATCCGGTATTGTCAAACGATGGCGATTGGAAGTGGATCGAGACTTCAAAGAACATCATCGCCTTTACCCGATCAAACAATGATGAATCCCTTTCTTTCTATTACAATCCGACAACCCAACCGGTTTCGATTGGACAAATAAAAGGCGAATCCCTCTATGGATCCGCCTCCACGATTCTTGAGCCTGGACAAATACAACTAATCAAAGAAATGTAATGACATGCAAAGATTCGTTATTGTGTTTCATTGACAAGTACTGTTCTAATCACTTCATGAGTCGTTCGTTGAGTTCATCATGATGTGTGTTGAACATTTTTAGGTATGAAACTACGACAATTTTTTAGGTACGTTTAACTGTTCCAACAATATCCCGACATTGCTTGGACGATCCGCAACCAAGGCTCCGGCCTTCGTCAACGCTTCGATTTTATCTTCCACAGCGCCTTTACCACCTGTGATGATCGCGCCGGCATGGCCCATCTTCTGTCCTTTGGGAGCCGTTCTACCCCCGAGAAATGCGACCAAGGGTTTGGTGAAAATCCCTTTTTCCATCGCCTCCGCTACCTCTTCTTCCATCGTCCCGCCGAGCTCGCCGATGATGACCACGGCTTCGGTTTGTTCATCCTGCTGGTAATAGGGTAGCATTTCCGCAAATCTGGTTGCGGGAACCGGATCTCCACCGACACCGATAAGCGTCGAAACACCGTATCCTTGTTTTACGATCATCCCGGTCACTTCGTTGGTCAATGAACCGCTGCGTGTCATGACTCCGATATTCCCGCGTTTATATACGCGTTGGATCCAGTAGGGGAAACTGCCCATCATCGCTTCTTCCGGCGATATGACTCCGGAGGTGTTTCCGCCGATGACCAGTGCATTATGCTCGAGTGCCGCATGGCGTATGGCAACCATATCGAAAAGCGGTATGCCGTCAGCCATCGTAACGATCTTCTTGATTCCGTTGGCAAGCGCTTCGAATACGGCGTCTTTCGTGAGTTTCGGGGGGACGAAGATCATGGAGGCATCGACTTCATGATTTCTTAATGCCCTTTCGACCGAATGATAAACCGGTATATCATGGATGGTTTGACCCTCTTTTGCGGGAGTAACGCCACAGATGACCTGGGTCCCCAAATCGATCATGTGCTTTGTCCAAAAGCTACCCTCTGAGCCGGTGATTCCCTGAACCAAAACGCGTGTGCTTCGATCGATGAAAATACTCATATCTTCGTCTCCTTCGCTAAGGCAACCGCCAAGCGAACCGCTTCTTCCGTATCAAAAAGCGGATTCAATCCGGCTTTTCGCAGAATTTCGACAGCTTCAACTTCATTGGTTCCACGGATACACGTCACGATCGGACGATCCGGTTTTAATTTACCGATGGCTTCAACGATGCCTTGTGCCATGACATCGGCACGGGCGATCGTTCCAAAGGTCACGATCAAGATGACTTTCGACGGAACTTTCAAACAGATTTCCATGGCTTTCATCGCTTTTTTATAGTGAGGTCCGCCAAATTCCAGATAATTCGCAATCGTTCCACCTTCATAGTGAACCAAGTCGTAAACGGTCGTGGTCAGTCCGGCGCCTGCGCACATCAAACTGATGTCGCCATCAAACTGAATAAACGGTATGCCTTCTTCCGCCGCCAAGCGCTCCGCTTCGTTTTCAATGTCCCCCAGCGGCACGGAAATGTCTTCGTGTCGAAACATGGAGTTGTCATCGATCGAACACTTCCCATCCCCGGCAACCAACTCGTTTGAGTTGGTGATAAAAAGCGGGTTGATTTCCAATAACTCACAATCATATTGAACAAACAGACGATACAGTTTAAGCAGTAACTGCGTGAATTTCTTAGCTATTTCAGGATCAAATCCACATTCATAAGCGATGTGGTTGGCTTGATACGCTTGTAACCCGAGGTTCATATCGATTTTTGTCTGAAGGATCTTGTGTGGTTGTTCAATGGCCAACGTTTCAATATCGACCCCGCCCGTAGCGCTGACGATGGATAGGGCTGAACCACTGAGTGGATCAATCGTAAATGAAGCATAGACTTCATGGGCAATATCCACGGCTTCTTCGATGAGTAGGGATGATATTTTTAGAGGCAGGGCAAAGAGACGGGTGACTTCTTCCATCCCTTTCCCCTCGTTTTTTACAAACTGAATCAATCCGGCTTTGCCACGGCCGCCACTCAACACCTGTGACTTGATAACACAGGGGAACCCGATTAAAGCAAACGCTTCAGCCGCCTGATCGACACGATGAATCAATTGGCTTTTCGGAACAGCGATCCCCGCGTTTTTAAACAAGTCCTTTACTTGATATTCAAAGAGTTTCATCAGCGATCCTTCTTCCCGCTGGCGAAATACGCTCCGAATATTTCTTCATCACTCGGACGGACTGGCGGAAAGAATTCGGAAACCCAGGTCGTATTGATGAAATGTTTGTACGTGATATTTTCAGAGGTGATGTTTCCACCCCAACTGCCACATCCCAAGGATACGGTCGACGGCATGCCGTTAAAGAATGCGCCCCCGTTCCCTGCGGCTTGCGCCTGATTGACAAGGACCCGGCTACTACGGATTCTTGATCCGATATACTTAACATACTCATCGTTGAAGGTGTGTATTCCACAGGAATGTCCTGTCCCGTAATTATCGGTTAGTCTTTCGAGAATGCGATACCCTTCTTCAAAGGTTGCATACTTGAAGATCGTCAACACGGGGGACAGTTTTTCTTGAGAGAAAAAATCGGATTCGATATCTTCTCTCCCTTCAACGAGCAAGACTTTCACAGAATCGTTCACCGTCAACATGGCTCCTTGAGCAATGGACTGTGCGGACTGAGCGATGATTTTGGGGTTGATCGAGCGATATCCTTTGTCGTTCAGGGGCCACATGTACATCGACAGCTGTTCGCGCATGTCTTCGGTAACAAGGTGGGCACCCAGAGAAATCAACTGCTCGATCATTTGGTCATAAATCGACTCATGAATGATGATGGAATTCTCACTTGAACACGATGTCGCATGATCAAATGCTTTACTGCCCATGATTTTCGTGGCAGCGTCTTTCACATTGGCGTCTTCGGCGACGATGGATACCGAATTGCCGGGTCCGACACCATAGGCCGGTTTACCGGATGAGTATGCCGCTTTCACCATCGCCCCGCCTCCGGTCGCAAGTACGACGTCGACTTGTTTCATGAGTTCTTCCGTGACTTCGATGGAGGGTTCATCGATGACTTGGATGAGATCTTCCGGCGCGTTGACCTTGCGAAGTCCGTCTCTCATAAACTGCACGGCCATGGCCGTCGCTTTTTTGGATCTCGGATGCGGCGCAAAGATAACGGCGTTTCTGCCTTTTAGTATCGTGATCCCATTGCTGGCAGGGGTCGCCGTCGGATTGGTTACCGGAGTCAATGCACCGACAACGCCAACCGGTTTGGCGAATTTTCTGATTTTCTTTACTTCATCCACTTCAATGCAACCCACGGACTTGGCATGTTGGACATCTTTTAAAACACCGAGCACTTTGTTTTTGTGTTTCGTGATTTTGTCCTGGACATTTCCCATCTTCGTTTCTTCGACGGCAAGTTTAGCCAGTATTTCAATGTTTTGATCATTGTATACTTCCCAACCGATCGCTACACAAACTTCATCGATTTGTTCCTGGGTGTAAAACTGGATTTGTTTCTGCGCAGCTTTCGCCCTCTTTACGTAGGACGACACATACTCTTTCGAACTCATATTTTCTCCTTTATTTTATGATGCCTAGCAGGTGAAGCAGTCCTAAGAACGTGGACACGAAGGCTAAGGCGATAAATGCTACGATATACATTTTTTTGAAAAGCTTCTTCTCATCGACTCCTGCGGGTAAGCTGCCTAAAGCCAAGGCTCCCATGACGGATAGCGGACTCATGGTGGTCATATGCGAGGCGACCGCGATGGTCATCGTCAGGACTGCCGGGCTCACCGCAAAGTTCAAGCTTTCCGATAAGGCGACGGTCGTAGGTATCAGCGTCGGCATGACCACGCCGACCGCCGAAGCGAAGGTCGCCATGGTTCCGGAAAGAATCGATATGATGAAAACCGCGGTCTGGCCATTCGTTATTTTTGCTAGAAAATCGGTCATCAATTGAATGCCGCCGAGTTCACCGACAACACTGATCAAAACGGCCGCTCCGCAAATTTGTAGGATGGTTGTCCACGGAACGTTTTGAACGGCTTGTTGTTGATTGCCGGCTTTGAGAAAGAAGAGTCCGACAGCGAGGGTAAATCCAGCGAAACCGACGTGGACTTTCCCGAAGACGACCCAGAGAATCAAGATCAGAATACTAAGCAATGTTAATTTTTGTTCATAGGTGAAGGGTAAAGGTGGTGTGACTTCCGTTTTCTGACCATTCATCCGATAGCCTTTCATCGCTAGGAAAAAGAGTGTTGAGAAGATGATGATGCTGATCATATTTAACAGGTATATTGAGATTCCAAGTTCTCCCACATTGTTTAGTCGAGCCAGTTCCAAGGCGACGATCCCATTGGGGGCAATGGGAGACAATCCGCCGGCGATGGATCCCTGAATGATCAGGACGCTCATCAACAGTAAGGACATATTGGATTGATAGGCGATGGCTAGCCCAATGGGTAAAAGCAGGGCCGCTGCAGAAATGTTCCCAGGTCCGATGGAAGCAAGTCCCAATGATAGCACAAAGAAAATAATCTGGATCTTGACTTTACTGCCCTTGCTACGATAGATGATCATGGTTGACAGGTTTTCAAGGGTTCCGTTGATTTTCGCGATACTGAAAAACAATGTGACTCCTACCGTGGTGAAGAATAGGTTTAGCGGCCAAAATCCAATGATCGTGTTGGGACTTAATCCACCTAGCGTCGTTCCTAGGAAGAAAGCAAAAACCAGTGCAATAAACCCTACGTTAATACTCGTGGCTATGCCAATGATAATTGCGACTAAAATTGACAGTAGCGATACTGTTTCAATCATACATATTTCTTCTTACTGACGATGAAAGCTTTCTTTTTCAATTTTGGCTACGGCTTCCTTGGCCTTAACTAAGTTTTTGGCCCTCCATTCTTCAAGATTCTGGGTAAATTCGGTATTTAAGAAGGTCTTGGTCATTTCGACACCCATGATCGGCGCAATGATCCATCCACCCATACATAGAATGTTGGCGTCATTGATGGCACGGCATTTCTCGGCTGCATATACGGATTCGCAGGCTGCCCCGAAGACACCTTCATGTTTGTTGGCGACGATGGACATGCCCATGCCGGTTCCGCAAATCAAGATACCTCTTGTGTATTCTTTGGATTGGATTTTCAGTGCGCCTTTAAGCGCAACTTCGAAGAAAGGCGCAGGTTTCTCTTCATCGGTGGTGCCGATGTCCTCGACTTCATAAGCTTCGCCAAGTAAATATTGTTTAATGGCTTCTTTCAATGCAAACCCGGATTTGTCAGAGCCGATAAAGATTTTTTTCATATTACTTCCCTTTTCTTTCTAGTACACGATGCACGGCGTCGACGATGTTATGTGCTTTGAGCCCGAATTTCTCCATCAAGAAGTCTTTCTTACCGACTTCGCCGAAATGATCTTTGGTTCCGACGCGTTCCATAACGACCGGATATTCTTCAACCAAAACTTCAGCGACCGCACTGCCCAACCCATTGATGATGTTATGGTTTTCGGCGGTGACGATTGCCCGGGTCTTCTTCGCCTCGGAAATAATCGCTTCTCGATCGATCGGTTTCACGGTGTGAATATTGACGACGCTCGCGGATATGCCTTCTTCGGCCAAGATCTTGCGTGCTTCCAGTGCTTCCACCACCATGATCCCCGTCGCAAAGATGCTGACGTCGGTTCCTTCTTCAAGTTTGATCGCTTTGCCTAAGGTGAATTGTGTTCCATCTGCGAAGACTGACGGAAATTCCTGACGAAGAAGTCGGATATATACCGGACCGTAGTGGTCGATGATCTGATCAAACATGCCGGCGAGCTGTACGCCATCGACCGGTTCAAAGATGGTCATGGTCGGAATGGTTCTCATGATCCCGACGTCTTCCAACGACATGTGCGTGCCACCATTTAATGTAGCCATGATTCCCGGATCCGATCCCACCATCTTGACATTGAGTTGGGCATAGGCGACCGATAACATGACTTGGTCAAAACAGCGGCGTGTCGCAAACGGTGTGAAGGTGTGCGTGAAGGGTAGTTTTCCCATGTTGCTTAACCCGGCGGCGACGCCGATCATATTGGCTTCGGCAACACCGACATTGATGGTTCTTTCAGGGAACACTTCCGCAAAACCGGTGGTTTTCGCCGCTTTCATCAAGTCAGCTTCAACGATGACCAGATTCGGATGCTTCTTTGCGGCTTCAATCAGTAAATCTACGTAAATGTCTCTTAATTGACGATCGTGTAATTTCATTTTGTTTCCAACCTCGCAATCGCTTCGTTCGCTTGTTCCATGGTTACAGGCATATTGTGTGAGCCGGCTTGGCCTTCACAGAAGAAAGCGCCTTTTCCTTTTATGGTGTTCAGTATGATCATCGAAGGTTTCCCTTTGACTTCTTTAGCATGATCGATCGCTTCTGAAATGGCCAACACATCATGCCCGTCAATGACTTGTACGTGCCAGTTGAATGCTTCCCATTTCTTGTCGAGCGGGGCGACATCGTTGATATCGCTGACGGCACCGTCGATTTGTAATTTGTTGTAGTCGGTGAAGGCGATCAATGTGTCCAGTCCGCGGCTTCCGGCGAACATGGCGGATTCCCAAATCTGTCCTTCTTGGCTTTCGCCATCACCGATGATTGCGTAAACCGTTAATTGGGATCCATCCAACTGAGCCGCAGTGGCCATGCCTACCGCAGCGGAGAATCCTTGTCCCAAGGATCCGGTGGTCATATCGACGCCGATGGTCTTGTTTTTATCGGTATGACTCGGTAAGTTGGTGTTTGACTGATTGAGTGTCAATAGCAGTGACTTGTCAAAGTACCCCTTGATGGCCAATGTTGCATATACAGCCGGTCCACCATGGCCTTTAGATAAAACAAAACGATCACGGCTCAATAAGCCCGGATTCTTTGGGTCGATGTTCATTTTTTCAAAATAGAGTACAGCCAAAACATCGGCGATCGACAGGCTTCCGCCGATATGACCGACGCCCAATGTACCGATGCACCGCAAGGTCTCTTGGCGGATTTCCTTCGCCTTTTCTTCTAGATACGCTCTTTTTTCCATCTTTCTTCTCCTTCGTATTTTACTACTTCACATGCGAATAATTGAGCCAATATCTCCAGTTCTTCCTTGATATCCCCATAGACAACGACAAAGTGAGGTTCCCATCCATCTTGCACCATGTTCGTGATCAGCGGATTCACTTTCGGTTCCACTTCGACGACGACACTGGTTCCTAAGAATTGTTGGGGCTTGTCCAATACTCTTCCATCGAGGATTAAAAATCTGAAGGTCCCATCCGGTTTACGGCCGATTCGGAAAATCGTGGCTTCTTTACATTCCTTTAGCCCAAACTCCATGGTCGGTCCGATTTTGCGATTGGGATGAACACCTACGGCTGCACCGGTATCTTTTCTAGCCAAACCGCAGGCAGCGGTTCCACAATGCCAGAACGTAATGGTGTTTTCTTTTTCATCGATCGAGACGGGATCACCCAGATAGGTTGGCGATTTTGAGAGTTGTTGTCCGATATACATACTCAATGCGCCATAAGCGTCGGCTTCACAGGCAGCCGCAACGTTTTGATCGTTGAGCATGGCGAGCACACTGCATACCGGGGTTCCGTAATCCGTAAAGAAGTCCGGCCAGCAGCGCGAAGCTATGGCTTTGATTTGATTTTTATCGATATAGTCTTGATATGCTTTGTATAGTTTGACAAAGTCGACACGGTTTTTGGTTGCGGTATTTTCTAGTCCGACCATTCGCCGACCAATTTCATTTTCTTCATTTTTTGCATCTTCGATCTTCATTTCCTGGGCAATCTTGGTCAGTTCTCGTGATTCAATGGCGAGAAGATTGACGCCGAAGGTCGAGGCCATTTCGAGATCCAAAGCACGGCCAAAGCCGAATCCCTGCGGGGTGTGTCCAACCATCAGAAGATTAGCGTTTTTCATTTCGTGTTTCAACTTCGCAGCATGAATGATCTTTTTCAGTCTGTTTTGAACGCTATCATCGCTTGGTGAGCCATAAATGTAGAAAATTTTATCTTTTCTCATCGCTTTGTAGGCATACCCTGCCGAGAACGCTCCGGTTAATGAGTTAAGTCTGAGTCTTCCGCCATCAATGACAGGTTCACGTAACGTCCACAACAAGACGGGTGCAGATATACGTTTCAAAACTTCTGTCGCATAAGCAGAGTTGGCAAAGGTTACATTCTGTAAGATCACCAAATCGGGATTTTTCCCATCGATATATTTAAGTAGCGTTTCAATGGACAATAACATTTCATTGCTGACGGTAATCGTTTCGTCAACGCTCTTGAGCAAACTGATTGAATCCTCATATGCTTTTTGCGCGGATTCTAAGTGAAATGTCGGAACACCAAACGGTACATATAGACATTCAAACGGTTTCATATGTGTCCTGCTTTCTTAAGAATCAGGGTGCTACACACTTGTATAGCACCCTGTGTTGCATTATTTCTTGGCGTCTTTGAGTTTGGTTTCTAGTTCTTGTAATGCTTCCAACGGCGTTGCTTCTTTAGCGACAGCTTTACGGATGGCTTCGTTGATCATCGGATACATTCCCGGAACCATGACTTGGGTTAACCAGTCTTGAACATAGGATGCATCGGTGGCGGCGATTTCATCAAGGAATACGGCATATTCATCTTTGAAGTTTCCATAGTCGACTTCTGCGCCTAAACGCGGTGTCAAGTAAGGAACTCCTCCGGTATATCTGTCGTGGTTTTCGCCTTTAGCTAACCAAGCAATGAATTTCTTGGCTTCTTTCGGGGCGTTGGAGTCCATAAACGCTGCGATGGACTTACCACCAAGAATGGTAGCGCGGTTTGTTTCTTTCGGCATCGGGACGACCGTCCAGTCAAATGTCAAATCTTGATAGCTGCTGACATTCCAGTTGCCTGACATATGGAAGCCGTATGCTCCCGTTCTAAACAGAGAGGCGGCGGTTGTGCCGGCATAAACGGCATCGTCAATTAATCCACTTTCATAGAAACCGACGAGTTTCGTCAATGCATCGACAGCTGCGGTTCCAGTCAAATTACTTTCAGTGTACGGTGTTTTCCAGATTTTTGTTCCATGTTGATAAACCATCGGGAAAAAACGGTGTGCTTGAGGATCAAAGACGCCCGGGAAGTTAACATCGGTACCGACACCGGCACGAAGTTTATTTACTTCGGTTTCGAATTGGTCCCATGTCCAGACGGCTTCGCCCGGTTTCGGATAGTCCACCCCGTATTTTTCCATCAAATCGACATTGATGAATAGTCCGTTGGCCGTAATGTCCATGGGCAGTGAAATGACTTCGTTTGCATCATTATAGAATAAGTTGGTGAATCCCGTGCTGTCATAGACACCTTTTAAACTCTGGATTTTTCCTTTGAAGTTATTCAGATGTCCTTCTGTGACGCGTGCGAGTGCAGGAGCTTCTCCTCCACTGATCATGGTTGCCAAACGTGCTTCATAATCAGCGTAAGGAATGACGACTAATTCAATTTTTACGCCTGTTTTCGTTTCGTATTCCGTAAGCAATGTTTGCATGACCGCACCTTCGGTGCCGTCGCTCCACCACAGCATTTGCAGTTCTTTAGGTTCTTGCTTAGCGCAAGCACTAAAGCCGGAGATAACGAACAAGACTAAGAGTAGACTAAGTATTCTTTTCATAAAATCCTCCCTTTCTTTTTATATTAATGTTAATTAATACCTGTGTTGTTAACCCTTCATCCCGCTATCAACCGTTCCTTGAACGAATTGACGCTGGAAGATCAAGAAGACGATGAGCATCGGAATCATGGCTAATGCACTCATCGCGATGACGGAGTTGTAGTCGATCCCGAATTCACCCGAGAAATTTGCGATCGCCAATTGAAGGGTATATTTTTTTGGCGAGTTGATTGCGATCAATGGCCAGACGTAGTCGTTCCAACGCCACATAAATGAGAAGATGGCGAGGGTGGCGATGGCTGGTTTGGCGTTGGGTAAGATGATGTTCCAGAAGATCCGCCATTCCGATGCACCGTCGATGCGGGCAGCTTGAATGACTTCGTCCGGAATGGTCAATAAGTATTGTCTCATCAAGAATATACCGGTCGGTGTTGCGGCCGGGGGTATGATCAAGGCCAATAAAGAGTTGTACAGCCCGAAAAACCGCAAAACCGAGAAGATAGGGACCATGATGACTTCAAGTGGCAACATGATGGTCGACAGTATCAATAACATGATGACATTCTCGCCTTTGAAGCGGAATTTGGATAATGCGTATCCGGCCATGGTGTTAATGATGACCGCGATGATCGTGCTGGATATCGCCACTAAGAAGGTATTGAAGATATATAGCGAGAAGTTGCCTTTGCTTAGTGCGATGGTGAAGTTGTCCAGAGTCCAATCTTTGGGAATAAACGTCGGATTGGCGGAGAACAGCTCGGATGATGGTTTAAAGGCGGAGAAGATGATGTAGAGGACCGGGAGTATGAAGATTAGAAAAACCACGATCGAAAGGATATAGGTTGAGAGGCTGGCCTTTTTCATACGTTCTCACCTCTTTTCGACAAAAAGAAGTTTACTGCCGTGAAGATGGTGACGATCATTAACATGACCATGGACATCGCACTGGCAGATCCGACTTGATATTCTTTAAATGCCACTTCATAAACGTATTGAACGGTGAAATAGGTAGCACGGTGCGGCCCGCCTCCGGTCAAGGTTACGACCAATGGATATACTTTGAAGATTTCCATGGTCGTCAAGATAAATACCATCAGACGTGCCGGCCGAATGGACGGATAGGTGATGTACATGAATTTTTGTAACTTGCTAGCTCCGTCGATATCGGCGGCTTCGTAGAGAGGCACTGGAATGCTCAGCAGGGCGGCCATAAAGATAATCATGTAGTAACCCGCTCTTGACCATACGAGTGCGAAGACGACGGACCACCAGGCAAACGTCGGGTCTGTGAGTGTCTTTAGCGTCTGAATGCCAAGAGACTTTGCGATTGCATTGAAAATACTGAAGTTCCCGGCCAAGATCCAATTCCACATAATACCGATGACGATGGCGGATATCATGACAGGCCAATAATAGACGGCGCGAAACAGTCCTTTGGCTTTGAGCGGCTGCACGATGAGTACGGCCATTGTCAAGGAAGCCACGTACATGATCGGAACCACGACGATGACAAGCTTTATCGTATTCACGAAGGCTTTGACAAAGTACTCGTTGTCGATCAGTTTGATGTAATTTTCCAATCCGATGAAATCGAAGCCGTCGAAGGTAAACAGGGTAACGTCTGTGAATGAGTAATACAGTCCGATGAGCGCCGGCACAATGATGAAAATCGAAAATATGATCAAATTGGGCGCGAGGAACATATAGGGAACGATTTTTTGTTTAAATTCCACTCCACGCAATTTCTTCTTCACTTTTGCCATCGATTATCCCCTTTCCCATACTTCTTATATATATCTTCAAATAAAGTCCGGAAGGGTGATCGTTTTCGGTAAAACACCGGCGGATATCCGATGGGCGCATCAACCGTGATCTCTCCACCATCAAATTCTACTCCTGTCCATAAGTGAACCCAGGCATCGGATGGTAGATAACATGTCTGAGAAAGCTGAGACTCTCTGACGATCGGTTTGACAAATAAATCCTGTCCGAAAAGGTATTCGTACTGTAGATCAAACACTTTTTCGTCTTCTGGATAATGCAAGAACAATGGTCGTTGCATCGGATAGCCATGTCGTGTCGCCTCTTCAACCAAACTTAAAAAATACGGTTTCAGGTCGACTTTGATATTCGAGCATCGAGCCATGTGTTTCATGGTATCCACATCATTGTAGAATTGGAAGTTCTGACTCGGGCGATTTCCTTCATGGCTTCTCATGTAAGAGGAGAATATGTTCATTTCACACCAGCGGTCGAACAACTCTTTGGTTCGGATGTTCCCGTGCAAACTGGTATATCCGCCGATATCGCTATGTGTATAGGGGTTTCCGATGATGCCGGTGGATAGTGCGGATGGAATGACGGAGGCAATGCCGTCGTGGGTTTCCCAATTGACGCTTTGATCTCCCGCCCACATCGATGTGCAGTACTTCTGCGAACCAAAGCCACCGGCTCGCATAAAGTAGAAGACTTTCCCCAAATTCCCGGTTTCCTTAACGGCTTCGTAATTACACTTCGCCCACAATACCGGCCAGGCGTTGTGCATGATCTTCGCACTGACACCGTTATGCAAGACACAGTCGATGGGTAAATATTCCCCAAAGTCCGCCATCCAACCTTTGATCCCCAAGGACAGAATATTCTTTTTAATCACATTTTTATACCACTCGAATCCCTGTGGATTTGTCAGATCGACAATACCGCAATAGAATTCACCAAAATCTTCGAGATAGGGATTCCCCTCAATATTAAGGGCAAGATATCCCAACGATTTAGCCTCATTGAACAGCGTTTCGTTTTCCAGTAAAAACGGGCAGATATAGGTCAGAAAGGCGATGTTTTCCTTATCGAGCTTAGCGATCTCGTCCTTTAAATTGGGGTATAGTTTCTCATTGAGCACCCAGTTCCAGTACAACCGCTTTCCAAACGTGGTAAAGCGGTGTCCGACCCAGTCTTGCACCCAAAGGCCGTTGACTTTAATGCCATTTTCAAGCGCAAGGTCTTTGTATTTGCGTACGGTTTCCATGCCGCCCTGAACACCCAGGATAATCCCATCGTGCAAGAAGTCAGGCAGCATCGGCGGTCGTCCCGTAAACTCGGTCAGGTCAGTCAAGAGCTCAAGGTAACTATCACTAAAATTCAGTGTCAATTCACAGGGAACTTCCCAAAACATCAGCTCATGAAAATTCGGTGATCGAAAATCAAACTCAGCATAGGCTGTCGATTCCACATGCAACCAGTATTTCCGGGTGGATACGAAGGTTGGTTCCGGATAATAGGTCGTGTAGTAGTCCCCACCGGCCTTATCCACTTTATCCGCATAGAATGTAGTCAATGATGATTTATCGCGCCCGACGCCGGGCTCAGAGGTCCAGAGCGGGTATTTTCTGTTTCTTAAGTTGAAGTAGGAGGCTTGTTCTCCACACCCGTATACTTTTTCACCTGCATCTGCTTTCATTCGAATCCAGAAGCGATTGACGTCGGTTTTGTTGCATGAGAATTTCATGGTCAATCGTTGACTCACAATGAGAAATTCAACGGTCACAGACACGCCATGACTTGAGAATACGCAACTGTTTTCAATGACCTGTGTTTCAGTCAGTGGAATCCGACTCTCTAATCGGTCTTCGATTTGATAGTTGCCACGATAGCTTTCAATGGTTTCATTTCCTCGCCCAACAAAAACGAACGGTTGATCACTTGAATGTTCAAGGATGCACTCATCTTTGAACATCACTCTCAACCGATCTTTATTCTTTTCAAGTGTTAACATATTTCCTCCGTTAATAGTAGATCTCAATGTTTTCACCATGTATCGCGCTGATTGCATTGAGTTCAACCATTCGAGTGTTTTCCGGGTGATTTAGCAGCCATTTGTTTGTCTTAAATAGAAACTTACTATATTTCCCTTGATTACCTTTGGCACTGACAAATTCCATGTTGGTACCATAAGGGAGAATGACCGCGCATTTGAACCCTGAATCGGTTACTTTACAAGGAGAGAAGTGCAACGTCGTTGAATACACTTCGATTGCTGTATTCTTGGGAATATAGAACGCGGTCACTTTAGAGGAGTGAACTGTCGAATCATCAATGTCCTCTATATGCGCAAGCAGTAACACAAGCGGTGTGACACACACATTGATTTCGGAACTTTTGTGGAACTCAAGGGCATTGAGTTTGGAGTTGTTCCCGTTGACGTAGCCGTATTCCAACGGCACCATCCCGAAGGTGTTGTGTATGACGGAGATGCCGGAAATGATATCCCCCAATTCTGGCCGATGCGGTACATACTCATTGCCCACACGAGGCACCGTTGTGTGTAACTCTAAATATCTGATCAAATCACCAAATTCACTGACGTCCAACACTTCCCCAAATCGACTAAACTCAGGATCGTGTACGGAATGGATTTGGATGTGGGGGTTCTTAACCCGAAGGTTCTCTAGTACTTCATTCATTTGTTAGCGCTTACATCCTTTCAAAAAAATTTTGGGTTCTTGACCCGACAAATCTCACCTAGTTCACTCACATGTTAGCGCTTACATTCTTTCTGAAAAATTTTTTCGGTCGATTGTTGGGCAAAGGTACCGATAAATTATTACATTAAGGAGTTAATTGCCTATAAATTAACTTGATTAACTATATTATATATTTTCCGTTTCACCGAGTCAATGAGATACTAAACGAAAAATTTTCCTAAGTGTCGGTTTGCCATTGATGCAACACACTAGATGAAACAAAAAAAAGAGACCTGCCATCGTCGTGTTGAGACATTTGGCAAAGCGATCTCTTGCATGTCAAGTCAACTCAAGATATGATTTTCCGTTTCACCTTAGTCAAATCCTATCATCTCATCGGAGCAACCAAGACACCGTGATCAGCAATAAAACCACTCGTCGGAGGGTCCATCAATGAAACGGAAACGGAAATAGAAAAAGCATTACGATTTATGAAATCTTGCACACTTCTTAGATCACTTGGATCCCACAATCACCATGGTATACGGGTTGATCGCGACGCTTTGGACTTTGTAATCGGTAATGGCCCCTGCTTCGTTGGCGAGAAGTTCCACATAATCCGGGAATGACTGATAGAAGACCTGGGGGGTCGGATTGATGTAGACGAAAATGGATGTGAACTCGCAGTTCTTCAGATGATGGAGATGATAGACCAAGACTTTCTCTTCGATCGAGGAGAACATCACGTTTTTTTGGATGCATTTGGCGGACGTCATGCGGAAAGCGCTGATCCGCTTGCGCAACTGGATCAGATCGCGGGTATAGCGTACGACTTCGTCATATCGTTCCCTGCGCAGCCAATCGAGTTGGTTGACCGGGTCGGTACTGCGATAACTGTTGTGGTGTCCGCTCTTGGTACGGCAAAACTCTTGGCCGCTATGGATGAAGGGGATGCCTTGGGCGACCAGGATCGCCCCGATCATCAGTTTTTGTTTTCGGATTCTAACCTCGCGTTGGTCTTCCCTGCAACATTCCTTGAGTTTGTCCCAGGACGTACTGTTATCGTGGCATTCCACGTAATTGATGGATTGGTGGGGTTGTTCGAAGATTTTGACCCGGTCGTCGTTGAGGCAGTTCCCGATCATCGCCGAATACATGGCCGGCAGGTAGTTGGTATCCCCCGCACAATAACCGCGTACGGTGATTTCGTTGGGGTTGGTCCGCCCTTTGACATGCTCGCGGAAGAAGTCGTTGAAATGGCCGATTTCGGGCATTTGCGCCTGGTTGCCCATGTTCGCCTTCAGGTTCTCGTCCAAGATCGTCGGCATGTTCCACCCTTCGCCGTAGATCATCGCATCGGCTTTGAGGGCGCGGGATTGGGCGACGACTTCGTTCATCGTCACGACGTCCAACACACCCATGAGGTCGAAGCGGAATCCGTCGACATCGTAGGCTTCCATCCAGCATTTACAGGAATCCAGGATGAACTTGCGGACCATGCGGCGGTTGGAATCCAAATCGTTGTTGCAGAACGAACCGTTGGACAGGGCGCCTGTCGCCGAACGGCGGAAATAGTAATACGGTACGACTTTCTCGAAAGGACTGGTGTCCATGTCATAGACATGGTTGTAGACGACGTCCATGTTGACGCGTAATCCTTGTTTATGGAACGCCTGGACCATCATCTTGGCTTCTTTGACACGCAGGATCGGTTGATCCGGATCGGTGGTGTAACTGCCTTCCGGGACATTGTATTGAAGCGGGTCGTATCCCCAGTTGTAAAAGGCGCTGACGTTGAGTTCGTCGACGGTCGCGAAATCATACATCGGCATGATCTGGACGTGGGTGACCCCGAGTTCTTTGATATAGGAAATGCCGGTGGAATAGCCGGCGTCGGTCTTCGTGTTCTCGTGGGTGAACGCCATGAACTTGCCCCGTTCGGGAATGTTTCCCTCACTCATCATGGAGAAGTCGCGTACGCTGAGTTCATAGAGGATCGCATCGGTTTGGTTTTTGAAGGGAGGGAGGTTTTTCGAGAAGTTTTCGACGTCGATCTTCGTATAGTCGATGACGGCGGACATTTTGTTGTTGGCGAAGGAAGAACGGGCGATGGGGTCGGTGGTCTGGTTCCATTTCCCGTTGACCAGGATATGGTAAAGATAGCCGCTGCCATGGAGATTGCGGCTGAAACGATGGCGGAAAACCCCTTTCTCCGTACGTTTCATTTCCCTGAGTTCCTTGACATCGTCCACATAGACTTCGACCATGACGCGGTTGGCGGTCGGTGCCCATAGGGCGAAATCCGTATGGCTGCCGACGGGATGGACCCCGAGGTCGTCGCCTTCGTAGTAGAATTCTTCATCGAAACGCGCCGTCTTGGTGATCAGGGCGAATTGTAGGGGTGTGGAGAGGGAATGTTCCTCGACCACGTCGTAGGCATCGCCGATGACGATCGAATCCGGCGCCCCCAGGACATATTTCGTATAATCCCCGGAAGTCAGTTCGAATCCGTGGATGGGGAGTTTCGATAACTTCCCGGCGCTGTCACGCAGGAAAAAACTCTCGCTGCGTCCTTGGTAGAACTGGCGGGAGAGATAAATCGTGATGACCTTGTAGTCATCGAGATGGGCTTCGAACTTTTCGACTTTTCGCATCGGCTTACCTTTTTTGTCGTTTCTATTATACCAATAAATCGCGATTTGTGTAGAGAAGAAAAAGAGCGGGATTTCCCGCTCTATTGGTCTAAGGATCGGATGTGCCAGATTTCATCCGCATATTGACGGATCGTACGGTCCGAAGAGAAGAAACCGGACTTGGCGATGTTCACCAGACACATTTTCGGCCAGTAGTCTTTGTCGAGGTAACGACGTTGGACTTCAAGCTGGGCGGCGGCGTAGGCATCGAAATCGGCCAAGAGATAGTATTCGTCGTTGCGATACATCAGTTCGTCGAAGATCGCTTTGAATTCCTCGCGGTTAGCTTCGAAGGTCCCGTCGATCAGACTATCGACGACCGACTTGAGTCTCGGGTTGGCGTTATAGTACTTCCAGGCGTCATAGCCCTTTTTCTTCAATTCGTCGATTTCTTCCACGGTCATCCCGAAGATGACATCGTAGTCGCGTCCGACGCATTCGTCGATTTCGACGTTGGCGCCATCCAATGTACCGAGGGTGATCGCACCGTTCATCATGAACTTCATGTTCCCGGTACCGGAAGCTTCCTTGCCCGCGGTCGAAATCTGTTCGGAGACATCGGCGGCGTTCATCAGGATCTCGGCGATCGAAACGTTGTAGTTGGGGATGAAGACGACTTTAAGGAAGCGGTTGTATACGGGGTCGTCGTTGACTTTCGCGGCGACGCTGTGGATGAGTTTGATGACTTTCTTCGCGAAGTAGTAGGCCGGCGCGGCTTTCGCGGCGAAGATGAAGGTACGCGGCGTCATCGTGAATTCAGGGTTGGTTTCGATTTCCTTGATCAACGAAATGATGTGCAACACGTTCAATAATTGACGTTTGTACGCGTGGAGGCGTTTCGCCTGGACATCGAAGATCGAGTCCACATCCACAGTGATGTTCAAGGTTTTCTTGATGTAGGCGGCAAGGATTTCCTTGCGTTGGCGTTTGACCGCCATGAACTTCGCCTGTAGCGCCTTATCGTCCACATGGTCCATCAGTTTCTCGAGTTCTTCCGGACGATAGGCATAATCTTCGCCGATCGTTTCATCCAGCAACGCTTTGAGTTGCGGGTTGGAGTAAAGCAACCAGCGGCGATGCGTGATCCCGTTGGTCTTGTTGTTGAATTTGTCGGGGAAGAGAAGGTAGAAGTCCTTCATGACATCGTTGATCAGGATTTCGGTATGCAGTTTGGCGACCCCGTTGACCGAGAACGCACCGACGATGGCGAGGTTCGCCATGTGGATCTGCCCGTCCTTGATGATCGAAACGCGGTGGACCAAGGCTTCGTCGCCCGGGAACTTCGCACGGACATCGTCCAGGAAGCGCTTGTTGATCTCTTCGATGATCATGTAGATGCGCGGAAGAAGCTGCTGTACGAAATGGACCGGCCATTTTTCCAGCGCTTCGGCCATGACGGTATGGTTGGTGTAGGCCATGACCTTCGAAACGATACCCCAAGCCTGATCCCAGTCGAACCCATGGTCGTCCATCAAAATCCGCATCAGCTCAGGGATCGATAGGACGGGATGGGTGTCGTTGAGTTGGAAGACGACTTTTTCGGGAAGGTTGGTGAGGTCGGGATGGATGCGCAGATGGCCCTTGATGAAGGCGGCCAAGCCGGCGGATACGAAGAAATACTGTTGTTTCAAGCGCAGGAAACGACCGTGTTCCGTCGAATCGTCCGGATAGACGTTCTGACAGATTTCACGGAGTTCGGTGATGTATTGACGGAAATCCTTGTTGGCGGGGAGGATGTCGGAAGCTTCCGCGCTCCACAGCCGCAAGGTGTTGGTCATGTCGGTCGATTTCCCGACGACCGGCATATCATAGGGTACGGCGAGGATGTGTTCCGCATCGACATGTTCGAAACGGACCTTCCCTTCTTCGTCCTTGCGCATTTCCACACGACCCCAGAATTTGACTTCCACGGCGTGTTTGGGTTTACGTACTTCCCAGACGTTGCCTAATCGAAGCCATTGGTCGGGGACTTCGATCTGATAACCGTTCTGGATCTTCTGACGAAACAGCCCGTATTCATAGCGCAGGCAGTTCCCGTGACCGGGTAAGGATAACGAAGCTAAGGAATCCAGGAAGCAGGCGGCCAAACGGCCTAACCCGCCGTTGCCCAACCCCGCGTCGCTTTCCATGTTTTCGATCTCGTTGATGTCGATGCCAAGGTCGGACAAACCGTCCTTGACGACATCGTAGATGCCCAGGTTCATCAGGTTGCTTGTCAACAAGCGGCCGATCAAGAATTCCATGGAGAAATAGACCATCTGCTTCGCACCCAGCGTCGCGGCGATCTCCTTGCTTTCTTTCCAGTGGATGGATGCGTAGTCACGCACCATCCCGCCCAATACCATATATCGTTCAGTACGGTGGGATTGTTCAACCGAACGGCCGTAAGTTTCTACGACGCGTTGGGTGAAGTCCCGCTTAAATTGAAATTTGTTTTGAAACATGACGTCCTCCTAAGGATGCGAAATGATAATATCAGATATCACAACAAATATCAAACGCTAATTTTACTTGGTAAATTCGAAGTAAACCGCCGCAAACGGGGCGATCCGTACGTTGATGGAGTGATGATAGCCATGGTTGTGGATGGCGTCGGAATGGACCGGTTGGAAGTTGCACATGTCGCACCCGTCGTAGATCGCTTTTTCGGAGTTGATGATCTCCACATAGTTGCCCTCGTACGGAACGCCGATCCTGAATCCTTCATAGGCGATCGGAGTCATGTTGAGCAGGACCAGGATGACGCTCTTCTCGTCTTCGCGATAGAAAGAATAGATGGATTGCGATGCGTTGTCCGCGTCGATCCAGCGGAACCCGTTCTGCGTGTAGTCATAGCGGCTCAGGCAAGGGTGATAGCGGTAGATCTGGTTCAGATCCTGCATGAAGCGTTTGAATGCCGCGTGTTTCGCATATTCGAGGAGGAACCAATCCAGTTCGCGGTTTTCGTCCCACTCGCGGAAATGCGCCAGTTCGTTGCCCATGAAGTTCAGTTTCTTACCCGGATGGGCGAACATGTACAAGTACAGATTCTTCACTTGGGAGAATTTTTGGTTGTAGTCCCCCCACATCTTATTGATGATGGCCCCTTTGCCATGGACGACTTCGTCGTGGCTTAAGGGAAGGACGAACTTCTCGGAGTAGAAATACGCCATCGAGAAGGTCAAGGAATGGTGGTGGAAGGCTCTGTAGATCGGGTCCAAGGCGTAGTATTTCAAGGTATCGTTCATCCACCCTAAATCCCATTTATAGTCGAAGCCCAAGCCCATTTCATAGGTGGAATGGGTGACTTTCGGGAAATCGGAGGAATCCTCCGCAAACAACAAGACGTTGGGATGGCGTTGGTTCAGGTAATAGTTCATGCGGCGGATGAATGCCAGCGCCCCGTCGTTGACGCCGCGTTGCTTGTTGCCATGCCAGAAAATGATGTTGCTGACCGCATCGACGCGTAATCCATCCATATGATAGGTTTCAAGCCAGTAATTGGCGCTGGACATGAGGAACGAACGGACTTCCTCGCGCCATAAATCGAAGTTCAAGGTTCCCCATTGGCTATTGGCGTCGTGGTCGTTGGGATACTCATACACCGGCGATCCGTCGAAATGCGCCAGACCGAAGGCGTCGCGGACGAAGTGGACCGGGACGAAATCGAAGATGACGCCGATCTCCGCCTGATGCAGAAGGTCGACGAATTCCATCAGTTGCTTCGGGGTTCCGTAGCGGCTGGTGACCGAGAAGTACCCGTGCGATTGATACCCCCAGGAACCATCGAAGGGATGTTCCGTCACCGGCATGATTTCGATGTGGGTGTATCCCATTTCTTTCAGGTACGGGACCAGTTCCCTGGCGATTTCCACATAGTTCAACCATGTCGTACCGTCTTTTTTCTTCCAACTCCCCAGATGCAGTTCGTAGATGTTGATGGCTTCCTGAAAGCCTTTGGATCGGCGGTTCAGCCAGATCGCATCATGCCAGGAGTAGCCTTTCAGATTGACGACGAGCGAAGCGTGCTTGGGTCGCATTTCACTGGAGATCGCATAAGGATCGGCTTTTTCGATCCAATGTCCGTCCGCCTTTTGGATGACGTATTTATACATCGCCCATTCCGAGACATTGCTTACGAAAACGCTCCAGATCCCTCCGGTCGTCGCACGGTGCATCTCGATCGGATAGCCCCAGTCGTTGAACGATCCGACGACCTGTACCCGATGGGCATGCGGGGCATATACCGTGAAGCGGACACCGTTGACCCCTTCATAGGAAAAGTGCGCTCCGAATAAATGGTGCGCATCCAGGCTATGGCCTGAATGGAACTGCTCGACGAGTGCGTGTTGCAGCATGATCATGTGACCCCCTTGTGGTTAGTTTCATTGTACTTGATTCGGGTAGTACTGTCAAAAGCGGAAAATTCTGAAGAAATCGTTTACATCACCATGAATTCCTGGGAATATTGATGGTTTTCCGAGTTCAAACCCCCTCCTCGATGTCAAATAAAACGGTTCCCGCGCTAGGGAACCGTGATTACTGATCGGATCGGACACCGGATCTTTTCTGCTTTTCTTCATAAAGCCGTTGGTCGAGCAGGTTCTCGAACTCCTGTGTCGTTTGCCGTTTGCTTACGTCATAAACCCCGTACCCCATGCTGAATTCAAGGGTGTAGGGCTGTCCTTTCGAGGCATTGAACTTCGCTAGTTGGGTCCGGATACGTTCTACGACTTCCTCGAGTTTTCCATGGTCGTCGATTGACAGAATCATGAAGAACTCATCCCCGCCGTAACGGGCAAGAAAATCGGAATTCCGGATGCACCCGTTGAGAAGACTGACGGCCGATTGCAGCGCCGAATCCCCCATGTCGTGTCCGAAGGTGTCGTTGATGGATTTGAAGTTATCGATATCGACCATGATGGCCGAGAAACTCTTCTTTTCGGAACTGTAGCGAACCTTTTCCTTTAAGTAGGATTCGAGTTTCTTGCGATTGCTGATACCGGTGAGATAGTCCGTGTTCATGCCATGGTTTTGGATGTTCAGACTGACAAACAATAAAGAGAGCACCACCGAATTCAGAAGGATCGGGAAGCCGTATAAAAAGACTTGAAGAACGACGCTGAAGAGGAAGAAAAGCGGGAAGAACATAAGGGTGAACCGATGGTTCTTGTGGATGGATTTCGTATTCTTCATCACATAAATAAAAGAGATCAGCAACAATGCGAAATTATAGATGACGGGGACGAGGAAGTACGATCCCCTGTGATACATGTTTTGCGCGTCGATCGAGTAGTACCACCCATAGTTCAAGGACAACACGACGGTCATAAGATTCATGAACCAGAAGAGGATCAAAGGCTTCGTCAGTTTCAGCGATTTCTCTTCATCCTGGAAAACCTGGTTGACGACATAGACCAACCACAACGATGGAAGGACGGGGCTGAGCCCGAACACGACGAAGTTGCCGACTTGGTTAAGCACCGGGAAGATCGAGTCGGCGTTCCCGTCCATGCGACTGAAAACGTCGAAAACCAATAGAACGATCGTCGAATCCAACATCAGCATATACAATCGATACTGGAGGGAGCGTTTCTCTTCCTGCTTGTCCGAATGCAACCAGAGGATGACCAGGATGAGGACCGAATAGAAGTTGATTGTCGGATTGAGTGGATTCACCGGTACACCCACCTTTCAGGTTTGATTATACCACGATGATGCGCGACGAGTCGTCATTCCAATGAATTTTATTGAAACAAAACCCCCTTTCGGGAGTCTCGTTCATTCGATTTCTTTGGCGACCGCTTGTTTCAGCCGTTCGAATTTCGCAAGGGAAGCTTCTTTGGAAACATCCGTCACGCAATAGTAGAACTTGCATTTGGGTTCGGTTCCGGAAGGACGGATCGCGATCCAGCTTCCGTCTTCCAGGAAATACTTGATGACGTCGCTCGGGGGATAATCAAGCGTACTGACGACGCCGTTGTCGATGCGTTCCAGTCTGCGGTAGTCTTCCTTTGCGACGATCCTGATGCCGGCGAACGAAGGGATTTCCGTGGTTTGGAAATGCGTCATGATCTGTTTGATGCGTTTGGACCCTTCTTCCCCTTTGAGGGAGAGGGAAACCTGGTCTTCAAGATACCATCCGAACTTGCGATAGAGGTCTTCCAACACATCGACAAGGGTCTTGCCCTGGTTCTTGTAATAGGTGATGGCTTCACTCAACAAAAGACAGCTTTGGATGGCATCCTTATCACGGACGAAGGGTTCGACCAGATAACCGTAGCTTTCCTCATAGCCGAAGACGAAGTTCTTTTCATGCGTCACTTCATATTTCGCGATCTTCTCGCCGATGAACTTGAATCCGGTCAGTGTCTTTTCGGTTTCGACGCCATAGGAAGTCGCGACCTTTTCGCCAAGGTCGGACGTGACGACGGTATTGAAGATGACCGGGTTTGAAGGCATGGTGCCCTTTTCATTCTTGGTGGAGAAAACATAGTCCAACAGGATCGAACCGGTTTGGTTGCCCGTCAACAAGCGGTACTCGCCGTGATGCACGACGACGACGCCCACGCGGTCCGCGTCCGGGTCGGTGGACAACGCCGCGTCCGCCAGATGTTCCTTCATGACGTCGATGGCTCTGTCATAGGCCGCCTTCTCTTCGGGATTGGGCGTTTTCGTGTTGGGGAATTCAGGGTCGGGGGTGCACTGTTCCAAGACGGGGATGACATGATACCCGGCTTTGGTCAGGACGTTCATGACCGGATGATAGGCCGTGCCATGTTGCGGCGTAAAGATGATCTTGGTGGAGGACTTATCTTGTTCGGGACGGTTCTGGATCGCCAGAACCCGTTTTTCATAGGGTTTGTCGACCTCGTCGTCGATCCAACGGATCAATTTCTCTTGTTTGGGGGTGAGTGAAACCTCGATCGACAACTCGTCTTCGATCTTGTTGATTTCGGCGATGACCTGGTCGATTTGGTAAGGGATCAATTGACATCCCTTCTCATCGTAGACCTTGTATCCGTTGTATTCTTTGGGGTTGTGGGACGCGGTGACGACGATCCCGCCGATGCAATGAAGGTGACGGACGGCGAACGAAAGTTCCGGGGTCGGACGCAACGATGTGAAGACGAACGAGGGGATGCCGAACATCGCCAACACGCGGGCGGATTCCACGGAGAATTCCTTGGACATCCAGCGGTTGTCATAGGCGATGGCGACGCCACGTTCCTTGGCATCGGGATATTGAAGAAGATACTTGGCGAATGCGACGTTCGCCTTGCGGATCGTATAGAGATTCATCCGGTTGGGGCCTGCGCCGAGTAATCCGCGCATCCCGGCCGTACCGAATTCGAGGCTGGTGTAGAAAGCATCCTGTAGTTGGGTGGGGGTGTATCCTTCGAGTTCACTGCGCAGTAAAGGATCAAGGCGCTCAAAAGATTTCCAATGTGCGATACGTTGTTCGATCATGATTTCTTCCTCCGTATAATAAAAAGAAGATGAGACCATCTTCTATTTATGTGATTCTGTTACGCGATAACCTTTTGCGTACGCAATACTTCTTCGATGGTCGTGATCGCCACTTCTTCGTCGTCGCCTTCGCACGAAATCGTAACTTCGGATTGCGTCGGAATACCCAAAGACATGACACCCATAATCGATTTCATATTGACCGAGCGTCCTTTGAAGGATACTTTCACTTCACATTTGAACTTGCTGGCTGCGTTGACGGCTACGGTCGCCGGACGGGCATGCAGACCGACCGGATCAACGATTAATACGGTAATTTGTTTCATCGATTTACCCTCCTGCTTTCTGTTATCATTCTAACCCATTTTTTTCGCAATTACAACAAGTCTATCGGCATTTCAAGGCGTCTTATTGACAATTTTTTCGCAGAATGTAAGCGTTTTCCTTCAGAATGTTCAGATAGTTCGCGTCTTCGGGGTCGCGGTGGGAACAGAGGATTTGCCTGATCTGCAATCCTTCCAGTTTTTTCAGCGTGGCGAGGTACGTATCGACGGACCCGGCCAATTCGGGCAAGTCCCTTCCTTCGTCCGCGGCCACATCCCCCATGAAGAGGATGTGCAGGGTTTTGTGATAGACCATCAACCCGTCGTCGGTATGACCCGGGGCATAGAGAATGCGCAGGTCGTCGTCGAAGTCCACATCCTCGTCGATGTATCGCGTCGGCAGTGCGATCCCGTTCTTCCCTTCGGCGAAGCGGATGAGATCGACTCTGTCTTTTTCAAGATGGGTCTGATGGTCGAGGAAACGGCGGTGCGCAAGGATGTCTGCGTCTTTCAGCGCGTTTCCTCCCCAAACATGGTCGAAATGATAATGCGAATAAATCAATGTATTTTTCTTCGAAGGATCGGCATATTCGGAAAGCTCGAGGAGGGCGTTTTCACCCAACCCGGCATCCAGATAGAGATTGTGGTGTTTCGTGATCCAAAGGTAGGTGGTCAGCGGCCAAGGTTCACCGGATACGATGATCTTGCGCGCGTAGATCCCTTCGGAGAGTTTCGTAATCACAGGGTTTTCCTGACCCGGCAGAAGGCACCGACTTTCTCGACGATTGTGAATCCGGCATGGAGGTAGAGGCTCAACGGACCTCGGTGTTGATGGGCGTTGGATCCTTCCTGGTCCATGGGATAGGCTTCGACCAAGTCGACGCCTTGCATCGTCAAATCGGCCAAGACCCGCTCAAGCATCGCGGTCGCGATGCCTTGGTTGCGATAGTCCGGATCGATGGTGATGCATGTGATCGAGTAGAGTTTCTTCGTCTCGTCTTCGTCGTTGGCGAGAGGTTCGGCGAAACGCTTGAACTGCTTGCGCTTCCCGACCGCCATCCAGGCGATGACCGATCCGTTGAGATAGCCGAGATATCCCGGTAGATGTCCGTCCGCCAGCATCACCATGGCTTGCATCTTATTGTCTTTCGGATTCGCCGCTTCCCATTCTTTGTCGTTGTAATGCGGATAAAGGCAGTAACATCCCGCCCATTGGGGATTGTCGCGGAAGGCGCGATGCTCGAAGAATTCCAAAAAGTCATCCATCGTATCCGCGGTGTTTGCTTGTATGTGGAATTTCATGGGTCACCTCTTTCCCATATTATAAAACAAATGATGATGAATTGCTCATCGTCATTTGTGGTAGGTTTGATTGCGGTTGATTTTAAAGGATCGGAAGAGTTGTTCCAAGACGAGAAGCCGGACGATCTGATGCGGGAACGTGCAATCGGAGAGTTTCCATCGCTTGTTGGCGCGCTGTCGCACCGCATCGCACACCCCCATCGATCCACCGATCACAAAGACCAGCGGTTTCGGGGAATAAGTGAAGTGTTCTTCCATTTGTTTTGCGAAGGAAAGCGAATCGTAAATGTCGCCATGCAGGTCCAAGAGGATGACCTGGTCTTCCGGTTTGATCCTCTCCAAGATCCTTTCCCCTTCCTTGACCATCCCGGCCTTTTGGGAGGCAAGGTCGTCGGAGGTCGGTTCGTCGGCGATTTCCTCGATCAGGATCTTATGGTAAGGCTGAATCCGTTTTTGATAGTCCTGGATCAGCTCCGCCAGCGCTTTTTCCTTGATCTTGCCGACGGCGATGAGTTTGATCATTTCAACGTCACGGTGACTTCGGTTTCCTTCTCGTCGCGCAGGTAGCGGATGACGACCGGGTCCCCGACCTTCTTGGCGTAAAGCAGTTTTCTGAATTGCTTGAACGTGGTGATTTCGACACCGTCGAACGCAAGGATGATGTCGCCTTTCTTGATGCCTGCGGAACCGGCCGGCCCGCTGAACGTGATCGACGTGATATAGAGACCTTTGTCGAGGTCGAGTTGGATCCCGTAAAAACTCTTCTGATAGTTGCTGAGCTCGTCGATACCGACGGCTGAGATTCCGAGGACGGGTCGGATGACCTTGCCGTTCGCCCTAAGCTGCTCGATGATGGGGATGATTTCGTTAATCGGAATCGCGAACCCCATGCCTTCGACTTCTTCATAGACGATCTTCATCGAGGTGATCCCGACCAGCTCGCCCGCCATGTTGATGAGCGGTCCGCCGGAGTTCCCCGGGTTGATCGCGGCGTCGGTTTGCAGGACGAGACTGTCCCAATCGTCGAATCCGTCGCTGTTGAGGTCGACCGGAACGATCCGGTCCACGCCGGAAATGATCCCCATGGTGACCGAGCCTTGGAAATCCAACCCCAGGGGGCTGCCGATCGCCAACACATTTTCCCCGACCTTGATCAAGGCGGAATCGCCAAGACTGAAGGGGGTGATCGTGAAGTCGATGTCGACTTCAAGCAACGCGAGATCGGTGTAGAGGTCCGAACCCAAGGCTTTCGCGTCCAGTTTCTCCCCGTTGGCGAACGTGACCGTCAGGCTGGTCGCGTCTTCGATGACATGGTTGTTGGTGATGATGTAGGCTTTGGACCCTTCGACATCGTAGATGGCTCCGCTTCCCGTGGAAAACACTTCCCCGTTGTAGAGCGCGGAAACACCGACGACTTTGTCGAGGGATTTCTCGACGACCTTCGTAACGTCCGTCGTGAAATCGGTGACGACCTTGTTGATGATTTTCGTCTCCGTGGTTTTTTCTTCTAATTGTGTTTGAAACTGAGAGAGTTGGATCGTGAGGATACTGTTCCAGACGACCAACGCAGCGATGAGGACGCCTACCCATTTTTTCATTTATTTTCCTCCTGATAAGGTTTCATATTGTCTGGCGCAACGTAGCGTCAAGGTTTGAATGCGTGAAGGGTGGTTCTGTGCCAAAATCCTGGCGTGGGTGGAATACGCGAGGAACTCGTCGTTGGCTTCCTGACTGAGGTGGGCCAACACGATTTCCGTGGTGGAAGGGCCGATCAGTTTACTGAGGACGTTGGCGCTGTCTTCGTTGCAGAGATGGCCGCTGTCCGAAAGGATGCGTTTCTTGGTGAAGATCGGACGGCTGGTTTTCATCAGCATCTCCGGATCGTGGTTGCTTTCGAAGATATAATAATCCGCATTCTCGAAGTGTGTGAAATCATGCTCGCGCACATAGCCCGTGTCGGTGACATACACCAGGGTTTCCCCGTCATGGCGCAGGACGTAGCCCAAGGTCAATCCCGAGTCATGGGAAAGGGGGACGGGAAGGATCGAAACCTCTCCCACGATAAAGGGTTCGTAGGGGGTGATTCGGATCGCATCCGGTCGCGCATCGATGACGAAGGGCGTATACACCGGGTGTTTACTGAACATTTTCAATGCGCTGACATGGTCGCTGTGGCTGTGTGTGATCAACACGGCATCGACCTTGTTATAGTCTATCCCTAGATTGTGAAAACTGTGTGTCAGATGCTTTTGGGTCGTTCCGCAATCAATAACAAGCCGGGTGTCCCCGGCTTGAATGATGCAACAGTTTCCTCTGGATCCGCTTGCCAACAAATGATATCTCATCTTAGCACCCGAGCCATTTGCACGGATTCTTCCGCGTTCCATCGACCCAGATTTCAAAGTGGACGTGCGGACCTGTTGTCTTTCCCGTGGTACCGATTCGACCGATGACTTCCCCTTTTTCAACGGCGACGCCGACCGGGAAATAGGCCGGGCTGGATAAATGGTTGTATTTCGTCCAGTATCCGTTGTTATGGTTGATGATGATGAAGTAGCCTGCCAGGTAATGCCAGCCGCGATCCTTGACGACCCCGCGGTCGGCGGCATAGATGTACCCGTAGCGGTTATAGACGTTGACGATGTCGATTGCGTAATGCCCCGTATAACATAGCCAACGGCAGGATATGCGGGGATTGTCGACGGGCCATCTGAACTTGCCGCTCCCGATGCCCGGGATGACTTTGGTCCCGACCCGGATGACTTCCTGCACGGGCTGTTTGATGATGACGGAAGAGATCTTTTCATATCCGGCCAACTCGCCGTTCACATAGACTTCCTTGTATTTGACGTTGGCGTAGCCGTTTTGATCGTTGGTCTGCACGACGCGCAGGCCTTCGCGCAGGGTGTTGTCCGTAACGTATTTCGTGGGTTTCGGATAGACGGTTTCACGCACCAGACGTTCGTGATTGACGATGACGTTGATCGGCGATTGGAAATAGGTGACGTTCAGTTTCATCCCGGCTTGCAGGATTTGTTCGGTCGATTTCAACACTTCGGCGTTGATCGTCACGACTTGCTGGGCGCTCAGTCCGTTCAGTGATCCCACCCCTTCGATCGTATCGTAGGGTTGGACTGTATAGTATTTCTTTTCCACCCCGTATCCATAACTCAGGAAGTAGACGATGGCGTTCTTATCCATGAGGATGTCGGATTTCGGCGCCAACCCTTTGGTCGCCGTCGTCGTTTCAACGACCGAAATCCCGGTTTCACGGTATCCGTAGGTTTTGAGTTCCGCCGGCAGTTTCTTGTTTTTGATGAGGTCCAACGCTTCTTTGGAAATGAAGTTCAACAGGTATTGTTCCTTGGCGGCTTCGAAGTCCTCCAGGTTTTTCACATAGATGATCGCCCCGTTGGAGAACTCGATCTTGTTGACTTCGACGGAAAACAAATCTTTCTCTTTCAGGTACGCTAGAATCTCCGCGTCCTTGTTTTCGTATTGGACGTAGCTTTGCTCGGTGGTGATGACCACGTCCTCGCCCAATCCGATGTTCGTGTTGGGGAAATAGGCTTCATAGCTTTCTTTGTAAACTTCCTTTAGCAGGCTTTCCAGTTTCGTCGCATCGGTGATGACGCCGATCAACTCGTTCTTCACGTATACTTTCGAAATGGTCGTCGGGCTTCCCACAACCGTATCGACCGCTTGGGGAATGATCGACGTTTCCGTGAACGCGTTGACATCGGGATCCAAGGCGGGGGTTTCAAAGTTTTTGGATAACGAGACGACCGCCAGGCTCAACGCGAGTGCCAAAAGAACGGGAAGTATTTTCTTCATGTCTACCCTCCTTTTGGTCCTGCGCCTTCGGCGTAGTTATAGAAGCTGTTGATGGACCGTTCGAATGCAAGTTTGACCACTTGCGTCGGTCCGTTACGGTGTTTCGCGATGTCGATGTCGACTTCTTCGGTTTCAGGGACATCCTCGGCACGGTTATAGTACGCATCGCGATACAGGAAGACGACCAAGTCGGCGTCTTGTTCCAAGGCGCCCGATTCACGCAGGTCGCTCAACATCGGATGTTTGTCCGTACGGTGTTCGACGGTACGGGATAACTGTGAAAGGGCGATGACCGGGACTTTGAGTTCACGCGCCAACGACTTCAGGCTGCGCGAAATCTCGGAAACCTCTTGCTGACGGTTTTCGGAGTTTCTTCCGCTACCCGAGATCAACTGGATATAGTCGATGACGATCATGCATAAGCCGTGTTCGGCTTGGAGTTTGCGGCACTTCGAAAAGATTTCCGCGACCCGTACGCCCGGGCTGTCGTCGATGAAGATCTTCGCCATGCGGAGTTCGGTCGCCGCTTCGTTGAGTTGGTTCCATTCGTTGTTGACGAGGTATCCGGTGCGCAGTTTTTGCCCCGGGATCCGCGATTTCGCCGACAACATACGCGAAATGAGTTGTTCGGCCGGCATTTCAAGCGAAAACAACGCGACCGCTTCGTTGTTGATCTGGGCGGCGTTCATGGTCAGGTTCAAGGCGAACGCGGTTTTCCCCATGGAAGGACGGGCGGCGAGGATGATGAGGTCCCCTTTTTGGAATCCGTTGGTGCAACGGTCCAAATCCCGATACCCGGTCGCCGTCCCGGTGATCGCGGAACGGTTGGTGCTCATCTTCTGGATATTGTCGACGACGGTGGTTACGACTTCTTTCGATGCCCTGAAATCCCCCGTACGGCGCGTCCGCGTGACGTTGAGCAGTTGCTTCTCGGCGCGGTCCATGACTTCGTCGATATCCGGTCCTGAATTGAACCCTTCGTCGGCGATGGTTTGCGCGGTCAGGATGAGATTGCGCAGATAGGCTTTATTTTGAATCAGTTCGATGTAGTATTTGGTGTTGGCGGAAGAGACCGACGTATCGGAGAGTTCCATGATGAAGTCGACGCCCCCGATCGAACTCAACACGTTGAGGTCGTTGCATCGGCTGATCAGACCCGGCGCATCGATCGGTTTCCCTTCTTCCTGCATCCCCATCATCACGGTGAAAAGACGCTTATGCGCCTCCACGTAGAATTCGTCCGCATGCATCCCCTGTTCAAGGGCGATGTTGACGGCGCTGGGATAGACAAGCATGCTTGATAAAAGCGCTTGTTCGGCTTCGATGCTGTTGGGGAGTTGACGACTCATGGGGTACCTCGTTTACTTCGTGGCCTTGAGATGAACGGCGATTTCTCCGACGACATTCTTATGCAGCTCGATTTTTACCTGATTTAATCCTAAGGTATGGATCGGACCGTTGTCCACTATTTTCCGCTTATCGATCGAAATCCCGTGGGCCTTCTGTAAGGTCTCCGCGATTTGCTTGGTGCTGATCGATCCGAAAACCTTGCCGCCTTCTCCGACCTTCACGTCGAAAACCAGTTTCACGGTGGCGAGTTTCGCCTTAAGCGCCTCGGCGTCCGCGATTTTCTGTTTTTCTTTCAGTTCTTCCTGCAGTTTCTGGTTATCCAGAATCCCCAGGCTGGTCTTGGTGACTTCGACCGCATGTTTATTGCGGATCAGGAAGTTGCGCGCGTATCCGTCCGCGACGTCGACGATCTGATCCTTCTTCCCGACGTTCTTAACGTCTTCAAGCAAGATGACTTTCATGTTTATGTTCCTCTTCTTCCATGTATTTTTTCAGTGCTTCTTCAAGTTCTTCTTTTAATTTGACCACGGTCGTATTCTCGCGCTGCAATGCGGCCGCGGAGAAATGGCCCCCGCCGCTCATTTTTTCGACGATCGTATGGACGTTGACTTTCCCTTTGGACCGGGCCGACAACGCGACCGTCTTTTCGTCGATGTTGGCGATGACGAACGCGGCTTCCACATCCTTGATCGACAACATACTGTCGGCGACCTGGGACAAAATGGCGCGCGGCGCCACGCTTCCGTCGTTCAAAGCGGAAATCAAGATCCCGCCGGGTTTCTTTTCACAGTTCTTCAGTAACTTCGTCTTCATTTCGAAATCGTTGAAATCATCTTTCAACAGATCGTCGGCTTCATACGTATCCGCCCCGTATTTCTTCAAGAGCGATGCGGCTTCGAACGTTCTCGAACCGGTCCGGTTGCGGAACCGGTTGGTGTCGATCAAAATCCCGGTAAGAATGATGGTCGCTTCCGCGCTTTCGAAGGAGACGAGGTTGGTTTGATAGGGTACCAGTTCGGTCACGAGTTCGGACGTCGACGACGCCGCGGTTTCCACATAGACCAACACCGGATTGAAACTGAAATCGCCGGATCGGCGATGGTGGTCGACGACCACCACTTTCTTCGCTTTCTCGATGACGCTTTGGGCGTTCGACTGGTTGGCGATGTGATGATCCACCATGACGACCAACGTGTCTTTCTTCAAGTCTTCCAACGCTTCCGTCTCATTGATGAAGTGATGGTTGGTTTCCAGGATTTCCTTGTGTTTCAGGATCGCGCCGCTCAGCTTCGCTTCGATCCCGCCGGAACGGGTGACCACGCGTACGGTTTTCCCATAGGATTGGACGATCCGGCTGATGCCCAAGGCGGCGCCGAAACAATCGAAATCCATCTCCTTATGCCCCACGACGAGCACGTCGGAGGATTGTTGGATCAAGTCGCGCAAGGTCTGGGCGATGACGCGGACACGGACCTTACTGCGTTTTTCCTGCGCCTCGCTGCTTCCGCCGAAGTACTTCACGTCTTCGGAGAAACGCTTGATGGCGATCTGGTCGCCGCCGCGGCTTTGGGCGAGTTCGAGCAGGTTGTTGACCATTTCCTCGAGTTGCTGGAAGTCGGCGGTCCCGCGCGCAAACGCCATCGACAGGGTGATCGCCACATCCATCTGTTGCGCCGTGGAACGGATATAGTTCAGGATGGAGAAACGTTCGTTCATGATCTCTTGGAAAATCTTCTCGTTGAGCACCAAAAGATAGCGATCGTTCTTGATCCTCTTTACGAACATCCCTTTGCTTTTCGCCCAATCGACGACCGGTTGGCGAAGCTTGCTTTCGATGATGGAGGTTTTTTGTTCTTCTTCGTATTGGATCGTCTCTTCGTAGTTATCCAGATGGATCAAACCCAACACGACTTGTTCTTTTTCATAAAGGTCGCTCAGACGATAGCTCATCGTCACGTCCTTCAGAAACAAGGTTTGCCCGTCTTCTTTGCGGATGATCTGATATACCGTTTCATCGACGTCTTCGATGACGGTTTCATCATCCCCGGTGAACAAGGTTTTCGTTTTCGGTAACCAACTGGTGACCTTCTTCCCGATGACGTCGTAGCCCCGGTCTTCCAACAGTTCGCTGATCCACGTGATGATGTAGTTCTCATCATACGTCAAGAACCCGACTTCCCCGAAGAGGAACGCTTCCTTCGCATCGCTGCCCAGGACCCTGGAGATCGTCAATACGCGTTTCTTCTGGTCTTCCTGGTACGTATCGACCAAGATCCAGATCAGTGCGATGTTGACCAGGATGATGACGGTGTCGAATCCGTTGAATCCGACTTGGTATACGAAATGGACCAAGGAAAAAACCACGACTTCGGCCGCGAGGATGGCGATGATCTTGATTCTTAACTTCGCGAATTGTTCGAACACGACATTACCTCCGATATAGGACCCGGTTTCTGAAATCAGTTAGGATATCGAGCGCCCCGATGATGATGCAGACATAGGTCATCGGCGCGGGAAGGATGAGATAAAGGAGAAGCCCGATGGTTGGCAACCGTTTCATCTTGACGACCGGGGCCGCCAGGCTAAGGAAGATGAACGTATCGAAGAGGAAGACCATCAATGCGATCAGGTAGACGAGGTTGGCCGTGACCTGCAGGTCGATGTTGTCCGTCATCGCTTTGGCGAGAAACGGCGAAAACAATAAGGCCAACGCGATCCAACCCAACGGTTTGGGGACGCGCATCGTATTCAAGGGGCGCATCGGCAAGACCGCGATCTTCAACCGCTTCATCAAGAGGATCGCGGAGATGTGGGTCAAGATCGACTGGAGGACGGCGGTCAGCAGAACCACCATCGGATACATCGCGTACAAGGTCGCCGTCAAGGTCGCATCGACCGTGATGGTATCCAAGGTTTTGAGATAGTCGATGATCAAGCCCACTTCTTCCATCACATTATACCCAAAAAAGGCGGCGAATGCATAGGTTGTCAAAAACATCGTGGCGGCCGTGATCAGAATCGTGATTCCAAGCAACCATTCGTTGGCTTTCTTCTTACTGACGCCATACCCGTAGGCGAGTCCGTTGGCCAATGCGCTCGCCATGAAGAACAAGGATTGCGGCGTACCGAGGATGAAACTGATGATCGTCATCCCGAAGGCGACGACCCAGGCGTTTCTCAATCCGTGTTTCACGGTATAGAACAAGATCGGCAGCGGCATCAGGAAGGCCGCATAGGTTTCAAGGATGAACAGGAATTGTCGGTTGATGATGACAAAGAGGCCGATGATGGCGATCATCATCGCGCCGTCTGTAATCTGACGCACGGATTTACGCATGGAAACTCCTTTCAATGCATAAAACCTCCATCGAGACCGATGGAGGTTTGTTTGAACTTAGTCGGCTACGTAAGGTAGCAGAGCCATTTGACGAGCACGTTTGATCGCGGTCGCCAGCAAGCGTTGGTATTTTGCACGAGTGCCGGTAACACGTCTGGGAATGATCTTGCCGTTTGCGGAGATGAATCTCTTCAACAGTTCGATATCCTTATAGTCGATCGTGGTTACATTGTTTTTTGTAAAGTAACAAACCTTTTTGCGGCCCATTCTTTGCTTTTTAAATGCCATGGTAGATCTCCTTTCTTGTTAAAATGGAAGGTCGTCGCTGGATATATCCAGCAAAGGACCGGTATTGAAGTCTTCATCCGCGGTATTGTTGTCGGGATAGTAGCCTTGCGGCTGACCTTGCGACGGTGCGGTGAAGGTTTGCGAACGATTCTCGCTAGCACCTTTGGATTCTAAGAGTTGGACCGAATCACACGTGACTTCCGTCGTGTAGACTTTCTTTCCGTCTTGACCGTCGTAACTACCCGTGGTAATCCGACCTTCGACTCCGATCAAATTCCCTTTGCGGACGTATTGACCGACGAATTCCGCCGTACGTTCCCATGTGGTGCATCGGATGAAGTCTGCTTGTTCTTGTTGCCCTGCGGTCGTGCGGCGATTGCACGCAACGGTGAAGGACGCGACGGATTTCCCAGTCTGTGTCTTACGCAACTCCGGATCTTTTGTAATCCGGCCGACTAAAACGACGCGATTGATCATGTGGTTCCCCCTCTATTCGTCTTCCAAATTTAAGATCAAATGTCTGACGACGTTACTGTTGATTCGTGCTAAACGATCGAATTCCTTTACCGCTGCCGGCTCGGCTTCGATGTTCAAAACGACGTAGTAACCTTTGGTCATGTCTTCGATGCGGTACGCGAACTCTCTTGTTCCCCATTCGTCAACTTTAACGATGCTGCCGCCGTTATTGGTGATAATCGCGTGCAATCCGTTGATGACATCTTGGCGAGCGGCATCGTCTAACGATGCGTTCACAATGTACATGACTTCATACTTTCTCATTTGTACACCTCCTTATGGTCTGTGGCCCTCTCGGGCAAGGAGTAAATATGGGACATATCTACCCGTTTGTTCATTATAGCAGAAGAGGGGGTGCTTGTAAATCACTTCATTTCGCTGTTTTCGACGGTTGAAAACCCCGTCTTCAGCGCTCTTTATTATTGCGAAACCAGCTTGGCCCCGTCCTCTTTTTTCAGCCTTCCGCCTTCGACGACCCGGCAAAACAAACCTTCATATGGCAAGAGACTGATTCCGTAGGTGCGCGTCACGACGCTGGGGTGGTCTTCCTTACCGATCTGGCTGACTTCAAGAAGGACGGAATCCCCGAGTCGGATACGCGACAACGGTTTGATCAACGAAAAGTCGATGCCGTCGACCATCAGGTTCTCGGCGAAACTGCCGGGATGCAGATCCAGGTCGGGATGGGCTTGTCTGGCTTTCAGATAGCTTTGGTAGTTCAGGACGGTGATCTGTCTTCCCCACTCCCCGCCGTGCCCGTCCTGTTCGATGCCAAACCCGGCGATGACAGTGCATTCCTCGACTTCGTTTTTCAAGACCCCTCGTTTAGCACTGATACAGATGGTTTTAAGTTTACCCATGACGTTTCCCTCTTTTCTCTTTCTTCTACGCATCGATTCAACGATTCCATTTTACCATGGGTTCATTGTCTGATGAATCCTTTGTAATGAAAGAAGACGCCGCGGCGTCTTCTTATCTTGGCATGATCGGTAGAAACAAGTCGAGTTGGCGATCCATGTCTTCTTCGCCTGTCATATCGGTTTGCAGGATGTCCTCCCCGATGCTTTCTTCAAGGTGCGGGTGGACGATGTCGTCGAGTTGTCCGATGTACGAAGGGTCGAGTCGATAGTTCGGGTGTTTCTTGATTTCGGCGACCAGATACATCCAGGTTTCAAAGATGCTGTGGAGTGCCGTGACATGCGCCGCATATAAGCCGCCGTCGAACCGTATTTCTTTGAAGGGTCGGACGATTTCAACATCCTCCGGGACGCTGACCCAGAATTCATAGCCGTGTTCGTCGCGACCTGAAGGGTTGTTGAACCCGAAAATCCTCAGGTTCGGATACGCACGTAGTCTTGGATCAAGCAACAGGCGGTTGACCTGGTTCCATCCTTCTTGCTCTGGCGATGGTCCGACCGGGGCGCGATAGGCCGCCATCCGCATCGGGGGGAGTTTGACGATCCTCACCGGACCGTGTTTTTGTGTTTTTCTGCTGATTTCATCGAGATGTGCCATGGGCGATCGATTCTCCGTTTCTTTCGGATCCGCAGGTTCTCGCAGCGTTTCAAGCCGCATCCCGTCTTGGCTTCCCTCAAGCGTTCTCGTCCACCCTGATCGCTTCATTTCGTTCAGGAAGTGTTCGACCAGATTGCGCAGCGAGACTAAGGCCTGGGTTTCATCATCCAGGGTTTTCAGATGGTCGCTAACGACTTCGATGGCGACCTGTGTTTCTTTCACGCTCAACAGGCGGTGGATATCGCGCAGTGAAAACCGTAGTTTTTTCAAGATGACGATTTGGTCGAGCCTGCGCAAGGCTTCTTGGTCGTAGTATCGGTACGCCGATTCATCCAGGCGTGTACTTTTCAAGAGACCGATTTCTTCATAATAGCGCAGGGTTCGGGTCGAGATGTCGAACTGCTTCGAGACGTCGCGGATCATGGTGTATGGATTCATGGTTACTATCCCTTCGAAGTGGATAATCCCATTATAGACGTTGACGCAACGTCAAAGTAAAGGGGAAATAAAAAAGAGGAAGATTTTCCTCTCTAGTTTCGTTTCAGGTCTTCCTTGGTTGTGATCTTGATGTTGGTATAAGATCCTTCGATGATTTTGACCCGCGTTTTCGTGAACATCTCGACCATCTGGGCGTCGTCCGTGACTTTCGCATTGGTTTCGTCCGCGATCTTACACGCTTCCATGATCAGCTTCGTCTTAAATGCTTGGGGCGTTTGCGCCTGCACCAGGCGTGAACGCTCGATCGTCCGTACGATGTATCCGTCTTCCACTTCCTTGATCGTATCCTTCACGGCGACCGCCAACACCGCCGCGTCTTCCGTTTCCATCGCGACCAACAAATCGTCGACGCATTTCATCGGACACCACGGACGGGCTCCGTCATGGATCAACACGACGTCTTGGGTGACCGCCATCAATCCGTTGCGGACGCTCGCTTGACGCGTCTCCCCGCCGGCCACGTGGACGATCCGTCCGATTTCGCGCTTCTTCATCGCCATCGTCATTTCGTTCTGGTTGGTCACGATGACGATCTGACGGCACCGGTCGTCTTTCAAAAAGATTTCCATCGTCGTATCCAGGATCGTCGTCCCTTCTTTCAACAGATAAAAGACCTTGTTGTAGCCAAGCCCCATGCGCTCTCCGCGACCTGCCGCGACGATCAATACGGAATAATCCATGAATCCACCTCGGTTTGTTTCGTCTATTTTATCAGATGGTGAGATTGAATTAAAGGAGAATGTTTATTCGGGTTTTGTTTTCGAATCTTGTTGCGTCCAAGACAAGGTGCGAACTATAATAAGTATGCAAGGAATGGTGCCCGTCGGGCTCAATAGGGAATTCGCCATAAACGAAGCTGTCCCAGCAACTGTAGACAAGGACGAAGGGAAATAAGCCACTGCCGCATGGCGGGAAGGCTCCCCGAGGATGATCTGTCAGCCAGTAGACCTGCCTTCCGCTGCAACGTTTTTATCTTCTGGGAACAAGATAAAAAGACTTCCGGTCTTTTTTCACACATCCCACCAGGTTGTGTGTTTTTTTGTAAGGGAGGATTTCCATGAAGAAGAGTCTAGTCAAAGTCCTGATCGTGCTTGGCATCGGTGCCGTGCTCCTGGGAGCCGTAGCGTGGTACAACCAAAGCAAGTTGCAGGCTGGATCCAAAGCGATCCGGATCGTCATGATCGTCGATGCAGAAGCGGGCGATGTGACCATCCTGGATAAAACCATCCGTACGGATGCGGAAACGCTGGGTGAATTGTTGGATGAGATGGAAGCGAAGAAGTGGGTGGATCTTGAACTTTCCGGAGAAAAAACGGATGCGTTCGGCCGGTTCATCGTCGGTGTCGACGACTATGTCACGGAAGATTCGGCCGCCGGTCCCTGGTGGCTGTATGATTCCGAAACCAACCCCGATTGTAAGAGCGCAGGCTATTGCTCAGGTATCGACCAAGCTCCGATCTACGATAAGGATTTGTTTACCTTTACCTTTACCTCGAGCTTTGAATAATGAAACCGGTTAAACGGATCGTACTGATCTCGGCTCTGGCGGCGACGATTTTCGCCGCCCAGGTCGGGTTGGCCTTCATCCCCAACGTCGAACTCGTCACCCTTCTTTTCCTCTTGGTCGCCCTCCATTTGAAACCGGTGGACGCCTTCCTGGTGAGTGTCGTGTTCGCCGTGTTGGAAGCCTTGGTCTGGGGACTGGGGGATTGGGTGATCGGCTATTTGTGGATCTGGCCGCTTTGGATGAGCATCTGTGTCCTCTTTAAAAAGATCAACGGGGTCAATCCCGACCGCTGGGCGCTGCTTGGCGGCTTGTTCGGACTGATCTTCGGTTTCCTGTTTTCCCTCCAGCACGCCGTGCTCTACGGCGTCACCATGGGTATCGCGTATTGGATTCGGGGCATCTCGTTTGACATCGTCCACGGAATCTCGAATTATATACTCATATTGATTTGCTTGGTACCGATGCATCGGGCGTTCACGACCTTGATGCGGCGATGGGAGGGTAAAAATGGGCGTCATGACGAAAACCGGGGACCACGGGACAACGGGGGTATCCGGTAAGCGGGTGGAAAAGGATAGTTTACTCATTGAAACCTTGGGTGTATTGGACGAACTTCAAAGTTCGATCATCCTTGTGCAATCTGAAAATCAACTGGATCGTTCGACGTGGGAAACCCTCACGTTCGATTTGGTCCGTTTTTGTTCTCTGCTTGCGGGATTTGAAATCAAGGGCTTCGACGGCTTGAAACGGATCGAATATCTTGAAAGCGAAATCGCGCGATGCCAGGACGTTTTCAAAGGTTTCGTGTATCCGTTCGACGATGTCAGGAACGCCCGCCTGCATTGGCTGCGCGCGATCGTACGCCGGGCGGAACGCCAGGTCGTACGCTTGGGCAAGACGCAGGAACTGCCGGTCGGGTTAAGCGTTTACTTGAATCGCCTCTCAGACTATGTGTTTACGCGGATGGAATTCCCGATGAAATGAATGCATTTTCAGAATTGTATTCCACTTTCTTATGTTAGAATTAGAAGTAACCCGAAGAGAGAAGAGGAAAATGACCATGAGTTATACAAAAGTCACCATCGAAAAACTGAACGCTGACATAACCCGTCATTTCCCCCACTTGGTTCCGATCGAAGCGGATTTTCAACTCATCCATAGCGGTGTTTCGCGTCTGGTCATGTTGGATCGGTATGCGCAGAAGGACCGCGGTCTAAAGACCTTGGGTGTGGGGGATGTCGTCGTTACGATCGTGAAGGATGATCCGAAGTTTCCTGCCAGAGGCATCGGGGTCGTCGTGGAGATCGACCGTCAGAAGGAAACCGTACGGATCGAATTGGAAGAAGAATGGCGTGCGTCGCTTGAAGACGAGACCGAAGCCGCGACCGGATTGATTACGCGGAGTTTCAAAAACGTGGATAAGCCGATGGAGATCTTCTATGAACAGATCGCGAAGCGGGTCGGCAAAGCGTTGGCGAATACGGAAAAAGACGATGAACTGAAGGAAAAATACGGTGAGCTGTTCTACCGTCAATTATCGAAGATGAATGTCATCCCTGCGGGGCGTGTCTTGTATGGCGCGGGGAGCGGAACGGAAGTCACGTACTTCAATTGTTTCGTCATGCCGTTCGTCCATGATTCGCGCGGCGGGATTGCGAACCATCGCAAAGAGGTCATGGAGATCATGTCCAGAGGCGGCGGTGTCGGGACCAACGGTTCGACCTTGCGTCCGAAATCGGCGCCGGCCAAAGGTGTCGGCGGGAAATCCTCCGGGGCGGTCAGTTGGCTCAACGACATCGCGAATCTGACGCATCTGGTCGAACAGGGCGGAAGCCGTCGTGGTGCGCAGATGATCATGTTGGCGGACTGGCATCCGGACATCATCGAGTTCATCATCTCGAAGATGCAGAACCCGCGGGTATTGAAGTGGTTGACCGAGAATTCGAAAGATCAACAGATCAAAGACGAGGCGGCGAAGAAGTTGAGGTTCAATCCTCTCAACCGCGTCGAGAAAGAAATGTATGAAGCGTTGGTGGAGAACAAGTCGACGCCGGCGCATATCGCGGAATACGCAAGGGAGATGTTGCTGAACGGCGGGACGCTTGAAGTCCAATCCCCCGAGTTCCTGTCGGGGGCGAACATTTCCGTCACCTTGACGAAGGAATTCATGGATGCGGTGGAGAAAGATCTGCCCTTCGCGCTTCGTTTCCCGGATCTTGAACATTATACCCCCCAACAAAAAGAAGCCTACGACCAACGCTGGCATGAAGTCGGCGATGTTCGCGAATGGGAAGAACTGGGTTATCCAGTGAAGACGTACCGTACGATCCAGGCACGGGAATTGTGGGATTTGGTTTGCTTCTGTGCGACCTATTCCGCGGAACCGGGCATCTTCTTCATCGATAACGCCAACGACATGACCAATGCGAAAGCGTATGGCCAGAAGGTGGTCGCCACCAATCCTTGCGGCGAACAACCCTTGGCCCCGTATTCGGTCTGCAACCTGGCCGCCATCAACCTGGCGAACTTCGTAAATCGCAAGACGGGTGAAATCCTGTTTGATGAATTGGCCGAATCCGTGAAGCTGACCGTGCGCATGCAGGACAACGTCATCGACGATACCCCCTATTTCCTTGAGGCGAACCGTCACCAAGCCTTGGGTGAACGTCGTGTCGGATTGGGCGTCATGGGTCTGCACGACCTGCTGATCTGGGCAGGGAAGCGTTACGGTTCCAAAGATTCCATCCAGGCGATCGACCAAGTCTTTAAGACGATCGCCGAGAGCGCGTATGGCGCATCCGTCGAATTGGCGAAAGAGAAGGGATCCTTCCCCTTCCTCAGTTCACGCGAAGCGTTCATCAACAGCGGATACATGAAGACGATGAGCGAGGATGTCCGTCAGGAAGTCCTGAAGCACGGGATCCGTAACTCGCACTTGTTGACTATCGCCCCCACCGGCTCCACCGGAACCATGGTCGGCGTTTCCACCGGTCTTGAACCGTATTTCTCCTTCTCCTACTTCCGCAGCGGACGGTTGGGCAAGTTCATCGAAGTCAACGCGCAGATCGTCGAAGATTGGTTGGCCTACCATCCGGAAGCCACCCGTCAAAGCCTTCCCGACTATTTCGTCAGTGCGATGGAATTGGCGCCGGAAGAACATGCGGATACACAATGTGCGATCCAACGGTGGATCGATTCCTCGATCTCCAAGACCGTCAACGCACCGCGCGGATTCAGCGTCCGTCAGGTTCAGAAAATCTACGAACGTCTCTACCATGGCGGAGCCAAAGGTGGAACGGTCTATGTGGATGGAAGCCGCGATAGCCAAGTGCTCTCGCTGACCAACGACGACGATACCAACTGGGCCCAGATGGACCTGGTCAGGGATTTCGGGGTCAACGTGAAGGAAACTCAGGCGGAAGAAAAGAAGACCGACATGCGTGCCGATCGCATCGACCGCAACATCGGTGTCGAAGTCGGCGATATCTGTCCGATCTGCCTTGAGGGCGTGGTCGAAGAAATCGGCGGATGCAACACCTGCACCAACTGCAACGCGCAGTTGAAATGCGGATTATAAGATCAAGAAACAGACAAGCGCCGACGAATCGGCGCTTGTTTTTATTTATGGGCTACAAAACAGATCGTATCGCTTTGGGGTGTGAAGTCATCCCCCGCGACGTTCGCATACACGTCCAACTCCCTAAACCCCGCATCGATCAGTTCTTGGGCGAGGCTTTCTTGGGTAAACGCCTGGTTCCAGATGTTGTAGCGTTTGATGTCATGTTCGGTGAGGACAAGGTATTGTTCCAGGAACGTATCGCTTTCATAGCGGACATTCGACTGGATCAACACATGCGGGCTGGCGGTCCAGAACCCTTCGTCGCGATAGGCGGTTTTTCTCTCTTCTTTGAAGTTCGCGTAATTGACCGGGGTGAACGCATCGAAGATGAACATCCCGCCGGGTTTGAGTGCTTTTCTGATCCGCTTCAATAACTCTCTTCGGTCATTCGGCGGTAACACGCCGTAGTCGCAATAAATCAGGGTCGCCACGTCGAACTCCTCTTCATAATCCAAGGACAGGTAGTTCATGTATCGGTATTCGATCTGAAACCCCAATCGCTGCGCTTCGTCCTTGGCGTACTGGATCGATCTTCGCGAGAAGTCGATCCCCGTCACCTTGAATCCGTTGAGATGGAATTGTTGGGCGTAGATCCCAGGTCCGCATCCCAAATCGATCAGTTTCGGTTCCGTTTGGTGTTGGAGACTTGCGATCCATTTGACGGAGCGGAAAACAAACACGAAATTCCGTGTCGCGCCTTCGAACTCCTGATCCAGGTGCGCCTCCAGCATCCCTTGCGAGATGTGGTCGTCATCCCAAAAGAGCTTCTCCCCGCTTTCATAGGGTTCGGGTTTGGTCTTCAGATAGTGAAAGAGTACTTCGTTCATGGTAAACCTCCATTAAAAAATCCACGCTAAAACGTGGATCATGGCTTGATGATTTCTTGGACGGTGAGAAGCATGGGGTCGATCAAGGGGACGGCGCAATGGTGAGGCCGCAAAACCAATCCGATTTCCGTGCATCCCGCGATAATGCATGTGGCGCCTTGCGCGATCAATCCGTTGGCGGCTTCGATCAGAAGGTCGATGCATTCCCCTTCGGTTCGTCCGCCCTTGATCCCGATTTCTGGATCGTAGATGGCCTTCATGACTTTGTCTTCTTGATCTTCGACACTTGGATAGATTACTTCCACTTCGCTCAGATACCGGTCGAAGATCCGGGTGCTTCGCGTCCCCGTGGTCGCGAGCACCCCGACTTTCTTCACTTCGGGCAAATGCTCCCTAAGATAGGTGTTGCATACCGTGAAGGCGTTATGCAGCGTGAATTCCGCATGGTCGACGTATTCCTGGAAGAAGTAGTGCGAAGTGAAGCAAGGGATGAACGCCTCGTCGATGCCTTCGCGATTCATCCATGCGATCGATTCCAGGATATAGGGGACGGGACTGGGTCCTTTCCCTAAAATCGCGGCGGTGCGGTCGGGGACTTTCGCATTACTGTCGATGTAGACGCGAAAATGATCCTGGTCTTTGTGTGCACCGGTGAGTTTGATCATCTGGGTATAGTAGTAGGCCGTGGCTTCCGGTCCCATCCCCCCGATGATGCCGATTTTCTTGTCGTTCATCGTTTCCACTTCCTTTTCACGGAAGCCCACATTTTCCTGACGATCATTTTCATGAAGCTATGGAAAGGTTTCGTGTCCCCTCTTTGGTAAACCGCTTCGACTTTCGGTACGCGAAACGAAGCGACCACATCCCCGAGTCGAAGCTGTTTGGTCTGAATGTAGTTGCGTATGGCCAGTAAGTCCTCGTAAGCATACCAGAAGTGAACGTTCGTATCGGTTTCGATCGCTTTGGGCGGCATCGGATTTCCGGTCAGTTCGCGATAGGCGATCAGCGGGAAATTCAGTCCGATGTGATCCAGCATCGCATTGAAGTTGGTGGTCCGTACGTTGATTTCGATGAGGTAATACTCCCCGGTGACCGCATGTTTCTTGAATTCGATCTCGGCGAACCCGCGCCACTGAATCGCTTGGAAGAACGGTGCGCCGATTGCATGCAATTCGGGGATCCAGCGTTGTTTCGTGAAGACGGACGCCCCGAAATTGATGGGGTATTGACGTTGTTTCTGACACGTCGTCCAGTGGGTGACTTGCCCTTTTTGGTCGATATACATGTCGTAGGTGTACATATGGTCGTCGAAGCCCGGGATGATCTGTTGGACGAAAACCACCAGGTTCTTCGCTTTACAGGCTGCGATTTTTTCAAGCAGTTCTTTTTCGTTTTCGACCTTAAACATCTTGATGCGGAAAGTCGAGACGAAGGCGGACGAGTCCGCCGGTTTCACGATGACCGGATACCCGATTTCATCGACCTTCTTCAGCAAGTCCGGATCCTCGATCGCGATGGAGCGAGGGAGTTTCACCCCGTGTTTCAATGCCATCTCGGTGAGTTTCGATTTATCCATCGCATCCACGGTCAAGTGTTCGGTCTCCTGGTTGAACAAGTACACTTCCTTCAGTTCATGGAAATGCTTGTCGATGAATTCGACGTACGGGTCGGCGCAAGGAAAAAGCACCGGCTTGGCTTCTTGTTTCTTCGCATAGTCGACCAAAAAATCGCAGAACGCCTGTTCCTCGTTCTTATAGTGAGGGGCGATCAGGATTTCGCTGCAGTATTTGGAGTCAAACGCATACGACCCCTCGCGCTTGTAATCGACCAAGGCGACGGGAATCCCCTCTTTCCCCAATCCGCGGGCGATGCTTAATCCGATATAGTAGTTCGCGCCTAGGACGACGGCTTTGTTTTTCATGTTCTTCCTCCAACCTTAGGATATTTTAACATATCTTCCTATTTCTCCGCGCGAAGTTTTCTCTTCAACTTCACGAAAATGGAATAGGATTTCCGCTCGACCTTTCGGCGATAAACCATGGTCCTGTCATAGAGGTAGGCTTGCTTCGGTTTAGGCTTGAAATAGAATTCGCCAAGGTTCTCGACGAAATCTCCGCCGAATTTGCGTTTGAAATCCTGCAGACCGAAATACGGGTCTTTGGGGTCGAGACTCCCGGAGACCCCGACAAAGTCATAATGGCGGATTCCCTTTTCCCTAAACGCTTTGATCGTTTCCACATGGAACGAAATCGTCGCATGGAAACTCGGGAAATCCTTGTTGGTGTAGGTATAGATATTGTAGGAGCGATCCCCCGCAAGCAGATAGAACGCCGCACCGAGTACGATCTTGTTTCCGTTCTTTTGGATCAACACTTCCAAATCCTTCTCTTCCTTATCCAAATCCTCGATCTGCCGTCGGACTTCTTTCACGAATCCGGATTTCCTGGGGTTGGCTTCGACTTTCGCGATGCTGGCGTACAAGGCGGTACGTTCGCTTTGAAGGTTCTCTTTCGCCACGCTTAAATCCGCGACGCACAAACGATACACCGCATGTTCTTTCGCAAGGTCGTACAAGCGTTGGAAATACGAAAGGGACTTGGGTTTGAACTCCAGTTTATCCGACAGCTCCTTCCCATATTTCACTAAATAATGCAGGTCATCCCTTCCCGCATCCTGGACGCTCACGCCCCGACGCAGGTTCTTCTTATAGAGATTGCGCACGTTCATGGCGATCTGTTCGAGCAGTTGATCGAACTCCTTCTCAAGGTCGAGCACATAGGTGAAACGGGAGAACAGATATCCCGAATATCCGTAATTGTATCCGGTATGTTTGAATCCGGCTTTCTCGTAAAATCCGGTAACGAATTCATGATTGAAGCCGCCTTCGACCACATCGCCTTTATTGTCGTGTTGCCGACGCGGGATGTTTGAATCGATCCGGACGAACATCGCGCCGTCCTTCAGCGCTTCATCCTTGACCAACGTCAACACCTTGTCGGTCAAATCTTGGTCGAACACATCCATCGCCGGTCCGTTGGGGATATACCAGAACGTACCGAAGATCGTCTTTTTCTTCAACAGGACAAGCGTCGCGACGACGTCTTGTTCTTCCTTAAAACTCCAATATTCCGCATCGTAGCCGTTCGTCGTTTCGAATTCACCCCAAAACGAAAGTTTCGAATAATGGATCGAGTTTTGTTTCGTGGCGAAGGCATCGAAGGTTCGTGGATCGGTTTTACGTGTTAGTTCCATGGTTTTCCTCATTCTTAGCCTTTCTATTATATCATAGCCTATACTTCCATGAAGAAGGGTCTCCATCATAACAAAATAAAACCCGTCGCATAGGACGGGTTTGGACAAAAACTATTGGCCGGTTTTGGTAAACTCACCGTATGAGTTGTCGACGCTAATCACGTACATTTCAGCGTCTTTTTCAGGCCATCCGCAAAATTCATAGTGTATCAGGAAAGCCTCGTTTTCAAGCATTCCGTATTTCACCACCAGATCATACCCTTCGGTACCTCTGTCGACGAAGACTGGTTGAAGTGTATATGCCTCATCGCCACGGATAAAATTGATCGTTAGCGAATTTTGAACATCCGTGGTCTTGTCAGACTTTCGAGTATACGCAAGTTCACCTGTGATTCTTATGTTATCGATGACTTCGTTGGGTTCGTATAGCGTCTCCTGAGGATTATCGACTCCGTTTTTCATCCACTCGATCCGATACGTTCCATTTAGTTTCCAACTCGTGACCGCGGTCCATTCCTTTGTCGTATAAGCCCACCCGTCAAAGAATGAATAGTTACCTTCGACCTCATGAACGACATTCTCGCTCAAATAGTCATCTTCATGAACTTCCTTCAACGTGTAGTTCAACTTCCCGATGTCAAGATCATGCGCCGTCGAGACAAGTTCGACATCTGTCGCTGAAAAAGTCGATAGTTCGTCTTTCGGACATTCCGTGTCGCAAAAGAGAAATCCAAAGTACTCGCGATGGTCCGCCACATGCATTTTCGATTGAACCAGATCCGGCTCGTTGAACACTTTAACATTTCGAATGGCGAGCAGATTGGATTTCAAGACCCATTTCCCGTCGATTTTGGAATATTTCAGGGTGACGTCTGCGATTGCTTCACGTTCGGCATTACGAAAGATAACACTAACTCTCGCATTGAATTGATCTTCTTCCAGGTTCTTCTCTTCGATCTTGTACTCACCGACAAATCCCAACACGGTTTTCACTGTTGAATTCGACGTTGCGTCAGCTAGTAAAACTTCATCCTTCACCCCGGTTTGGGCACATGCCCCCAACATTGTGATGATACTGAAAATTATGGCTAATCTCAAGATTCTCATCGGTTTACCCCCCTGATTTCGCGAGTTTTCTTCGCTTCTTATTTTATAGTATCGTATGTAAAAAAAAACACAAGCGCTTTAGAAAAAGTTGAAATCGAACCTGGCCAATATCTTTGAACAACACTTAACTTCGATTATCTTTCGCCCGATTGAACACATTTAAATACTATTCAACCAATCACTCTTCAAGAGTGCAAAAAGGTAAGAGTCGTTCCATTTCGGGGAACCATCCTCGTTGCGATGGAAAAAGACGTTCTGGATCATCTTCCCCTCGATTCGGAAACCAAGCTTCTTCAAGACATGGATGGAAGCTTCGTTGAGGACGTTGCATTCCGCGACGATCCGATGGGCTTTTCTGTGGCGGAAGGCATGGTCGATCACGCTTCGACAGGCTTCCGTACAATACCCTTGATTCTGATGCTTCGGGTTGAGGATGTAACCGAGATGCCAGGTCTCGATGTCGTCGAACCCGTCCTTCTCGAAATAGAGGTGTCCGACCAATCGGTGGCTTGCTTTGGATTCTATTGCTAGGAACACATCGCTCTTACTTCGCTCAACGGCCATCTCCCTCGCCTGTTCCATCGTGATCGGTTCACCGGGTTCAAACACATAGGTTTCGGGTAACCTAAGGTAATCGAAAAGATCTTCGGCGTCTTCTTCCCGAAATGCCCGGAT
>JAHFCO010000059.1 GCA_023249475.1 Bacillota bacterium | reverse complement strand
ACCACCGACCCCGACTACTACAAGTGGACGCAGTGGATTTTCACGAAACTGTTCGATCGCGGCTTGGCGTACGTGGATGAAATCCCCGTCAACTGGTGTCCGGATCTAGGAACGGTGTTGGCCAACGAAGAAGTCATCGACTGCAAGAGCGAACGCGGGGATTTCCCGGTGTATCGCGTCCCCATGCGCCAATGGGTATTGCGCATCACGCAGTATGCGGAACGTTTGCTGGAGGATCTGGAATTGGTCGAATGGCCCCAATCCACCAAAGAGATGCAGATCAACTGGATCGGGAAGTCGGTCGGCGCCTATGTCGAATTCAAGGTCGACGGACACAAGAAGGAATTCACCGTGTTCACCACGCGCAGCGACACCCTGTTCGGGGCGACGTATTGCGTCCTGGCGCCCGAACATCCTTTCGTTTCCGAAATCACGACGATCGACCGTAAAGCGGAAGTCGACGCCTACGTCGCGGCGTGCGCGACCAAATCCGACCTCCAACGGACCGATCTCAACAAAGACAAGAGCGGCGTGTTCACCGGCGCCTATGCGATCAACCCGGTCAACCAGAAGAAAGTGCCGATCTGGATCGCCGACTACGTGCTTGCCGCCTACGGGACGGGCGCCATCATGGCCGTTCCGGCCCATGACGAGCGCGACTATGAATTCGCCAAGAAATTCAACCTGGACATCATCCCGGTGTTGGAAGGCGGAAACATCGACGTCGAAGCCTACACCGGCGACGGACTCCACATCAATTCCGGATTCATCGACGGCATGAACAAAGAAGACGCCCTGGCCGCCATGAACAACTGGTTGAAAGAGAATGGCTTGGGTGAAGCCAAAGTCACCTATAAACTGCGCGATTGGTTGTTTTCACGCCAGCGCTACTGGGGGGAACCGATCCCCGTCATCACGATGGAAGACGGGACGCAACGGACGGTCGACATTCAGGAACTTCCCTTGGAATTGCCCGAAGTCGACGACTATCGCCCTTCGACCACCGGCGAAAGCCCGCTGTCGCATGCGAAGGATTGGCTGGACGTCGAAATCGACGGGGTGAAAGGCAGACGCGAAACCAACACGATGCCGCAATGGGCGGGGTCCTGCTGGTACTATATGCGGTTCATCGATCCGAAAAACAAGGATGCGATCGCCGATCCTAAGCTTCTGAAGCATTGGCTGCCGGTCGACCTCTATGTCGGAGGCGCCGAACATGCGGTGCTGCATCTGCTTTACGCCCGTTTCTGGCACAAAGTCCTGTACGATTGCGGCTTGGTCGAGACGAAGGAACCCTTCGCCAAACTCTTCCACCAAGGCATGATTTTGGGTGAAAACGGCGAGAAGATGTCGAAATCCAGAGGCAATGTCATCAACCCCGACGATATCGTCGAAAGCCACGGGGCGGATTCGTTGCGCGTCTATGAAATGTTCATGGGTCCGCTGGAAGCCGCGCTTCCTTGGAACCCGACCGGATTGGACGGGACACGGAAGTGGCTCGACCGCGTCCACCGTTGTTTCACCGAACTCAACAAACTCAGCGAAGTCAACGACCACTCGTTGGACAAATCCTATCACTTCACCGTGAAGAAAGTCACCCGCGACATCGAAACGCTGAACTTTAACACGGCGGTCTCCCAGATGATGATCTTCATCAACGACTGCTTCAAGGCGGAGTCGATCTATCTCGAGTACGCGAAGGGCTTCGTGAAACTCTTCAGCGCCTTCGCCCCGCATCTTGGGGAAGAACTCTGGGCGTACCTGGGCGCCGATCACACGATCGCCTACGAACCCTGGCCGACCTATGACGAAGCGATGTTGGTGGAAGACGAGATCGAAGTCGTCATCCAAGTCAACGGGAAACTGCGGGCGAAGATCGTCGTGGCGATCGGGACCGACGAGAAGGAACTGGAAGCCAAAGCCCTTGTCCTAGAGGCATTGAAACCCTATATCGAAAACAAACCGATCCGCAAGATCATCGTCGTCAAAGACAAACTCGTCAACATCGTCGTATAGACGAAAAGGAAACCCATGAAAAAGACCATCGCCTTGATTGCGCATGACCATTGTAAAGAAGAGCTGGTGACGTGGGCGAAGAACCACAAAGAAATCCTGAAACAACACGATCTCTGCGGCACCCACACCACCGCCACCAAGATCAGTGCCGAAACCGGACTCGACGTGTATGTGTTTCTGAGCGGACCCAAAGGCGGCGACCAACAGATCGGCGCCAAGATCGCGGAAGGCAAGATCGATGTCTTGATCTTCTTCTGGGACCCTCTGGCGTCGATGCCCCACGACCCCGATGTGAAAGCCCTCTTGCGTTTGGCCGTCCTGGCCGACATCCCGACCGCCAGCAACACGGCGACCGCGAACCTGGTCATGAATTTCCTAAAATAAAACGTTCCGCGAGGTGAAGAAGTCAACGATTTGTAGACACTTAGAAAAAACATTTTTGCCCCCGTTCAATCATGAATTGAGCGGGGCTTTTATGTTTTAATTTATGAGATGGTCGTTCGAAATTGAAGAATTGAATGTAGTCTTTAAGAAACGATGAGAAAGTACCCCAGTCATCCAAACAGTAATCACATTCAATTTCTGCTTTGATCCAACCATTGAT
>JAHFCO010000029.1 GCA_023249475.1 Bacillota bacterium | reverse complement strand
AACCCAGCCTTGAGACGGATCAAGAAAAGGATTCGTCGATTGAGACTGCCGAAGTGAAGGAAGAATCCATCGACTCTGAACCTTCCGAAAAGATCGAACCTGAATCCACGATCGTCGAACCTGTAACGATCGATCCGGTGGAGATCCAACCGGGACTTGTTGCTCATGCGAATGTCGAACCCGTCGTCGAAATCAGGGAAGACCCAAAACTGTTGTTCGATGATTGGTATGTGGATGAATCAGGCCTTTACATCGATTTCCGATTGATCGGGATCACCGGTCGAAAGTCGCAGAAGTCGTTGCGAAAACTGACCAAGGAAAATCCTATGGATTATCACGTGGACAAAAAAACCGAGAACATCGAAATCATGATGGGAAAAGTCGTATTGGGTTTGGTTCCCGAGCTTTACCGGAAATCCATCTTGACCTATATCCATTGGGTCGAATCCATTCATCTTGAATCGATGTCGAAGCGGGGACGGGACGTCCTACAATGCATCGTGCGGATCCGATTCAAAGACGAATTACGCGAGAAACTACAAAAGAAACTCCAGCAAGCCCAATGGCACTAACGACCGGCACCCGCCGGTTTTTCTATATTTTGATTGGTAATAGCCAAGAATAATTTCATGACTGAGTTGTGAAATCCATCCGTCACAAAAATTCACTATATAACCATTTTCGAATCACTCCCACTTCGACAAAACCTTTTTCTTACCTCGAATGAAAACTTCGTTTCGATTGATATAGGATTTCTTCCTACACCTCAACAGAATCTTTCTACCCTTCTCGCTTCGTGTATATTGAATATGGAACTTCCCTGTTTTACGCTGCAAATGGCCCGAAAGGATTTCAACGTCTTCTTTTTTACTCGAGATGATCGTCGGACAGGCATAACTTTGCGAAACGTTTCTGAAGGGGATTCCAAAAAGAAAACTTTGCTTAATGAAAACATATCGCGGGTTTTCGATGGATGAAAGCAGTTCGCTCATCGCTTGTGCGAAGATGTTTTTCTCATAGGTTGTCGCATTAATCAGTGCGCAGTGGATGTTTACGCTCTCTTTGTCAGCCTTTATGACAAACCTTGCCTTTCGGCTTGTGACTTCGCCCAAATCGATCAATGTACCTAGAATGCAATCCCCTAACATCCTGATCGTCTTGACCGGAGACAACATCCTTGAAAGATTCACGACGATTCTTCCAGCAAAAAGCACGAAAGCGAACAACACCAACAATCCGACAAGGAAGAATGGAAGGTTGTTGGTTTCTGAACCGATGGATAGAAACGGACGAACAGCGATTTGCGTCATCAAGGCGATCATTGAAAGGTTCAATGCATTCACAAACAAGAAACTCGTCGGTACACTCTGTTTAGGGATCTCGCTCTCCGAAATGATTTCGGGATTGGATTGATCGTTTAAGATCCCCTTCCATAGATTTGCCATCGCCGATCGGTCTTTGGCGTGACCCTTCATTTTCGAATTGATTTGTTGGATGTTGCGTTGATTGAAGGGCGGCTTGATGATCGACAGGCGTTGAATGCCGTTTTCGATGGTTTTCCCATCGAACGATGGTGCATAGAAAGTTTGAAACCGGCGCTCCAATAACTCGTAATCCGCCCCCTCCGCATTGTTTTGTGTAATGAAGGACACAACCGCTTTTTTCAGTAGAAGATTGCTGACATAGCGTTGAGGTTCGATGGTGACCAGATGCCAGATGTTCGCAGTTTTCTGCGGATCGTTTCGATCACTCCGGATGGCGCGTCCACGCATTTGATTCGACAACATGAACGTCCCCACGAAACTTGCCAAGATCAGACTGTTGATGCTGGGTGAATCCCAACCTTCGCCCAAGAGCGACTTCGTCCCGATCAAAATCTGGATCAGCCCTTTTTGGAAGACTTCGCTCATCAAAGCCACTTTTTGCTTGTTGTTCCCAGAAAAAGCCAATTCACTGTACCCGGAATCACGGATGGGTGAAACGACATAACCGATCGACATGTCCATGGCCAGTTCTTTAATGCCCGCAAGCGTCGAGTCGGGTACGATGACCAAGGTCCCGGATAAAACACCGAGATTTAGTCGTATATTTGGATTTCTTCTCAACGTCTCAAAGATTGTGACAATACCGATTGAGTTCAAGGGTTGATTCGTGTTGATCGTCAAAAGTTGCGGACGTTTGATATAGTCTGTCAGAATCAGCATTCTCAACGAAGGGCCCATGGTTTCTTCTTCAAATTCGACGATGCTTGAAACACTGGCAAGTTTTCCGACCGATGAAAGAATCATCCGTTTGATTTTCTCATTGGTGACCAATCGCACCTTCTTCCGTTCGAGCAACCCGTGTTTGGCGACGATTCGACTTATTTCTTCCGAATTTTCTTCCGCAAACAACAATCGGTTTTCAGTGACGAAATTCAGCGCGTTTTCAGCGAAGTCATACGTGAACTTCGGTAGTTTCCCATTCGGGGACACGAGGCGGACCAATGATTTGGGAATGGAGGTTCCTGAGAACTCAAGTAAAACCAAGAGCGAAATAAATCCTTTCGGCGAATCGAGGATCAACTCGTCGATCAAAGGATTGGACTCAAATATTCCGGATGCTTTGATGAGTCGCGATAAAAGATCCCCTTCGATGATTTCTTGAAGACAAGCATCGACGTGATGCGAATAGTCGCTTAGTACCTTCAACTCCAGTTCCGTGGGATAATTGAAATAGACATAATCCTGGTGCGGACAAAGCGTGCCTTGGGCGACAAGCAAGGGGGTTGAAATCTCGTCATCGATTTCGCCGCATACCGCGATGTACTTTGCCCATTCGCTCGGGGTCGAGTCATACGGCGGAGTCGCCGTCAGGGCGATGATCATCGCATCGTTCTTTAGCTTACCGATCAGGATTTCAAGCGATTTCTGCCACTCGCTGCGAAGATGATGCGCTTCATCGAGACAGATCGTCTTGATCTTCGCCTTCTTCATCATGGAAAACAAATCGAAATCGATCTTCACGACTTGATCTACGTTTTCCAATCCCATTGTTTCATCGTCTTCATCGTCCATGAGGATGGTTTTATTCAACGCGGCGTGAACCGCTTGATAGGTTACACAGGTAATCAATTTCGGATGAGCGAGATCGATTGAAAAGTAATCCTCCACCCTTTCACCTTCATCCAGAAAACTCTCTTCGAATCGTTGACCCCATTGTTCGCGGATCGTGATCGTGGGAGATAGAATCAAAGTCGGTTCGTCGAAATAGCGAATCAGTTCAAGACCAAGGATGGTTTTACCACTCCCGGGGGCTGCGACGATATGGATTTTTTTGTCTTTGACATGTTTCTCGACGTTTTCAAGCACCTTGGCCTGATATCGCCGAAACTCGCCATGAAACCGTACTTTCTTGAAATCCATCGCATTCTCCCAGGGCAACCTTGCCCGATCACCCGATTCATCCACTACGCTCATGATACCAATTCATCGATGTCAAATCGAGTGTTTTCGACGAGGATTCGAGGGCGAAGATGCGATTTCGATCAAGTCAAACAAAAAAGCCCCGGATTAGGGCTTTAGATGACAAATGGCGTCCTCAGAGGGACTCGAACCCCCGACCGTGCGCTTAGAAGGCGCATGCTCTATCCAGCTGAGCTATGAGGACACTGCCGGAACATTTTACCAAATATTCCGTCTCAATTCAACAACCCTTTGTCAGAACCACCGTTTTTTCTGTGACGGGGCGACATTGGGGACGATCATGCGTTCGACTTTCCAAGATCCTTCATGATCATGGATCAAGGCATAACACGGCGGTGTCCCGTCGCGGTTCATATAGACCGAACCCGGATTGACGATCAGCACGCCGTCTTCGACGGTGGAAAGAAAGACATGGGTGTGTCCGAAGAACGCCATCGTGCAGTGGATGTGCTTGGCGCGTTGGGCGATTTCTTTGACCCTTGTACCCATATAGTACTGATGGCCGTGGATGACCAACAGTTTCTCGGTGTTAAGTTCGATGACCCGAAACTGCGGGTAGTCGTAATAGGTATCGTTGTTCCCCTGCACGCTCACAAACGAATCCAGATGCGCTTCGTCCGTTTCGCTGTCCCCGCAATGGATGTAGGCGTCGGCGTCGGGATGGCGGTCGCGGATTTGTTTCAGGACTTCGATCCTTCCGTGGCTATCGCTGACGACGACTATTTCCATGAGGACATCCCTTCCGTGACGGCTTTTACGAAATCTTGGTCATGCGAAAACAAGGTCTTGACCTGGAGTTTCGCATGGTCGGGGTTCCCCGTCGTGAAACAGCGGCTCTCCCCTTGCGGGAGGTCGCGGTCTTTCAAGAGATCGACGATGGCTTGGCGCGAGTCGTAGATTTCACCCTGAAGTTCTTTCGCGATCAGATCCTTGACGATGGGATAATGCGTACAAGCCAAGACGACTTTGGAATAATTCCCGGGTTTCTTGGCGAATTCTTTCTTCAAGTAAGCACTCACGGTCGCATCGTCGCTTAACGATTCCACATGTTTGACCAGATCGACCATCGCGATCCCGTCCACTTTGACGTCAGGGTCGATGAATCCGATCGAATCGGGGTAGGAACCGCTGTTGATGGTGGCCTGGGTCGCCAGGATGAGGACCGTGTCGTTTTTGGATAGGTCGATGTGTTCGACGGTCAGGTCGATGATGCCGTGGATCTTCATCTCCGAAAAGATCGGGCGAATGAATTCCAAGGCGACCGAGGACGCCGTATTGCAGGCCAGAATGACTTCGCGGATCCCCTGTTCATAGAACCACATCATATTCTGGTAGGAAATCGCGATGATTTCCTCCGGGGATTTGTTTCCGTAGGGAGCGTGTTTTTGATCGGCCAGAAAGACAAACGATGCGTTGGGATAGGCCTGTCGCAGACTTGCATAGACCGTGTATCCGCCTAACCCTGAATCGACGATACCGATGGCGTTCATCGTCTTCCTCCCTTCTTTTCATACGTCCTATAGTATATCAGAACGTTTCTTCTTTGTCTTGCGGTGCATGGAAAAGTTCATGGACGCGTTGGGCGACTTCCTTGGGCAGGACGGCTTCCAACTGCGCCACATCCGCTTCCTTGATCGCCTTGAACGTCTTGAAATGCTTCATCAGTTCTTTCTTGCGGGTCGGACCGATGCCTTCCACTTCATCCAAGATCGATTTGGTCTGCGCTTTGGAGCGTAGTTTCTGATGGTAACCCAAGGCGAAGCGATGGACCTCGTCCTGCATGCGGGTCAAGAGGAAAAACAACGGGCTTTCCTTGGGGACCGGTAAAAGTTGGAGGTCTTCGTTCATGAGGTCGGCGGTCCGGTGGTTGTCATCCTTCACCAAGCCGGCGATCCGGACATCGAGGTCAAGCAGATCACGGATTTCGATCGCGGCCGACACCTGCAGTTGCCCGCCGTCGACCAGGATCAGATCGGGGAGGACCCCGTTCTCTTTCAAGATCCGCAGGTACCTGCGATACAGGACTTCCTTCATGTTGGCGAGATCGTCGTTCTTGGAATGCACTTTGAATAAACGATATTCCTTGCGGTTCGGGATGCCGTCGTCGAAGACGACCATCCCCGCCACGGCATGTTGTCCCTGGATGTGCGAGTTGTCGAACAGTTCGACCCGCGAGACGTTTTTCTCATGCAGGGCGATCGCCAATAAGCGGTTGGCTTCTTCCTGGTGCGCGCTTTGTCTGGATAAAACTTGGAAGCGTTGTTTCAAGTTGTTTTCCGCGTTCTTCTTCGCCAGTTCGACCTGGTTTTTCTTCATCCCCCGCTGGGGTTGAAGGACATGGGTCGACAAGACTTCGGACAGGGCGGAAATCGCTTCGCCCTGGGGCAGGAGGATTTCCTGAGGAAGCGGGTTGGATTGGTAGTATTGAAGAATGTAGGCGATGAAGGCGTCGTCGGGATCGTCGTAGATCGGTTGGACGGTGAGGGAGCGGTCCAATAGTTTCCCGCCCCGGATGAAGAGACCCTGTATGGCGACATAGCCGCCGTCTTCGAAGTAGGCGAAGACGTCGCGGTCCTTCACGGTTTCGCTCATGACCATCTGCGGATCGCTGATGTAGTCCAGGGAGCGCAGGTAGTCGCGGTATTCCATGGATTTCTCATAGTTCAACTGGGCGGTCGATTCGTTCATCAGACGCGTCATCTTGTCGCGCAATTCCTTGGTATCCCCTTTGAGCAGACGGGTGATTTCCTCCCGCATCGTCACGTAGACCGCCGGGTCGACCTCGTATTCACAGGGACCCAGGCATTGGTGGAGATGATAGTACAGGCAGACTTTCTTGGGGAGGATGTGGCACTTGCGCATCGGATACATCCCGTTGATGAGGTCCATGACGCGATAGGCGATGGTCGCATCGGGATAGGGTCCGAAATACTTCGCTTTTTTATCCTTGGTCGTCTCCCGGACGACCTTGACGATGGGATAGGGTTCGTTGGTGATCTTGATGTAGGGATAGGACTTATCGTCCATGAACATGATGTTGAAGCGCGGACGGTATTTCTTGATCAAGTTGATTTCAAGCAAAAGCGATTCTTTTTCCGTGGCCGTGACGAAATAATCGAAGTCGTCGATCTGACTCACCAGTTTGGTGGTCTTGTGGTCGTGGGCTCCGACGAAGTAGGAATTGACCCGGCTTTTGAGTTTCTTGGCCTTCCCGACATAGATGATCGTTCCGGCCTTGTTTTTCATCAGATAGCATCCGGGTTCGGCGGGTAGGGTGGCGAGTTTGTCCTTGAGGCTCATGTTACATCCCTTTGAAGGAAACGACGGTCGCCCCGACTCCGCCCTCCCCTTGTCCGCCTAAACGATAGGTCGAAACTTGGGGGTTCATTTTCAAAGCTTGATGGACGGCCGCGCGAAGCGCACCCGTCCCGTGTCCGTGGACGACACGGACGTTGTTCAAACGTGAACGGATGCAATCGTCGAGGTATTTGTCGACCAAGGGCAAGGCTTCTTCGACCCTCAGCCCGATGATGTTGAGTTCCATCGAAACGGTCGCGGGACGGTCGTAGGAAATCCCCGCCGTCTTTTTCTTCAAAGCCGGCGCATGGGTTTTCGAGACTTTTTCCAAGGGGACGTCCACTTTCACCCCGTTGACGTTCACGGTGACCAGTTTGCGTTTGACCGCGATGATCTGTCCGGTCTGGTTGGCGTTGCGGATGCGGACCCATTGTCCGATCTCGGGGTTGACCAAGGGCGAGTTTTCATCTTCATCCTCGATGGTCGGTTCTTGCAGGTGGTCGAGTTGGAACTTTTTCTCGATCGCCACGTGCATCGTATTGGATTTCTGCGCCTCGCGGATTTCGGCGAGCAGTTCTTCCGCTTCCGCCTTGATCTCTTCCACCATGGCCCGGGCTTCCTTGCGCGCATCCTCCAACATCGTTTCTTTCTGCGTCTCGTATTTGTCGCGTACTTTCTCGGAAGCGAGCTTCGCTTCTTCGTTCTCCTTGATTTTCACTCTTAATTCTTCTTCTTTTTGTTTCGCAAGTAAAATCGCGTTTTCCAACTCCTCGAGTTTCTGTTCCTCGACGGACTTGGCCGCGTTCTTGATTTCCCTGGCTTCCGCGACGATCTTCGCGCTCAAGCCGAATTTCTCGGCGATCGCCAAGGCGTTGGACGAACCGGGCAAGCCTTCGATGTAGCGATAGGTCGGCTGCAGTTTCTCCAGATCGAACTGGACCGATGCGAGCAAAATGTCGGGATGCTTGCTGCCATAGACTTTGAGTTTGGAGTAATGGGTGGTCGCGGCGATCATCGCGTTGCGTGAGCGAAGTTCGTTCAACACCGCCATGGCGAGGCTTTCCCCTTCCACGGGATCGGTCCCGCCGCCCAGTTCATCCAGGATGATCAGCGATTTGCCGGTCGCTTTCTCGCATATCGTCGAGATTTTCTGAAGGTGGGCGCTGAAGGTCGAAAGCGAGGCTTGGATCGACTGGTCATCCCCGATGTCGACATACACCTGGTCGAACATCGGAAGCACGGCTTCGTCCGCCAACACGGGGATGCCGGTATAGCTCATGAGGGTGAACAACCCGATGATCTTCAGACTGACCGTCTTACCGCCCGTATTGGGTCCGGTGATCAACAGGGTGGATTGGTTTTGCGTGATGTGGTAAGTGTTGCTGACGACATGCAGGGGGTCGATCAGCGGATGACGCGCGTTCTCGAAAGTCAGGATGCGTTGGTCGGTCAATTTGGCGGTGACGCCGTGTTTCTCGATCCCGAAGCGCGCCTTGGCGAAAATCGCATCCAGCAAGCTTAGCGAACTCAGGTTCGCCAGGTAGTTTTCCGCATGCACCTTGGTCTTCTGGCTCAATTCGAAGCAAATCCGTTTGATTTCCTCTTCCTCCGCACTCTTCAATTCCTGCGATTTATTGTTGAGTTCGACCAGAACCGGCGGTTCGATGTAAGCGGTCTGACCGGATGCGGATTCCCCGTGTAAAATCCCCCCGAAGGAATTCTTGTCGGAAATACGCGCCAAAACGACCACGCGGTCGTTACGCAAGGTGGAGATGGTGTCGGTGAGTTTGGAGGCGTTCTTCTGGATGAAATGGTCGGTGGTTTTGTTGAGTTCCAACGCATTCAGCCGCATCTGCCGACGGATGTGCTTGAGGGTGACCGAAGCGCTGTCCAGCACTTCGAAGGAAGTGGAGAAACATTGTTCGATCGCGTTGCTCAGTTCGATGCTTTCGCGCATCGAACTCACGATTTCACTGATCTCTTCCCCTTTGTATTCGCATTTGCGTAAGTATTCCTTGATCGTCTTCACGGCTTGCCCGTGACGGGCGATCGCCAATAAGTCCGGGATTCCTAAGGTCTGGTCCTTCTGGCTTTCGCGCAAGGGTAAACGGATGTCGCTGATCCCCCCAAACGGCATACTGCCGCTCAAGTCGATCATCGTCATCGCTTCTTTCGTCCGCTTCAGCTCCCGTTCGACCCAAAGCCGGTTGAATTGCGGGGTGCTGCTTAATATCAAATCCGCACCCAACGAAAAGCGGCAGTGCCCCGCCACTTCGTTCAAGATTTCATTAAATTCCAAAACGTCATATGCACGATTCATAGTGTCCTACCTTATTTTTTCGATGAAGTCGTCGATCGCATCTTGATCGATGTTGTTTTTAATCAGCCATTCCGTAATGTCATCCAATTCATCCTGGGTCAGGGGTTGTCCGCTGATGATCCGCTGGACCAACACGCTCTCGCCCAACTGATCGCCGATCACGCCCAGGACTTGATTGCCGGCCAGACTGAAGGGTTTGAGCCAGCTCGCTTCGATCGCGGCTTTCCCGTTGGGGAACAAGGGTGTCGACAAGACGAAGGTCAACACAAGCAGCCAGAACGCGGTCTGAAGAAGACCGAACACGGCGCCTAAAATCTTATTGGTCTGTTTGATGAGCGGGACTTTCCCGACCAGTTTGACCAAGGGACGCAGCAAGACCGTCAGCAGCATCACCCCGATGAAGATCAGGATGAACCACAGGCCGGCGTTGAGTTTTTGATAGATCAGTTCCCCGATCGCTTCCCCGAATTCGGAGGTGCTTTTGGGATAGAGCGGGAATTGGGCGGCGATCGCGGGCGAGAGCCACCACGCCAGGAAAATCGCGGCGAACAGGCTCGCGATGTTCAGCAACATCAACAACAACCCGTGCATGTACCCGTCGATGATCGCGAAGACGGCGATCAGAATCAGGATCAGGTCGATGTACGGGAAAAAGGATACGGGAATGGTCATAATCTCACCTCTCTCTCATGATAAAGGTTTTTGGTCCGACATGCAAATGGGCAAACCGATGAATTTACGGGGTTGAAGCAAGTATGGAGAAAAACGGGGGTTCATGCTATCATGAGAACGGTGAAACAATGAAAACTACAGTCTCTTTAACATTGAACGACGAACAGTTGGTCTTCCTCGACAAGTTGTATGCGGAAGAGAAGAAAACGACGGGTTTGCCGTATACGAAATACCGGATCGACGCGGAAGGTTGCGTGATCACCGTGTATGATTCCAAGAAGGTCGTGTTCGCGGGGAAAAACGCCGAGGAACATGCCAATGTTTTCATTATGTTGGAAGAGAAAAAGGATGATCGTTTTCCGATGGCCGGCAGCGACGAAGTGGGGACCGGGGATTATTTCGGACCGGTGGTCGTGTGCGCCTGTTATACCACACAGAACCATTATGAATCGTTGAAATCCTACCAGATCACCGATTCCAAGGCGATGGACGATGTCCAGGTGCGCAAGGTCGCACCGATCCTGATGGAAACGATCCCTTATAGCGTGTTGGTGGTGCAGAATTCGAAATACAACGAAGTCCAGAAGCAACATAACCTCAACGCCATCAAGGCGATCCTGCATAACGCCGCCTACGTGCATCTGAGAGGCAAAATCAAGAAACTGCCTTCATGTACGGTCGTCGACCAATTCGCGCCGGAGAGCCTTTATTATCGCTATCTGGCGAAAGAAAAAGAGATCGTCAAAGGATTGACCTTCGAGACGAAGGCGGAAAGCAAATACTTCGCCGTCGCCTGCGCCTCCGTGATCGCCCGTTACCATTTCCTGCAGACCTTCGATGCGATGAAGGCGGAGTACAAGATGGACTTCCCCAAAGGGGCGTCTTCCCTGGTCGACGCCGCCGCGAAACGATTCGTCGAGACCTACGGGAGAGAACGGCTCAACGAAGTCGCGAAACTGCATTTCAAGAATACGCAGAACCTCTAGGCGCATCGCGCCTTTTTACATGAAAAAGAGGGTTACCCCTCGATGTCGACTTTGATTCGTACGCGATGCGGCAACTGACGGATACTTACTCCGGCGGATGCCAGCATCCGCTTGCTTGCCTTGACGGCTTCCGTCTCAGCATATTTATCGTCTTCGTAGACGATCGTTTTGATGCCGGACTGGATGATCGCCTTGGCGCATTCGTTGCATGGAAAGAGCGAAACATAAATTAAACAATTCTGTAAAGACCGGGGACTGTTGAGGATGGCGTTGAGTTCCGCATGCACGACATAGGCGTATTTGCTTTCGTAGAGCGACCCTTCCCTTTCCCAAGGGAATTCATCGTCGTCGCAACCGATCGGAAACCCGTTGTAGCCGATGCTGACGACTTTGTGCGCGGCGTCCACGACGACCGCGCCGACTTGCGTCCCGGGGTCTTTGGAGCGGAAACTGGAAAGATGGGCCAAACCCATGAAGTAATCATCCCAACTCAAGACGTTCTGACGTTTCATCGCGCCACCTCCTCGTAGTAATCGCTCAACCGGTCGGCCATATGTTCGGCATAGCTGTCGAACCCGAAATCAAGGGCAAGGTCGATCACGTATTGGTCGGTCTTGGCGTAGAACGGACCGTGTTTGATGCTGACCTGACTGATCGGGACCAAGAGAACCAAGAGCGCAAGCGCGGCGATCTTCGCGTTTTTGCGAAGCAGGGCCAGATGCGGGGTCTCGCTGTAGATGATCCCCAACAACACCCCGCTCACGAAGCCCCCCGCATGGCCCAGAACCGAGACGTTGGGGATGAGGTTGACCAGCAGGTTGATGCTGAGGATGAAGATGAGTTGGCTACGGAAAGCGGGTTGTTTGAGCCATCCGTTGTCATAGGCATAGACGATCAGGGACCCCAGCAAGGCATACAGGCCGCCGCTGATCCCGACGCTGACGATGTTCTCTTGTCCGATGAAGACGAAGAGCGAACCCACGATGATCCCGCTGAAGAGGATGCTTAGGTATTTCTTGCGTCCGTACAAACGTTCCAGCATCATCCCGATGTTGGTCAAGGCCATCATGTTGATGAGGAGATGGAAAAGGTCGATGTGGACGAAACCGGTGGTGAAGAAGCGCCAGTATTCATATCCGGCCAAGACGAAGGTTTTATAGTAGGCGCCCAGGAAGATCGACGACGCGATGATGTCGTAGTTGGCCGCCAACAGGTTGATGGTCACGCTGATCGCGGTGCAGATCCCGATGATGATGAAACTCGCCCAGGGGATCCCTTTGGCGAACTGTTTGCGGGCTTCCCTGACTTGTTTGTCCCGTACCGCCCGGATGGCTTCGGAGAGTTTATTGTATTCGTTTTGCGGATCTTCCGCGAACTGGAGAACATCCTTCACTTCCGGGAAGGCTTCGCAGAAATGCGGGTCTGTACAGAGTTCCGGACTCAGTTTGACGACCTGTCCTTCTTCTTCCAGAGGCGCATCGGTGAAGAATTCGACTTCCGTCAAGTTCATTTCACGCTTGAAGAAGGTTTCGATCGCCTGGCGGATCCGTTGGACCCGTTGCGTGTCGAAAGGACGCCGGAAGAAATTCTCCCCGGTCAGACGCAATAACGGATAATCCTCGCGGTTGGGGTTCCCCAGCCAGATTTCCTTCGCGTTGGTACGTACGTCGATGATGGAATAGGCGTACCGTTCGATCAATATTTTGGCGCAATGAAGCGCCCAGACATCCTGATTCAAGATCGCCATGCTTACCTCCCTTGTCTAAGTCCGTCCAAGAAATCCGCATAGACTTTCGGAAGCGGTGCGCTGAAATGCATCGCTTCTTTCGTGCTTGGATGGATGAAACGGATCTCACTGGCATGCAGGCACTGCCCCTGCGTATCCGGTGTGTTTTTCAGTGAATATTTGGGATCCCCGACGATCGGGAACCCGATGTATTGCATATGGACGCGGATCTGATGCGTCCGTCCCGTCTCCAAACGGCATTCCAGCAAGGTACAGTCCTTGAAGCGTTCCAAGGTCGTAAAGCGCGTCAGCGCTTCTTTGGAATTGGTGGAGGTCACGGCCATCTTCTGACGGTCGTTCTTATCGCGTCCGATCGGGGCTTCGATGGTCCCGTACTCGTGTTCCATGACGCCGTGGACCAAGGCCAGATAGGTCCGGTTCATCGTCTTGTCCTGCAACTGTGCGCTCAAACTTTGATGGGCGTTGTCGTTCTTCGCCACGACCAGGCACCCGCTGGTATCCTTGTCGATCCGATGGACGATCCCCGGGCGCATGACCCCGTTGATGCCCGACAGGTCCTTGCAATGGAAAAGCAAGCCGTTCACCAAGGTTTTATCCATGTTTCCGGCGCCGGGATGGACGACCATCCCTTTGGGTTTATTGACGACGATGACGTCGTGGTCTTCATAGAGGATGTCCAGGTCCATTTCCTGCGGCAACACTTCCAGCTCGACATCGTCGGGCCATTCGGCGCTGACGACATCGTTGACCTTCACTTTCGCGCTGCTTTTGGTTTCCAGATCGTTGATCAGCACGAAACCGTTGTCGACGAAATGTTGGATCCGGGTACGCGAAAATTCCGGGCAGACTTTGACCAGCATCTTGTCCAGCCGATCCCCGGCGAATTCCTGCGTTACGATATATTCGAGATTTTCCATCAGTTTTTCCTTTCAAGCCAAGCATCCAAAATCAAGAGTCCGGCCCCGACGTTCAACGAGATGTCCGCGACGTTGAAGACCGGGAACATGTAACCGAACGTATTGAACGACAGGAAGTCGCGGACATAGGTCAGCACGAGCCGATCGATGAAGTTCCCCATCGTCCCCACGAACATGAAGATCAGTGCGAAACGCAACACCTGGTTCTTCTTGTCGGTCTTGAAGAAGAAATACGCCATCCCGACCATCGCGGCCGCCGCCAGCACGAGGAAGAACCAACGCTGGCCTTCGAAAATACTCCAGGCCGCGCCGGTATTGCGCAGATACGTCAGCCAGAAGAATCCCGGGATGACCGTGATCGAATCATAGAGGTCCAAGATCGATTCGATCCAATATTTGCTCAGCAGATCCAGCGCAAGGACGCCGACCAGCACGAAGAGTTCACGTTTTTTCATTCATTATTCCCCTTATTTACCGTCTTATTATAACAGAAAGCACACTGATGGGAAAGAAAGGAACCGTCCGTCGGTTCCTTTGTCCTTCAATCTTCAAGCGTATCCAGGTTTTCTTTGATCAATTTCACAAAGACGTCGTAGACCGCCCTTGAATACTTGCTGTGGGAGAACGAGCGGTCTTTGACGTATTTTTCGCGCAACGCTTTCGTTTCTTCCAACGCCGCTTTCATCCCGACCCAGTCCATGGTCCAAACATTCGTTCCGTAGGAAAAGTCGGCCACGGTCGTTTTTTCTTTCTTCAGGATCCTCAGATTGACGAAATGTTCCCTGAAATCGTCGTTGAGTTGGATGAGATTCCCGTCCGGACGGCTGAACTTATGGACATGGATCTCATACAAGACACATTCATAGGAGTATTCATACCCTCGATCAAGCAAGAAAGAGAATTTATCCTTAACGAACTCCTCTTCGGCTTCGTTATTGAAGAATTTCATGGTGCCGCCTCCTTATGTATCCATACCCCCATTGTACGCTATAAAGGGCGATTTTGCGACAAATGCATCGAATTCTTCGTAAATCAAAGAAAAAGTCCCCGGAGGGACTTGGTTAACGATTGGTTTCTTTCAATTCTTCGATGAGTTTCCAATCCACGCGCTTGCAGAACTCCGTCAACAAGGTGACGGTGTCGCAGTAATCCTTGCGATGGATCATGGCGCGGTGGGAATGGATGTAGCGCGAAGGGATCGACAGGGTCAGGTTGACGATCCCGTCGAAGGATTTATGGATTTCTCCCGAATCGGTGCCCCCCGCCAACAAGGCTTCGTACTGGACGTCGATCTTGAGTTCTTTCGCCAATCCGTCGAGGTAGTGCAGCAAGCCGCGGTGTCCCAAATGGGACGAATCCAAGATGCCCAAGGTCACGCCGACGCCCATCTTGATGCGCGCTTCGCTGCCCGGGGTGTCTTCCGCGATGGTGACGTCGATCGCAAGACCCAGGTCCGGTTTCACCGCATAGGTCGCCGTCTTCGCCCCTCTCAAGCCGACTTCTTCCTGCACGGTACCGACCGCATAGAGATCCGCCGCATGCGGGACATCCTTCAAATTCAATAGGACTTCCGTCGCGATCAAGGCGCCGACACGGTCGTCCCAGGCTTTCGCCAAGAGGTAGTTCGGGTTCGCCATGACGTTGAAGTCGGATTTCGGCGTGACCATGTCGCCGATGCGGACACCGGCCAGTTCGACTTCGTTCTTGTCCTTGCATCCGATGTCGACGAACATTTCCTTCACTTCGCGGACTTTATTGCGGACTTCCGCAGGCATCCCGTGGGGTGCTTGCGAACCGACGATCCCGAAGACTTTCTTCCCTTCACGCGTCGTGGTGGTCACCGGTTGGGAAAGGAGCACATGGCCCCACCAGCCGCCGATCGCCGCGATACGGATGAATCCTTTATCATCGATGTTGCGGACGACAAACCCGATCTCGTCGATGTGTCCCGCCAACATGATCTTCGGACCGTTCCCGGTCCCCTTCTGTAATGCGATCAGCGATCCCAGGGTATCGTAGGTGATTTCATCCGCGACCGGGGAAACCCACTTCTTCATCACGCGGGTCGCTTCTTTCTCGCATCCCGAGATCCCGTCGGCATCGGTGAATTCACGCATCATCTTCAGATCGACTTTTCCGTACGCTTTTTCAATTTTCGTTGCTTTTTTTTCGGCCATTTTCTGACTCCTTCGCTCAATGTTTTCATTATACACTTCATTCATCGCGCCCTTCAAGGCGGAATGTCTAATAATGCGTATCTTGACGTTGGTGGTTCTTCATATTCTTCTTTAGGTAGAATTCCACCAGGTCCGATTCGTCGAACCCCAGTTTCTCGGCCAAAACCGCCACGAACGTGAAGCAGGCGAGATAGTTCTCGAGGGTGAAGTCGAAGGTTAAGCGACTCGTCGCACGGTAGAAGTCCAAGAAAGATTCGGACAATGGCTTTCCGTCATTCTCCCCTTCGATGAACTCGCTCTTGTCTTCAAGGTCGATCCCCAACGACAAAAGGAAATGGATGCTGTCTTCAAGTTCCTCCAGCAACACTTCCCTCGCGCTCGCGGGACGGACGCTCCAATACTTGAAGCAGCGGGTTTCATTGGCTAATTCCCCGATTTCGACCGACAAGGCCAAACAACGGTCGATCCTTGTCCGGTTTCGATCCGTGTCGTGTTGTTTGAAGATGCGGGCATCGAGTTCGCCCTGAAGTTCCCTGAGTTGTGTGATCGTGAAGCGCATGGTCATACCTACCTTTTCCTATTAGTTTACACTATCCACTCCAACATATCTTGTCTTTTTTCCAAAATCTTTCGCACCGTAAATGAAAACGGAAACCCGTTGTCTCGAGAATCCGTTGATGCTTTTAAAGGTTTTTAGCCAAAACGACTTTACCATTCCAACCTGAACTTCTGACCTTCGATTTTCAAGTCCCGTGACTCATGCAATTCGATTTCGATTCGACGAGGAGTGAGTTCTGTCGACTTAAAGTAGAAATCGGTGCGCGATGGATTCTCAAGTGAATGGGATACGCCGAATATACCGAGTTCTTTTGATACTGCGCTAAAGTAGTTCCCCTTCGAATTCAACAAAGAGAATCGAAACTCATCCTCGCCTTTCGATTGATCAATCACTTGTACTTCATTCGGTAACCCTTCGATTTGAAGGGTATCCGTATCCATGACGATGTCGATTTTCTCTTTTTGGATGAAGGTCGCTTCAACGATCTTTACTTCAACGGGTCCGGACCGGTTCAATTGACCCACGGCGAACAAGTAGGTGTAATCGTTCGGTGTCCAACTCGCACTCACCGTTTGGGCTTGTTTCTTCCCGTTTTGGTAGCTGAAGGTCATCTGATCGATTCTTTCGGAGTTTTCTGGGTCCGCATGGAATTTCAACCGAGAGACAAACGCACCGACTTCAAGAGAATCCAGTATGATTCGTTGACCATCGATCTCGATGGCTTGATTCAACTCTTGCTTGATCATCTCGACTTTTTTATAGGGGCTGTTTTGGATCGTCGCGGATTCGCTTTCCGTTTTATCATCGTCGTCCGCGATGATTCGAATCGTTAATGGTTCAAATGCATTCAAATCGATAAGCTCCAATTCCATCCATTGATAACCCTCGAAGTATGTATTATGGGCAGATGTCCAAACTCGTTCTCCATCCGAGTCGACCAATTCGATCTCCGGACCGGTTTTGGGAGGGGTGAACCCTTCATAGGGTTCACCTTGATATGTCAATTCATAAAACAATGAAATCGTGAAATAATCGGAAATTACATACTCCAAATCCAACTTGTAATCACCGGCGACCAGGTGGATATCGGTTTGTTGGGCATAATCCAGGTCGAAGGCGTCTTCGACATCATTTCTATTGGTGAAATCGATCATCTCCGCGATCGGTCTGAGAATATCGTTGTTATGCGCAAACGCATTGAACCGAGGGTTCAGGTTCACCAACAAAGCAAACGACACAAAGACGGCGACCATACCTGTGAAAACGACTTTCCATTGGAAATACAGCGGACGACGAACCTGATTTTCGATTTTTGAGCGGATCAAGTCATCGATTCCTTCGATTCTCTGCGACTTGATGGTTTCTTGCCATCGATCGAGATTGTTATTGTTCATACTCCTCCATTTCCATGCGCAGTTTCTTCAACGCTACGGCATATCTGGATTTGACCGTGCTTTCCGGTGTTTTCAGGACTTCTCCGATTTCCCTGAAGTTCATCTCGTCGAAGAACTTCATTACGATGATTTGTTTAAGATCAAGGGGCAACTTCGCGACAAGATCATTTACATAATCGAAGTTCTCTTTTTCGCTTGACGCGATTTCGAAATGTTCATCCAACGAGATATAGTTTTTCGATCGCTTCAACTCGTCCTTGCATTCATTGATCAAGATCCGGATGACCCATGTCTTGAAGAATTCTGGTTTTTTTACGGTTTTACGTTTCTTGTAGACTTTCAGGGTTGTCTCCATGATGCAATCTTTCGCCAACTCACGATCACCCAAAAGCGATACGGCTGTCCAGGTCAGTTGATCGGAAATCGATTGTAGGCAAAGTATTAGCGCTTCATCGTCGCCTTGAAGCGCACTTTTCACGAGTTCGGCGTCCATCCTCTTCCCCCCTTTACCTATTAGACGTCTCAATCATCGATTTCGACGAATGAGTATGAATTTATTCACTCTTGATTATAGTATGGATTTCAAACATTTCACATTGCGTTCTCGGTAAACTGAATCGATCGAAAAGAAAAAACCCGCCGAAGCGGGTTAAGCGATACGTAGAAGCTTGTCTTGCAGTTCTTCGTTGAACTGGTTGGTGTAAAGTCTGAAATAGTAGCCCTTCTTCTTCATCAATTCGCCATGCGTACCGTCTTCGACCACCCGGCCTTTTTTGATGACCAGGATGCGGTCGGCGCTGACGATGGTGGAGAGACGATGGGCGATGATGAAGCTGGTGCGATGCACCAACAAGGTTTCGATCGCGTGTTGGATGATCTGTTCGGTTTCGGTGTCGATCGAGGAGGTGGCTTCGTCCAGGACGAAGATCGCGGGATCGGCCAAGACCGCACGGGCGAAGGAAATCAATTGCTTCTGGCCGGTGGACAGACGTCCGCCGCCTTCGCCGACATCGGTATCGTAGCCTTGTTCGAGCTTTTCGATGAACTCGTGCGCGTTGACCAGTTTGGCGGCTTCGACGATCTCCTCTTCGGTCGCATCCAGTTTCCCGTAGCGGATGTTTTCGCGGACGGATCCGGAGAACAGATGCGGGGATTGAAGGACGTAGCCGAGGTTGGAGTGCAGCCAGCCGATCGAGCGTTCGCGCATGTCGACGCCGTCGATCAGGATTTTCCCGCTGACGGGTTCATAGAAGCGGCAAAGCAGATTCACGATCGTGCTCTTCCCGCTGCCGGTTTCCCCGACCAAGGCGATGGTCTGACCCGAGGTGACGTCCAGCGAAAAGTCGCGCAGGACCGGTTCTTCGGGGTTGTAGTGGAAGGAAACATGGTCGAAGGTGACGTTCCCTTTGATTTTCTCATAGGCTTCGCGTTTGGGATTCAACACGGTGCCGTACTTGGCGATGACTTCCGGGGTATCGACGATCTGCGGTTCGGCGCTAAGAAGCGACAAGACGCGTTCCGCCGAGGCCTGCGCCATCTGGAATTCGGCCAACAAGCGTGCGATCTGACGCAAGGGTTCGAAGAATTGGCCGGCGTATTGCGTAAACAACATCAGCGTACCGAACTGGAGCGCGCCAAGCAGGACTTGGTTCCCGCCATACCATAAGATCGCGGCGCTGGAGATCGACCCCAGGCTCATGACGATCGGCATGAAGATCGCGGACAGGACGGCGGCGCGGATGGACTGTGCGCGCATGTCGTGGGTCAAGGCGTTGAATTCGCCGTAGTTGATTTCTTCCAACACCAAGGTCTTGGTGGTTTTCGCCCCCGTGATCCCTTCGCTGAACGCGCCGGTGATCTTGGAGTTGACTTTACGTACTTCGCGATAACTCTTCAAAATGCGTTTTTGGAACCAGACGCTGATCGCGGCGAGTACCGGCATGACCATCAGCACCAAGAGCGCAAGGCGCCAGTTGACGCTGAACATGACGAAGGTGATGCCGATCATGACGGAGGAACCCCAGACCAAATCCATCAAGGACCAGGAGAGGATTTCCGCCAAACGGCCGATATCGCTGGTGACACGCGCCATGATCCACCCCAAGGGGGTTTTATCGTAATAGCTGAAGGAAAGTTCCTGCAGTTTCTTGAAGGCGCGGTTACGGACGTCGTAGGCGAAATCCATTTCGATCAGACCCGCCTGTTTGATGAAGTAGTAGACGTTGATGCCCTGCGCCAGGATACAGGCGAAATAAGCCAGGGCGAACCAGGGAAGTTGCGACAAGTCGCCGTTTCCGCTGATGAAGGTGTCGATCGCCATCTTGTTTAAATAAGGGAAGGCGACGTCCACGGTCGCGACCATGATCATGAAGAAATAAAGCACGGCCAGTTTCTTTTTGTGGACCCAAAGAAGCTTGAAAATCTTCTTCCATAGCCCGGTGTCTAGTTTATCGGTATTAAATTCTTGTTCCTCGAAATGTTCGCTCATTCGTCGTCACCTCCTTCGATCATCGCGTTTTGGATCTCCACGATGCGCTGATACAACCCTTCCTCTTTCGAAAGGGTTTCATGGGTGCCGATCTGGGTGACTTCCCCGTCCTGAAGGACCACGATCTTGTCCGCGTTCTGGGCGGAGGCGATGCGGTGGGTGATCAGGAAGGTCGTGACGCCGCGCGAAACCTCGCGCAAGGCGCTGCGGATCGACGCGTCCGTCTGCGTATCGACCGCGGACAGGGAATCGTCGAAAATCAGGATCGGACAATTGTTGATGATGGTGCGGGCGATGGCGATGCGTTGTTTCTGCCCGCCGGAAAGGGTGACCCCCTTCTCCCCGACCAAGGTCTTATACCCCAGTTCGAATTCTTTGATGACGTCGTGGACCGAAGCGATCTGCGCGGCGCGCAAGACTTCCGGTTCCTTCGCCTTGGGGTTGGCCATCCGGATGTTCTCGAAAATCGTCTTGGAGAACAGGAAAGGTTCCTGCAAGACGATCCCGACGTTTTTCCGTAAGTGATGGCGCTGGATTTCTTTGAGTTCGTGGTTGTTTAACGTGATCGAACCCGCATTGTAGTCATAGAGGCGGGTCAACAGATGCATCAGCGAGGATTTCCCCGATCCGGTCGGACCGAGGATCGCGATGGTCTGACCCTGTTTTACGCTAAAGGATACATCCTTCAAGACATCCTTATCCCCGTCGTCGTACTTGAAGTAGACGTGGTCGAACACGATGTCGCCCTTCACGTCCGGTGTCGTCCCGTTGACCATGTCTTCGATCGGCGTATCGAGGATTTCGTTGAGACGCGAAATCGAGACGCTCATCTTGCCCATGTCGGACAAGATGCGTCCGACGTTGCGGATCGGCCATAGGATCATGCCTTCATAGGAAATGAAGACGAAGAAGTTCCCGACGGTGATCTCACCGCTGCGGGCGAAGAAGATCCCGAAGATGACCACCGCGAGGATCTGAAGCAGACAGACGAAATCCGAGAAACCCCAGTAGAAGCCCAGCAATTGGATGAGCCGGAAGGTCAAATCACGGAACTCGCCGTTCTTTTTATCGAACTTCTTCAGCTCGTATTCTTCGCGGTTGAACGCTTTGACGACGCGCGTCCCCGCCAGGTTTTCCTGCAGGTCGGCCGACATGGCGCCTTCCGCTTCATCGGACTTCTGGAACGCGCTTTGCATTTTCTTGAAGAAGATGTAGGCGAAAAGGAAGATGATCGGCAAGGAAACGACGGCGATCCAGGCCAAGGGGGCGTAGATGCTAAAGAGGATGCTCATCGCGATGGTTGCGATGGCGACGGCGTAGACCAATTCGGAAATCTGACCGGCTAGAAAACGACGGCAGGTGTCGACGTCCGAGGTGCAACGTTGGATCAGATCCCCCGTTTTGGCTTTGACATGGTAACTGTACGGAAGACGTTGGAGATGTTCGTACATCGCGTTTCTGACCTTCTCGGCGAAGAATTCGGAGACTTGTCCGTTCCAGCGTCCGCGGAGATAGATGAACATCCCGATCAATAATTGGATGAGGACCAGGAGCACGGCTCCGATCCCAAGGTTCCCCCGGATCGTCAAGACTCCGCCCAAGGCTTCGCTGACGGCGATCATGAACGGGTTGGTAATGGGGTTGAGATTGATGACATTGTCGATTAAAAAACTAAACAGCAGCGGCGAAATCAGCGTCATCGAGACATACAGCAAAACGACAAGGATGATTCCGAGGGTTTTCAGTCGGTTTCCATGAAGAAACCGCCAGACGAACTTCGCTTGTTTCATGCTTTCCCTCCTTTTTCAAATAAAAAGCACCTGAAGGGTGCCGCGTTTTCCACCGCGTCAAAGCGGACGAAACCAGTGCGTCACCTTATGTAAGATTTTGATTGGATTCTTGAACAAGGATCATACCGCGATTCCCCCCGCAAGAAAAAAGATATCCCGCGAAGCCTTGAAAACCGGATTGTGATCCTTGGTTCTCTTCATACGGAATATCCTCCTTTCATGATTCTGCGAAGTACCTGATGGGCCAGCGTACCGGTGATGATCCCGGTCGGAACGGCGCTGAGCCACATGATCGGCAGCCAATACACCATCAGCCATGTCCCGTTGAGGAAGCAAATCACCAGGATTTGACCCAAACAGTGGAAGGTCGCGGATGCGACGCTCAGTCCGATGATGCTTAAACGTGTCGTTTTGCGTAGGACGACCACCATCAAGGTGCTCAGAAGTACGCCGGCCAACGATAACCAGAACCCCGTCCCGAAAATGATACCACGCAAAAGCGACGCTATCAAGACACGCATGAGATTAACATTGAACATTTCTTTATATGAAAACATAAAAAAGGTGATTAAACCAAGGATATTGGCCAATCCAAGCTTGACGCCCGGAATGGGGATCGGAAGCGAAGGTTCCATCATGTGCAGCAGAATGCTCATCGCCAACAACATCGTCAGCAACGACAAACGCCGTGTTTTGCTTTTTGAATTCATTTTACCTGCGTGTCCTCCCCATCCGGATCCTCGGTCGCGTTCTCGATGATGATGACGATGTGGTTGGGTAGGCAGACGATGGGGACGTTGGCATACTTCACCCAACCCTGGATCGAACAAAGATGATACGGCGAGGTTTCCTTCTCGACCCGGATCGCCTTATCCTTCACTTCGATGAACACTTCGCCCAAGGTTCCCTGGACCGTGTAGTTTTTATTCTGGGACATGTCGATGCGCAACACTTCCTTATCGCGGTAGGAAACCACCGCGACGGTGTCGGCCCCCGTACTGGAAGTCACGAACCATTGCATCGTTCCATACAGGACAAGCGCGGCGATCAAGACGATGCCGATGAAGATTTTATCGGAGCGGTTCATGGTGTTTCCTCCTAGCCCATCCATTCTATCAAAAAGAAGCAAAAAAGAAAAGGAATGCGTCGGCGAGAAAGAGATTCGATCCCCCCTTAAGCACATTCCCCGTTTACTTTCTTCTGAACCAAGGCATCCATCCTGAAGATCAATTCCGCGGTTTTCCCTTGGTCGTGCACCGGGTTGAACTCGACGATGTCCATGGAAGAGACGCTGACGCACTCAAACCCTAATTCTACCAATTCCAAGGCTTGGTCGGGGGTCAACCCTCCGACGACCGGCGTACTGACGCCCGGGCAAAGGGCGGGGTCCATGCTGTCGCAATCGAAACTGAGGTGGATTTCATCCAAGGTCTTAAGAAACGATTTCACTCGGTCCTTCGTCCACTCAAACCCCTTCATATCGATTTCTTCCTGCGTGATCCACGTGAGTCCCCAGGATGTCATCAATTCTTCTTCCTTTGCATCGAGACTACGTATCCCGACCAACAGGATCTTGTCGCTGTCCACCGTGTTGTTTCCCACGATCTCAAGCAGTTTCGGATGTCCGTACCCTTGGGCAACCGCCAAAGGCATCCCGTGGATGCGTTTGGATTCGCTGGAGAGATGCGTGTTGCAATCCCCGTGCGCATCGATCCACAGAACACCCCGGTTTTTATTGGGCAGTGCGGCGATCGTCGCGATCGCCAGGGAGTGATCCCCTCCGAAGACGAGGGGGAACTCCCCTGCGTCGTTTGTTTCGACCACTTCCTGCTTCAACCGCGCCAGGAAATCACAAAGTGTATTCAAGTGAAGGATCTCGCCTTCGCGTTCAGTTTTTTTCTCCACCGTCACGACGGTCCCGAAGGTCATCCCCTTCGACTGCAACGCCGAGATCGCCAGTTGGGAACCATGGATGTCGCATCCTTCATTGACGGGGGCGCCGATTCGTCGTAGTTTCATAAGTACTTCCTTTCATCGATTGCATTGATTATACCACAAGAAAAAGAACGGTTTCCCGTTCTAGATTTTTCCGAGATACTCGAACTTCTCGAATTCGTCGTTTTGAACGATCACCAACAATTGGTCGTCGGTTTCGATGATGTAGTCCGCGGCCGGTGAAATCTTCAGACTTTCCCCCGGATGTTTACGGATCCCTAGGATGTTGACACCGTATTTCGTACGCAGATCCAGATCGGACAAGGCTTTGCCGACCCAGTTGCGCGGGGCGTGGAGTTCCATGATGCTGTATTCGTCGTCGATGTCGACCATTTCGATGACATTGCGGCTCAAAAGGGTCTTGGCGACGCGTTCGCCCATTTCTTTTTCGGGACGGACGACCTTGTCGGCGCCGATCTTCAGAAGGATCTGCATGTACATCTTGTTTTTCGCTTTCGCCAAGATGTACGGAACGCCCAGTTCTTTCAAGTTCAAAATCGCCATGATCGATTCTTCAAGGCGGCTACCCGTCGCGACGACGGCGACGTCGACGTCTTCCACGCCGATGGCGCGCAATTGGTCGATGTCGGTGAAGTCCGCTTGGACGGCTTGCGTCGCGAATTCGCTGACACGTTCGACACAGGAAATGTCCTTGTCGATGCCGATGACTTCGCAGTTGTATTCGCTTAAGGTTTTGGCGATGGTCGAACCGAAGATTCCAAGTCCGAGGATAGCGTAGGTTTTTTGTTTCATGCGTGAGGCTCCTTATCCGATCAGGATGTCCGCGTTCGGATATTTGATTTCATTGATTTTGGCGTTGTGATGCGATCTTCCCAACGAAAGGATCAGGGTAAGCGGACCGATGCGTCCCAGATACATCAGCGCGATGATGATGATCTTCCCTGGAAAGGACAGCGAAGCGGTGACACCCATCGACAACCCGACGGTCGCGATGGCGGAGACGGCTTCAAACGAGAGGACCAGGAAATCCGCGTCTTCGGTGATCGTCAGCAACAAGATGCCGGTGATCAGGGTGACCAACATCATGAAGGCGATGATGAAGGATTTACGGAAAAGTTGACGCGGGATGCAACGGTTGAAGATGACGACTTCGGAACGGCCTTTGATTTCCGCGACGATCATCAGGACCAGGATGGCCAAGGTCGTCGTCTTGATCCCGCCCGCGGTTCCGCCCGGCGATCCCCCGATGAACATGTAGATCATCATGAAGAACTGGGTGAACGGACGAAGGGTACCGATGGTCAGCGTACTGAAGCCGGCGGTCCGCAAGGTCGTGGATTGGAAGAAGGATGCCATGAGTTTCGAACCGAAGCTCAACGGCGCCAGACCCAAGGGGTTGGTGAATTCGACGAGAAGGATCAGTATCGTACCGCTGGCCAAGAGGATCAACGTCATCCACAAGACGATTTTCGTGTGGAGGCGCAGATGCTTCGCGGCGGATTTGAATGTTGTTTTCTTACGTAGGATGGATTTGGCGCTTTGCGTCAGATCGAACCAGACCCCGAAACCCAAGCCACCCATGATGATCAATGAAGCGACGGTCAGACTAACCAAGGGGTCGTTGACATAGCCGACCAAACTGATCGGACCCAGGTTGTCGAGTCCCGCGTTGCAGAACGCTGAAACGGAAACAAACAACGCTTTATATAAACCGGAAAGAATTCCGAACTGAGGGACGAAACGAAACGACAGAAGCACGAACCCGAAACCTTCGAAGATCGCGGTATAGACCAGGATGAACTTCAAGAAGTGTCCGAGATTCCCCAAGGTCGGTCGGTTGACCGCCTCCGACATCGCGAGTTTTTCCGCATGGGAGAGTTTCCCTCCGACGAAGATCAGGAAGACGGCGATCAAGGTCATCAGACCCAATCCGCCGATTTGCATGAGGACGATGATGATGAACTGTCCGAAGATCGTATATTGGTCCAACGGAACGATGGTCGCAAGCCCCGTCACGCAAACCGCCGAGGTCGATGTGAACAAGTGCTCGATGAATCCTGTCCCTTGGACCTTATTACTGATCGGCAGCCACAACAAGAGCGCCCCGGTCGTAATGACGAATGCGAAACTTACGGCGATCTGTTGGGCGGGAGTATACCGCTTCAACCACGCAAACTTCTCTACCCAAGCGTCCATAGGACCTCCCATGTCAAGCACTTAATCTAATATACTCCGAAAATTTGGAAATTCAAGAGGAATCAACACAAATTGACAACTTAACCTGCGTTTTGCTTGTCAATCCTATTTTATTCCTTTTTGGCGGGGCATGCAAACGAAAACGGGCTACTCGCCCGCTTCGACAAACTCAACGATGCACGACATTTTGGCGACCGAAGCCAAGGTATTATAGACGGAGCAATATTTCGTGGCCAGATGCATGGATTTCTCAAGGGCTTCGTTGTTCAGTCCGTTGGGGAGCGACACTTTGACGATCACTTCTTCCAGCATGGTCGGGATTTCGGTTCGCTTGGTGCCTTCGACCGCATAATCGGCGAACGGCAGGACGATCCGTTTCTTTTCAAGGATCTCAAGGAAAGTGGAATGGAGGCACGCGACCAGCGCGGCTTGCAATAGGTCGTAAGGTCTGGCTTGATCGGCTTGGACCCCGATGGCGACTTCGCCTTCACGTAAGATCAACGTTCCGTCAAAGCCCTGTGCGAAATGCAGTCGGGCGGATACATGGGATGCCATTGTGTTTTCCTCCGTTTCATGATACCCGATGAATTGAACATCAAATCATCGAACGAGTTGATTATTCCATAGGCGTCGGACGATGTCAACTTAACTGAAAAGCAAAACCTGGATTTTCTTGAATTTTGACGACGGAGTTGGTATAATCCTTGCGGTCTAAAGGAGGATTTCCATGGAAAAAGCAAATGTCGTCATCATCGGCGGTGGCATCAGCGGTTTGATGGCCGCGACGCGGATCATTCAAACCCGTCCTGAATTGAAGGTCGTTCTCTTGGAAAAAGGATTCGATATCGACACCCGTACCTGTCCCATCGTGACGGGCAAGGTCCCCACCTGCATCCGCTGCAATTCCTGCGGAATCATGGAAGGATTGGCCGGCGCCGGAGCCTATTCCGACGGCAAGTACGTCATCTCCACCGAATACGGGGGATGGTTGACGGATTTCATGGAAAAACCCGAAGTCATGAAGTATATCGAGCAAGCCGACGCGATCCTGGTCGAAAACGGGGCGACGACGGACCGGTTCAACCCGAGCAACGAATTGAAAACCTTGTGCCTCCAGCACGATCTACATATGCAGCAAGCCCAATTGAAGCATCTCGGGACCGATGCGAACTTCACCACGATGAAAAACATGGTGGACGCTTTACGCGACAAGGTCGACATCCGGACCCGCAGCACCGTGACGGATGTGGACGGCGAACACAAGATCGTCACCTACATCCACAATAAGGAAGAAGTCAAACTCGAGGCCGACGTCGTCATTTTCGCGGTCGGACGGGCGGGGAGCAATTTCTTCTCGAAATGGTGCCAACATCACGGCATCAAGCTTTCCAACAACCAAGTGGACATCGGCGTCCGCGTCGAACTTCCCTATGAAGTCTGGAAACATTTCTCCAGCGTCATCTACGAACCCAAGATCTGGTTCCGTTCCAAGAAATACGGCGATGTCACCCGCATGTTCTGCTTCAACGAACGCGGCCAGGTCGTCATGGAGAACACCAATGACATCCTGACGGTCAACGGTCATGCCTATAAGGACGAGGCGAAGAAGTCGCCCAACAGCAATTTCGCGCTCTTGTCGACCATCAAGTTCACCACGCCCTTCAACGAACCCATCGATTACGCCCGCCATGTGGCGCGGCTGGGGAATCTGATCAGCGGAGGCAGCGTCTTGGTCCAGCGTTTCGGCGACCTGATCGTCGGACGCCGTACGGATGAAAAGCGTCTGTCCTCTTCAACCGTCGTCCCGACCTTGAAAGCCGTCCCGGGGGATCTCTCCCTCTGCATGCCCAAGCGTCAGCTCGACAACATCATCGAGACCTTGTATGCGCTGGATGAAATCGCACCGGGGACCGCCAACCACGACACCCTCTTGTACGGCGTGGAATGCAAGTACTATTCCGCCCGTCCCGAATGCGTCGATTTCGAACTGACCAAGTACCCGGGATGCTATGCGATCGGGGATGGCGCGGGATTCACGCGCTCCCTCTCCCAAGCGGCCGCCAACGGACTCTACGCCGCGGATCTGCTTCTGAAGAAGTACGATTTCACGAAATAACCTTTGACATAACACGTCGATATTGTTATCTTTAGAAGTGTAACAGGACACACCCATCGTATGTCCTGTCTTTCTTTTTTACACAGCACCTTAAGGAGGATCCACCATGATAAGAGCGGTCGTAGGCGCCAACTGGGGCGACGAAGGCAAGGGGAAGTTAACCGATGTCTTCGCAGCCGAATCTGACATCGTCGTACGTTTCCAAGGCGGCAACAATGCCGGTCACACCATCATCAACGAATACGGGAAGTTCGCATTGCATATGCTGCCTTCCGGCGTATTCTACGGTCACACCGTCAACATCATCGGCAACGGGGTCGCGCTGAACATCGACGCCCTGGTCAAAGAACTTAACGCCATCGTCGAAAAAGGCGTACCGATGCCCAAGATCCTGGTCAGCGACCGGGCGCAGATCGTCATGTCCTACCACATCCTCTTCGATAAACTGGAAGAAGAACGTTTGGGTAAGGCGCAGTTCGGATCCACGAAATCCGGCATCGCACCCTTCTATTCCGACAAGTATGCGAAGATCGGCTTTCAAATCTCTGAACTCTTCGACGAACAATGGCTCAGCGACAAGCTCGACCGGGTACTCGCCCAGAAGAACACCTTGCTGGTCCACCTCTACAACCATCAACCCCTCGTCAAGGAAGACATCCTGGCCGAACTGATCCATTACCGCAGCGTCATCGCGCCGTATGTGACGGACACCTTCAAATACTTCCAGGAAGCCTTCGACGACAATAAACGCATCCTGCTTGAAGGGCAACTCGGCGCATTGCGCGACCCGGATTTCGGGATCTACCCCTACTCGACCTCTTCGAGCACCTTGGCCCTTTACGGACCCATCGGTGCCGGGCTTCCCCGCCACATC
>JAHFCO010000058.1 GCA_023249475.1 Bacillota bacterium | reverse complement strand
CCCCATGCCGCCTTCGCGCATCACGGCCGAAGACAGTCGGTGCAAGGAAACCCCGATGCCCATGCCGCCCTGGATGATCGGGACAGAAAGGGTACGGTTTCCTAGAATAACCGGTTTCAGGGAAGTCGCCATGTACTCATCTCGCTTAAGGTTTGTTTCGCCTCGTCCATCAGTTCGTCCAGAATGACGCGCAAAGGACGGATTTCCTTGATCATCCCCGCGACCTGACCGGCCATGACGGATCCGGTCTTCACATCGCCGTCCAGGACTGCGCGACGCATCGACCCCAGGGTTAGTTTTTCCAACTCAAGGGTGGTGGTCCCGTTCTTTTCCATTTCGATGTAGGTTTTCGTCATCTCGTTGCGCAGACAGCGCACCGGGGCGCCGACGCTGCGTCCGGTGACCACGGTATCGATGTCCTTCGCATCCAGGATCGCTTGTTTATAGTTGATGTGGATGGGGCATTCTTCCGAAACCAAGAGACAAGTCCCGACTTGTACGCCCTGGGCACCCAAGGCCAAGGCGGCGACCAGTTGCCGCCCGCTGGCGATGCCGCCCGCGGCGATGACCGGGATTTTCACGGCGTTGACGATCTGCGGGACCAAGGCCATCGTGGTGAGTTCACCGACGTGGCCGCCGGATTCCGTCCCTTCCGCGATGATCATGTCGACCCCCAAGCCTTCCATGCGGCGGGCCAAGCCGACCGACGGGACGACCGGGATGACTTTCACACCGGCTTCTTTGAGTTTGGCGACATACTTGGCGGGGTTCCCCGCCCCGGTCGTGACGACCGGTACGCGCATTTCCGCGACCAATTGGGCCAATGCATCGCTGTGCGGGTTCATCAGCATCAAGTTGACGCCGAAGGGTTTGTCCGTCAAGGATCGGCAGGCTTCGATCTCGACACGGATCTGGTCGGCGTTGCGACCGCCCGTGGCGATGATGCCCAAGCCGCCCGCGTTACTGACGGCCGCGGCGAAAGCGCCGGTGGCGATGTTCGCCATCCCGCCCTGCAGGATCGGTTTTTCGATCGATAAGAGTTCACATATCGTGTTCATGGTTGTTTCTCCTTAGACACTCAGCACGAAGGCGCCGTAGGTCAGTCCCGCACCGAAGCCGATCATCATGATTTTCTGACCGGGGTGCAGGCGGTTGTCTCTCTTCAATGCGGTAAGCGCGATGGGGATCGAAGCCGCGGAGGTGTTTCCGATGTCTTCGATCACCGAAACGAATTTCTCGTCGGTCTGTTTGAAGGTCTTGGCGATGTAGCTCGTGATCCGTTGGTTGGCTTGGTGGAGCACCACATGGTCCAGGTCGTCCAAGGTCATCCCGGTTTCCTGGGTGAATTCCTTGATGGCGCGCTGGATCGCTTCGATGGCGAATTGGAAGATCGCGGTTCCGTCCATTTGGACTTTCTGCGGTTGGGCTTCATGGGAGACCAATGGATTGTTGACGGGGACGCCCGGCGCGAACAAGCTGCATTTCGCATCGAATTTGCGATAGGTTTTCGACCAGAGGCTTCTCCCTTCGCCCGTATTGCTTAGGACGACGGCACCCGCCCCGTCCCCGAAGAGGATGCAGGTGCGGCGGTCGCTGAAGTCCAATACTTTCGAGATGACTTCGGCGCCGATCAACAGGATGTGTTTGTATTTGCCCGTACTCAAGAGGGCGTTGGCGGTTTCCAGTCCATAGACGAACCCCGAGCAGGCTCCGTTAAGGTCATAGGCCAGGATGTCGTCGCGCGCTTCCAGCGCATCGGCGACCCGGCAGGCGACCGACGGCGTGATTTCGCTCGGCGTGAACGTGGCGACCAGGATCGCATCCAAGTCGACAGCGTTCAAATTCGCATCGGTTAATGCGATCTTCGCCGCCTGGATCGCCAGGTCGTGGGTGTTCTCTTCGGTGGCGAAGTGCCGCGAGGAGATCCCCGAGCGGCTATGGATCCATTCGTGGTTGGTATCCACGATTTTCGCCATGTCGTCGTTGGTGAAGGTCGCCGACGGGAGATAGGAACCCATGCCTTTTAGCGTGAAACTCATGTGTTGGCCTCCCCGAAGCGACGCAGTCGTTCATAGCGGTTCGCCAAGAGCGTTTCCGTTTTCAGTTTTCTCAATTGGATCAATTCCTCCCGTAGATGTTGGGTGAAAGAAGCCACGACTTTTTCGGGTTGAACGTGGATGCCTTCGATCGGTTCATCGACGATGAGGTCGACGAATCCGTTTTGTTTTAAATCCTGGGCCGTCATCTTCATGTACGCGGCGGCTTCGGCCGCCCGCGTCGCGTCTTTATAGAGGATGGTCGCGAAACCTTCGGGCGACAGGATGGAATACACGGCGTGTTCAAGCATGATGAGTCTGTCGCAGATCGACAACGCGAGCGCTCCGCCGCTTCCCCCTTCGCCCAAGACGAAGGTGATGATCGGGACTTTCAGTTGCGACATTTCCATCAGGTTGCGGGCGATCGCTTCGCCCTGGCCTTTCTCTTCCGCCCCGATCCCGGGATACGCCCCCGGCGTATCGACGAAGGTCAGGATCGGTCTTCCGAACTTCTCGGCCTGCTTCATCATCCGTAGCGCTTTACGATAGCCTTCGGGCGTGTTCATCCCGAAATTGCACATCAGGTTCTCTTGTAGGTTACTGCCCTTGCGTTGGGCTATGATCGTGACCGGTACGCCCAGGAATCGGGCAAGCGCCGTGAACATCGCGCAATCGTCCCCGCTTTGACGGTCGCCG
>JAHFCO010000048.1 GCA_023249475.1 Bacillota bacterium | reverse complement strand
CAGACATTCGGAACCAATGCGACCTTGATCGGTATCGCGCTGAGTACGACGATCCCGTTCGCGCTGGGACTCTGGTACATGACGATGAAGCCGCTCGACAAAACAATCATCTAAAAAAGCCCGTCAGGGCTTTTTACATGCTTCTACGAATTGCTCGAACAACGCGAACTGCTCGTTTTGATCGATCATCCTCTCAGGATGCCACTGGACCGCCGTCAGCCCTTCGCCTTCGACGGCTTCGATAATCCCGTCATCCGACAAAGCGACGCAGAGAAGCAGGGGGGAGAGCCGTTTGATGGCTTGATGGTGGTAGCTGTTGACGGTGACTTCAGCGCTGAAATGTCCGGCCATTTGACTTGCCGGATGGATCGACACAAGATGAGTACCATGGGAGTGCGCATGCGCTTCGGGGATCATCGTCGGGATGTCCTGGAAGAGCGATCCGCCCAAGGCGACATTCATCACCTGCAACCCCCGGCAAACCCCCAAGATCGGCAACCCCCGTGCATGGGCCAAAGTGATGAGGTCGATGTCCAAGGCATCGATGGTCTCGCTGATGCCTTCGCTGCCTTGGTTGCTTTCCCCGTAGCGGACGGGATCCACATCCGCACCCCCCGGGATCAATAGTCCGTCAAGCCCGTCCATTTTCCGACCCAAACCTTCCTTGGCTTCCGGAAGGAGGACGACGGGATCCGCCCCCGCTTTCCTCAATGCGACGATATAATCCGGATTGACCGCGTATTTCCCTTCAAACATCCGAACCGGAATTCCAACCTTGATGTACATGCTTCTTCTCCTTGATCCATTTTCACACATTTTAACACATTTCAATGATACTAAATCCATGATTGATTGCTATATTGTCTATGCAAGGAAAACTTGCCTGTGCGGAATCCTCTTCTCCTAAATAATATCCCCTTTTGAACCGTACAGAATCTTTCCCCTTTAGTTAAAAAGAAAAAAGGTTTCCCCCCCTTTTTTCTTTTTATGGGTAATCATTGAAGATATCGGATTCTCACATCGTTTCACACGAAGAACGCATATTTCAAAGGTAAAGAGTTGGTATTCTATAGGTGTAGTTAATCTCTCCCCTTTCTCTTGAATAGAAAAAAAGACCTTCGGGTCTTTTTTCATGATCGTAAGGGGCGATCCAGGGTAACCTGATTCATGTTCGATGCACTTATGCATAAAATCGATATCCTTTCACATATTTTCACACAGATAACGCATAGTTCTCTGACAAAACTATCTTATTCTATAGGTGTAGTTAACCTCCCCTTTCTCTTGAATAGAAAAAAAGACCTTCGGGTCTTTTTTCCTATATGAATGTGAAATGGCTTTCATCTTTTCATAAATTACAAATCTTGACGTTTTTTCACTTATCCGATATTATATAGATGGGTTAAGACCCAAGTGGCTTGATTTCTTCTGAAGCAACCAACACTTCCCCCACCCATAATGGTTGCGACAGTTTCCCCCCAAATTGAGATCGACCACTCAACACAAAAAGGCGTCTTCGGACGCCTTTTCCTTTAGAGGAGAACGATGAAACTACTGGCTGTTTACGACGACCCTTACTACGAGGATCAAGGCATCACACAACTGAGGTATACAGCGCGTGTCTTCCTGAGAAACAACGAAGGGAAGTACGCTTTTCTGCGCATCGTCGGCGAAGACGGATTCGGTCTGCGCGATCATATAGAGTCGGCGGGCGGCGGGGTGGAAGAGGGGGAAACCTTCCTTGAAGCGGCGCATCGTGAAGTCGCGGAAGAATTGGGGTTCAAGGCGGACCGGTTCCAATTGATCGGGATGGTGATCGACGAATACCACCTGATTGAACGGATGACCTGCAGCGTGTTCTTTAGCGCCCAATTGGTGGAGGATAGCGGAAAGACACAGCGGACCCAAGAAGAGACGATCCTGATCCAAACCGTCGAATGGTTGCATCCGCATGAAGTGCTCGGAAGACTCAGCACGGCCAACAGCCCGGTCGGCAGCTTGATCCACCGGCGCGACCTGACGGCGTTTGTCGAACATCTCACCCAACGTCAAACAAATCAAACCGAATAGGAAACGAAAGCTGTCTGGGACAATCCAGACGGCTTTTTATTTCGATTCTTGATACTTCGCCCCTTGCATCGTATTCAGACGCGCCATTTTCTGATCGATCGTATTGAGTACGATTGTCTTGTTCATCGTCCATTTCGGTTCGATGAGGTCGTTTGGATCCCCATCCCCGGTCAATCGCTGGATGACGATCTCCGGCGGCAGGACTTCGAGTTGTGCGACGACCAAGTCGGTATATTCGTCCATCGTCAGCAAGGGGAATGGGTTTTGTTTATATTGATCCGCAAGACTCGTGTTTTCCAGTACGTTCAGCATGTGGATTTTCACGGCGTCGGGATGAAGCGATCCGACGACCCTCGCGCTTTCGGTCATCATCTCTTTCGTCTCGCCCGGGAGTCCGTTCATCAAGTGGACGGCGATTTTCAGTTTCGTCTTGCGTACCCGCTGGAAAGACTCGATGAACTTCTTGAAATCATGCCCGCGGTTGATGCTTCTCGCGGTATCGTCATGGATGCTTTGCAGACCGAGTTCGAGCCAGACTTCTTTCTGATCCGCCAAACGGTCAAGATAGTCCAAGACATCGTCTTCCAACGCATCGGGGCGGGTGGCGACGGCCATCGCCATTACATCTTCCCGTTGGAAGATCGGTTGGAATTTGGATCGGATTTCCGCCAGCGACGCATAGGTGTTGGTGAAGGATTGGAAATAGGCGATGGCTTTCCCATGCGGCCATTTCTTCCTCATCATCGCCACCCCTTGGTCGAACTGGACATCCAAGGGGTCCAGACGCGATCCACCGAAGTCCCCCGATCCGATCGCGTTACAGAAGGTGCATCCCCCGAAACCCGCTTTACCATCCCGGTTGGGGCAGGTGAAGCCGGCGTCCAACCCGACTTTAAATACCTTTTCATTGAAACGGTGACGTAGATAGTAATTGAAGGTATGATAACGTTTATTGTCGTCGGAGAACGGAAACGGATTCCTCATGCCCGATCCTCCAAAAAAGAAACGATGCGCTGTTTATCTTGTTCCGTGATGGTTTCCATCAACGATTCATAACTGACTTCCGTATTGTCGGGCAAGGTGACATAGCAGACATATCCTTGCGAATAACCGATGATCAGAGTGAAAGGGTTGCAGAAACGTAAATAGCCGGAAAAGAGTTCGAAGGGGAGGAAACAGAATCGCAGCGGACCGATTTTGACATCGGTGAATCGCGCCTGGCTTGCGAACTGATTCTGTTTCGCATGCATGACCTGGACCATTTTCTTGCCGGCTTCCAACTCGCGGATTTCTTTCTCACTCATCGACGACGTATCGACGTCTTCGATTGTCTTGATCTCGTGGTGAAGGTCGATCGTCCTGGATCGTACTTTCAGCGCGAACGCCTCGGTCACTTCCACATGGTCGCGCAGGTCCAGGAATTTCATCCCGAGTAATCGGCCAAGCCGGATGGTCTCGTTGTATGATTTCTGCTGGCGGGTGAACCGCGTGCTGACATCCCCGGCGGCCCCCTGGAAGAACAAGGTGAACTCGTTGGGGTATTTGGCGGTCAACTGTTCGATCGCGATGGAGACATAATCCGCGCTGAAATAGGCGGCATCTTCGGCCGAAATCGTGGGATGGCAGTTATAGTGCAGGAAGTTGATCAAACGTTTATCGCCGTCAAACAGGCTGACGACGGTCGCGATGACATCGTCGTCGCTCTTCCCGCTGATCCGGTTACGACCGACTTCAGTGAAACGCTCCGACTTGTATCCGATCCTGGGATTGAAGACATCGTTCATCTTCAAGTTACGAAGACAATGGACCAATCGTTCGAGAACGAAGTCGACATAGGCAGGATTCTCTTCAAACAACCCCATCGCACTCGCCAACGAAGGGGCGAAATGAGTATGCGTACAAGAAAGGGTCAACTCACATTCGCCGATGACCGTTTTCATCTTTTCTTCGACCTTGTGGAAGAACGCCTGGCTCACCCCCAGGTTATCCATCGTGATGGCTAGCCAACGGATCGGCCCGTCTTCGACCAACACCATCCGTGCGATCAGATCGCCGCGGACTTGGGATACATTGCGTACTTGCGTCATGAATCCGACAGGGACCATCGGCCGTGTCGGATTGATACAAATTTGATTCGTTCCGATTTTCATAAGATACCTCTTGCCTCTCATTTTACCACAAAATCCGTGTCGATTTATGCTTGTACCGTCAATCCCTGCATCCGACCGAATGAAATGATCGATCAAGGAAAGGAAGAAATCCCCTGAAACGAAGGTTGGTCGGGAATCCGAAACCGAAAGGACAATCGGAAACGATTCATCGGATCATCCTACGTCAAATACTACGTATCGGGGTCACTATGGATAAGTATGGTCCGAGATAGATGAAAGATATTTCATAATTGACAACATATGACAATATAAAGTTGTCAGTTTCCTTTCTATTTGATACAATTCAGTTAGCTAATCGGGAAAAATAAAATTTGGAGAGGCAGGGTTGATTTGCGAACTTCGTCAGTTGGGATCGACCTTCTTTATATTGACCGCAATTTGGTGTTTTTGTGTCCCTTCGATCGACGAAATCCGAACGGAATTCGCTTGTTGTTGGTCGAATCGTACACAATCCGGACTTTGGACGAGTTGGATTCACCTTGATGAAGCGAATCATCCCATGCATCGTCCATGAAGCCACTGAAAACCATTCATTATCGTTCGTTGTTAGTTTCGAAGTGATCCAAGCGATCGAAGGAGGATATTGCCATGAAAATCGGAGTGTTCTGGAGAACAAACCGGAATATCGAATTCCAGAAAAAAATCAGTACCGAGAAAATCGTCGACGACGCCTATGAAGAAGCGAAAATGCATCAGGAAGGGTTGATCGAAGCGGGATATGACGCGGTCTTGATCCAGTGGGAAAAGGATCCGATAAAAATGGGTAGGTTGATGAAGAGCGAGAGCATCGATCTCGTCTTCAACGCCTCAAGCTACGATGAACTCTTGTTTCTTGAGACTTTCAACATCCCTTATTCGGGTTCGACGTCCAAAACCGTCGGGATGGATAAAGTATCGCGCAAGATCATCGCATCCTATTACGGGGTGAATACCCCCAAATTCCAAATCGCCTATTCGAAAGAGGATATCCCGCGGATCACATTAAACTACCCGTTGTTTGTCAAACCGCTCAACGGGAGAGGAAGTTCCGGGATCGATGATTCCAACATCATCGAGAAGTACGATCAACTGTTCGACGTCGTCAAGAAGATCACGGAAGGCATCGGGCAACCCGCATTGATCGAAGAGTTCATCGTCGGAAGGGAATTGACGGTCGGAATCATCGGTTACAGCCATCCGATCGTGCTGCCTTTGCTTGAAATCCGCTACACCTACGGAAGAACCAACACCTTCGAACATAAAATGCTCGATCAGGAGATCATCACTTGCCCGATGACCCTCGATCCGCAAACCGAAGCGATCGTGAAGCAAATGGCGTTGAATGCCTATCGTGTCCTGGGAATCGCGGATTTCGGGCGGGTGGACATGATGCTGAATCAAAACAACGAACCCTACTTTCTCGAGGCCAATACGTTTGCCGGGTTGAATCTTCCAGGGGGAAACGATGCGCAGACCGCACATATCGGATACATGGGATACATGGCGGTCCAACAAGGGTTCGACCGTGCGACGTTTCTGGATACCATCGTGAAGTCGACGATGGAGCGCTATGGTTTGGGTGGCTGAAAATGAAAATCGGAGGATAGAAAGATGCAAAAAAGAAAAAGCATCAATTATTGTGTCATCGGGGCCGGACATGGCGGACAAGCATTGGCCGCGTACCTACAATATTTGGGGAATACGACCGTCCTATACAATCGAACGAAAATCGTGGTCGATCAGATCAAATCCTATGGCGGCATCGAACTTCAAGGCATGATCAATACGATGGTGAAGGGGGTGTACGCCACATCCAACCTGAAAGATGCTTTGGATAGGTCGGATGTCATCATGGTCTGCATCCCGGCGCATGCCCATCAGGACATCGCATCGAAAATGGCGAAACACCTGAAGCCGAACCACAAGATCGTCATCAATCCGGGACGAACGCTAGGGGCGTTCATGTTTACGAAGTACCTTCGGGAAGCGGGGTTGGAGATCGACCTCCCCATCGCGGAAACCGATACCTTCACATTGACCTCGAGGAAAGTCCGACCGGGGGTCAGCCAAGTCTTCGCACGGAAGAAACTCGTCCAAGTGGCGGCGTTGACCCCGGAACATACGACGAGCGTCTACGACGACCTGGTCCATTCTTTTCCGATGATGCGACCGGCGGAATCCGTCATCATCACCTCGCTGGCGAACATCGGGATGATTTTCCATCCGTTCGCCTCGCTGATGAACATCGGACGCATCGAATGCGAAGAAACCTACTTGCACTATAAGGAAGGGATAACCCCCACCATCGCGAAGTTCCTGGAGAAGCTCGACCAAGAACGCATCCAACTGGGGGAATATTTCGGCTACCCGCTGCACTCCGCCCAACAATGGCTCAGCGATGTGTACGGCGTAGCCAGCGACAACCTTTACGGTTCGCTTCAAGCCACGACCCAATACAACGAAATCTCCTCGCCTGCCGACATCAACACACGCTACATTTTCGAGGATATCCCGACCGGGATCGTCCCGATCCTTGAACTCGCCAAGTTGGCCAACACCCCGCACAAATATCTTCAGCTCGTGTTGGATCTGGCGAACAGCCTCTACGGGATCGACTTTCGGGAAATCGGTCGTTGGGAAGTCGAAGAGTTCTTCACAATGCATCAACCGAAAGTAAAGGAGGTCGCCGATTGAACCGGATCTACGGACTCATCAAACCTGCGCTGGATGCGCATACGCTAGGGATCAATGCGATCAAGGGCTTCTTGTCAGAATGCGGCGAGACGGTCGTCGTCGCAAACCGTGACCTCAGTATCGCGGTCGACGACCTTCATTCCCAAAAGAACCAAGAAATCTTCTCAAAATGGATCGTAGAGAACAAGATTACGCATCTGGGTGTCAGTTACCGCCTCGACCCAAAAGACGCGCAGGAAATCCTGCGGAAGATCATCGACACGCTTCATACGAAGCGGCTTTTCGCAATCGAAGGCGGCGGGGTCGAGCACATCTATTTCGCCGGACTCCCCGAAAGTTGCCGACGCATTAACGAAGACCATGGACAAGCGGTCGTGACGTTCATCGGGTCGGAAGGGTTCATGGAAACGCTCATCCGCATGGATGTCCCCAAGGACCAAATCCCCATGAATCTACAAGTCGGAAGCCAATATGACGCGTTTTTGATGGACATCGCTCGCGAATATATCGAGTCGAAAGGCTATGAAGAAATCAAACCGAATATCAAAGGGGAGTATCCCGGATTCGGGAATCGTCAGGACCGGCTGGTCGATCGATTGGCGGATCATCGGAAACGCTCGGACCTCCCTCTGACACGCGCCCATGTGGGTCCCTATGCCCAAGACCGTGAGAAAGCCGTACATGAATTCGAAGCATGGTGCCGTCAACTGGCGAAGACCGGGTATCTGGACATCTGTTCCATCGGCTCGTCGCAATTGACGCAGTCGAGGTTCGATGAAGACTGGAGCGGCTTGCCCAATGGCGGAGGGGTTCCGATCCAAACCCCGGATGAATACCGAAGGATCTACGAAGCCTGCCGACCGATGTTGGTCCGCACCTATTCAGGGACCAAGAACGTCGACAAACTGGCGATCATCCACGAAGAAACCCTCAACATCGCGTGGCACGCCTTGTCGTTGTGGTGGTTTAACCAACTCGACGGCAGGGGGGAGAACGATCTCTTGACCAACTTGAAACAACACTGTGCGACCTTACGCTACATCGCGTCCACACAGAAACCGTTCGAGCCCAACACCCCGCATCATTTCGCGTTCCGGGGATCAGACGACGTGACCTACATCGTATCCGCCGTCTTGGCCGCCCAAACGGCGAAGCACCACGGCATCAACGACTTCGTTCTACAGGTCATGCTGAATACGCCGCGATCCACTTGGGGGATCGTCGACCTCGCCAAGGCACGCGCGATCCTCGAATTGATCCGACCCATGTGTGACAACTCGTTTCATATCTATCTGCAACCCCGTGCCGGCTTGGACTATTTCGCTTCGGATGAAACCCTGGCGAAAATCCAGCTGGCGAGCGTAAGCATGCTGATGGACGACATCTAACCGGATATTGGGTTCAGCCCGGACATCGTCCATGTCGTCAGCTATAGCGAAGCGCTTTACCTGGCGACCCCAGTGGTCATCGACGAAAGCATCAAAATCACGCTGGGGGCGATCCGG
>JAHFCO010000028.1 GCA_023249475.1 Bacillota bacterium | reverse complement strand
CTCGATGTCAACGACCTCATCGCAGAAGGTATCGACGCCGTGTTCATCACCGCCGCGACGGATGCGCATGAAGCCTTGGCCGAGACGTTCTTGAAAGCCGGGGTTCCCGTCCACATCGACAAACCGATGACGTTGCACTACGAAACGTCGAAGTCCTTGGTGATGCTGAGCGAAGAACGCAAGGTCCCGATGATGACCGGATTCAACCGCCGGTTCGTGCCGCTGGTCAAGAAGATGCATGATTTGGGGGTGCCCGAACGGGTGCTTTACCAAAAGAACCGTGATTTGAAACCCGATGCGGTCCGCCGCTTCATCGTCGAGGATTTCGTCCATGTCGTCGACACGACGCGCTACCTCCTGCAAAGCGAGGTCAGCGAAGTCGCCGTCTTCCCGAAACTCCGGGAAGGGAAACTGGTATCCATCACGATCATATTGGTCACGCCCGTCAACCATGGCATCTGCATCATGGATTATGAGAACGGCGTGACCGAGGAAATCGTCGAAGTCTTCCATACCCACCGTAAATCCATCCTACGCAACCTGGCTTCCTTCGAGTCCTATGAACACGGCGTCCATACGATCGACGCACAAAAGGACTGGGAATCCACCTTGCACAAACGCGGTTTCGAAGATCTGATCGATTCTTTCCTCGGGGCGATCAAGAACCGCGAACCCCTACCGATCCCGCTTCGGGATGCGCTGAAGACCCACGAAATCTGCGAACAGATCGTCATCGCCATCGAAAACAAACGTCCATGACCCCCGCCTCGACCTTGAAATCCGGTTCCGTCTTTTCCGGAGTCCGAATTTACGGCCGAGGCTTTTCTTTGCTACTTGAAATAGGGATGGAACATCGACCCGTTTCGGTGTATAATACATCACAATAAACAAACGAGGTGTCAATCATGCGTCATTTGATACAAGAAAGCAAACGGATCGTCGTCAAAGTCGGAACCTCGACCTTGACGTATGAAAACGGGAAAACCAACTTCACCCGCATGGAGAAACTTGCGCAGATTTTATGCGATTTGATGAACCAAGGCAAGGAAGTCGTGCTGGTCACCTCCGGTGCGATCGGCGTCGGCGTCGGTAAACTGAAACTGGACGAGCGGCCCAAGACGGTCCGCGAAAAACAGGCGGTCGCCGCGGTCGGACAATGCGAACTGATGCACCTCTACAGTAAATTCTTCGCCGAGTACGGCCACATCGTCGGGCAAATCCTCTTGACCCGCGACGTCGTCGAAGAGAGCCATATGCGCACCAACGTCATCAATACCTTCGAGAGTCTGTTGGAGAAGGGGATCCTCCCCATCGTCAACGAGAACGACTCGGTCGCGACGGATGAAATCGAGTCCGGGGAGAACCGCATCTTCGGCGACAACGACACCTTGTCCGCGATCGTCGCCAAACTACTCAACGCCGACTTATTGATCATCCTTTCCGACATCGACGCGTTCTACGACGCGGATCCGCGCAAAGACCCGATGGCGAAGCGGATCGATGTCGTCGAGGAAGTCACCCCCGACATCGAACTGAAAGCGGGCGGGGCGGGGTCCTCCCGCGGAACGGGCGGGATGATCACCAAGCTTCATGCGGCGAAGATCGCCAACGATGCTTCGGTGGATATGGTTCTGGCGACCGGGAAAGACCCGCGTATCCTCTTGGAGATCCTTGCCGGTGAAGATTGCGGTACCTTGTTTTTGGGGAAAGGAAGAAAGCGATGAGTGAAATCAAAGTCAAAGGGAGCCTAGCGAAAGAAGCCGCGTCGAGATTGGCGCTAACAACGTCGAAAGACAAAGACGGCGCGCTCCATGCGATCGCGCGCTCGTTGGTGAAACATAGCGACGAGATTTTGCGTGCCAACGGCATCGACGTCGTCGAAGCCAAGGAGAAAGGCATCAACGGCGCATTGTTGGACCGTTTGACCCTCACCCCGAAGCGGATTTCGGACATGGCGGAAGGATTGAATCAAATCGCGGATCTCAGCGACCCGGTCGGGGAAGTGCTGGAAGTGATCGAGCGCCCCAACGGGTTGAAGATCCGCAAAGTGCGCGTGCCTTTGGGGGTCATCGGGATCATCTACGAAGCCCGTCCGAACGTAACGGTGGATGCGGCGGGACTGTGTTTGAAGGCCGGGAACGCCGTGATTCTGAGAGGTGGGAGCGAAGCGCTCCACACGAACAAATCCCTCCTGCGCATCATGGAAGAAGCCTTGGATTCGATCGGATTCATCCCCCATGCGATCCAAATGATCGAAAACACGGATCGAAGCATCGCGACCGAAATGATGAAAGCCAATGCCTACCTCGATGTCTTGATTCCACGCGGGGGCGCGGGCTTGATCAAAGCGGTCGTCGAGAACGCGACCGTCCCGGTCATCGAAACCGGGGTCGGCAACTGCCATATCTATGTCGAGGAAAGCGCCGATCTTGAAATGGCGGCTAAGATCCTGGTCAATGCGAAAACCAGCCGTCCCGGCGTCTGCAACGCCGCCGAGAGTCTGTTGGTGGACAAGGAAATCGCCCGGGAATTCCTCTTGAAAGCGTATCCGATCCTTAAAGATGAAAAAGTCGAACTGCGCGGATGCGCGTCGACGCTTGAAATACTGCCGATGATCAAAGCGGCCAATGAGAAGGATTGGGGTCAGGAGTACCTGGATCTCATCTTGTCCGTCAAAGTGGTTTCCGGGATCGATGAAGCGATTACGCATATCCAACGTTACGGGACCAAGCATTCGGAAGCCATCGTCACCAACGATGCGAAGAAGGCGAAACGCTTCCAGGACGAGATCGACGCGGCCGCCGTCTACGTCAACGCGTCGACCCGGTTCACCGACGGGTTCGAGTTCGGATTCGGGGCGGAAATCGGAATCAGCACGCAGAAACTCCATGCCCGGGGACCGATGGGGTTAAAAGAATTGACTTCCATCAAATACATCATCGAAGGGAACGGGCAAATCCGATAAAAAAACTCTGCGCTTGCAGAGTTATTTTTTTGCGTCGATCGCGTCTTGGATGACTCTTCCCAAACGTTTGATCGCTTCTTCGATCTCGGCTTCGTTGGAGTTGGTATAGTTCAACCGCAGCGTGTTCGCGTCGACCCGGTTGACATAGAAGGGGTCCCCGGGGACGAAAACGATCTTGTTGGCGATGGCCTGGTCGATGAGTTTCATCGAAGAGATCCCTTCGGGCAAGGTCGCCCACATGAACATCCCGCCTTCGGGTTTGGTGACGCTGACGCCTTGGGGGAAGTAGCGTTCGATCATCGTCACCATGCAGTCGCGTTGTCGGCGGTACATGGCCTTGATCGTGGCGATATGCGCATCGAGGTCGTTGTCTTTCAGGTATTGGTAGACGACGCGTTGGGCGAAGACGTTGGTGTGCAGGTCGGTCGCTTGTTTCGCCGTGATCAGTTTATCCATGATTTCGGGGCAGGCCACGACCCAACCCAACCGCATTCCCGGCGAGACGATCTTGGAGAACGACCCCAAGAGGATGCCTCTCTCGCCAAGATAGGACTTGATCGGCATGACTTCTTCGCCATAGAAACGAAGTTCGCTGTAGGGGTCGTCTTCGATCAACAGGCATTCATACTTCTCGATCAAACGCGCGACTTCGATGCGGTTTTCTTTCGTATAGGTCAATCCGGTCGGGTTCTGGAAATTCGGCACCGTATAGAAGAACTTGGGTCGGTGGTTCTTCAGCATGTCCTCAAGCATCGCCAAATCCACCCCTTCTTCCAACAACCGCACTTCATGGAAGGTCGGAAGATAGAAGGACATCGACTGCAGCGCCCCCAGATAGGATGGGTATTCGACGATCACGTCGTCCCCGTTGTCGATCAAGACCCGCGCCAATAAGTCGAGGGCCTGCTGGGAACCGTTGGTGATCAGGATCTGCTCGTAAGGGATGTCCAGACCGAAACGTTTCTTGTACCGTTCGCTGATGTACTTGCGTAAGGGGACATAGCCTTCGGTCCCGGAGTATTGCAGGGCATGCCGACCATCCGAGTCCAGCACCTTTTTCGCCGCCTCCGCGATCTCGTCGATCGGAAAGGAAGCGGGATTCGGGAAGCCTCCCGACAATGAAATCATATCCGGTTGATCCAATACCTTGAAGATTTCCCGGATGAAGGATTTTTTTACGTTACCGATGCTTTTAGAGAATTTAATGTCCATGGGCGCCCCGTTTCTTTCTGCTCTTATTTTACGCTATGAAGGCGAAAACGGATAGAGTGAATGTAAACTATTCATCCTGTTTTCATATTTCTGAAAATGATTGTAATGATACGGAAACATGATATCCTTGAATCAAGAGGTGGAGATATGGCCAATCATCGGTATTATGGAGAAGGAACCGTCCACACGACCGTCGACCTGATCAAGATCGGTTTTCCGTCGACCGGAATCAGCGTCACCTACGTGGACGAAGCATGGAATGCGGATCAAAGCGTGTGCATGTTGGTGTTTGAAAAGTACTTCATGCGCGTGGAAAACCGGGTCAGCTTAAGCATCCTTGTCACCATGGAGAACCAAGAAGTCTGTGTCGATCTGATCGGATCGGGCGGTGGTCGCGGTGCGATCTTCAGTTTCAGTTGGGGAAGCGAAGAAGACTTCGCCTACTCGTTGGGGAAGATGCTTGCGGAGCGCGGATTCCGGAAGCGGGGATAATATGAAAGGACTACGGACGATCTTGATCGTGATGTTGCTTCTTCTTTTTTATGTCACCCTTTTTCCCGTCAATGCGGACATGGGTCCCAAGCCTTCCTTGAAAATCATCGTCCAGAACCCCTCGGACGACGCCTATTATCTTGATCTTCTGATTCAAGAGGAAGGTGACTTCGACAACCTGGGGGAAGACCGTCAGAACTATGACAAAAACATGCTTGAGTTGCTATCATCGCAGGAAATCAACGGATGGTATCCCGCCTTGACCCACGGGACGAAAAGCGTGCCGTTGTTTGGGAAACTTACCGGGAATCCGGAAGGGAAGAAAAACGTCCACTTGTTTTCCTACATGGGGGTGCCAAGCGATTTCAAGATCATCCTTGTCACCAAGGGCGGTCTGATCCAGGTGAGCGATGAAATCCATACGTTCCTCTTTCAAACGACGATCACATATGACATGGCCAACGGCACTGTGTCTACACAGAGCGTCGTTTCCGCCTACGTGTCGCAATTCGCCCTGACCTTCATCCCTACCTTGCTTCTTGAAGCGCTGATCCTCTACCTGATGAAACTCTGGACCAAGCGCAACCTGAAAACGATCCTCGTCGTCAACCTGGCCACTCAATTTCTCATGAGCGCCATCGCGGGGACGGCTTTGCTTACGATGGGGATCCTCAGTGCCTTCATCCTCTTGATCCCGGTCGAAATCGCGATCCTGATCATCGAAACGATCGCCTACCGATTCTTATTGAAAGACGGGGAGAACAGGAAATACATCCTTTATGCGCTCGTGGCGAATCTGAACAGCGCCGCGCTTGGCTTCATCTTGATCATCTACGAATCGATCCTGATCTTAAAATGAAATGCCGGTTTCCCGGCATTTCCTATTCCAACGGTTCGACTTTACACAACCATTTAAACAAAGCGTAGGAGAGCAAGACGATGAAAACCGATGCGATCACTGCGGTCAATGCATCCCCAAGGACATAGACCGCCAGCAGAACCGACAGAATCGTCACTGCGATCCAGATCCAAACTACCGTCGAGCGTTTCATGGGTGCCTCCTTTTCGTATCCATCTTCATCTTAATTATAGACTCTTACGATTGAAAATGAAGTTTCACGATTATTTCGGTAAAAAAGGCTTCATCCATTCAAGCGAACTCCGATTCATCTCAAGCGCGAAGTCACTGGCGAACTTGCGCGTGTAAATCGTGTTTAGCACCTGCTTGAATTCCTGGATCGGAAGACCCGCGTCACGGTCATGGGTGTCCATCATTTCCTTCAACCGGTTTTCATCCATCCGCCGATAGGTGTTTTCGTGGACGATGAACTCGCGGCGATACCGGGTCGGTTTCTTGCGGTCGCGTTGCTGTTGCACGGGGTAGCCGAACACCACCATACCGATCGGTAAGGTATACTCCGGCAGGTTCAAAAGTTTTCGATGTTCTTCCGCATTTTCCAAGATGTCGCCGATGTAGCAGGATCCGATCCCCAAGGACTGGGCGGCGACCACCGCGTTCTGCGCGGCGATAAGCGCATCGCTGATGCAAAGCAATACTTGCCCGACACCCGGAGCAACGACTTCCCGTTCAAGCAGGTTGAACCCGTCATACAAGCGGCAGGCATCCGCGACGAAGATCAACACCATGGGGGCTTTCGAGATGAAGGGCTGATGGTCGCAAGTGTCGGCGAGTTTGTTTTTCATCGCCGGATCGGTAATGTCCAGGATCGAGTAAAGGTGGAGGTTCCCCGCGGTCGGCGCCTGGATGGCCGCATCGAGGATCAGTGTTTTTTCTTCATCCGTAATGATCCGATCTTCAAACACCCGCACGGATTTGCGGTCGAAGAGTTGCGTTAGGGTTTCGTTCATGAGCGTCTCCTTTGATAATCTAACTTTAGCATAACCTTCCGCCATTCAACGCAAAAAGGGTGATAAATTAATCCAGAATTAACGTAGACTATGATATAACTCAAGTAGAAGAGAAGAATTGCGTCTATTTTCACATTTTGGCCAATCCGGGCCGAAAGCGAGGACACCTATGAAAAAATTCATCGTATTCTTTGCGACCCTCCTATTGATGCTGACGGGATGTTCAAGTTGGTATCAGAGAAACGAATCCGGAAGTCTGGTATTGATCACGAGCCGTTCGATGATCAAGGACCTGATTTCATCGCGTTATAGCGGATATACCGGACCGTTTGCCGAAGCATCGAAAGATTCCTTGTCCGGGAACACCAATTATTCCCAGACCAACACGCAGATCCAAGGCATCGACGAAGGCGACATCGTTAAAACCAACGGTCGCCTGATCATCCATGTCGCCGGCCAGGTGATCCGCGTCATCGACACGGACACATCCGCCGTGGTCGGTAAGATCGAATATGTCTATGATGAAAAAGCGACCAAGTTCTACTATCCCAGCGAAGTCTATCTCTATAATGATAAACTCATCGTCATGGGATCGATTTCGAAGTACAACGGCGGGATCTATCCGATGGTCAAGGATGCGGATACCCGCATGAGCATGTTCTGGATCGGGTATCAGGATACCTTCGTCAGCGTCTATAACCTGACCGACCCGACCAAACCGGTATTGGACAAGAATTATGAGCTGACCGGCGGGTTCCATTCGTCAAGATTGACGGACAACGAACTCTTGGTCATCGCCAACCAATACAATTTGATCATGTATGATGACAACGGCGGGGAAAAAGTCAATGATCCGGCCGTCACCGAAACCACCAGCGGTACGACGATTTCGTCCTTGGATACCAAGTCGGCCTATGTTCTGCCGGGGAAACAAGGCGACAGTTTCGTCAACATCCTGAAGTTGGATTTGGACAGCTCGGCCGATCCGAAGATCACGTCCTTCTTGGGCAACATCCAGACGATCTATGTCGATTTCGACAATCTTCTGTTGGCCCAATACCGCTATGAAGTCACCAACCAAACGACCGGTGAAGGGAAGACCTTGACCGACCTGCTCCGCTTCGATCTCGAAAGTCTGGAATTGAAAGCCGACGCTTCGATCGAAGGCTACTTGTTGAACCAATTCTCCCTGGATATCTTCGACGGGAACATCCGTGTCGCCTCGACCAAATGGTCCAACGACGGGAAGGTTTCCAACGCGATCCATGTCTTCAACCTCGCCCTTGAACCGCAAAGTTCCATCGTGAACCTCGCGGAAGGCGAATCCATCCGCGCCGTGCGTTTCATGGGTGAAAAAGGCTATCTGGTCACTTTTGAAAACGTCGACCCCTTGTTCGTCATCGATCTCAGCAACCCGAAATCCATCAAAGTCACCGGCGAGTTGAAGGTTCCCGGATTCAGCACCTACCTGCATCCTGTCAGCGACACCGTCCTGTTCGGGATCGCGGAAGACTTGGAAGTCATCCCGATGACCGACCAATACGGCAACAAATGGAACAGCGTCAATCGTTTCGGGATGAAGATCAGTCTGTTCGATGTTTCCGACCCCGCCAAACCGACGGAATTGAAATCGCTGCGTGTCGTCGGGCAATACGGTTACACCGAAGCTTCCTACAACCACCGTGCCGTCGTCTATGACACGGAAAGAGATCTATTGTATCTCCCGTATACGGATTCCGATTATACGACCCAGGTTTGCGAGACCTATGAAGGAAAAGAAGGCGAAGACAAATACACCTACTGTAACTTCAAAGTAGAAAGCGGGATCAAAGTCGTCCGCATCACGGAAACCGGCGTCGAGCTTGTCAAATCGATCGTCATCGCCGCCAACAACGAATACACCAACCTGGTTTCCAGAGTCCTGTATGTCGGCGATAAGCTCTATGCGATCACCTATAGCGGTACCTTCGTCTATGACCGCGACAGTTTCGAATTGATTTCGACGATCAAATACTAAACGGCCGCATGGCCGTTTTCTTTTCTTCATAAAAAAGACCTCGATGTCGAGGTCTTTTTCTTACTTAGTCGATCGGTGTGAAGTCGGCTTTGGTGACGCCGCACAGCGGGCAGTACCAATCTTCAGGCAGCGCTTCAAACGGGGTTCCCGGAGCGACACCGGAATCGGGATCGCCGACGGTCGGATCGTAGATGTAATCACAGGCGTTGCATGCGTAACGTTTCATTTCGATTCTCCTCTGAGCCTTGGCTTTGAGTACAGTATACCAAAATCGAAAGGCATTGAAAAGGGTTCATTCCCCAAGAATAATATTCGTTCTCATGAACGTCGCCTACATACGGCTAGATGAATTTCTCCAAAGAGATCACATAGGGGGTGAATCCGTTGCGTTCGTAGAGTTTGATCGCGTCCCGATTCCAGGCGTAGGCGTGGAGTTTGATGCGATGGATGTCGTTTTGGATAAACCAGGTGTGCAGTTCCTCCATGAGTTTCTTCCCCAAGCCCAAGCCGCGGGATTCCTCCGTCAAGAATAGGTCGTCGACCAAGCCGTACCGGCCGGTCCCGTTGTCCGCACGCGGGTCCTGGAGCAGGATTTTCCCCACCGCATAGCCGACCGGGATCGTTCCGTTCTCCGCGATCAGGATCAAACTCGACGTATCCCTCGCTTCGAAGAATGCCTTGGACGACTTCGCGATGGCGTCGTATACCGCTTGTTCATCGTCGTACTTGCATTCATCCGCATGATGTGCGCGATTGAACCGGCTTAGCGCCACCGTGAACGAAACGAACACATCGAGATCCTCATCCACCGCTTTTCTTATTTTCAATGCCATCGTCTTTTCTCCTTTGTCTATCGGTACATCCAAAAATTGATGATAAAGACGGATTATCCCGAGCATCGAACGGGCATCGCTGTGCTATAATTCTTCCAAGATAAGGGAGGTTACCCATGGAATTCCTCAAACTCGCGAAAGAACGCTACTCGGTACGTCAATACTCCAACAAACCCGTCGAAGATGAAAAACTGGCGATGGTCCTCGAAGCGGGCAGGGTCGCCCCGACCGCCGCAAACAAACAACCCCAACGGATCTACGTCCTCAAGACCCCAAGCGAAATCAATAAACTCCACGAATGCACGAGGTATGATTTCCACTCGCCGATCGTCCTGATCATCGCCTACGATAAAACGGCCTCATGGAAACGCAAGTACGACGGACATGACGGTGGGGAAACCGACGCTTCGATCGTCGCGACCCACATGATGCTTCAAGCCTGGGAATTGGGACTGGGGACGTGCTGGGTCGGATCGTTCGACCCGGTCAAAGTGAAGGAACTTTTCGCCTTCCCGGAATCCTTCGAACCGGTCGCGCTGTTTCCCTTAGGCTATCCTTCTTCGGATGCCAAACCGATCCCGCTCCATTATTCACGCAACGCCTTGCTGGAAGGCGTCAACCTCTTCACGAAATAAACGGCGTTTCGCCGTTTTTTTATCGGGTCACGGTGATGTTGTCAGGATGGACGACCCGATATCGCTTGTGTTTCTGGATGGTTTCCGCCAGGATCTCGGCCATGTCGCGATTGATTTCCCCCACCGTCGGCAGGGAAGGGATCATCATGAAATCTCCGCCTCCGACCGCCCGGTAGTTGTTCATGACGATCGTGAAACTGTCTTCTTCCGTCACCGTTTTTCCTTTGTACCGAAGATCTTGGATCCGTGATCCGATCGGGTTGGAAACGTTGATCGTATAATTGACCCCGTCGACCATGTCGTAGTTGAAATGCTGGGGTTTGGGTTCGTCATACTGCGGATTGACGATGATCCGGTCATCGCGAAGACTGAAGTACTCGGCGCACTTCTCCAAAAATTCCTTCAATGTTTTGCCGTCGATCTGCTTGACGACCAGGGTATTGGGGTAGATGTAGGTCGATACGATGTCGCGCATCGTGATGTCCGGATTGAATCCTGCGGTATTGTTGAAGAGGGCGACCGCGCTGAGTTGGGCATGCGAGACCTCCATCTGGACTTGGTTGATGAAACTGACCAAAGGATGTTTATGCAGACGCGCCAAGAACGAGTCGTCCACTTTCAGTGAAGGTCCGTCCACGGACCCCAAAGGTTGGTCCAACCATTTCTGGGTCTCGATTTCGATCGGTCGGGCGATCTCTTCGATCGCTTCATCACGCTCGAACGTATCCATCGGGATGATTCTTGCGGTACATTTCTCTTCCCGGTCGAAATCGATGGTGATTTCGACGAACTCCTTCGCGTTGAAGGTGGATTGGGTCACCAAGGTTTGATTGATTTTCGCGACGAAAGAACGGTGTTGATGCCCCGTGATCAAGACGTCGATCCCATCCAGGCAAGCCAAAGCGTAGCCGACGTTTTCACCCGTCGGACGTTCGGTCGGTGTTCCGCTAGAGGGATCACGCTCCAACCCGCCGTGATACATCACGACCACCGCGTCCGCATACGGACGAAGCCGTACGATTTCCTTTTTGACGGTTTCGATCGGGTCAAGGAAGGTCAGATTGCGGATATGCGCGGGTTTCTCCCAATGCGGGACGTAATCGGTGCAGACACCGATCAAGGCCACGAATCGACCGCCTTGGGTCCGAATCAGTTTACTGCGCCCGATCGGCGTTTCATGATCCAGGATGTTCGACGTAAGGCATGGTGCGATCAAATCGCGTAAGTATCGGCGGTAGACTTCATGACCGAAGTTGAAGTCATGGTTGCCCAGATTCACCGCATCGTAGCCGATGTGGTTCAGGATTCTACTCATCACATGGTTGTGCGGGGTCTTGTTCGCCACGGTTAAAAGCGGGGTCCCCTGCAGGATGTCCCCGTTGTCAAGAACCAAGGTCTCACCCTTCGATCGATATTCCTTCACCGCGCTTGAAAAGCGGGATAAACCTAAGCCAAGGGTCGAGCCATCCGCATAGCTGTGCGCGTACACGCTACCATGGACATCGGTCGTCGCAAGGAGAATCAGTTTTTCCATACTATCACCGTATCCATTATACCGTGAACCGGGATTCTATCCAAACATGGAGTCTGTTTTTTTATGCCCGGTCTTGCTATAATGACCAAAAGGGGTGGGAGAGATGGATAAACGGACACTGAGATGTAGGATACGCTCATTTCGAGTCATGGACGCCGAGGATGTCCATGCTTTCGCATGCCTGCCGGAGGTCGCCTATGCGGCGAATTTCCTGCCGCATCGCTCGATGACGATCACCCAGGAAAATATACGGCGTTGGATGCAGGTCGACGATATCTTCGCGATCGAATTGGTCGAAGAAGAGAAAGTGATCGGAGCGATTTCGTTTCGCCCCGATGCCCTTTCTCCCGCGGGGTGGTATAAGATCGGCTATACCTGCCATCCGGCGTATCAAGGAAAAGGATACATGACCGAGGCGTTGCGTAAAGTCATGGACCATCTGGTCTATGAGAAAGAAGTGCCGGGCGTCGCGTTGCATATCTTCATCGACAATCTTCCGTCGCTTCGATTGGCGCTGCGCTGCGGGTTCATGCCCGGCGGGGATCGGACCACCAAACAACGGTTCGACGGGAAAACCGTCGTGGAAGAGACGTTCAGACAGACACGGGAGGAGTACCAACACCGCTTCGAAGGGGAATGGCTCGGTGAAATCCGATCGAGCACGAAAAGGGATGTGCAGGAAACCCAGATCGTCCGCCGGCATGCGGTACGCGGGATCGTCCGTCGAAACGACAAGATGCTCCTGATCCAATCGTCGCTGAAGGATGTGAAGTTCCCGGGTGGCGGGATCGAAGCCGGTGAGTCGATCGAAGAAGCCTTGAAGCGGGAAATCATGGAAGAAAGCGGGTATACGGTTCAAGAAATCAAACGACACATCGGATACATCGAAGAATGGACCGATGCGTTTGAAAGCGACGAGCATGTTTTCGCCATGCGTTCGGATTTCTATGACGTGATGATCGAAGAAAAACAGGATGCGTTGAAACTGGACGAGTATGAAGCCGAGTTGGGCTTCCATCCGGTTTGGATGACGATCGATGAAGCCTTGTTGGCGAACAAGGAGTGTCCTTCCCCGAAACGATGGACGAAGCGGGACACGAAAATCCTGGCGATCATGAAACATGCGTGGGAGAACGGAGATGCGTGAGAAATCGATGAAGAATGCGTTGCATCGGAACATCGACGTGACGTATCTATTTGAATTCGGAAAGAACATGGGCTTCACCCAAGCGATCTGGGTGACCTATCTTGCCTACAAAGGGTTGACCTTGGTCGAAATCGGTTTGTGCGAGAGTGTTTTCCATCTCACGTCGATGGTGATGGAATTGCCGACGGGGATGATCGCGGACCTTTACGGACGCAAGATCAGCCGCTTGTTGGGCATCGTCGCCAATCTGATCTATCTTTTCCTTTTGATTTTCGTCGACAACGTCGCCATGGCGTTTGTCGCCTTCGTTTTCGCCGCCCTATCCTACAACCTTGAATCCGGTGCGGATACCGCATTGATCTACGATAGCCTTTTGGTCAACGGCGAGACCGAATCGTTCACGAAGATCCAAGGCCGTCGCGAAGTCATCCTCCAATCCGCGTCGCTGATCGGGGTGGTGGTCGGGGGTGTGCTGGCGGACATCGACTACAACCTTGCGATCTTCGCATCCATCGGTTTGGCGGTGGTCGTTCTGGGCATCGGGACGCGGTTCACGGAAGCCCCTTATCCCAAAGATCCCTCGAAGTTCACCAAGGCGTTTGCGAACCAGTTCATGAAACCCTGGAAGATGGTGAAGGAACAACCTGAACTGGTTTTCCATATGGTGTTGGTCGCCGTCGTCTTGTCGGCCGTGACGACGACGCATTATTATGCGACCGCTTATTTCAAATCGCAAGGGTTCTCTCTGACCGTGATTTCATTCTTCCTCATACTACAAGCCGTCGGGGCGATCACCGGCGGTTTGGTCGCGGATCGGTTGAAAGTACGCTTCAATGAAGAACTTCTCTTCGGGGTTTTTCCGTTTTTGATCGCATTGGCGGTCGCGATGATCCCGACCCCTTTGTTTGTGGTTTCCTTGTTCTTGATGGGATTGGCGGATTCCGTGTTGTACGTCGTCCTGACCAACTTGATCAACCATCGCATTTCCAGCGACCAGCGCGCCACGATCCTCTCGTTGAACAGCATGTTTTTCAGCATTATCATGATCGTCCTCTTCCCGGTTTTCGGGATGTTCGGGGATCGGTTCGGCCTGGATCGGTCGTTTTATGTCCTTGCCATCCTGATCGGAATCGTCGCGCTTTTGAATCGGATGAAAATACGCGCCAAGCGTTGAAGTCCGTTTGACACAGTCTACCCCCTATGGCATAATCAAAGATATTGTAAGGAGAGATACGATGAAAGAGAGATTCAACCGACAAGTCACAAACATTCAATTTAGCGGGATCCGCTCTTTTTCTGAGGAAGTCTCCAAAGTGGAAGGGATCATTTCGATGACGATCGGTGAGCCGGAATTCGCGACCGAGCAAATCATCAAGGATGCGGCGATCGAAGCGCTCAACCGCGATTTCACGCATTATCCGCCGTCGGTCGGATTTTTGGACCTGCGTCGTAAAATCGTCGAGTTTGAAGAAAAGTTGCATGGTCTTAAGTACGATGTTTCGGAAGTCGTCATCACCAACGGTGCGACCTCCGGCTTGGCCGCCGTGTTCATGGCGTTGTTGAACCCGGGGGACGAGGTCGTCATCCCCGAACCGATGTATGTCGCCTATGCACCGATGATCGCCTATTGCCAGGCGAAGCTGGTGTCGTTTGATACATCCTCTGAGGATTATCAGATCGATGAAGCGAAACTGCGCGCTTGCGTAAGTGAACATACGAAAATCCTGGTGTTGACGTCACCGAACAATCCGACGGGATGCGTGTATAACCAAGCAAGCATCGATGCGATCGCACGGGTCGCCAAAGAATTCGGCTTCTTCGTCCTAAGCGACGACGTCTATAACCAGCTGGTTTATTTGGAACATCTGCCGACGATCCACGATCACGTGGAACTGCGCGACCAGATCATCATTGCACAAAGCCTCTCCAAACCCTATGCGATGACCGGTTGGCGCATCGGATACCTTTTGGGTGAAACGTCGGTGATCCGCGAGATCGCCAAGATCCACCAGTATCTGGTGACGGGGATTTCCAGCATTTCGCAAAAAGCGGCGATCGCCGCGTTGGATACCGACCCTTCAACGGTTCGTGAAATCTATCGTCGTCGCAAAGCCTTCGCGATGAAGAGGTTTCAGGAAATGGGTCTGCCGTGCGTCGAACCGCAAGGGGCGTTCTATCTCTTCCCGAACATTTCCGAGTTCCATATGGATTCGTTGGCTTTCTGTCGCAAAGCGGCCTATGAATACAAAGTGGCGTTGGTGCCGGGGGTCTACTTCGGCGTTTCCGGCGATACCAACATCCGGATTTCCTTCGCATGCAAAGAAGAGGAACTGAAGGAAGGCTTGAACCGACTTGAGAAAATGATCCGCGATCTGCGGGGGAACTAAATGAAACGGATCAAAGAGGCGCTCACCGGATTGATCGCGATCCTTTACGGCCATGCGGTGTTGGGCATGATCCTGATGGGATGGACGATCGTCGTTCCGATCCTTTGGCAACATCCGTCTTGGGTCCATGTAATGATTGCACTGGTCGTTCCGTTTTTACTTAATGGCATCGTCGGGTTCATCATCGCTCGGTTGAACCGGCACCTTTCCACCATGAAAACCGGTTCGTTGATCTATCTTCTCCTCTTGTGGATCGGGTTTGGCGTTTCGATCTATCTCCATGGTGAAGGGAACACGGTTGGGATCGGTGTTTATACCTTGGTCAATTATCCGATCGCCGCGTTCTATCGCAACGCGCCGGATTACTCCCTCTTGACCGGATTGGCTTTTGCGGGAAGTTGTTTCATGGCGTATTTCGGGTTGATCGAAGGATTCGCGCTTCAACGCAAGATCCTCGCTCGCCGGGAAGGGGAAAAACGATGAATTCGAAAACATTCAACAATCTGGTTCCGTTGTTCGTGATCATCCTGGGCGGATGGTTCGTCCGTTTCAGCGAAGTCTTCACCAAAGGGTCTTTCTTCGATACGGTCACCACGCTTCTGATCATCGCGACCTTGTTTTACTTCGGGATCCGGATGAACCTCAATAAAAAACGAAACGACGCGTGGTTTAAGAAACTCGTCATTTCGCTGGTCTTGGCATTGTTGGTGATGCTGCGTCTGGGCGTGGTCGTCCATGATCTGGTTCCGGATATCCTCTATTGGTTCGCCTTGGATGGATTCACCCAGAACATCCTGATCGTTTATCTGGGGTGGCAGTTCTTCGCTTAACGCTCGCCGAAAATCAGCGTCCCGATCCGAATCATCGTCGCGCCTTCTTCAAGGGCGATTCGATAATCGTGACTCATCCCCATCGAACATTCCTGAAACGAAGGAATGTTTTTTTGTATCCCGACCTGGATCGACTTCGCTTCCTTGAACGTTTCCCGTATCCGTTGCTGATCGTCGGTGGTCGGACCGATCACCATGATTCCCCGTAACATTGCATACTTGCATGACATCGCCTCCGTGAGGAAACCGCCGATCTCCTCTTTTTTCAGCCCGGATTTAGAAGTCTCACCGGTCAGATTGACCTGCATCAAAACATGGATCGGTTTGTTCAGTTTCGCCGCCTGTTTCTCGATTTCTCTCAGGAGTTTTATGGAATCGACGGAATGGATCCATGAAGCGACGGCGACTGCCTCTTTCGCCTTATTGGTTTGGAGGTGCCCGATGAAATGCCAGGTGACCCCATCGATCCCTCCTGCTTTTTGTTTTAGTTCCTGCGCTTTATTCTCCCCGAAGTCACAAAAACCCAAGGCATGGACCTCGCGGATCCGTTCGATCGGATGGGTCTTGCTGACCGCGACCACCGTCTTCAATGTAGGATACTGTTGCTTCAGTTCGTCGACGTTCATTTTCAATCCCTCTTTCTTCTCTATGATATCCCAAAGATGCCCGGATATGCTACACTGAAACAAAGGCGGTACGATTTATGCGCAAAAAAGAGATGAATTCGCTCGTTTATCAAATCTGGCCACGTTCGTTTCAAGACTCTGACGGGGATGGGATCGGGGATATCAACGGGATTCGCAGCCGATTGGATTATCTGGCTTCGCTCGGGGTCGACATGATTTGGCTATCCCCGGTTTTTACCTCGCCGGATGTGGATTTCGGTTATGACATCAGCGATTATCGCGACATCAACCCGGTGTTGGGAACGATGGAAGACTTTGATCATTTAATCCAGGAAGCCAAGGATCGAGGCATCGGGATCATGATGGATCTGGTGGCCAACCATACTTCCGACCAGCATGAATGGTTTAAAAAAGCGATGGAAGATAAGAAATCGCCCTATCGCGATTATTACCTGTTTCGTAAAGGGAAGAACGGGAAGGAACCCAACAACTGGCTCGGTCTTTTCGGGGGGAGCGCGTGGCGCAAGGTCGAGGGCGACGAGTATGTCCTGACCCTCTGGGCACCCCAGCAGATCGATTTGAACTGGCGCAACCCGAAAGTACGCCATGAAATCTACGATATCATGCATTTCTGGCTGAAGAAGGGGATCAAGGGGTTCAGGATGGATGTGATCAACGCGATCGGGAAACATCCGGATTTCCCGGATAAAAACCCGGGGAAGAAAGGCTATCAGTTCGCCGACGATTTGATCGTCAGCCGGCCCGAGGTCGATGATTATCTCAAAGAGATGCATGAGGAAGTCCTATCCAAGTACGATGGGCTGTATTTGGGCGAAGGGATGCTGATGACCAAGGAAGCCGCGAAACGGTTTTGCGGTGAAACGACGAACGAACTGGATCTCATGTTCCAATTCGAGCTTGCCCTGATCGATTGCGGTCCGTTGGGGAAGTTCGACTTCCGCAAGCTCTACCGCTGGTCGATCCCCGAATTCAAGAAAATCTACATCGATTGGCAACTGGATGCCCAGAAGAACCACTACTGGATCGCCAATTACTTAAGCAACCACGACCAACAACGTGCCGTATCCCATTATGGCGATGACAAGAAATATCATAAAGAAAGCGCGAAAGCCTTGATCACGTCGATCTTGTTCGCACGCGGTACGCCGTTTCTCTATCAAGGGGAGGAAATCGGGATGACCGACCTTGCGTTTGAGCGGGAAGAGTGGCAGGATTTCGAAGCGAAGAACATCTACGGACAGCTTCAATCGATGATGCATGTCCCGGCGTTCTTGGCGGAGAAGATCGTGAAGAAGAAGACCCGTGACAATGCGAGGACGCCGGTCCAATGGTCCGACAACGCGTATGCAGGGTTCAGTACGGTGAAACCCTGGATCAAATTGAATCCGAACTATCAGACGATCAACGTGGAGGCGCAGGAAAAGGATCCGAACTCGATCTTGAACTTTACGCGGCGGGCCAATGCGTTGCGGAAGTCCACCGAACTGTTCACGTTCGGGACCTTCGAACCCGTTTTGCAGGATCATCGCGAAGTCTTGGGGTTCATCCGCAAAGATGACAACGAAGCCTATCTTGTCCTCATCAATCTCACCAACAAGCCCGCGACCTTGGAACTGAAGGAAGAATGGTGCGGGGAAACCGTATTGCAGAACGTCTACAATCCGCAACCCTTGGTGAAGAAGATGGTTTTCATGCCCTTCGAGGCAAGAGTGGTGAAACTTAGTCAAAGGATTTGAAACGATTTGTTCGAACCCGTATCATGAAAGAAAGAAACGAGGTGCTGTGATGTTAGAAATCAATCAAGAAGCGTTCAACTTCGAACTCCCCAACCAACAAGGCACGATCCGGAAGTTGTCGGACTACAAAGGACAGATCGTCGTGCTCTATTTCTATCCCAAAGACAATACGCCGGGGTGTACGACCCAAGCCTGCAATTACCGGGATACGATGCCGGAATTCGCCAAACGCAACGTGAAAGTGTTCGGAATCAGTAAAGACGACGGGGAAAGCCATCGCAAGTTCGAAGCGGATTTCGATCTGAACTTCGAATTGCTGAGCGATGAAGCGCGAACCGCGATCGAAGCGTACGGGGTGTGGGGCGAAAAGAACATGTACGGGAAAATCACGATGGGGGTGCTTAGGACCACCTTCGTCATCGACAAGGACGGGAAAGTCGCCAAGGTCTTCCCCAAGGTCGACCCCAAACTCGATCCCCAACAAGTTTTGGAATTCATCGATACTTTATAAACAAAAGCGACACCGCATGGATTGCGATGTCGCTCTTTTTTTATTGGAATTTCTGGATCAACTTGACGGTCTTGACGATGTCGTCGCGATCGATGTCGTTGTGGGTCACGAAACGATATTCGTCGTCGCTGCCGTTGATTTTCACGCCGTTCTGCATCAGATAGGCGCGAAACCGTTCGTGCGGGAAATCGACTTGCTTGAAGCGGAAGAAGACCATGTTGATCTGGATCTTGGATACGTCGAGTTCGACCAGTCCGGTTTCAAGCAGGATCTTGCCTAAGTACTTCGCGTTGTCGTGGTCTTCCTTCAACCTCAGGGTCATCTCCTGAAGGGCGACGATGCCCGCGGCGGCCAGAATCCCCGCCTGACGCATTCCGCCACCGAGAAGCTTACGGTTTTTGCGCGCCTTTTCTATGAACGCCTTATCCCCGGCCAAGATCGATCCGATCGGGGCGCAGAGTCCCTTGGAGAGACAGAACATCACGGAATCGGTGCAAGATGCCAGATCGGAAGCCAGACATCCCAGGGAGGTCGCGGCGTTAAACAAACGCGCCCCGTCGAGATGGACGTTCAGGTTCAGTTTCTTCGCCGTCAGATAATTCGCCCGAAGGATATCCAAAGGGATCACCAATCCGTTGGAGAGCGCGTTTTCCATCGAGAGAAGGGTGGTTTTCGGTTCGTGGATGTCGTTGGAACGCACATTCTTACGAATGTCTTCCGGATAGATGAAGTCGTTCTCGTGGGAGATCGTCCGGACCATCGCCTGGGAAAGGACAGCGAGGGCACCGACTTCATGGACGACGATATGGTTGTGTTCGCCGGTCAGAATCTCATCGCCGCGGCGGGTGTGCGACATAATCGCAAGTTGGTTCCCCATCGTCCCGCTGGCCACGAACATCGCGGCTTCCTTGTTGACCATCTTCGCCGCCAAGGCTTCCAGTTTGTTGACCGTGGGGTCGTCGCCATAGACGTCGTCGCCGACTTCGGCGTTGGCCATCGCTTCGCGCATCTTCTTGGTCGGCAGGGTTACCGTATCGCTTCTTAGGTCGATGTATTTCATCGTTTCAACCTCCGTGTCTTTATGAAAATCATTGTATCATGCGATAATGGACTTCCGCTTTATTTATTGGAGGGTTTAGAGTAAAATGATGTGGATAAAAGGAGAGAGAACGATGAACCTTATCGAATTGTTCGCCAATAAGACCCTGATTTACGGATTCACGATCCTGATTACCCTTGCCTTAACGGTCTTTTTGGTTAAAAAGTATAAATTGAGTAACTATCAGGTCATGATTTTCGTATTGTTGGTCCTGTTTTGGAGCGCCGTGAGCATCGTGCGCGCCTATCGCAAAGCCTATGCCGGGGGATCGCTTGAAAGCGGCGGCTTGGCGATGGACGGCGTTTTGGCTGCGAACATCGCGGCGGCCTACGGATTGATTTCGATCTTCGTCCGTCTACCGGTCTTCGCCTTGTCCGACTTCTTCAAATCGCGTAAGTTCTTCGTGATGCTCGCCTTGCTTTTCATCATCACCACCAACATCCTGGTCGTGGTCGACCCTTCCTACATGAGCCTTCTGCTTTCATCGTATGCCTTGGGGATCGGTGCTTCGCTGTTGGCCCTCTTCAACATCATGTTCAGCGAAACCTTCAACCTCCAGCAAGCCTTGATGTCCGTGTCGATCTTGTCGGTGGCCCCGCTGTTGGCCGAGTTCATCGTCGCACCGTTTCAATTCGCGGCGACCGCCAGTAAACCCAACGACTACGCTTTCATGTGGATCATGAGCGCCGTGTTCGCCGGCATCGCTTTCCTGTTTCTGTTGTTCGTCAAAGACAACAAATCGAAGGAACGCAACTTCACCTTGAAGAAATTCATGGGTGCCCTCGGCGACAAGCGCTTCCTGGTGTTGTGTTTGATGGGGGTCATCGTTTCGTTCATCCGTTTCGCATCCAGCGGCTCCAACGTCGTCGCCTTCGCAAAGACGGACTTCGTCGCCATGCATCCTTTACTCATCGCCTATCTCGACGTCGTGTATTCCTTTTTCCAACTCATCGCCGGCGTCCTGGTCGGCATCGTATTGAAGAAGAGAATCGGGGTTCGCAATACGCTGATCCTAGGATTAAGTCTGAGTTTATCCTATGCCCTGATCGCCGGGTTCTCCATCAATCCGACCTTGTTGTTTGTCACCTATAGTTTAAACGGCTTCGGCTACGGCTTATCCTATAACGTCTTGTTGGGAATGGCGATGCAACCTTTCGCCAAAGACATGCGCGAAATCACGATGGGCATCTACCAGACTTTCTTCGCCGTCGGGATTTTCTACGGCGACAAAATCTATGCCTTGATCTTGAATGTCTTCAAACAATCCTTCACCGACCTACAGCTTTACCAAAGCGTGTTCCTTTTCGTGGCGGGGATCTGCGTTTTCGCGATCCTCTTGTCCTTGTTGATTTTCAATAAGAAAAACCGCGCCTTCATGGAGTCTTAGGCATGCGTTTACTGAGTATTTTACGTTCCATCGAGCACATGCACTCCCTGAAGGATGCCGGCGTCGACGGCATCGTCTTTGGCATCGAAGGATTCTCCTATCGATCCCCGTTGTATGACCTTCAACAGATCAAGGAAATCGTCGATCGGGCGAAGTCCTTAGGTGTGTCGACCTACCTACAATGCAACCGGATGTTGGATGAGGAAGAAATCCGTCCCGCATCGGATTTGATCCGCTCGGTCGATGCGCTCAACGTGGACGGCATCCTCTTCCAAGACCTTGCCTATGTCACCTTGTGCGAACAAGCCGATGCGAAACTGATTCGCATCTATGCCCCCGAGGCGATGTTGACCAATTCGCTTGAAGTGCGGGCGATGCTTGAAAACGGCGTCGACCAAGTCATGGCCGCCAAGGAGTTGACCTTGGATGAAGTGACGAAGATCGCGCGCGAAAATCCCGATAAAGTCGGGGTTTTCGGGTTCGGACATCTGCCGATGTCGGTCAGCCGACGACCGTTGGTCAAGAACTATCTGGATGAAATCAAGAAAGACCGCTCGCTCGCTAACGGGTTTGGTCTTCGTCTACAAGAAGAGAAGCGGGCTTTCCTTTATCCGATTTTGGAGGAAGGGAAGGAAACGACGATCTTTCAGGACCGCTTATTCTGCGTATTGCCTGAACTGACCCAACTTCAAACGAACGACGTCGCCTTTGTATTGGCTGATGATCTGTTTGTGGAAGAGGGAGTGTTGACGTCGTTTGTCCATTCGGCACGCAACGTTATGGCTCAGCGGGAAGATGATTTCATGGATCGATACGCTCACATTGTTACTTCCGGGTACTTCTTTAAAAAAACGAACCTGACCAAGGATGGGAACTGACATGAAACCTGAACTGTTGGCACCCGCCGGGGATCTTGCCCGGGCGAAAACCGCCATCCGCTTCGGCGCCGATGCGGTGTATCTGGGCGGGAAACGTTTCTCGCTGCGCTCGCGCGCCAGTAATTTCGAACTGGAAGACATCCGCGAAGCCGTCCGCTTCGCAAAAGAATACGATGCGAAAATCTATGTCACCGTCAATATGGTCCCGCATGACGAAGATCTGCAGGGATTGGAAGAGTATTTGCTTGCGCTGCAACAATGCGGGGTCGCCGCGATCATCGTCGCCTCCCTCCACATCGCTTCTTTGGCGAAGCGGATCGCGCCGGCGATGGAAGTCCATCTGTCCACCCAGCTTTCGTTGACCAATTCGGCGGCGATCGAAACCGTCCGACGCTTCGGGGTCGATCGCGTGGTCTTGGCCAGGGAAGTCTCGCTCGACCAGATCCAAACGCTCTCGAGCCGATCGCCGATGCCCCTTGAAGTCTTCATCCATGGCGGGATGTGCGTCAACCTCTCGGGACGCTGCACCTTAAGCAACGAAATGACCCTGCGCGACGCCAACCGGGGCGGATGCGCCCAGTCTTGCCGCTGGAAATACAAACTCTATCGCGACCAAACCGAAATCTCCGATCCGGATTGCTTGTTTTCCATGAGTTCGAAAGACTTGCTGGCGATCGAAGAAATCCCGTCGTTGATGAAACAGGGAATCTCCAGTTTTAAAATCGAAGGGCGGATGAAATCCGCATATTACATCGCCGTCGTCGTCGATGCGTATCGCAAACTGATCGACGCGATCGATCAAGGACAAGACGAAACGGAAGCGATCGAGAAGGCCAGGAAGTTGTTGATGAAGGCGGAGAACCGTCCGACCGCCAACGGGTTCTTCCGTACGATCCCCCAAGCCTCGCATCATCTCTACGGTGTGAACGGGGAAGGGATCACCCAGGACTTCGTCGCCAACGTCATCGAAACGCATCCAAACGGCAGAACGAGCATCCTCATCCGCAACAATCTCCCGGTGCATACCGAACTTGACGTCTTGAGTCCGCGAACCGACGTAAGGTCGTTCACCCTGGAAGCGATCTATCGCCAAGGGAGTCGCATCGAAGTCGCGAATCTACCGATGGAAGTCCTTGAAATCGAAATCCCCTTCGGGGTGGAGAGCGGGGATTTCATCCGTAAGAAAGGAAGTTGAACATGAACCAACTCTGTTTTGAAGGGGCGCTGTCGGTCAAGTCCGTCATCGCCCACCGTGCACGCACGGTGAGTGAAGTCTGGATCGATAAGGCCAAGGATACCAAGGACATCGACTACATCATCAATCGATGCAAGACGCGCCATATCACGGTGAAGAGGATGGATGCGGAAGTCATCGCGAAGAAAGCCAAGGGGAAAACCCATGGGGGCATCATCGCCTTCGCCTCAAGCCGAAATTATGACAAACTCGAGGATCTCCATCTGCCCGAAGCGCCGTTTCTGGCTCTGATCGAAGGGGTGGAAGACCCGTTCAATTTGGGCTATTGCATCCGGACCTTGCGTGCCGCGGGGTGCGACGGGATCATCCTTTCGAAGCGCGACTGGACCAGCGCGGAGGAAACCTTGATGAAATCCAGCGCCGGGACTTTCGACGAACTTCCGATCATCCAGTCGGACAACCTGGCGGAAACCTTGGCGACCTTGAAAAACAGCGGCGTGAAAATCGTCAGCGCGCTGCGTACACCGTTCAGCCAACCCATGACGAAAGCCGATTTGACCTGTGGTTTGCTTTTATGCATCGGCGGGGAACTGCGCGGGTTATCCAGGGCGGTGGTCGATGCGACGGATCTGTCCATCGTCATCCCGTATCCCACCACGACCAAAGTCGCCCTCAATGCGGTGAGCGCCACGGCGGTGTTGGCGTTTGAAGTCGTACGCCAACGCGCAGCATCGAACTGAACCCGTATATAAGATGAAAATTTCGTGAAACCTCCTCTGTACAAGCAGGGGAGGGTTTGCTATAATGACACAAAGCTTTACGACGTATAGGTCCGCAACATCGGCGCGGACGTCTCTACCCGCCAGCCTGTCGGCGGACTACCTCGGAAGTGTTTTTTTATAAACACTCCGGGCACGTAAGCTTTTTTTACAAGAAAGGCGAAAACGATGGAAATCCAAGAACTGAGAAACCTGCGTGAACTGTTGAATGCCTCGCTTGAAGCCGATCTGGCGATTTTAAACGTCAACGTCTTGGATCCGTACATGGTGGAATTCCGTTTGACCGACATGACCATCCACCAAGGGAAGATCATCGCGATGAAGGCATTGCGTGCGAAGAAGATCCTCGATGCGCAAGGGAAATATGCCTGCCCGCTATTGATCGATGCCCATATGCACATCGAATCGACCACCGTACTGCCCTCCGAATTGAACGATTTTCTAATTCCAAGGGGAGTAGGGATGTTGATTGCCGACCCGCATGAAATCGCCAATGTCGCCGGATTGACCGGGATCGATTTCATGCTGGACGCAAGTGAAAAACTGGACTTGGATGTCAGGGTCATGCTGCCATCCTGCGTCCCGGCGACCGCCTTCGAACATGCCGGCGCATCGCTGGGCGCCGAAGACCTGCGACCGTATCTGAGCCATCCCAGGGTTTTGGGTTTAGCGGAAGTCATGGACAAGGATGCGGTGCGCTATGACGAAGACATGCTCTACAAAATCGGGAATGCACGCGCGATGGGGAAGAACGTCGACGGTCACGGGGCCAACCTGGACATCGACGATTTGGACCTTTACAGCGCGATGGGCATCAATAGCGATCATGAATGCGTCAGTGCGGAAGAAGCCAGGGAACGGGTCCGCAGAGGATTCTATGTCTTCATGCGTCAAGGCTCCGTCGCCGACAATCTCGCCGACCTCTTGCCCGCCGTGACGTTGAAGAATTTCCGTCGCTTCTGTTTCTGCACGGATGATAAACATCCCGACGATCTGTTGGATCACGGAGGGGTGGATGCGGCGGTCAAGGAGGCCATTCGGCTCGGTTTGGATCACGCCGTCGCTTTGACGATGGCGACGCATAATGCGGCGACCTGTTATCGACTCGCCTCCAAAGGGGCGCTTTCCCCGGGGTACGACGCGGATTTCTTCCTGTTTCGCGATCTTGACGATTTATCCGCCGAACGTGTGTTTAAAGGCGGGAAAATCGTGGCGGAGAACGGACGCTTGACGCATCCGAACCGCCAGGATTTCCCGGTACCCGATTCCTTGGCGAATTCCGTGAATTTCGCCCCGTTCGGAATTAAGGACCTTGCGATCTGGCTCTATCCCAACCGTAAGGCGCATGTGATGAACCTGCATGCGGGGAACGTGTTGACCACGCTTACGGTCGAAGAAACTCGGGTCGACGAGGAAGGGTTCTTCCAAGCCGATGTGTCACGCGACCTGGCCAAATTGTGCGTGATCGAACGTCATCACGCCAAAGGGAACATCGGGTGTTGCCCGATCCGCGGATTCAAGCTGAAACACGGGGCGATCGCATCGACCGTCGCCCACGATAGCCATAACCTGGTGGTCGTTTCGACCAACGACGCCGATGTCCTGGCCGCCGCGCATGAAATCAAGCGCATCGGCGGAGGGTACGTGGTCGTTCAGGACGGGAAAGTGTTGGCGTCCGTCCCGCTTGAAATCGGAGGCTTGCTGAGTGCGAAACCCTTGGATCAAAGCATCGATTCATGGCGCAAACTGCACGAAGCCTTCGCCCAAATCTCGGATGCGGATGACTTCAATCCGTTTCTGATGTTGTCGTTTATGTCATTACCCGTGATCCCGGATGTTAAATGCACCGACATCGGATTGATCGATGTGGCGCGCGGGAAAGTCCTGGATATCGCGGTTTATGAGGAGGAGAAATAAATGGATACCTTGCATGGAAAAGTCATAAAGGAAGGGTATACGTTCGATGATTTATTGTTGGTCCCGGCGTATTCGCAAGTCGTTCCGGCGAAAGTCGTGTTGACGACGCAACTCACAAGCAAAATCGTTTTGAAAATCCCCGTGGTTTCGGCGGCGATGGATACGGTGACCGAAGACCGCATGGCGATCGCGTTGGCGAAAGCCGGCGGATTGGGGTTCATCCATAAGAACCTCAGTGTCCAGCAACAGGCGCAGATGGTGCGCAACGTGAAGGAAGCGGCGCTGGACCTTCAGCAAGACGCGGCCGTTGATGCAAACGGACGATTGTTGGTCGGGGCCGCGGTCGGCGTCGGTGAGAAAAACATCGAACGCGTGAAGGCTCTGGTCGATGCCGGCGTGGACATCATCGCGGTCGATAGCGCCCATGGACACTCCATCGGGGTCATCGAGACCGTGAAGACGATCCACGACCTCTATCCGCATCTGGATCTGGTCGGCGGAAACATCGTCACGGCGGAAGCGGCGATCGCATTGATCGAAGCGGGGGCCAACGTGGTCAAAGTCGGGGTCGGTCCGGGATCCATCTGTACGACGCGTGTCGTCGCAGGGGTCGGCGTCCCGCAGTTGACCGCGGTCAACGACGTCTACCAAGTCGCCAAGGAACGCAAAGTCGGCGTCATCGCGGATGGCGGGATCAAGTTCTCCGGGGACGTCGTCAAAGCATTGGCCGCCGGGGCGGATGTCGTCATGATGGGCGGGTTGCTTGCAGGCTGTGAAGAAACACCGGGCGAAGTCCTGGATGTCTATGGTAAAAAAGTGAAAACCTATGTCGGGATGGGCTCGCTGAGCGCGATGCAACGCGGATCCAGCGACCGTTATTTCCAAGGCGGACAGACCGAACTGAAGAAACTGGTGCCGGAAGGCATCGAAGCGACCGTCCCCTATAAAGGGCCGATCGCCGATGTCCTCTATCAAATGATGGGTGGCTTACGTTCGGGGATGGGGTATTGCGGTTGTGAAACCGTCGAATCGTTGAAAGTGAACGCCCGATTCGTCAAGATCACCAATGCGGGGCTGAAGGAAAGCCATCCGCACGATGTGGATAACGTGAAGGAGGCGCCGAACTACCGTGGCCGATAAAATCGTCGTCTTGGATTTTGGAAGTCAGTATAACCAATTGATCGCGCGACGCATCCGTGAAATGGGTGTGTTCAGCGAACTCAGACCGCATACGATCAAGATGTCCGACCTGAAAGACGACCCGGAAATCAAGGGTGTCGTGTTTTCCGGCGGACCCAATTCCGTCTATGACCCCGAAGGCTTGCTGGTCGACCCGGAAATCTACACCCTCGGGTTACCGATCCTCGGAATCTGTTACGGCATGCAGTTGATGGCGTATCAGCTCGGCGGGAAAGTCGAACCCGGACATACCCGGGAGTATGGCAAGAACACCATTACGATCACACAAGGCAATGCGTTGACCAACGGTCTTCCTGCCCAACAACAAGTCTGGATGAGCCATGGCGACCATGTCGCACAGCTTCCGGAAGGATTCATCGTCAATGCGAAGAGCGAGAGCGGCATCCTGGCCATGGTCAGCGATGAATCCCGTCAGCTCTATGCGATGCAGTTTCATCCCGAAGTCCGTCATACGGTCCATGGCAACGACCTCCTGCACGCCTTTGTCTTCGATGTCTGCAAGGCACAGAACAATTGGCAACTGGGTACCTTCATCGACCAACAAGTCGCCAAGATCCGCCAGACGGTCGGCGAGGACGAAGTCCTCTGCGCTTTATCCGGCGGTGTCGATTCCGCCGTGGTCGCCGCATTGCTCTTTAAAGCAATCGGGAAAAAACTCACCTGTATGTTTGTCGACCATGGATTGCTTCGTCATCAAGAAGCGGATCGGGTCGTCGAAACCTTTGAAAAACAATTCGGCGTCAAGCTGATCAAGATCGATGCCCGTGAACGATTCATGTCGAAACTCGCCGGTGTCGTCGATCCGGAGCGTAAACGTAAAATCATCGGTGAAGAATTCATCCGCGTCTTCGAATCCGAAACCGCGAAACTGACGCAAATCAAATGGTTGGCGCAGGGGACGCTGTATACCGACATCATCGAATCGGGAACCAGCACCGCCCAGACCATCAAGTCCCACCATAACGTGGGCGGACTTCCCAAAAACATGCAGTTCCAACTGATCGAACCGTTGAACCTGCTCTTCAAGGACGAAGTACGTGCCTTAGGGCTTCTTTTAGGCTTAGCGGAAGATTTGGTCCATCGTCAACCCTTCCCGGGTCCCGGCTTGGCCATCCGCATTATCGGGGACGTCACGGAAGAGAAACTCGACCTCGTCCGACGCAGCGATTTCATCCTCAGACAAGAAATCAAAAACGCGGGATTGGACCGCGAAATCTGGCAGTATTTCACCGTGTTGACCAACATCCGTTCGGTCGGCGTCATGGGGGATCAGCGCACCTATGACTATGCGCTGGGCATCCGCGCCGTCACCTCGATCGACGGGATGACCGCCGATTATGCACGCATCCCGTATGATGTATTGGACATCATCTCGCGTCGCATCGTCAACGAGATCAAAGGCATCAACCGCATCGTCTACGACATCACCGCGAAACCCCCGTCAACCATCGAATGGGAGTAGCAAAAAGCTCGGATCTCCGAGCTTTCTTATTTCATCCGCGAGTGGACCTCGCCGATCTTCTTACCGTTTTCATAATATACCTTCGGGATTCGATCGCTCACTTGCGTCAAGATCTCATAGGGGATCGTCTCCATGTGTTTCGCCATCTTCACCACATCCGCATGGTCCCCCAACAATTCGACGATCGTATCGACCGGATGATAGGTCTGAAGACGGATCATCGTTTGGTCCATGCAGACCCGACCCACGTACTCGCACGCTTCCTCCCCGATGTAGGCGACGTCGCCTTGATGCCTGCGACTCCATCCATCCGCATAGCCGATGGGGATCGTCGCGATCCATTCGGTTTCCTTGGGGGAATAAGTCGCGCCGTAACTCACGGTCTCGCCGGCCTCGACCTGCTTGACATGCACGATTTTCGAATACAATCGCATCACCGGTTTCAAGCCGATGTTGAAGGTGGAATACCCGTAGATCGCCAAGCCCAGACGGGTCGAATTACAACGGTTCTCTTGAAAATGCAAGGCCGCGTCCGAATTGGCACAGTGGATCCATTTGAATTCACGATCAAGCGAATCCAACAGTTCATTGAACTTTTCATATTGTTTGGATGTCAAGACATTATCTTCTTCGTCACTGGAAGCGAAATGGGTGAAAATCCCTTCGGTTTGGATCCCGTGAAGATCACAGATCGACAAAATCTCCCGGACTTCATCCTGTAGTTTGACCCCCAGACGGTTCATCCCCGTATCGTATTTGACATGGACGATCAACCCGTCGACCGGATGTTTCACGATTTCCTTCAACCATTCCAGCGAAGTCACCGTCAAACGGATCCCGTGCTTCAGAGCCAGACGAACATCCTTGGGATGGATGTAGCCCAAGATCAGGATATCCCCGTTGATTTTCTTGTTGCGCAGGGAAAGGGCTTCATCCATGGATGACACCATCAGCATCTTCGCTCCCGAACTCAGCGCTTTGCGGGCGATGTACTCATCGCCATGTCCATATCCGTTGGCTTTGATGACCGCGAAAACCGCCTTCTTCGTCCAGGCTTCGCACAAGCGTATGTTTTCCTGCAAGGCATCGAGATCGATCTCGGCCCAGGTTTCACGATAGAACATGCATTTACCTCGTTTCAATTAAACGATGCGGGACTCGACATAGGCGAAATAGACGCCGGCTGCACGAAACAACAGATTGATGAAGCCGAACCGCGAAACATCCAGCATCGAACTGATATTGTAGAGAAAGGCGTCGACGAACAAGGCGGGATTGGAGAAGACTTCGAGGCCGGCCAAGTAAACGACATCGCCGATCAGAAAGACGCACGTCGCCAACACGGCCCCCAAGATCGAGAAGCGGGGTTGAACCCCTTTCCCGTAGGTCCGGATCACATAGCCGATGCCATAGCCGAATCCGATGTAGAGGATGGAGGATTCGAAGGGGAGGATTTCGGCAAGGATCACATAAATCACGATGCTTGCGATCGCCGCCGCGCCACCGTATAATAACGCTCGTTGGAATCGCTGGTTTCTCGTCAGGGCCTGTTTATTGTATACTTTCAACATACTTCTACCTCCGTTTATCCGTACAATTATACCATGATTGAAAAGCGATGAAAACACTGTATAGGCCTTGAAAACAAGAAGAAATTTGTTGACGGTCAATTCCTATCATGGTATATTAATAGGGCGCTAAGGCGTGATGGAGGTTTAGCTCAGTTGGGAGAGCGTCTGCCTTACAAGCAGAGGGTCGGGGGTTCGAGCCCCTCAACCTCCACCATTATCTCAGTACTGCCGGCTTAGCTCAACTGGCAGAGCAACTGATTTGTAATCAGTAGGTTGTAGGTTCGAGTCCTATAGCCGGCACCATTTCCTCAGGTGCGTTATCGTACATGGGGGGGTAGCGAAGTGGCTAAACGCGGTTGACTGTAAATCAATTCTCTCCGAGTTCGGCGGTTCGAATCCGTCCCCCCCCACCATTACCTTTTGGGGTATAGCCAAGCGGTAAGGCACCAGACTTTGACTCTGGCATCTCCCTGGTTCGAATCCAGGTACCCCAGCCAAAAAAGATGACCCGTTAGCTCAGGTGGTAGAGCAACTGACTTTTAATCAGTGGGTCGAAGGTTCGAGTCCTTTACGGGTCACCATCTTTGCGGATGTAGTTCAGTGGTAGAACTTCAGCCTTCCAAGCTGACTATGTGGGTTCGATTCCCATCATCCGCTCCAGTGGTGAGTAAAGCCCCATTTTTGGGGCTTTTTTGATGCTTTCAACTACCTCTGACTATACATTGACTATACAAACTTTTTTCCGATCAAATTTGAGCAAGAATTTGGAGTACCTTTGACTCTGATTCCCTCAACAAGTGGAGTGCTACGAGAATATAAGAGACCCTGAAGCGGTGTATCATATGCATACACCAGGGGTAAAAACACATGCCAAGTAACAATAGCAAGTATTCCCCCGAAATGAGGGAACAAACCGTCAAGTACATCTTCGAGAAGAACCGCTCCGCA
>JAHFCO010000027.1 GCA_023249475.1 Bacillota bacterium | reverse complement strand
GCGATCTTCCTTGAAGTAGTAGACAAGGTTGTCCGTTTCATAAAGTTTCTCGAAATCACTCGGTGAAACGAGGTCGTAGGTCACCGACTCGGGAGGGAGTTTCGTATCGTGGGAGGACGGGATGTATTCGGAAGCGGAAACCGCCGTCAGCATCAGCGCGAACAGCGCGGGCAGGATCCAGATTTTTCTACGCCGTGACATTACGGATCACCTCCTTGATAATCGCTTCGAAGAACATGTAGACTTGTTCGGTCATGATGATGACGATCAGCAGGACGACCGCGATCACCAACATAAAGACGATCGTCATCAGGATGCTTTTCACGGATTCGCGCACCGTGTAGTTGTGCGTTTCCTGGATGCCCAGGTAGAGGTTCACGCCCGTCCAGACGAAGGCCGCCTGTTGGGCCGTCTGAAGCAGGAATAATTCGTTGTAGGTCAGGATGTAGCTGAGGCCGATGATCAATACATAGATGACCAGCACCGGACCCAGGCTATAGGCCACCATCTTTACCAACTGGACGAAGGAACCTTCGCCGTCGTTGATGGAGGAGACCAGGTAGTTACAGAGGATCGCCAGGAAGAAGATCGAGAAGAACCCGATGATGACCGAATTCATGTCGATGTCCTCGATCGCGATGAACTGATAGATGAAGCCTTTCCCGAGCATGTACCAGAGGAACACGGCGAAGAAGATCGCGTAGATCAGAAACGCACCCAGGAGCGACCCCCTGCGTTTGCGTTTCAGGTCGTAGAACGAATCGATGGGATGGCGCATGAAGGCGAAGACGAAGAGGACGTCGTCGATGATCCGGACCGATTTCAATCGATGGATCGTGTCTCGAACAGGTTTGAGGATGTCGTGTTTCTTGCGCCACTTTTTCGTGATGATCATCACGAGCGAATACCCGATGATCAATGAGAAGATCGTTCCGAGATTGGCTTGCAGCCATTCGTTGCGGACTTCCCAGAACGCTTGGGAATAATAATAGCGGTTCCCCGCGATTTCGAAGTGCACCATCGCCGATTCGTATTCCTGGCGATAGAGGTAGTTCATCCCGATGCCGTTGTGCGCCAAGACCGACATCTGGTTCAGGCGCAGGACGTCTTCCCACAACATCGTGGCTTCTTCGTACTTGCCTTGGTTGAACAGGTCGATCGCGGAATAGACGCGGCTGGAATATTCGGTGGGTTTGAACGACTGGATGAAGGATTGTTCCCCGTCGGTCGCCCAGATCCTTCCCTGGGAATCGACGTTGATCGAGGTCATGCTGCTGAAAAGACCGGCGATGTCGTATTGACCGTAGGCCGAGCCGAACATGAAGATGAATTGTCCGTCGTTGGTGTAGATGAAGATCATGCCGGATTTGGAAGCCGCGTAGATGATCCCCTTATCGTCGACCGTGATGTCGACCAGATCGTCGGGCCCCCAGGTGTATTGTTCGCTGAACATGTCCTGGCCGGCGGTGTTGTGCTTCTTCACCCCGTGCAGGTTGGTCCCCATGGTCGTCGTGTAGACGATCCCTTTGGGATCCAGATAGACGTTGGTGAACGTGGTCGGTACCCGACCCAGCAGCAATGCCTTCTGTTCTTCGGTATAGAAGATATCCTGCAGCATCTGCACCAAATTCAAACGCACTTTATTGGACGTGAAGTAGCCCAGAAACTCGCCGGAATTGGAGAGTTGGATGATGCCGTTGTAGACGCCTTCCGAAAGGATATAAAGGTTGCGCCGGTTGTCGACCGCGACGCGCATCGGTTTGTAGGTGGTGTCGGAGAAGGATGCCGTGGTCGGTCGGCCGAAGGATTCGATCAGCTCGCCCGTGCTTGAGAAACGGAAGACTTTGGCGGCGGAAGGATCGGCGACGTAGATGTCGCCTTCCCCGGTGACATAGACGCCGGTGGGGGTCTTCATGTCGGGATGGGTGATGTAGGCCACGACTTTGTCGGTGGCCGTGTCGTATTCGACGATGCGCTTGTTATCGCGGTCCGCGATGAAAAGATGGTCGCGCGCATCCATGAAGGCGTCCTGGGGCGCTTTCAAGCCGAGGTTGGTGACCGTCCGTTCGGGGAGGTACGCATCCTGCGTCCAGACGATTTCATATTTCGCATTGAGGGTACGGGTCCGCGAGGTCGCGGAGGAGGCGAAGACGGAGGTCGAGGAGAGGATGAGGAAGAAGAGGACAAGTAAAACGGAAAGGAGTTTCTTTTTCATGGTCCCCTCCTATTTGATGCCCGAATGGCTCATGGTGTTCATGACCTTCGATTGCAGTAAGATGAAGATGATCAGATTCGGCAGGAACATGATGAGACCGGCCGCGGCGGCCATGCCGACCCCGGCGATCGCGTTGGACGCGTTGGTCAAGGAACTGAGATAGAACGCGAAGTTCTTCAAGGTTTCATCGGCGATGTAAAGGCTGGAGGCTTCGGTGGCGTTCCACGACGCTTGGAAGGTCAGGATTCCGACCGTCGCCAACGCCGGTTTCACCAGCGGGATGACGATTTTGATCAAGATCTGCCAATCGTTGGCGCCGTCCAGGCGGGCGGCTTCGATGACCGCGTCGGGGACTTGGTCCATGAATTGCTTCACCAAGAACAGTCCGACCGGCATCGCCAGCGCGGGCAGGATGTGGGCGAGGAAATTATCGGTCAAGCCCGTCTGTTTGATGATGAGATAGCGCGGGATCGCGACGGCGATCGGGACGAACATCAAGGCGATCTGGTTGATGCTGAACAGCCAGTTCTTCGACTTGAACTTCTTCTTGGACAAGACATAGGCGGCGCCGGCCGTCACCAGCATCGACGCGAAGACGGTGATCGTGGTCGCCACGATGGAGTTGAAGAGATAGCGGGTCATTGGTACGCCGGTCGTGGAGGATGTGCGCCAGAGGTCGATGAAATTCTTGAGGGTCGGTTTGAGGACGAAGAAGCGCGGCGGGAACATGAAGAGTTCATCCAGCGGCTTGAACGCCTGGTTGACGATGTAGACGACCGGCAGCACCATGAAAAGCGCCATCGGGACAAGGAAAGCATAGAACTTGAGCTGCGATTTATCGAAGCGTTTGGGATTGATTTTCGTGCCTTGGAATGCCATGGTTCTTTCCTCCTAATCCCGGTCGGAAAACAGGCGGTACGCCAGTTTCGAGAAGCCCCACACCATCAGGAGCAAGGCGACGGAAATCGCCGCGGCATAGCCCATTTCATAGCGTTGGAAGCCATAGTCTTCGATATGGTTGATGATGAGTTGGCCGGCGTACTGCGGGGTCGGGTTGCTGCCGGAGAGCGCGACGCCGATCCAGCCGCTGTTGAACGCCCCGACGATCGCCATGACCGCCCCGAACAACATCTGCGAATGCATGGAAGGGATCGTGATGTAGATGACTTCCTGGAATTTGTTTTTGATGCCGTCGATGTAGGCGGCTTCGTAGAGTTCTTCGTTGGTGTTCAGAATCCCGGCCAACATCGCCAAGAATCCGATCCCCATCGCGCTCCACAGACCGACGACGATCATGATGTTCATCAGGTAGGCGGGGTCTTGCAGGAACTGGATCGGTTTGGTGATCCATCCCCATTGGATGAGCAAGGCGTTGATATAGCCCGATTCGCTGCCGGAGAAAAGCGTCCGCCAGACGACGGAGATGAAGACACCCCCGACCATCGACGGCGTATACAAGGCCAGGGCGAGGACGGTACGGGCTTTGGATTGGATCTGCGCCAACATCCACGCGAGAAGGAACGAGAGGAAGTAGCCTCCCGGACCGACCAGCAAGGCATACTTGAAGGTGTTGGGCAAGACGTATTTCAGGAAGATTTCATCCTGGGTTAAAAGAGTAATATAATTGAGCAAGCCTTGGAATTCAGGGGCTTGGATGGAGTTGAAGTAGGTCAGCGAGAGGCCGATCGCGATGGCGACCGGGATCGCCACGAAGAGCGAGAACATCAAGGCGTACGGAAGCAGAAGCAAGAAGACGGAGATCGCGTCGTTCAAGGTCCCGTTTTCACGTTTGCGTCGGATGCTTGATTTCAATTGGTTGAACTTTCCCACGATCATTCCCCTTTCGCCGCTTCGATCTGCTCGACGATCCATGCCACGTCATGGACGATGTATTCTTTCAGGACGTTGCCGTCCTTATCCAGGAATCCGAATTCGATCATCTTGCGGCGGATTTCACGGTCGATCGTCTGTTTCTGACGGTCGATGGCGACCCGCACCGGCGTACCGTCGAAGACGGTCGTGTTCCAGATGTCGGACATCCCGCGCTCCAGCATGTATTGCCCCGGCGTACGCGGTACGTCGTTGAGCCAACGGACTTGTTCGAGGATGACGGATTTGTCGTCGTATTCGATGGGCGAATTGGCGACCGCTTCCAGGTTCGCGCTCAACCAGACGTATTCCGGCCCGTAGGTCGACTGCAGGTTGTAGGCGAACGACGTCTGCGTCTCGGTTTCCATCCACCATTTCAGGAAGGTCCAGCTTTCATTGGGCTTGTCGGTGTTGGAGAACACCATGCCCGAGGTTCCGTTGACGATGTCCCAGCGGACGACCTCCCCTTCTTCGTTGACGGTGCCGGGATACGGCGCCAGCGCCCATTGCCCGGCCAATTCGGGGGCGGCGTTTTTAATCTGTAGGTAGGTCGCGAAATCCGCGATCCCGATCGGCAAGGTGCCGTAACGGAAGGAATTGTAGAAGGACGGGACTTGCTCGGGGATCGAATACGTGGTGAAGAGTTCGCTGAGGAACTTCACCCCGGCGACCGCTTCGGGCGAATCGATGCCGCTGCGCAATCCGGTGTCGTCATAGAGCGAGCCGCCGTATTGGTAGATGAACGGGCTGGTCTGGTAGAACCATTTCAAGCTCCCGCCGCCCGCGGTCAGATAATAGAAGTTCATCCCGTAGCGCTGCAGTTCGGGTAACAGGTCCAACACGTCCCGCCAGGTGTCGGGGACGCTCAGATCCAAACCGTCGAAGATGTCGGTACGGTAGATCAAGGTATGGAAATCCAAGGTTTCAGGCAACGCATAGGCATCGTCCTGATAGATGTAGGGGATCAGGCTGCCCGGCGTCATCCGCCCGGCGACTTCCCAATAATCATCGAAGTCGGACAGCTTATACGCGGCGCCGCGGATCGCGAAGTCGAAGGGCATATAGGAAGGCAGCCCCAGCGCGATGTCGGGCGATTGGTTGGCGGCGTTGGCCAGAATGAGTTTATTGACATCCGGCATGACCGAAATCTTGACTTTGATGCCGTTCTTCGCCGTGAAATCCGCGTCGACCAGTTTCTGCATCGTGTCGACGTAGGTGATCGAACGGTTGACCCAGACATTGAGGACCTTGGGGTCGTTCTTCGCGACGTATTTCTTGGAGGTGAAGGAGGAAACGAAGGAGATCACGCCGGCTTGGACGGATTCGAGGAATCCCGCTTCCGCGACCATCGTGGTCTTCTTGTTCCCGATCGCGATTTCATCCAACGACATCGATTGATCCGCCAACTCGGTCAGGCTGTTCCCGATCATTTCGGTGACCGAACCGGTCTGGCTGTAGAGGTCGTCGAGATACAACGGCAATTCATCGGGGTTCTCGCGCATCTGGCGGATCTTGTAGAGGGCTTTCTGGAGGTAGGATAAGGTCGACGATCCCATCCCGTTGGGGGCGTAGACCGAGGTTTCCGCCAAGATGGTTTCGATCAGGATTTCATAGGCTTCCAGATATCCCGCGGTTTCGGGCAGGAAGTTCGTAAGTTTCCATGTGCGGTTACGGTCGATGTCCTTCCCGGTGATTTTGCGGATGTCCAGGGCGAACTGGTTGATGTGGTCGATCAAGAGTTGAAGCGAACCCAAGGATTCCTGTAAAGGCGCCGACTCGGCGCGCAGTGTCAAGGTATGCTTCCCTTTTTCAAGTTTGAAATAATAGGGCTCACCGTTTTCGTCGCTGAGCGTTTCAATCGCCCATTTCCCCGTCCCGGTCATGGGAAAAGCATAGGCCGATACTTCCTTAAAGGGGATTTCGCCGTCGATCGCGACGGAGCGGAACACGGCGAAATCCGATTTTTCGTTCATATAATGGACGGATAAATGGTAATAGCCGTCGGCCGGGACGTCGATTTCGTACTCGAGGGCTTGGCCGGATTTCTTCCAGGAAACGCCGGCGATGATGTTGAGGCGCTTATCCACCGGGTCGAACGGAGCGACCGAGGCGGAGGCATAGGAACTCATCCGGACAAACGAAGAGTTTTTTCCGGCGTAGTGGATCGCATCGATGCGCTGTTCGAAGTCCCCGGCCGGATTGATCGCGGGCTTTATGGACGCGTAGGTCGGGTAAGACCAGGGTTGGATGGCGCGTAAACCGCGCAACGAGACCGGGTCGGAGGAGATGTTGGTGATCTTCACCGTGTTCACTCCCGCGTTCAGAGCGAAACTCAGCGGTTCCACGGTGGAATAGGTGTTGTTGTAGAGGGGGACGTTGCGATAATCGAGATCCGCCAGCTGATTGGGCAAGGATTCATCGCCATAGCTATCCAGCGCGAAGTCCTTGCTTACGTCGCGCCATTGGATCGGAATGTCGACGGTCAACGCTTCGCGGAACGGGACTTGCCCGTTGACTTCGATCTTCAGGATCGGGTTCAACAACGTTCCTTGGGCGATCTTCAGCAACGCGCTGAAATGGACGCGCACCGCATCCTCGGTCGTGAACGTGTACGTCGCGGAATCCATGGCGCCCAGGTCGACCTGCGGTTGGTCGCTAGCCCCGTCGATCGCCGTGATGAGGTCGGCGAGATCTTTATCGCGCCAATAATCGATATGCAGGGAAACCGGTTGGTTGAGACTCCCGCTCAATAAATCATAGGCCGCCTGTGACACCTCGCGACTGGGCGTCGTATTCGAATTGGGGGTTGCGCAGGCGGTTAACCCGGTCAGGATCATCACCATGCTGAGAACGATGAGTGCGATGCGTTTCATAGGATTCCTCCGTTTCATAGAATTTCGGATTCATGATATTGACGAAATCTAATCGCCGAACGACGGCAAGTATTTTCGATTCGCTGAAAGATACTCCTCGAGCAGCTCCCGGGCGACGGTCAAATCGTCGACCATCGGATCCAGCGCCATCGCCTCAAGCAATGCTTTTTTGTCTTGGTTCACGACGGCGGCGACGACTTTCTCTGCCAGGAAGATCTCCCTTCGGCACCATTCGGCCACCGTGTCGGGCAATTTCCCGACCCCGATGCCATGGATGCCATGCGCATCGATCAGAGCGGGGACTTCGACGATCGCACCTTCCGGCAGATTCGTGATATAACCCCAGTTGGGTAGGTTCACCGCCTGGTCATAGAGAGGCTTCCCCGTCAACATGGCGACGATCAATTGTTCGGCGCGTTCGCTGTGGGCGTGGCGCAGTTCTTCGATCGACCCTTCGCCGCGCGACATACGCTCGATTTCTTCCCACATCCCTTCACGGTCCTCGCTTGCCTGATCCAACGGATACATTTGGATGTCGAAGCGTTCCCAGGATTTCCGTTGGACATTGTGGGTGAACGGCAGGTATTCCAGCATGTGGCAATCCCCGGAAACCGGCAGTTCGCCGAAAACCGACAGGATTTCACGTGTATAAGGCTCGAACTCGAAATGCGAGTCCAAGAATCTTTGTTTAAGTTCGGGGAGAACTTCTTCTCCGCTTTGGCGATCTTTTATGCTTAAGATCCAGGTGAAATGGTTGATGCCCGCGGCACGGACGTCATAGCGTTCCTTGCCGAGCTGCGCCATCTTGCCGTAGGTCGACCAATCCTGCTGCCAGGTGAAGGCATAGTCGTCCGGGATGTCGAACCCGCAGTCTTCCTTGAAGAATTTCGCAAGCATGACATAGGCGAAATCGATCGCATGGCAAATCCCCACGATCTTCAGTTTCGTAGTACGCGCCGCCGTGATGCACATCCGCGGCACCGGATTGGTGAAATTCAGCACCCATGCCTCGGGGCATAGCCGTTCGATGTCCTTAAGGATCGGTAAGATCAAATGAACGTTACGGGCGGTATGGATCAGCGCCCCCGGTCCCCCGTTCTCGCCATAGTGACGGATCCCGTATTTCAGCGCGATCTCCACGTCGCTCTTCCAGCAGGCTTCGCGATCGATCGCGACGGAAAGGATGACATACTCGGCACCCGCCAACACTTGGTTGCGATCGGTGGACGAAACGATGTCCATCCCCGCGTGCCACTCTTGGTTCATGCGTCGCGCGAGCTTGGTGATCTGGTCCAATCCGACCGGATTCACATCGACCAAACACAAGGTGCTCCCTTTCAGTTCCTCGGTTCTAAGAATCGCCCCGAGGTTGACCAATCCGAAGGACGCGCTACCGGCGCCGATCACCACGATTTTCGTTTTACGCATACTGAATCCCTCCTGTCTCTATTCTATCAAAGCGCTTACAATAATTCAAGAAAACGTTTTCGTTCTGAATAAAAAAAAAGAAGGGGGCATCTTGCGATGTCCCCCGCAATCTTAGGATTTATTTGAAATCGGAGTCTTCGAATCCGTAGAACGTCTTCAAGCCATTCTTCAAGGATGCGGAAGCATCTTCGAAGCGTTGGTTGATCGCGGTGTTCCAGTCGGAAAGTTTGGATTTGACGGAGTCGGCCCAGTTGGCGTCGGTACGACGTGCGCCGGCGACTTCAGGATTCCAGATGTTATCCCATTCGTAGATGATCGGACGGCTCGTGCCTTCGAAATCATACGTCCAGGGATACGCTTTGTCGGAAACGGCCCAGAATTGACCGGCTTCCCAAATCTTCAACACTTCGTGGAAGCCCGGCATGACGGCTGCGTCTTTGAAACGGGTGTGGTTGGGCGCGGAGTACCAGATTTCCATCTGTTCGTCGAACTTGTCGCCGGTAACCAACGGTAGGGAGTCGTTCATCGCGGTCTTCAGGATTTCGCCGTCGAGGAATTCTTGATCGGCGCGGGCTTGCCAGGAACGGGTGTCCCCTGCCCAGAAGGATGCGAAGGTGTAAGCGAGTTTGACTTGTTCTTTTTCTTCAGCGGTGCAGGCTTTGTCGCCATCGACCATGCAGTAATTGGTGACCGCCATCGGGTCGAGGACGACGCCGACGGTGTTGGGTTGATAGTCGGTGGAAGGACGCGGGTAGATATCCCAGTCCGTGGATTTACAGGCCGCCCAGTGCGAAGGATCCGGATTGGCGCAGTCGCCCATCATCCAAGGATCGCCCCCGTTGGTGAGGATCTTGTTTTCCATGAAGAATTTGTGCGACCACCACCAGTTGGCGTTCATGACTTCGTCGGAAACCAAACCGAGGTCGCGTTGTGTCCAGATCGCGGATTTCGACCATTCGGGGACGAAGTCCAACAAGGCTTTGATTTCATCGGAATCGAGGTCGACATAGTCGCCCGTTCCCTTGTAGTTGAACATCATTTGTTCAAACGAGGTCGTACCGGTGCGGATGAAGTTCATTTCGGTGTCCATCGCGCCCCAGAAGTTTTCATTGTCGGCTTCGTTGATGAAGTCGGTGTATTCTTCGATGGTCCAATTGACGCCCGGCACGTCGATGTTGTTTTCTTCGGCCAAGGCTTTATTGATGTAGACGCCCCACGGTTGCAGGAACTGCGGGATCCCGGCTTGGAAGCCGTAGTAGTTCATCATGCCCATGACGGACTTGTTGAAGGATTTATACAGAGGATCGTCTTTGAATTGGGAGAGGTCGGCGACCAAGCCCTTCGCGACGTCACCGACCAAGTCGGTCGATGCATAGACATCGGGGTAGCGGCCGTGTTCGGCTTTGAAGTTTTCTAATTCTTGAGCCCAGCTTGTCCCGTTGTCGTTGGGTCCGCCGCTCTTGGCATAGACGTTGATCTTAACATTCGGATAAATAGCGTTAAAGGCTTTGGCAACGGCATAGGCGGCAGCCTGGTTTTGACCCTTGAGGTCTTCCGGTGCAAGGTCCTTGTGCCCGATGTCTTCCGCGAACGTTCCATCCCCCGACCAAAGCATAACGGAGATTTCGCCTTCGATCTTGGTGTCCAGTTTCTTGTAGCTGGAACAGGCCGTCAACATGGAAGCCATCAGGAATACGGCCAACGATAATGTAATGATTCTTTTCATTGTGTCCCTCCTGTGGATTACTTCTGAATCCATCTTAGCATAGTCCGAAAACGGTTTCAACTGTTTTATAAACCGTTTTCGTAAAATCTTTCGGAATTTGTAAGCGTTACCATCTTTTTAGCGGGGACAGTCGTGGTCGACCGTCGTTTTGCTGTAAAATTTACAGGTTTCACGCCTTTCGATGAAATTTTTTCAGTGTGTTAGGCGCTTAACCGCTGTTTGATTTCTTCGTATTCCGCATCGCTCCAACTGAATTCGTGGCGCAGGACATGCAGCCAACGTTTCAAGGGCGGTTCGGTTTCCCACCAATGCGGCATGCGGGTTTTTGCGACCAGTCCGTCGATCTTGGCTTTTTCACTCGGATACTTGATCCACATGTTGTAGGGGAAATCAAGCGTCAGCGGCGGGCGGACGAGGTCGGTCGACGGGATGAAAAGTCCATGGGTGAGACGGATGTCGCGGCTGGACGTCCCGAGCAGGATCGAGAACTTCCCTTCCTCCACCGCGAAGCGATGCAGGGGCTCGCAGTAATAGGCGAAGTCGCGCTGTTCAAGGGTGAACGTCAAGGTACGGGTCTCCTGCGGTTGAAGGAAGACTTTCGCGAACCGTTTCAATTCTTTCTTCGCTTTGACTTCGTAGGATTCCTCGTCGTGGAGATAGAGTTGCACCACTTCCCCGCCAAATCGTTCGGAAACATTGGTGATGTCGACATTTACGATGATTTTTCCATCGGTAAGATAACAGTCTTCGACCTGCAGGTTCGTCAATGCAAAGGCGGAGTAACTCAATCCATGGCCGAAGGGATAGGCGACCGGAAGTTCACGGGTATCGTAATGGCGGTATCCCGTCAAGACCCCTTCCTGATAGACGACTTCGTCCTTGATGCCGGGGAAGTTGAGATAGGCCGGGGTGTGTTCGATTTGCATGGGGAAGGTCTCGCTGAGTTTCCCCGAGGGGTTTGTTTTCCCAAACAGGATGTCGGCGATCGCTTGACCGGAAGCCGATCCCAAAAACCAAGCCTCGACGATCGCCCGGGAAGAAGCTTCGATCGATCGCGTCGCGACGGCCGCACCGTTGTTGAGGACGACGACCAGGTTCGGATTGACTTTCGCCACTTCTTCGATCAGACGACGGTGTCCGTCGGGCAGTTCGATCGTCCAACGGTCATAGCCTTCGGATTCCATGCGCGACGTCGTCCCGGCGAAAAGCACGACCTTGTCCGTGTTTTTGGCAACTTCGAGCGCTTCGCGTAGCAAATCATCGTTGGTTTCTTCTTCGTCATATCCGCCGGCATAACGTACATCCGCATAATAGCGAAGCGCTTCGAGCGGTTTTTCGACTTTATAGGCAAGACAGTAGGAACTTCCGCCGCCGTTATAGCGGACGTTGTCATCGGCGAAGCGTCCGATGACCCCGAGTTTGATTCCCGGTTCCAGCGGAAGGATGCCGTCGTTCTTCAAGAGGACGATGGCTTCACCGGCCACCTGTTGGGCGAAGGCGTGGTTCTTGTCCAGATCCAAGGCATAGGTTTTCTTGTTGTCTTGGACACGTTGGATCAAACGCAGGCAGTTGCGCACATGGTCGTCCAGGGTTTCCATCGTGATTTCCTGCTTTTCGACCGCGTTGCGTAAGCGGTCGTCGATTTCCACTTTCCCGGGCATCTGGATGTCCAGCCCGTGTTTGATGGATTCGATCTTGTCGTTGACCGCCCCCCAGTCGGAGACGACGACCCCGTCGTAGCCCCATTCCTTGCGCAGGATGTCGATCAGGAGTTCGGGGTTCTCACAGCCATACTTCCCGTTGATCCGGTTGTAGGAAGCCATGATCGTCCATTGGTTGGCTTCTTTGACGGCCATTTCAAACGGAAGCAGGTAGATTTCGCGCATGGTGCGCTCGTCGACCTTGGAACTGATGAACAGACGGCTGGTCTCTTGTTCGTTGGCGATGAAGTGTTTCATCGAGGTTCCGACCCCCGTGCTTTGGACCCCTTGGATGAAGGAAGTCGCCATGACTCCGGTTAAATAGGGATCTTCGGAATAATATTCGAAATTACGGCCGGCCAACGGGGAGCGTTTCCCGTTGCTTCCTGGACCCAGCAGGACGTCGACGCCGTAGTGCCGGCATTCTTCGCCGATCACCCGGCCGACGTTGCGGATCAATTCGGGGTTGAAGGTCGCCGCCATCGCCGAGGCACAGGGGAAATTGGTGGCGGGGTCCAGTTCCGGTTCGCCTTCCTTGACGTTCTCCCGGTGGACACGGATGCCGTGGGGGCCGTCACAGACCCGCACGCCCGGGACGCCCAAGCGTTCGACACCGTAGAAATGCCACCCGTCGCTACCGCCAAGCATCAGCAACTTCTCTTCCAACGTCATTTTTATGAGGATCGATTCGATGTCCATGGGTTCTCCTTATTGATAGATGCGGATGGATTGGATCTGCAGGGTTTGCGGGAAGATTGAATCGTCGATTTCACCGCCGAAACCGCCGCCGATCGCGAGGTTGAGAATGAGGTAGTACGGCTTGTCGAAAGGCCAGGAATCCGCATAGTCTTTCTTATAGAAACAAGCCCGCTGTATTCCGTCGACTTCGAACGCGATCTTTTCGGCGTCCCAATCCAACACATAGTCGTGGAACGACGTGGTTACGTCGGCAATCGTTTCGACATGCGTGATCTGCGTCCGATCGCGATGGTTGTATTTCTGCGTATGCAGACTGAAATGGACGACGTCCTGCGTCCGCCCGACATGTTCCATGATGTCGATTTCGCCGATCGCCGGCCACCGTTCGCTTCCTTCCTTGACCCCCAGCATCCAGATCGCCGGCCAGGTCCCCCTGCCGGCGGGCATCTTCGCCCGGATTTCGAATCGTCCGTACTGCCACGTCTTCTTGCCGCGCGTCAGAATGCGGCCTGAACTGTAATGACTCCCGTCGATTTCTTCCTTCAGAGCCGTGATTTTCAATCCGTCTTCTTCGATCCGTACGTTTTTATCGGATCGGGTGTAATATTGGGATTCGTTGTTCCCCCAGCCCCCCGCCCCGAGTTCATAGGACCAGACCTCTTCATTCAGTTTCGTATCCGAAAGAAACGTTTCTTCAAACACCAAGGTTCTTTCCATGTGATTTCCTCCTTCGAAATCGTTTTCGCCCTCATTATATCATGGCGTGTAAGCGCTTCAAGGGGTATAGTAAACGTTTTCGTACAAAGTTCATCAAAAAAGGAACCCGCAGGTTCCCTTGTCTTGATTCTGTTTGGTCAATCGATTCTGGAGGTTGAATCCCGCACGATCAGTTTCGTGGGGATGACGATCTTCTCTTCCACGGTCTCGTTGTTCATGCGTTTGATGAGGGTTTCGGCCAAGATCTTTCCGATCGTCTTGCGGTCTTGCCTGAGGGTGGTGAGGGCGGGATGGACATGGGCGGCAAGCTCGATGTCGTCGAACCCGACGACGGAGATGTCCTTGCCGACGACCAAATTGTGTTCGCTGATGCATCGTACCACGCCCAGTGCCGACAAGTCGCAGACGACGAAGACGGCGGTGGGGGCTTGGGGCAGTTGCAGGAGCCGGTTCATGCAATCGTAGCCGGACTGCGCGTCGTATTCCCCGGCTTCCACGACCAGGCTTTCATCATAGGGCAGGCCGGCTTCGGCCAATCCCTGACGATAACCGTCCAGGCGCTCTTGCCCCGCGATCGAGGAGAGCGGTCCGGCGATGTGGGCGATGCGGCGATGGCCGAGTTCGACCAGATGGCGTACCGCCAAGAGGCTTCCCTGCCGGTTGTCGGAATAGACCAGAGGGATCGATTTATAGGGGACGTCGGTGGTGACGCACTTGATGTCGCTGTCCAGGAGGGCACGCAAGCCTTCGTCGGTGATATCCGCGGTGACCACGAACACGCCGTCGACGTTGCGCACTTGGCAACGCTTCAGATAGCCGATGTCTTTCCCCGAGATGAAGACGACGTCGTAGCCCAAGGATTCGACCTTGCGTTTGAACGCTTCCAAAACGCCGGAGAAGTAATTGTGCTCCAGACCGATATGAAGATGCTCGGAATAGACGATGCCGATCAGCCAGCTCCGTTTGGTACTCAGCGCGCGAGCGCTGGAGTTCGGGATGTAGCCGACTTCCTCGACGATCTTCAGAATCCGGATTTTCGTCGCTTCGCTGACTTCGGAATAATTGTTGAGAACTTTTGAAACGGTGGCGGTCGAAACGCCGGCCATTTTCGCAATATCGCGAATATCGACCATGAAACCACTCCCCTTTTGTGCTATTACGATAACATCATAACATAAAGAAGGATTTCACGAAAAGGTTTTCGAAAGAATTGGTCATTTTTTTCCGGGTGAAAAAAACGACGGGGATCCCGTCGTTTAATACATTCCGCCTTCCGGCATCATCGGTGTTTTCGCCGGTTCGGGTTTGATGGCGACCGCGGCTTCCGTCGTGAGGAAGAGTGCGGCGATGCTCGCGGCGTTAAGGAGCGCGCTGCGGGTCACCTTGGTCGGATCGACGATGCCATGTTCATACAGGTTCACCCAAACGCCGTTCTTCGCATCGAAACCCATGCCGTCGTTTGCCTTCAACTGTTGGGCGACGATGTCGGATCCGGAGAAACCGGAGTTCTCGGCGATTTGCCAAAGCGGGGTGAGAATGGCTTCGAACACCGCCGCGATGCCTTTCACTTCGTCGTTGTTTTCACCGACGACGTTTTCCTTCATTTCAAGGTAGGCTTTCGCCAACGCGGCCCCGCCGCCCATGACGACCCCTTCCGCGACCGCGGCTTTGGTCGCGTTCAAGGCGTCTTCGATCCGCAGTTTCTTCTCCTGCATCTCCGCTTCGGTCGCGGCGCCGACTTTGACGATCGCGACGCCGTTGGTCAGCTTGGCCAACCGTTCGCTAAGACGTTTCTGGTCGTACTCCGACTTCGTGTTCGCGATTTGTCCACGGATTTCTTCCGCGCGTTTCCGTATCGCTTCCTTGTCGCCCGCCCCGTTGATCAGCGTCGTGTCGTCTTTCTTGATCACGACTTTGTCGACGCGTCCGAGGTCTTCGACGACCGTCTCCTTCAATTCGAGGTCGAGGTCTTTACTGATGAATTTCGCCCCGGTGACGATGGCGATGTCTTCCAGCAGCGCTTTTTGCTGATCCCCGAAACCGGGCGCCTTGGTCGCCGCGACGTTGAACGTCCCGCGCAGTTTGTTTAGGACGAGGGTCGTCACGACTTCGTTGTCGATGTCCTCGGCGATCACTACGAGCGGCTTATTGAGTTGGACGATTTTTTCAAGTACCGGTAGGATGTCCTGGATGGTCGAGATTTTCTGGTCCGTCACCAAGAGGTATGCGTCTTCCATCGTCACTTCCATCTTTTCCCGGTTGCTGACCATGTAGGGCGAGACGTACCCTTTGTCATATTGTAGCCCTTCGACGATTTCAAGCTCGGTTTCGAAGGTGTTGGACTTGTCGACCGTGATGACGCCGTCTTTCCCGACCTTGTCCATCGCTTTCGCGATGATCTGTCCGATTTCCTGCGAACCGGACGAGATCGCCGCGACATCCGCGATGTCGTGGTTGGTCTCGATCTTCTTGGACTGGGCGAGCAGATGGTCGCTGACCGCTTTCGCCGCTTTTTCGATGCCCTGTCTCATCAGTACGGGATTGGCGCCCTTTTCCACGAAACGCAATCCGTTGTGGATGATGGATTGGGCGAGCAAGGTCGCCGTCGTGGTGCCGTCGCCGGCCGTGTCGTTGGTTTTGTTGGCGACTTCCAGCACGAGTTTCGCCCCCATGTCGGCGAACTTGTCCTCGAGTTCGATTTCTCGCGCGATGGTGACGCCGTCGTTGGTGATCAGCGGGGATCCGTAGCCTTTTTCAAGGACGACGTTGCGGCCTTTGGGACCCAAGGTGATTTTCACCACGTCGGCCAGGGTGTCGATCCCCGACAACATCTTTTCCCTGGATTCTTTCGAATAACTAACGATCTTAGCCATGTTCCCTCCTATTTTACGATGGCAAGGAGATCCTTGCTTTCAAGTATCAAATACTCTTTCGCTTCGACCTTGACTTCGGTCGCCGCATACGTTTTGTAGATGACGGTATCGCCGACTTCGACGCCGACCGGGATCAAGACGCCGTTTTCCGTCTTGCCGGGTCCGACGGCGACGACCGTCGCGACGGACGGTTTTTCCTTCACATCGGTAAGCAGGATGCCGCTGGCCGTCTTTTTCTCGACTTCCTGCTTTTGAAGAACCACTCGATCCAATAAAGGTTGAATCATTTCCTTACCTCCTTTTAGCACTTGAATGGTATGAGTGCTAATCTAAAAATTATTATAATCATCCCGTTTTTCGTGTCAAGTCTCGTGACGAAATTTTCATGATTTTAGGTTGATCGAAGGTCTATAATGGAATCGAGGGAACCCCTGTCGGAAAGCGAGATGACAAGACATGGCGATGACGATCCAGGAAGCCATGGATCTGGCGGTACAAGTAGCAAAAAGAACGATGCGAGAAGGGATCGGCGGCCCCTTTGGCGCCGCGGTCCTCACCGCGAACCATGAATTGGTCTGCGTGGCGTCCAACACCGTCCTGCGCGACCACGACCCGACGGCGCATTCCGAAATCAACGCGATCCGAAGCGCAGGGAAAAAGCTCGGTACCCATGACTTAAGCGGATGCATCCTGGTCACCACCTGTTACCCGTGTCCGATGTGCCTGAGCGCCGCCTTGTGGGCGAACATCGCGACCATCGTCTACGGATGCACGGCCAAGGACGCCGCCGCGATCGGTTTTCGGGACGACTTCATTCTACGCTACCTTGTCGACCCGAAGAACGACCCCGAATTGGTCAAGATCGTGCAAAGCGACCCGGAGAAAGGGTTGGCGCTTTTCAGAGAGTATCACGAATCCCGCCGTGAAATGTACTAAAAAAACCTGTCGGCTTGTCGACAGGTTTTCTTATTCTTTCGGTTTCGATTCGATGGGTCGCGCCGGGATGCCCCCGACGGTCTGAAAGTCCTCGACATCGCGGACGACGACGGCGTTGGCCCCGACCCGCGAGTAATCGCCAAGCCGGATCGGCCCGAGGATCTGCGCCCCGGCGCCGACGGTGACGTTGTTTCCCAAGGTCGGATGGCGTTTGACTTCATCCAGGGTCGTCCCGCCCAAGGTGACGTTATGATAGATCAGGCAGTCGTCGCCGATGATCGAAGTCTCGCCGATGACCGTGCCGAACCCATGGTCGATGAACAGACGGCGACCGATGGTCGCCCCGGGGTGGATTTCGATCCCGGTCCAGAAGCGTCCCCATTGTCCGAAAAGACGGGCGATGAAGAAACGATGATGACGGTAGAAGAAATTCCCGATGCGGTAGAATCCCAAGACATGGAAGCCGGGGTAGAGGAAAAACACTTCCCAGACGCTTTTGGCGGCCGGGTCGCGGGTATAGATCGATTGTGCGGTATCCCACATCTTTTTCATAGAGACCATCCTTTGCGAGACATTAGTCTATCACATCCACTTCCGAAAAGGAAGTGATTCATTCCAAGGGGAAGAGTTTTTCGACGACCGCTTCGAATTCTTCGCTGACGATCTCTTCGACCTGTCCTTTGTCCGCCAATTCGTTGTATTCGGGACGGATGGGGAGCTTGGCCAAGATCGGAAGGTCGTAGGTCGCGGCGAACTCTTCCAGTTTGCTTTGACCGAAGGGATACATCTTCTCCCCGCAGTGTCCGCAGTCCATATAACTCATGTTTTCGACGATCCCGAGGATCGGGATGTTCATCTGGTTCGCCATCGAGACGGCTTTGGAGACGATCATTGAGACAAGGTCCTGGGGGGTGGTGACCAGGATGATCCCTTTGAGGGGGAGAGACTGGTAGACGGTCAAGGGGACGTCCCCCGTGCCCGGAGGCATGTCCACGTACATCACATCCACCTCGCCCCAGAGGACGTCGGTGTAGAATTCTTTCACGGCGTTGCCGATCATGGGACCCCGCCATAAGACCGGGGTGTCTTCGTTCTCCAGCATCATGTTCGAACTCATCAGTTCGATGCCGGTGGCCGTGATCGCGGGGTAGATCCCCTCTTCATCGCCCCGAGCGTTCTCCTTGATGCCGAACATCCTGGCCATCGAAGGTCCGGTGATGTCGCCGTCCAGGATCGCCGTCTGTAGTCCCAACCGTTGGGTATGGGTCGCCAAGAGGCCGGTGACGGTCGATTTCCCGACCCCGCCTTTCCCCGAGACGATGGCGATCATCGAAGCGATCTTGGTTGATTTCTTCGGTCGTGCGAAGAAGGGGTTGAATTTCGGATCCAGTGTTTTTTCGCTCATGGTTCTCCCTTAAGAAAACCCCGTCGCAACGGGGTTGGTTTCGTTACCATGCCATTTTAGCATAGAACATCCTTTGATTCTATTCTTTCGAACCGTAGTAGGCTTGACGCAGGATTTCCTTCATGTCGTTGACTAAAGGCAGACGCGGGTTGCAGGGGGTGCATTGGTCTTCATAGGCCAGCATCGCGACCAGGTCGAGGTCTTGGTTGAAGGCTTCTTCGCTGATGCCCTGGGCGGCCAGGTTCATCTTGATGCCGATGCTTTTCGCCAATTTTTCGCAGGCGTCCGCATAGGATTTTACGCCTTCTTCCGGGGTGCTTGCGGGCAGTCCCAGCATCTTCGCCAAGGTCTGGTATTTTTCGTCGGCTTTGTAATAGTTGTACTTCGGCCAGGTCGCCGGTTTGCTCGGGAAAGTCCCGTTATAGCGGATGACATGCGGCATCAAGATCGCGTTGGCGCGTCCGTGAGGAACGTGCCAGGTCCCGCCGATCTTGTGGGCGAGGGAGTGGTTGATCCCCAGGAAACTGTTGGCGAACGCCATCCCGGCCATCGTGGAGGCGTTATGCATCTTCTCGCGCGCTTCCGGGTCGTTCTTGCCGTTGGAAACGGCGCGGGGCAGGAATTCGAAGACCATCTTGATGGCTTGCAGGCAAAGTCCGTCGGTGAAGTCGCTGGCCAGTGTGGAAACATAGGCTTCCGTCGCATGGGTCAGGACGTCCATCCCGGTATCCGCCGTCACGCCGGCCGGCAGGTTCATCGTCAAGGTCGAGTCGACGATCGCGACCGTGGGGGTCAGCGAATAGTCGGCCAGAGGATATTTCTTATTGACGCGCTTGTCGGTCAAGACCGCGAAGGGCGTCACTTCGCTTCCCGTCCCCGACGTCGTCGGAATGCAGACCAGCTGCGTCTTTTTACCGAGTTCCGGATAGCGGAAGGCGCGTTTGCGGATGTCCATGAACTTCTGTTTCAGATCGTCGAAGTCGACTTCCGGATGTTCGTAGAACAACCACATCCCTTTCGCGGCGTCCATCGGGGAGCCGCCGCCCAAAGCGATGATGGTGTCGGGTTTGAACGACTGCATCAATTCGAATCCTTTACGGACGGTTTCCAGCGAAGGGTCGGGTTCGACGTCGCAGAACAACTGGATCTGCACTTTCTTACGGCGCAGGTTGAGCTGGTCGACGATCTTGGCATAATAGCCTAGATCGACCATGGAACGGTCGGTGACCACGAAGACGCGTTCGATGTCCTTCATTTGCTGAAGGTATTGGATGGAATTGCGTTCGAAGTAGATTTTCGAGGGGATCTTGAACCACTGCATGTTGTTGTTACGACGACCGATGCGTTTGATGTTGAGGAGGTTGATGGCGGAGACGTTGTTGGAGACGGAGTTGTGGCCGTAGGAGCCGCATCCCAGGGTCAAGGACGGGATGAAGGCGTTGTAGACGTTCCCGATCCCCCCGAAGGTCGCCGGCGAGTTCCAGATGATGCGGATCGCCTTGCATTGTTTGCCGAATTCATCCGCGATCTTCTTGTCTTCCGTATGGATGGCCGCGGAGTGGCCCAAACCGTGGTATTCGACCATTTCACGGGAGTAGCGAATGCCTTCCTCGGTCGACGTGCTGACGATGAACGCCAGGACCGGGCTGAGTTTTTCTTTCGTGCAAGGTTCCTTCAAGCCGATTTCGGAAACCTTCACACCCAGGATGATGGTGTTGGCGGGTACCTTGAATCCGGCTTGTTCGGCGATCCACAACGCCGATTTCCCGACGACGTTGGGGTTGAGGTTGGCCGAGGGCGTACAGGCGCCGCTGGCGGAGGAACAGCCGAACATAAAGGTTTCAAGCTTGGCTTTTTCTTCTTCGTTGACGAAGTAGACGCCGTAGCGGGTAAAGAGGTCGAACGATTGCGCCGCGATTTCCTGATCCACGACGACGCATTGTTCGGAGGCGCAGATCATCCCGTTGTCAAACGCCTTTGACATCACGATGTCGTTGACGGCTTGACGGACGTCGCAGGTTTTTTCCATATAAGCCGGAACGTTTCCGGCCCCGACGCCCAGCGCCGGTTTACCGCAGGAATACGCCGCCTTCACCATGGCGTTGCCGCCGGTCGCCAGGATCGTGGCGACCCCGTCGTGGTTCATCAGGAAGCCGGTGGCTTCTTTGGAAGGCGTTTCGATCCATTGGATGCAATCGGCCGGTGCGCCGGCTTTGACCGCGGTGTCGCGGACGATGCGGGCGGATGCGGCGGAACAGTTCTGCGCGCCCGGATGGAAGGAGAAGATGATGGGGTTGCGCGTCTTCAGCGCGATCAGGCACTTGAAGATCGTCGTGGACGTGGGGTTGGTGACGGGGGTGATCCCGGCGACGACGCCGACCGGTTCCGCGATTTCGGTGATGCCGGTGACTTCGTTCTCGCTGATAATCCCGCAGGTCTTCAGGTGACGCATGTCGTTGACGACGAATTCGCAGGCGAACAGGTTCTTGGTCGCCTTGTCTTCAAACACGCCCCTGCCGGTCTCTTTCACGGCCATAAGGGCTAATTCGCCATGTTGGTCCAAGGCGGCGACCGACGCTTTCGCAACGATCAGATCGACTTGTTCCTGGTCGAGTTCACGGAACTGGTCCAGGGCGACCAATCCCTTCTGAACCAAGGCATCGACTTCCAGACTTACTTTTTCTTCAAACGAGAGCACGGTTTCATTGGTGGGTTCTACGGTCGGGTTCGCTTCTTTTTTTGCCATGTGTTTGTCCTCTTGTGATTTGTTACTCTTTTCACGAGCACAGTGTACCAACCCCGTTTTCCCTTGTCAAGGGTTTTGTTCACAATTTCACAAGTAATCGCTTTCATTTTTACATCCGATTTACAGCCTTGTTCCACACCTCAAACTAGAACGTGTTTCCCGTTCTTTTTCACAAATCCGGCGCAACTAAAAAAGCCCTTTCGGGCTTCATTTCTGGAAATCCGGCGCCGAGAAAATCTTCCCGGATCCGAAGTCGCAACGGAAACTCGTGATTTTCTCTCCTTGTTGCGTCGCCGTGATCGTGCAATCGGGTAAGGTCGGAACTTCCGCTTCCTCCCCTTTCGCCTCATAGACCGCCAAGGCGTATTCGAAGTACTTCGTACGGCAATTCGCCTGGTTAGTCGCGTCGACGGCAAGTTCGACGTGATGGAGGTACCGCGGGATGATCAGGGCGGCAAGAACGGCGAGAATGGCGAAAACGATGAGAAGTTCGATCAAGGTAAACCCCTTGGATTTCAACATTGGTTTCATCCGACTTCCCCCTATGATTCAATTCTGATTCCAAAAAATTGATTTGTCAATGTGAAACGTTTATCAGGCATCGTGTTAACAACGAAAAAGCAGGGTTTCCCCTGCTTTGAACGATTATTCTTTGGTGAAGCTCAATGCGAGGTTCAACAGGATCCCGAAGACCGAAGCCGTCGCGATCGCCGGAAGTTGGAAACCGAACGCCGGGATCATGCCCCCTGCGAATCCGTAGGTTCCGCCCAACCCGATGGTCAGGATGGTCGCGATGATGGCGAGGTTCTTCGAATTAAACATGTCGACTTTACGTTCGATCATGATCGCGATCCCCTGCGCACCGATGATGCCGAACAGGTAGATGCAGGCGCCGTTGATGACCGACGCGGGGATGGTCAAGACCAAGGCGCTTAACGGATTGACGAAGGAGATGACCATCGTGATGACGGCCGCGACACCCAATACCCAAACCGAGAAGTTCTTCGTGATGGCCATCGTGGAGAGGTTTTCCCCGTAGTTGGTTCCGGCAGGTCCGCCGATCAAGGAAGACACGATGTCCCCGATGCCGTCCCCGATGAGGTTCAAGCCGAGTTTTTCGGCGATGTCATAATGTTTCGCACCTTTTTTCTTCGCCAAGTCGTTGACGTAGATGTCCAATTGGAACAAGTGCGCGGTCGATTCCGGGATGGTCGCGATCGCGATCGGCATGATGGCAAAGACGGCCGGCCAGGAAACGGACGGGAAGGTGAAATGCGGGGCTTGGATGACGTTGCCGGCGAAGACCGGGGCGAAATCGACCATGCCCAAGGCGATGGAGACGGCGTAACCGACCAAGATGCCAAGCAGGATGGGCAACTGCGCCCAGACGCCTTTGAGGTAGACCGAGAAGAGGATGGTGGAGACCAAGGTGATCAAGGCGACGGTGACGGCGTTGTTGGACGCGACGCCGTTTTCAAGGACCGCGCCCGTCATGGCGACGCCCGTCAAGGAGATCCCGATGACGATCGCGATGGAACCGGTGATGGTCGGAGGCAGGACGCGTTCGATCGCTTCACGGCCGAAACGCGAGACCACCAACCCGGCGGCGATGGAAACCAAACCCGACATGATGACGCCGAACTGGGCGGCGGAGATCAAGGCGTCGGAAGCGACGACCCCGAACTTGGCACCCGTGATGCCGACGATCGCGGCGATGTAGGAGAAGCTGGAACCGTAATAGAGAGGGATTTTCCCTTTGGTGACGAAGATGAAGCAGAGGGTGGCGAAACCGGAAGCGAAAATCGTCGTACTGATGTGGAAACCGGTCAACAATGCGACCAGGACCGTCGCCGGGAACATGACCAGGATTTGCTGTAAGGCAAACAGGATCAGTTTTCCGAATGTCGGACGTTCTTCAGGCAAATAACCGTGGATAAGCGTACTCATGGGTTTTTCTCCTTTTTTCCCTTTCGGGAATACGTCGTAAGGTCCATTTTCCAAAAAAAAGGGTCTGTGCGTACACGGACCCTTGGTTTCGGCAAAACCAACTGCAGCGCCTTGCCGACCTCTCGGGATCGACTTAAAGGACCATTACTGACGGTATAATATCATACGATGAAACACTTGTATAGATTTTTCAGAGCGAATTTGCGAGAAACTAGATCGCCATGAAGACGAAGTTCAAAACGAACAACGCGGCGGCGACGCCGAGGATCGGATGGATTTCCTTCACTTTTCCTTGGACGACTTTGATCACGACATACGAGATGAACGCGAAGCCGATACCGTAGGAAATGTTGTAGAAGAACGCCATGAAGGCGGCGGCGAAGAACGCCGGGACGGCTTCGGCGAAATCGGTCCAGTTGATGTCGGCGAAAGCACCGGCCATCAAGACCCCGATGACGACCAAGATCGGTCCGGTGGCGGATGCCGGGACCAGACCGACAAACGGAGCGGCGACGATGGAGACCAAGAACAACAACGCGACGACGACGGCGGTCAAACCGGTGCGTCCGCCTTCTTCGATGCCGGCTGCGGATTCGATGTACGTGGTGGTGTTGGACGTACCGAGCAGAGCGCCGACCGAAGTCGCGATCGCATCGGCGAACAACGCTTTATCCATACGGCTGGAGAAACCTTTACCGTTTTCAAGCGCTTTTTCGTCTTCTTCCGAGAAGATGCCCGTACGACGTCCGGTTCCGATGAAGGTTCCGATGGTGTCGAAGGTATCCGATAAGCTAAAGGCGAAGATGGTAGTCAGAACGACCGGTAGACGGGTCGCATCCGCGAACAAGGTCGGTAGACCTTCCGTGACGGCTTTCCCGAAGATGCTGCCCAAAGCGGTGAAGGCGGCTTCGACGGCGTTGGGGTCGATGTTGGCGGTCGCGAAGTTGACGACGCCCAAGGGGATGCCGACCAGCGTCGTGACGACGATGGAAATCAACATCGCGCCTTTGACCTTACGGGCCATCAGGACGATCGTCAGCAACAAGCCGAAGAGGAACAGGACTTGCGAAGGCGTCTTGAACGCCAACAGTTCGGTGTAGCCCGTACCGAATTCGGTGAACGGGGCTAATAGAAGCATTTTGGCATCGTTGAAGCCGATGAATGCGATGAAGAGACCGATCCCGCCCCCGATGGCGTGTTGGAGGGATACCGGGATCGATTTAACGATGTGTTTGCGTACGCGGGTGACCGTGATGAAGATGTTGATCAAACCGCAGATGAAGACCATCGCCAACGCTTCGTACGGGGTGAATCCCAATCCGAAGACGACGACGAAGGTGAAGAAGGCGTTCAAGCCCATCCCCGGCGCCAAGGCGTAAGGAACGTTTGCGAACAAGCCCATGATGAGGGTCGCGATCGCGGAGGCGAAGATCGTCGCGAGGAAGACCGCCCCTCTGTCCAACCCGGTCATCGATAGAATGCTCGGATTGACGATCAAAATGTAAGCCATGGTGAAGAACGTCGTAAAACCGGCGACGACTTCGGTACGGAAAGTGGTTCCATACTGTTTAAATTTGAAAAATTTCTCCATGTTTCTTTCTCCTTTTTCTGGTTATTTAACAGTAACAAACAAAAAAAGCCGGGAAGAAACCGACTTGATGGGATCAACGACAAAAAGTGCGATGATCCGTACCAGTGTTTTCTTAACCACAGTAGTCGGATCGTTTACGGTGATCCGGTAGAAACTGTCTGACCATATTTCAGACATTATATTGAAGGTTAATGTTAAATACTTTCAAAGTATACTGAAAAAGGAGAACTCCGTCAAGGTGCTCTCCCATATTTTTACATAATTTATCGCGGCTTCATCTCTTTCCTGGCCGCGCTGAGGAAGTAGATCGCCAAGCCGAGATAGAACGGCACCAATCCCGCGATCAACGCCCAACGCAGCGGGTTTTCGATTTCGTTGCGCCGCGCATCCGTAAAGACGTAGTAAGCGATCAAGACCGGCGCGATGAGCAGAAAGACGACGGCAAGCAGAATGATCAACCAAGTTTCCATACCCTGATCTCCTTTTCCTTATTCTACTCCTCTTGCGTTTTGACTTCCATCGTTTCATAGAGGAGATGGAATTCTTTTTTATCGAAATATTTCATGATGAAGGTGAAGAAGAGGACGATCGCCCCGATGAAGGCGACCAACGCCCAGGCTTGCCCGATCGGCAGCTTGTCGGCCACGATGCCGAAGACCACCTGTCCCAAGCCTCCGATCACCATCGCCCCCAATGAGAACACGGCGGAGACCCGCCCGCGATGCGAAGCCGGGATCCGGACGGTGAAATAGGCGGAACGGGATAAGGTGTTGACGATCTCGCCCCAGGTGAACAAGGTCATCCCCACATAGAACATCGGGAGGATGAACGGGAAGATCCCGTAGAACGACATCCCCAAGACAAACAGCACGGTGCCGATCGCGATCTTGTCGATCTCGCGGATCTTACGCATCCATTGGGTCAATAATGGTGTAAAAAGGATGACGATCAAGCCGTTGAAACTCGACAGCATCCCGTAGAATTTCGCCCCGTTTTCCGCGTATTGGGTATCCAGTTGGATCGGGAGCAGGATGTTGGTCTGCATGTAAAGTAGACCTCCCATGGCGGAAACCAACAGATACAGGAGCAACGATTTCTTTGCGACGATGAAGGACCAACCCGACCCTTCTTCTTCCGGCGTTTCATAGACGCCCAGGGTTTCTTCCACATAGCCCACTTTCTCATCTTTGATGAAGACATGGATGAAGATCGTTCCGATCAAGGTGGTCAACCCGTCGAGGATGAAGGCCAGCCACAGGAAATCCTTGAAGAGGAAACCGCCGATCGAGGGACCCAGGATGAACCCGAGGTTGAACCCGAGGTAGGTCAAGGAGAAAGCGCGTTGGCGTTGGTCGGGGGTTGATTTGTCCGCGATCAGCGCTTCGTAGGCCGGACCCTGCATGTTGAAGAAGAAACTGGAAAGGAAAAACAGGAAGATCGTTACGTAGGTAAGCGGAATCAATCCGCAGACCACATAGAGCGCGACCCCGAGGTAGCTGGTCCAGACGATGAGTTTCTTGCGTCCGACCTTGTCCGCGAGCTTGCCGCCGATGAAGATCGCCGGCATCATGAACAATTGGGCGACGACGAAAACCAGCGAGATCGTCCCCAGGCTGAGATTGAATTTGTTGGATAGGATGTAGGTCATCAGAGGCCAGATGAACGTCCCGAGGGCGGAAATGACGCGACCGATGAAAAGGACGTACATTTCCTTTTGAAGACCGCGGTATTGACTGAAGAATTTCATGGATACTCCTTCTACGATGATCGGGATGATTCGTGGTTTGTCGGCGAGGCTTCGCCGCTCATCCACTATATCACTCTCTATGTAGTAATGCAATATAGTTAATTGAAAATAGGATTGAAAAGGAAAAAACCTTCCGGAGAAGGTTTAAAGTCCGATGAAATTAAGGAGTCCGTAGGAGATCGAAAGCATGATGACGCCGGCGATCAATACACCCAAGGTAATCGACAACATCGCCTTTTTACGATCCATCTGGAGCGCTTCGGCGATCATGGTGCCGGTCACCGCGCCGGTTCCCGGCAATGGGATGGCCACGAAGATGCACAACCCCCAGAATTCGTATTTGGAGACTTCCGAACTTTTGCTTTGGGCGCGCTTCTTCAGCCGCGTGATCGTCTTCACGAAAAGCTTGTGTTTGAGCGCCCAGTTCAACACCGCTTCGATGAACATCAGATAGAGCGGGATCGGAAGGATGTTGCCCAAGAGCGCGAAGATCGTGGTCGACAGGATCGGTAATCCAAGGAAATAACCGGCGAGAACCCCGCCGCGCAGTTCAAGGATCGGAAGGGTCGAGATGAAAAACACCAGGGCTTCTTTCGAGATGAGGCCGCCGAACGTTTCGATAAACCAAGTGACGAGGGTTTCTACCATATGTTTACTCCTTAGGTTGGGTACTGCGGATCAGATAGGCCGTCCAATCCAATGCGATTTGATCCATCATGTGCTTGAAACGGATCATCCCGTCTTCCGCATAGGCCTGTTCGGGCTTGATGTTGGCGTAGGAGCGAAGATAGATCCCTTGTTTCAAGGCTTCCATTTCGCGGACATGGTCCATCCATTCGCGGTCGATGATGCGGATCAAGGTGATCCGTGCGCTGCGAAGCACCAGCGGATCTTCTGTTGAAAGCGGGGATAAAAGTTGTTTGAACAGGTCGTTGAGGATGGCTTTACGATTCTTGTCTTCGACGAGCTTGCGCCTCGCCCCTTCGTCCAACCCGATGCCGATTTCGCGCAACTGGGCGACCCAGGGGTCTTTATCCCCGATGCCCCAGGTTTTCGGATCCCCTTCGAAGAGTTTCTCCGGAATCCGCTTGGTCATCGTTTCGATCGTCGGCAGGATTTCCTCGCTGTCGACCAATTGGTTGCGCCAGGCATAGATGCTTTCCCGCTGTTTCCGCATGACTTCGTCGTACTCCAAGGTTTTCTTACGTGAATCGAAGTGTTGTCCGACCGCGTAGTTCTGGATCTTGTCGATCCAGGCATTGAGCTGGGAGGTGATTTCCTTCCCTTCGAGGTAGGGTCTCAATTTCTCCTGCATGTATTCGCTGGCGTATTTACGGATCAGTTCATCGTCCAGACTGACGAAGAACTGGGCGAGTCCGGGGTCGCCTTGACGACCCGACCGCCCCCGCAGTTGATTGTCGATGCGGGCGGATTCATGGCGCGCCGTCCCCAGGACGACCAGGCCGCCTAGATCCGCGACACCCGGCGCCAGTTTGATGTCGGTCCCGCGACCCGCCATGTTGGTGGCCACGGTGATGGCGCCTTTGTATCCGGCACGGGCGATGATCCCGGCTTCATAGGCATGGTTCTTGGCGTTGAGGACTTCGTGCTTCAAGCCTTTCTTCTCCAACAGACGCGAGACGATCTCGGAGACTTCCACGGACAAGGTACCGACCAACACCGGCCGTCCTTCCGCATGCAGTTCCTGGATCCGTTCGACCACCGCGTCGTATTTCTCGTGCGCTTTGCGGAACACCCTGTCCGGCAGTTCCTGACGGATGACCGGTTTGTGGGTCGGAATCGGGACGACCCGCATGTTGTAGACGGTGAGGAATTCGGGTTCCTCGGTCTTCGCCGTCCCCGTCATCCCGCACAAATGCGCATAGAGCCGGAAATAGTTTTGGTAGGTGATGGTCGCCAGCGTCAAGGTTTCCCCTTTGATTTGGATGTGTTCCTTCGCCTGGATGGCTTGGTGGAGACCGTCGGAATATTGTCTTCCCTGCATGACCCGTCCGGTGAACTCGTCGACCAGGTGGATGTCCCCTTCCCCGACCACGTATTCCACGTCTTTCTTCATGAGGTAGTTGGCTTTGAGCGCTTGCTTGACGGCGTGGACGATGGCCACGCCTTCTTCGCCGTACAGGTTGGGCATATTGAAGGACGTCTCCGCCTTACGGATCCCGCTTTCGCTAAGAAAACAGGCGCCGTGCTGGACATCGACCACATAGTCGTTGGGGGAAAGGTGTTTGGCGAAATGATCCGCCAAGCGATAAATCGGATTCTCGGCTTGTTCGGAACCGGAAATGATCAGAGGGGTCCGTGCCTCGTCGACCAAGATCGAATCGACTTCGTCGATCAGCGCGTAGGCCAGAGGCCGTAGGACGCGCTGACTGGGCGCGACGACCATGTTGTCGCGCAGGTAGTCGAAGCCCAGTTCGGAGTTGGACGTGTAGGTGATGTCGCACGCATAGGCGTAGCGTTTCTCCTGGGGGAACAAGCCGTTCTGGTTTAGCCCGACGGTGCATCCCAAAAACGTAAAGACCTGTCCCATCCATAGGGAGTCGCGTTGCGCCAGATATTCGTTGACGGTGACGACGTGCACGCCTTTCCCTTCCAGGCTATGCAGGTAGATCGGCAGGATCGAGGTCAGGGTCTTCCCTTCCCCGGTTTTCATTTCGGCGATATCGCCCTGATGGAGGACGTACGCCCCCATGATCTGTTCGGGAAACGGACTTTCGCCCAACACCCGGACGGCGGCTTCACAAACGGTCGCGAAGACCTCGGGTAAGAGTCTATCCAAGGTCTCGCCCGAGGCGAGACGTTCGCGATAGCGTCGGGTTTGGTCACGCAGCTCTTCATCGCTCCGCTGACGTTCTTTAATTCGGTAGCCCTCGACGGCTTTGGCGACCTTCGAGGCTTTGGCAAGGATACGGTGATCGGGATCGATCACAAGTTTAAGTAGGTTGGTCATGGGTTCTCCTTTTTGTTGTTTTCATGATGAAAACAAGACTAGGGAGCCCGTGCGACCAAGACATGACGATAAAAGCGGGGGATCCATCCAAGCGTTTGTTCCGGATACGGAATGACGGCGACGGATTGATGGTTCGAAAGGGTTCTTGGCTCCGACATCAACGCAGGCATCGAATAGAGGGCTGACTTGATTACGGAGGCGGAAGCATCGACACCGGATTGATCGATCCATTGTGAATTCTCATCTCGCAAGTCCTCGATGAACCGTTGCGGCGTCGGTAGACAGATGAAGCCCGTAACGACGAAAAACCCGATCAGGATCGGTAGGATGGTTTTCAGGTTTCGTTTCGTTACGTTGTTGTGCATGTTAGCGTTGGCGGGCGATAAAGACGACGCCCAGCGTCTGGGGACCGGAATGTGTCCCGATGATCGGTCCGATGTCTCGGATCAGGACATCGCATTCTTTGTTTTCATCTTCCAACATCGCTTTGAGCTGGCAGGCTTCGTCATACGCATCGCAATGGACCACGCTGACCAGGGAAGGATCGTCGCAGGTCAACCGGAAGTTTTCGGTTAAGCGGCGCATGGCGGTCTTACGTCCGCGCACCTTGTCGACGGGGACCAATCTTCCCTCTTCGTCGCATCGCAGAATCGGCTTGATCTGCATCAGCATCCCCAAGAGCGCCTGGGCGTTGGACAAGCGTCCGCCGCGGGCAAGATGCTGAAGGTCGTCGACCGTGAACCAATGCGCGATCTTGTGGCGAAGTTGGTCGGCATAGCGCGACGCTTCTTCAAGTGTAGCACCCTTTTGTTTCATTTGCGCGGTTTTTACAACCAAGAGCGCTTCCCCGTAAGTCGCCGACAAGGAATCGACGACGACGATCTTCGCCTGGGGATACGCCTCCAATACTTCGTTGCGGGCGACCCAGGCGTTTTGAAACGTCCCGCTGAGCGCCGAAGCGAACCCGATATACAAAATGTCTTTCCCTTCTTTCACCAAGGCTTCGAAGCAATGGTGGAAGCGATAGATGGAAACCTGCGACGTCGTCGCGTTGGGAAACTGCTTCAACTTCTCGTAAAACCCTTTGACATCGAAGACCGTGTCCGGATGGAACTCGAATTCTTCCTCGCCGATCTTCACATTCATCCCTAAAACCTTGATGCCGTATTTCCGGCAATCTTCGGCGCTCAAATCGCTTGTCGCGTCCGTCAAAATGACATACTCGTTCATGTTAACCCCCTGTTTTGATTCTTCTTCCAAACCATTCATAGACGATGAGTAAACCCAATAGATTCAGAAACATATCGTCCACATCCAACGATCCGCTCATCGTCACATATTGGACGACTTCGACCAAGACCAAGGTCACGATCCAGAACCGATAGAATCGAAACCTGTTTCTCATTTTCGGATAAATCAGCGGGAAAAACAAGCCGTACGGCGCAAATACCGCCAAATTTCCGAAAACATTCACCCAAACCCGCCGGAACGAGATCGCTCCGATCAAATATTTGTAGAAGTAGTTGTTGATGGTCGCGAAGAGTTCTAGATTCACATTGTCCTTCATGCGATCGAACAGGACGTTCAATCCGCCTTGGGTGATCCACGAAAGATCGATCGTGCGGTTGGCATAAAACAACAGATAAGCGATGTAGACGGTGTATCCGAACAGCGCGAGTGTGATCAGATTCCGATGCCGATTCCGCATGAGAGCACCCCCTTCGTTTTCGGATTTGTTTATTATAGCACGCTTCCGTGGAAATTAAATGAACGATTGTGTCGCGATTCCAAACACCGTTCTTCCCGTTTCAC
>JAHFCO010000047.1 GCA_023249475.1 Bacillota bacterium | reverse complement strand
ATAGGCACCTGTTTGACAGGTCATGTCTTCTAATGTTCCGATCATCGTACAATTTTCGATGACATCCACGAAGGTAAGCGGAGGTTCAGGCGTCGGGATATAGACTTCGCTGACATGGCCTAGTTTATCGATGCTGACGGAGTCTTCTTCCGCCGACAATGTCTGTACGGGGCCGTAGGTTCCGGATGCACCCAAGAAAACGTCGGTCGCATTGATCCCAAGGAATCCTTGAGTGAGGATCGCTTTGTCAATGATTAATCCAGGCATCCGCAGACGTTTCGTGAGGGTTCTCGAAACGCCACCAACGGTTCCGGTGGATGATATGTACATGTAGTTCCCGTTACGGGAAATCGTCGAAACGAATGATCCGGGCATGCCACCGGTTGTGGAGAAGGTTTGACCATATTCGGCATCATCATCGATCATATCATCGATCGCCGCAATGATTTCGGTCGTTTCATACTTCGCGGCAACCATGGTCGAGGTCAGGTTCTCAAACCGCTTCACTTGATAATTCACGCCGGCTTCCGCCACATAATACGCTTGGCTATGTTCGACGGTAGTCGAAGTCTGATCGAAATTGGCTACCGCGATGACGATAACCCCTGTGGACAATATGGAGAGGACAAGCATAACCATGAGTACGGTTACCAAGGCTACACCACGGTTATTTATTCGAAGATCGATGTGTTTGGTATTGCGCATAGGATCACCTTCCTTGTCGAGCGCTGAATGTCGCATCTAAGGTGTTCACTTGACCCATCGAGTCCGGAACACTAGAAATGGTAATCGAAACGGTATAATTGGAGTTGGTAACTAGGACATCGAATACTGAAACACGATTAATGACTGCGTTTCCATTCAAAGTGATACTTCCGCCGGTAAGGCAGTAGGTATCGGTTGTGGTCGAACTACGGATGATCAAACATCCGTCGATATTCTCATAAAGCGGTTGACTTGCGTGGTTCGCCTTACGGATTTTTTTCTCGATCGAGGTCATGACGGTACGAATCGTTTCTTGATTGGCGACTTGGGTCTGATCTTTCGCGAACATCTTGACACCGATGTCGAATATGGCAAAGACACCGGCCAACATTATACCGATGATTGCGACGACGACGATAACTTCAATCAATGTGAAGCCTTTACTCTTTTTCATTTCCGCCACCTCACGTCAACATAAACAATAAGATGGTGTCGACTTGTTCAGGCAAGGCGTTCTGAGTATTGTTCATCAATTCGACAAGTACGTTGAATTCGACCATTCCCGCTGCGGGGGAATTGTTGGTCATTGTGATCGTCACTTCCACCTCGGCATCGCTTCGGGTTAACGTCGTCACAGCATCGACCGTCACGATCGCATAGTCATTGGTGACTTCCGTCAACGCCAAGGTTTCAGCGTAGGTATAGTTGCGTGAATAGGCATAGAAACGCTCCGCTTCCAATTGGGCCACGGCGGTTGCGTCGACACCCGATTTCGAAACGACATTGAGGCGGGCGACGAAAATGAAGGCAGGTAAAAGGCTCGCAACGACAATGGCGAAGACGGCAAGTGCGACGATGATCTCGACGAGCGTCAATCCTTTTCCTTTCCTTAACATTTTTTCGACTTCCTCCCAGGTTATCTACAATTATAATACTCTTTCTCATTTTCAACTACAACTCATTTCAGGCGATGGATATCGCAATTTTCGCCCTAATTCGAAATACTTTTATCTTATCGTACACAATCGTTTGAAGGATTTGTGAATATAGGTACGATTTGATTATTGCTGGATGAAGAGGGGCGATCTTGCCTTTTGGACTAAGTTCATTTTATCACTAAAGTAAAGGGAGTGTGGGTTAAGATGCAATTTTTTCCCGTGGTGTCCCGAAATCTAACCAGAAAATAACTAAAAATGCGAAGTCGACCTAGGTCAATTCGCTTTGTCCTCTCACAAGAGATGCATATCGCCCGTCTTGGCGCATCAGTTCCGCATGGTTCCCGCGTTCGAGGATGACGCCGTTTTCCAATACCAGAATCGCATCGGCATGCCGTACGGTGGAAAGGCGATGGGCGATGACGAAGGTGGTCCGTCCTTCCATGAGACGGTCCATCCCCTTTTCGATGTTGGATTCGGTACGGGTGTCGATGGAGGAAGTCGCTTCGTCGAGGATGAGGATCTTGGGGTTTGAAAGCAATGCGCGGGCGATGTTCAGCAATTGCCTCTGCCCCTGCGAGAGTTCCGATCCGTCGAAACGTAGTTTGGTGTAATAACCTTCGGGAAGACGATGGATGAACGAATGGGCGTACGCGAGTTTCGCCGCTTCGATGCAGGCTTCGTCGCTGGCGTCCGGTTTGCCATAGCGGATATTGTCCATGATCGTCCCTTCGAAGAGATGGGTGTCTTGCAGGACCATCGCCATTTGTTTCCTTAAGGTTGACCGTGTGTATTCCTTGAGGTTATGGCCGTCGATCGTGATGTTTCCGTTGGGGATGTCGTAGAAGCGGGAGATGAGGTTGGTGATGGTCGTCTTCCCCGCCCCGGTCGATCCGACGATTGCGATCTTCTGTCCGGGTTTCGCATAGAACGAGACGTCGTGTAGGACGGGTTTCTGCGGATCGTAGGCGAAGTCGACGTTCTCAAAACGGACGAACCCTTGGGATTCGTCGAGTTCGATCGCATGGATGTCATCGGTTTCGATGGGTTGTTTGAGGACCTCGAAGATACGCTCCGCGGCGGCCAGTCCGGCCTGGATGGAGGTGTATTGCATGGCGATTTCATTGAGGGGTCGGCTGAATTGACGCGTGCTGTTGACGAAGGCACCCAGGGTCCCGACACTCAATCCCGCGACGACGCTGAGATACCCGCCGACCGAGGCGATCAGGGCGTAGTTGACCGCGTTGAGGTTCATCATAAACGGGATCATCAAACCCGACCAAGACTGGGCACGCATGGCATGCGTACGGTAGTTCGAGTTGAGTTTATCGAAGGTTTCAAGGGCCGAGGATTCATGATTGAAGAGGAGGTTGACCTGTTGCCCTTCCATCGTCTCTTCCACGAAGCCGTTCAGTATCGCGATTGCTTCTTGTTGGCGGCGGAAATACTTCCGGCTCATCGCGACGATGCGGTTGATGAGAAACGTGAAGATCGGAAGGGCGATCAGGGTGATGATCGCCAGTTGCCACGAGAGGTAGATCATCATCAGAATCGTCCCCACCAACATCGAACTGCTGCTGACCAGCGACGACATCGAATTGGTGATCGAATCGCTGAGAAGGTCGATGTCGTTGGTGAAATGGCTCATGATTTCCCCATGCGTCCGTTTGTCATGGTAGCCGACCGGCATGTGAAGCATCCGGTCATAAAGGTCTTTGCGGAGCCGATGGACGGTGTTCTGCGAAATCTGGACCATGAGTTGGGATTGGAGCCAGCTCATCAGGACTTGGATCAGGTAGATTAAGCCTAAAATTACGAGGAACGTGACGAGGTTGGCGAAGAAGGCAGCGACCGTGTTTTCACCCTTCAGCGTCGCTTCGAGGGAGTTCAGTAAAGGACGGATCGCATAGGTCGACGCCAATCCGCACACGGTGCCGATCAAACTGGCACTGAAGACGACGAAGAGGGATTTCTTGCTTTTCCCAAGATAGTCCATGAGTTGACGCAGAGTGGATTTCACCGATTTCGGCTTGCTTCCGGAGAGATTGACCCCTCTTCCGGGCATGACGCCGGTGTGCCGGGTCCCGTTGACGTTACTCATGCGATCACCTCTTTCTGCGCCTGCGAAGCCACGATTTCCTGATAGATGGCATTGTGTTTCAAGAGGTTGGCATGCGTATCGTAGCCGACGATTTTCCCGTCGTCCATGACCAAGATGCGATCGTAGTCTTTGATGGTCGAGATCTTCTGCGCGATCATCAGGATCGTCTTGTTTGCATAATGGGTGTCCAGTTGGGATTTGACCCAGCTTTCGGTCGCCGAATCCAAGGCGCTCATCGAGTCGTCGAAGACCAGGATGGGTGAATCCTTCACCAAAGCGCGGGCGATGCAGAACCGTTGTTTCTGCCCGCCGGAGAAATTCGCCCCGCCTTGTTGGATGAGGGTGTCCAGTTGATCCTTCGAATTACGGACGAAAGGCTCGATCCCGGAGGCTTTCAGTGCCTGCCACAAGCTTTCATCGCTTGCTTCGGGATTGCCCCAACGCAGGTTCTGCGCGACCGTTCCGCTGAACAGTACGTTCTTCTGCGGGATGACCGAAATCTGACGGCGCAGGTTCTGGAGGTCGAAATCATGGATGCGGACATCGTCCAGTCGGATTTCCCCTTCCTGGATGTCCAAGAGACGGGTGAGGCAGCGGATCAACGTCGTCTTCCCGCTGCCGGTGGATCCGATGATCCCCACGTGTTCCCCGGGGAGGACATCGAAGGTGATCTTTTCGAGGTCGTATTCGCTCGATGCGGATTGATATTTGAAACAGACGTTGCGAAACGAAAGACGACCGGTGATTTCCGTCGGTTCTTGGATCATTTCCGGATTTCGTATTTCCGGTGTTTTGTCCAGAATTTCCGCAATCCGCACGAACGACGCTTTCGAACGCGAGAACATCGTCAGGGTCATCGAAAGCATCATCATGGAATTGAGCGTGAAGACCATATAGTTGATGAAAACCAACAGCTCGCCCAATTTGAGCGTCCCGTCGATCAAAATCAATTTCGACCCGTAGCCCATGACGACCAGGGTCGAGGTTTGCAGGACGATCATCATCGTGGGATTCAAAAGCGCCATCAGGGAGTTGGCTTTCTTCGCCGCTTTCATCAGGTTCTCGTTGGTGATGGCGAAACGATCGTTTTCACGTTCTTCCGCCACGAAGGACTTGATGACCCGCAGGTTGATCAAGCCTTCCTGCAGGTTCTTGTTCATCTTATCCATCGCCTTCTGCATACCCACAAACAACGGATAGCCTTTGGACAAGAGGAGATAGAGCAGGATACTGAGGAGGAAAACCGCGAAGAAGATGACGACACTGAGGGTTTTGTTTGTGAAGTAGGCCATGACGACCGCGCTCACCAGCATCATCGGGGCACGCACCAACATGCGCAGGCTTTGCAGCATCGTGCTTTGGATGTAGTTGATGTCGTTGGTGGTGCGCGTGATCAGGGAAGACACGGAGAACGAGTCCATTTCCTTGGCGGAGAAGCGCTGGATCTTTTCCATCACCACATGCCTTAATGTTTCCGCAAACCCGCTGGCGCTGATCGCCGCACAGACGACTCCGCCGATGCCAAGAAAAGCGCCGCCCAGCGCCAACAGCGCCATGCGTACGCCCAAGTCCGTGATCATCGTCAGATCCTGCGCGGGGATCGCCACGTCGACGATCCTGGCCATCAAACGCGGTTGGGTCAGTTCGATCAAGACGACCGTACCGGTCAAAATCGTCCCCAAAAGCGCAAGAGGCAATTCTTTCTTAAAGTACTTGAACCATCGTTTCATCGCGGATTCTCCGTGCGGAACGCATGAAGGCGATCGCTCATCCGTTGAAACAGATCGTCCAGGAGTTCTTTCTCTTCTTCGTTCAACGGCTCGAACATCGCGTCGTTGATCCGATGGAATTCGCTATGGATGACATCGGCCGTCGTCTTCCCTTTTTCGCTCAGGTAAAGGAATTTCTCCCGTTTATCCAAGGGGTTGACTTCTTTGCGCAGGTACCCCGCCTCTTCCAGGCGTTTGACGCTGACGCTGATCGCTTCTTTGGTCTGTTCCGTCTCGTCGACCAACTGCGATATTGTACATCCCGGTTGCCGGTCGATGAAAAACAACAGGCGGGGTTGTCCGGGATATAAGCCATACGTTTCCAGATAGGTCGCGATGATCGCACGATGCAAGCGTGTCAAGGTACGAAACGAGCGACTGAGTTTGTTTTCTTCCATGTTCCCTCCATTACTTAATCGATTAACTAATTATAAAAGAAAAACGCTTCATCCACAAGATGCAAGCGCGTTTTTCAGTAACATCGCGGCGATCAGCGAGATCAGGACGCATCCGACCCACAGTCCAATGAATCCGAAGTTCGCCAACGCCCACCCTCCCGCCAAGGGGGAAATCACGGCGGCGATGCGTCGAATCAATGGAAACAGGGCGCTGGCACGCCCCCGCTTGGAAGGCTCGGTCAATTCATAGATCATCGGATTGACCGCGGTACTGACCAGGATCTCGCCCAAGGTCCACACGAAGGTCCCCAGCAGAAACAAGAGCGCCCCGTCGGCGAACCCGTAGATCCCGAATCCGAAGGCATAAAACAAGGTACCCAAGACCAAGACATGCTTCGTCTTGTGGCGACGAAGCAGATGATTCAAGAGAAAGGTAAACAACACGACCACGACGGCGTTGAGCGACATCAGCGATCCGTAAAGCAGATCGCCGCTCTCAGGTAAAACGGATTTCACGGCCAAGGGTAAGCCGAAACTGTACTGGAAGAAGACGACGAAGACCAGGACGATCGCTACGCTGAAACCGACCAACGCCCGGTTTTCAAGCAGATCAGTGAAATTGAACTTCGCTTTCTTTTCCGCTTTCTTACGATAAAGTTCCGGGATGTATTTCAGACTCAGAAGGATCGCAACCCCCAAGGTCAAGCCGTCGATCGCAAACAACAGAGGCAGACTGTTCTGATAGAGGGCGGCCGCTAAAAGAGGACCGATGGAAAAGCCGAGGTTGAGTCCGAAATATTTCAACGCGGATGTATCCCGTTGATGCTCGGCCGGGATGACATCCATGAGTAAAGCGTTCAGCGCAGGGTCCAACGACGCCTGCGCCAGGGAATTCAGGGCCAAGAGAGACAAGACGATCCAGGGGTTGGTGGCGAAGAGCGCCATGAGAAGATAGGTCAAAACAGCGATGAACCCTGCGAGTCGGATCACCGTTTTGCGCGAGAACGTGTCGCTGAATACCCCGCCCAAGGTTACCCCCACCATCTGCAGGATCGTTTTGGCCGAGAGGATCGTCGCGGTGAGCGGCAAAGAAAAGCCCAGCCGAACCGAAAGGATCAACGTTAAAAAGGGAGCGGTGACGTTCCCTAGATTATTGACGGCGGTCGCCAAGGTCGCGATGTAGGCTTCCTTGGGGAGATTCAGATAACGACGAAACATGGTTCCCTCCCTAGAGTAGATTCTTGTTGATTCTTTCGTAGAGGATCGGCAAGTCGGCGATCGTGATGATCCCCAAGGGTTTTTGGTTGAGTGCGCCGTCCTGCGTCAAGATCACCGCGTTCAACTTCTTGCCTTGGGCGAGCGAACGTTCGAATTCGTTGACGATGCTGACAAGGTTCGTATTGATCGGCATGAAGCTGACTTCACGGGATTTATCATCGGAGGCAAGGACGTCCATGACCTTGACATCCGGGATGCATTTCTCGACTTCCCCGATGTGTTTCGCCAGGTAATAGGTGATCGCATCGCTGGTCAGAATGCCCACGAACTTATGCCCTTCATCGTAAACCGGGAGTTTCGAGAAGTGGTCGTTCATCATCTTCCGCATCGCATCGCCCAGTTTCTCGTCTTTCAGCAGCACTTTCACGGTACGTTGGAACACATCCTTCGCCTTTTCGGGAGACGTCAACAGTTTCGCGATCTGTTCGATCTCCAACACCAGTTTCATGTGTGGTTCCGCGATGACTTCCCCGTCGATCCGCTCATGCACGATCGCATTGCGTAAATCACCGAACTCCTCCAGGTATTTTTGATAACGCGCATAGGTGCGGTCCATCTTGGCCATGCGGCGTGTCATCTCCGCGTAACTGATGTATCGGTCGGATCGTACGCGTCGCTCCATCTCGTTCTCGATGGTCGCAAACGCCGACAAGAAGCGCTCCGAATTGCTTTTTTCCTCAATCATGTCCTGTTTCCTCTTTCCATTTCTTATGTTCCAGTTTATCCGCCTCGAAGAGATGGCTCAGGATGTTCTTCGCGATCGCCATCAGTTCCCCGTCGTCCGAGTAATCGGCGGGCGCGATGAAATCGACCCGCTCGTGTTTCGCCAATTCGATCGACGCTTCCTTCGTTTTCTTCGTGTAGACGGAGATCGAATGACCCCCGTTGGACTTCACCAGTTTCATGCTGGGGACATCCGTCAACCCATCCCCGAGATAGACCATGCGGGTCAGCGGGACGGGACGATCCTTCTCGGGTGTGAACGAGTTGAGGTCGACGTCGTTGAAGATGTCCAAGATCCCTTTATTGACGCGGAAGATGAACTGCATCTTGTTGGTATAGTTGATCGAGAGTTTCGGCCAGACCGCGATCTGATCCTCGCCGTAAAGGAATTCACAGGCATAGATCGCTTTGAATTCCTTCGCGATCGATGTCATTTCGATGATTTCCCTGAGACCGGACGACACGATGTAATGTTCGAGCTCGATGCCTAAAAACGACGCATACGCGTTGATCGAACTGAACCAGGTTTCGACCCCGGGAAACAACACGACGTTCTTCCCGAAATCCGCCAAAAACTCACGCGTCAATGCGACGCCATGACGTTTCGCCTGTCTGACCATTTCGTAAAGATAGGCCATGATGCGATCCATCTTTT
>JAHFCO010000026.1 GCA_023249475.1 Bacillota bacterium | reverse complement strand
CCCGACGAAGAAATCGACCTTGCCGTCGGTGTCGTTGTAGATCTCTGGACCCGTGGTCAAGAAGTGGATTTCCGGGTTGGCCGGATTGTCGAACTGCGACGGCATGAACGAATTCGGTGTTTCTTTGACCAGCTCTTCCGCCTTGGCGATCGCGCCCTTCATCCCTTTGGGACCTTCGGTCAAGACCAGTTCCGCCCCGTAGGCCGCCAACAGTTTACGACGTTCGATGGACATGGTCTCGGGCATGGTCAAGATGATCCGATACCCTTTCGCGGCGGCGATGAACGCCAAACCGATCCCGGTGTTCCCGCTGGTCGGTTCGATGATGACCGAACCTTCCTTCAACTTGCCTTCCCGTTCGGCGGTTTCGATCATGTTCTTGGCGATGCGGCATTTCACCGACCCTCCCGGATTCTTGGATTCCAGTTTCGCCAAGACCCATGCTTTCAGTCCATGCTTTCGCGCAAGATTCCCAAGTTCCAACAAGGGTGTATTGCCGACCATTTCGGTGACGCTCGTATAGATTTTACTCATCTTTCCTCCTACCATAGTTTACAACTATGTTTTATATGTTATAATTATGACGGATTTTATCCCGCCTGTCAACCAGGAGGCAAGGAGGATATATGCGAATTTCGACCAAAGGAAGATACGGGCTTGCCGTCATGGTGAAACTGGGGGAACAACCGACGAACTGGGTTTCGATTTCAACCTTAAGCCAGGAGTTGGGCTTATCGAAAATCTACTTGGAACAAGTCCTTTCCCTTTTAAAAAACGGGGACTTGGTTCAATCGACCAAAGGTCCCCAGGGTGGCTATCGCATCAGCGGTTCCACGATGAATGTCTTCGACATCCTACACGTACTGGAACCGGCCTTGTTTGAACACGAAACGTCGGTCGGATCCAACCTCGACCTGCAACACATCCTGGTCGACACCGTCTTTGGTCCGATGCAAGCTTCACTGGACGAAACCTTGAAGTCGATCACATTGGAATCTTTGGTGGCGATTTCTCGGAGTCGGCGCGAAGAACCGATGTTCTACATCTAAAATCAAGGATCGGGTTATGTTTGTCGCTTTGCCTGAAAGCCGATATTCATCTTCATGAAACGCGCTACGAGTCGACCTCTTCGAGGCTGACGATGCGCGTTTCATTTTGTTTTTTAAAGGTGACGGACGCACGCCGTCCGTGTCGGGACGATGCGATCGGTGTATCGCCACCGGTCTCATACAACCGGAGGATCGTACGATACACGGCGCCGGTCGAAGGAAAAAGACCGGGGTCGCCCAGATCGGTCGATTCGTCGTCGCATTTGAGTATGACATGATACCGTTTCACAGCGAACCCGCTATTTTTTATAATTCTCCATGAATGGCTCCATGTGCGTGATGACTTGGACCTGGGAGGGTTCGTAATGGGCTTGCAGGGTCTTTTCGATCCGATGCGCCAAGGCATGGGCGTCCAGCAGAAACATTTCTTTGTCCGCCAACACATGCATGTCGATGAAAAGGTTCTGTTCGGTCCCGCGGGAGCGGATATGATGGATGCCCTTGATTTCGGGGATGACGGTCAGCGCTTCCCGGATTTCCTTCTCGTCGGCCGCTTTGGAGTCCAGCAGGATTGCACTGGCCATTCTAAAGATATCATAGGCCGCACGCAAAATGAATCCGGCGACCACCAAGGAAACCAGGGGGTCGATCCAGACCGGCATGCCGAGTTTCACCGCGACCAGGGAGGCGATGACGCCCAAAGTGACGAACAAATCGCTGCGGGTATGCAACGCGTCGCTAATCAGGATCGAGGAATGCAGTTTCTTCCCTTGTTTGTGTTCATAGGTCGTCACGAACACGTTGATCACGAAGGTCAAGGCCATGACGATGAACGTCGACAACTCGATGCGCGGCGCGACGGGGTTCATGAATTTTCCGTAGGCTTCCGATGCGATCTGAAGGCTCAAAAAGACAAGCATCCCGACGATGACCAGGCTGGCCAAGGTCTCGAATTTCGCATGTCCGTAAGGATGGTCGTCGTCCTGGGGACGACTGGCGAGGGCGATGCCGACCAAGCCGACGATGTTCCCCGACCCGTCGGTGACCGAATGAAAACCGTCGGCCAATACCGAAGCCGAATCGATCGTCACCCCCACGAAAATCTTGGCCAGCGCGACCGCCAAGTTCGCGATCAGGATAATCCATAAGACGCGCTTAATTCCTTTGTACGTTGTTTCCATGTTTCCTCCCGTTTCTTCCCCTCTGATAAAAAACACATCCGGGGATCGTTTTCGTCCCGCAGATGTGTCGTTTCACTCCGCTGCCTAAAGGCCCGGTGCATTGCTTTCGCAACCACCTGTTCGCTTCTCATACCATCAAGATGGATGGTAGGTTTCTCATTTTATACCATTTTTCCCCCGCTTTTGTCAACACGCCGTCATTTCTTCAAGAACGTCCCTTGGTTCAGTTGGGTGAACGCCAAATCCAACTCTTCCCGCGTGTTCATGACGATCGGACCGCCCCATGCGATGGGTTCCTTCAGTTTCTTGCCTTGGAACCACATGAACCGGCTAGCGTCGAGGGAGTGGATCGTGACTTGATCCCCTTCCCCAAGCAACACGGCGCAACGTTGTTGGACATCGGTGCCTTCGATCTGAAGCCGGCCGTAATAGACATAGAGGAAAAGCGTGTGGTCTTTTTCCAGATCGATCGTAAGACTGGTCCCCTCATCCATTTGAAGATCCATCAGACGCACGTCGACCTTGGCTTGGTCCACGTTGACTTTCCTTCCCGCATAGTCCCCGGCGATCAAACGGACGTGGCTTCCCTCCTGGTCGATTTCGACCATGTGTTCCATCGTCAAGTCGCGATAGACCGGATCGCACATTTTCTCTTTTTTGGGTAGATTCACCCAGAGCTGCAGCCCCAACATGCGCTCGCTGGCCTTGGGCATCTCCTGGTGGATGATCCCCGACCCGGCGGTCATCCATTGCGCATCCCCGCTCCGGATCAAACCCTTGTTGCCAAGACTATCCCCGTGTTCGATCAAGCCTTCCACCAAATAGGTGAAGGTCTCGATGCCGCGGTGGGGATGCCACGGAAACCCTTTGGTGTAGTCTTTCGGATCTTTCGAATCAAATGCATCCAGTAAGAGAAACGGATCGAATTCTTTCACATCCGAATGACCGACGACACGGATCAATCGGACACCGGCGCCATCGATGGCACGCTGTCCCGCGATGGTGGATACGATACGACGTTGAGTACTCATCGGAGTTCCTCCCTTTACACTTTCCATTATATGTCATAAACTGAATACGGACAATTCGTCCGTGGAGGAAGCATGAGAATCACCGAATCCTATCAACTGAAGAACCTTACCTTACCGAACCGATTGGTCATGCCGCCGATGTGCATGTATCAGGCAAAGAACGGATTTGCGGATCAATTCCATTTCACCCATTACACGACCCCCGCGTTCGGGAAGGTCGGAATGATCATCATTGAAGCGACCGGCGTGACGGAGGGTGGCCGCATCTCCGATGGCGACCTGGGTCTTTGGGACGACAAGTTCATCCCGGCGCTGAAGGAAATCGTCGACGAGGTGCATCGCAACGGTTCCAAGATCGGGATCCAATTGATCCATGCGGGGAGAAAGAGCGAAGCCGGAAGTTATCGGCGCTTGGCGCCAAGCGCCATCGCGCATAGCGAACGGTATGCCGTTCCCGAAGAAATGACGAAAAAGGATATCGACGAAGTAATCAAGGCGTTCGGGCAAGCCGCGCGTCGTGCCGAAGCGGCGGGGTTCGACATCGTCGAAATCCATGGCGCCCACGGCTATCTGATCCATGAGTTCATGAGCCCTTTGTCGAATCTACGAGAAGATATGTATGGCGGATCCACCGAAAACCGCGGACGTTTCCTAATGGAAGTGGTCGATGAAGTGCAAAAGTACTGGCCGAGTGAAAAAATCCTACAAGTCCGTGTTTCCGCCAGCGATTGGGATGAGAACGGCTTGGATGTGCACGAAGTCGGAAATCTATTGTGGCCATTGAAAGACAAGATCGATCTGGTCCACGTTTCCTCGGGCGGCAACGTCAACCGTGCGATCCCCTTGAAACCGGGATATCAGGTCGAGTTCGCCCATGAAATCAAACAACGTCTCGGTTTGCCCGTCATCGCCGTCGGACTGATCACGCGTCTGGACCAGGTCGAAGAGATCCTGGCCGAAGGCAAAGCCGATCTGGTCGCGCTGGGCAGAGAATTGCTGCGCAATCCGTTCTGGATGTTTGAAGCGTATGCCAAAGACAATCAATTGGATCGACTCATCTCGTCCTATGCGAGGGCTTACCGTGAACGGTAAGCCTTTTTTACATAGAAAAAGCAGGAGTTAACTCTCCTGCTCGCTTAGAATCTCGGGTTTGACGATCTGGACTTTCGTGATGCGTTTCTCATCGACTTTCAAAACGCGATACAAAACGCCGTCGACCGTCACTTCGGGCTGTTCGCCATCGCCGGGGATGCGCCCCAACTGGCCGATGATGAAGCCGCTGATCGTATCGTATTCTTCGATGGGTAGCTTGATATCCAAGTCTTCTTCCAGTTCATCCAAGGTCGTCGAGCCTTCCACGTCGAAGGTGGACTCGTTGATCTGCTTGATCTCGATTTCATCTTCGTCGTACTCGTCGAAAATGTTGCCGACGATCTCTTCGATCAAGTCTTCGATCGTGATGATCCCACCGGTTCCGCCATACTCGTCGATGACGACCGCCATGTGGGTCTTTGTGAGTTGGAGTTCACGGAACAGTTCATCGATGCGTTTGGATTCGGGGACATAGTAGGGGGAACGGATGATGGTGCGGAGGTCGAAGCTGTCTTGTTCGGAGAACTCGACGTATTGGATCAGGTCTTTCACGTGGAGGACGCCGATGATGTCGTCGATGCTTTCACGGTAGACCGGGAAACGGGTGTATTGTTCGGCGGCGACGACTTTGAGTACGTCCGCCAGTTTCGCATCCAGACTCACCCCGGCGATTTCCGTCCGGTGGGTCATGATGTCCGAAACGATCTTGTTGTCGAATTCGAAGATGTTGTTGATCATCTCTTTTTCGGTCTCGCGGATCGTCCCTTTTTCCTCACCCACATCGACCATCATCCGGATTTCTTCCTCGGTGACCTGGTCGCCTTGGGCGTTGGGGTCGAAGCCGAACAAGCGGACGAAGAAGTTGGTGGCGAAGGTCAGTAAGAGAACCATCGGTTTGGTGACTGCGAAGAGGAAACGCAGGATGTCGACCACGGCGAACGACACCGGCTCGGCGACGTTCATCGCGATCCGCTTGGGAACCAATTCGCCCAAGACCAAGGTGAAGAACGAGAGGACGAGCGTGATGAAGATCATCGCGAATGTTTTCAAGATCGAATCGCTGATTCCCAGATCGAAGGTTTTCAGTAGGTCGACCAAGGGGATCGCGAAGCTTTCGGATGCGAACGCCGAGGCTAAAAAGCCGGCCAAGGTGATGCCGATTTGGATCGTCGACAAAAACCGGGTCGGATGGGAGAGGATGCGTTGAAGGTGGACGGCTTTTTTATTCCCATCCTCGGCCATCAAACGAATCTTATTGTCATTTAAGGAGATCAATGCGATTTCCGAAGCGGCAAAAAAAGCGTTCAGGAAAATCAACACGATAAGAAATCCGACTTGGGCGATCATAAGGATACCTCGCTATTCTGTGTGCAAGACCTTTCATCCGCCTTTCGGGTTTGTGTGTCGATACTTCGATCGCACCCTTCACTGTCTTCGGTCATAGTTTACCTCCATTGAAACATCATCACTTATTTTAGGGTTTTTCCCCCGAAGTGTCAAGCGCAAGCGCCATTCGACGCAAGTCGGCGTTCAGGTTGGCGACTTTATTGTCCAATACGCATTCCAACAATTCTTCCAATGTCGATTGAATGCGTTTGCCTTTGAACCCGAGTTCAAGCAGGTCGTCCCCGTTGATCGCGAGATGTTTGACTTGATAGGGCAATTGTCTGTTTTTGATTTCCATCACCAAGCTTCGCGCCCGCGAGCAGTTCTCAAGTTTCCTTCCCTGCCCCGAGACCATCGCCAAGAGATCGCATTCTTTCAAACGGATCCCCGCCAACAACACTTTTTCCCCGGTCTTCGCAAGCCAACGGCACATCTCCGGGAGTTGTTCGGGAAAGGAGGTCTCATGCAAGGCGATGATTTCGCCGACTTCGTGCGAAAGTTTCTTTTCGAAGTGTAGCGATTCCATGATGTTCCGGGCAATCAAGCCCGAGCTTTCCGCATGATGTTCATAGAGGGCGATCTGATCGATGTTGAGGGTCAAGCCTTGGGGTTTGGATAAATCATGAAACAGAGCGGCCAAGCGTAGGGTGATGTCTTTCTCCGTCATGGTCAAGACGCGGATCGTATGGCGATAAACGTCTTCGTAGTGGTCGGGCGAGAACTGCACGAAACCCCTGGCCGCTTCAAGTTCGGGAATGATCATCCCCATCACGTCGTCATATTCGCTCAAGATCTTGCCGGCATGGTCGCCCAGCAGGATCCCTTTCAGTTCTTCGCGGATCCTCTCCGGGGCGATTTCCTTCAGGAGATAGGCGAATCGGCGGATGGCATCCGCGGTATTCTCTTCGATCATAAACCCGAAGCGCGATGCGAAGCGTAAAGCGCGTAGGATGCGCAACGCATCCTCCTGGAACCGTTGGTTCGCCGATCCGACGCAACGCAGGATCCCGTCGTTGAGGTCCTGCATGCCATCGAAGTAATCCGTGATCTTGCCGTTCTCGTCCATCGCCATCGCGTTGATCGTAAAGTCGCGACGCTCCAAATCCTCCTGAAGCGAAGTCGTGAAGACGACGTTGTCAGGGCGTCGATGGTCCCGATAGGTTCCGTCTTTACGGAAGGTCGTGATTTCGATCCAATGTTGGGCCTGAAGAACACCGACGGTACCGTGTTTCTTGCCATAGGTTTTATGGATTTCGCCGGCGAACACTTCTTCGATTTGATCGGGGGTCGCATCCGTGCACAGATCGAAATCCTTGGGGAAAAAACCCAAGCATAAATCGCGTACCGATCCTCCGACCAAGTACGCCTGATACCCCTTATTTTGAAGTCGTTCGATGCATCCCAAGACATGCTTGGGAATCCCGTGGTTGATCATGGCTTACCTCGTTTGATCCTAGAGACTCTTCACTTTCGTCCGCGGCGCATAGCGCACGATGTAGTCGGTGGCGGACTGGATGTTGCAACTGTTGATTTTGACCGTCGGTTTGACATAACCGATCCGACGCGAAACTTCCAAACAATAGGACGTCAGCGGCAAGACATAGATCCCGATCATGATCAGGCAATTGTTCATCGCGTTTTGCAGGTAGGTCGGCTCGCTTTGGATCCGGCGTTCGATCGTATCGACGACGCTTTTCACTTGGTCGAGATCCAATTGATCATCGGGCAAATGGGAATAAAGCATCCCGTAGATCGTGAACCCGGCGCACGCGGTTTGTTCATGCGGACGCTCGATCCATTTCGCAGCGATTTCAAACCGTTGCGGATTTAACGCGGCCAAGGGGGCGACGCATCGCTCGGAAATCATCGCGCAATACGCTTTCTCGACCCAACGATCCAAACGGTCGACGTTCATTTCCCCGGGTTCGGCAATCATCCCCGCCAGCATCATCGCATCCAAGTTCCCGGTATCGTAGAGTTCATCCGCCAAACGCTGATCCGCTTTGATCTTTTTGGCGATTTTCCTTACATCCCCCATTTTCACGCCGAACAACGGTTCTTTCGCACCGTTGTTGAGATAGATTTTCTTGGTGGAAGCATCGCCCGCTTCTTCAAGCAAGGCAAGGGTTTCTTGAAGTTCCATGGTTACCTCGTTTTTTCATACCATCTCGGCACTATGTTTGCGAAATCTTCCGTATCTTCTTTGAATCGTCGCGCATTCTTAAGCATCACTTCGACTTCTTTCTCCCCGTATGGAATCGCCCAAGGCAAGGAAGCCAAGGCATTCACGGCTTGATAGAGGAAAAGGAGCGGGAAGAAGGATTCGGGGACTTGGAAATTGAAATAGGCGTCGATCCGGGCGCTCGCGAACACCGGGCAAAGATCGGCGCACCAGACGATGCGGTTGAACTCTTCCCACGGATCCCCGATGTCCCACCGATCGAAATCCAGGATGCCTAGATGCCGATCCGGGGTAAGCACGAAATTCCCCACATGATAATCCCCGTGCTGGAAGGTCTGGGGGCGTCCTTCCAGATAGATCCGTAACGAGTCGATCCGGTCGATCAGAAGCTGGTCCCCCGGGACCTTGATGCCGCACTCTTGATACGCTTTGATTTTACGGTCGATTTTCGCATTGTATTTATTCGCCCACATCCCGTCGTCCTTTACGCGGACGCGGGTATGGATTTTCTTCAGGGCGAATCCGGCTTCATAGCCTAGCCGTATCTGTTCTTTCTGACTTAAGGTGCCCAGCGCTTCTTCCAGATCCTCGCCTTCCACATAGGTCGTGTAGAGCCTGGCCGGCGGCGGGGCGCAATCCAGTTCCATCGGACGGCTGAACGGGTTGTCATCAAGGTTCAGGCTTCCGATATGGAAAAACAGGGTCGTCGTGGAACTGATCCGTGCATCATCGATGATCCGACGCACGAAACGACCGTCCGGTGTCGTGACGATCGATTTCTTATCGTTTGACCACCCTTTATCGAGCGGTACTTCGCTGATGATTCGCTCTTCGATGTCCATGGTCGTCCTACCTGGACTTCATTATACCATAGCCACCCCAAGGACGGACCCTGCACGCGACGTCGCATGTGAAGAAGGGATGAAAAAAAACGAAACGGACGTTTCGTTTTTAGATCTTCGTGACGGGTCGGGCTTCGATGTACCCTCTTTCCCCGCGAGGTTCAAGCTGATACATCGGGGCGACGGTGTCGTCGAAACGATACCCGACGCTTTCGGGGTGATAGCGTTGGATCGATTCCTGGATCGCGACGATTTCGCTCTCGAAGTTCTCGTCGTCATATGGCTCGCCTTGAAACACCATGTAGGTGCAGGGTTCAAGCTCGAGGAATTCGAAGCCTTCGGGGATGGGTTTTTGATAATCCAGCGGGACTTCGACCCCTTGAACATAGCTCGACGTCCCCGGTTTGATCAGTTTTTCAGGGAGCCACATCCCCATGGGTTCATTCAACGCTTCTTTGATACTGCATAGCACGCCCCAGACGTCGCAGCCGACTTCTTCACAGTAGGCGAAATACTCATCGGCTTTCTTGCCGCGCAGGATCACCGCCTTGCGATGGGGACGTTGGACCAGTTGGACGAATACGGTCTTGTTTGTCATGGTTTTCGTTTCTTCTTTCCGGGTAAGCAAACGATACGGGCGAAAGAGCGCGATGGCCGGCGTATTGCGACGGTATTCCCTCGGACTCATCCCGAACTGTTTGGCGAACGCTTTGGTGAACCCTTCATGCGAGTCGAACTGAAAGTCGAAGGCAATCTGCAGTATCGCTTCGTCCTGGTCCCGGATCGCTTGGGCGGCTCGGCTTAACCTGAGCTTGCGGATATAGCGCAACGGACTGATGCCGAGCGCATCGGAAAACAGATGCGCCGCATGATAGGGGGAATATCCCGCCGCACGGGCCAGTTGGACCAGTGTGATCGGTTCGTTCAAATGCGCTTCGATGTAGTCCTGCATCGCGATCACCGCCCGGGTCGTATCGTTCATCGTCTCACCTCGTCTCTATTTTAGCAGAAGAAAACGCCGGTAACTTGACCGGCGTTGCGAACTTAAACCTTGATTTCCCCGTTTTGGATCCGTTCCGCAAGTTCCTTCACCTTGAACTCGATGATGTCGATGACACGGTTGAATTCGTCATCGTCCTTTCCGGAAGGATCGTCCAGGCCCCAGTCTTCCCTGAACTTGCAGGGCAGGTAGGGACAATCGACGTTGCATCCCATCGTGATGACGATGTCGATGCGCGGAAGGTCGCTGATCAGTTTGGATCGTTGCGTCAGTTCCATGTCGATGGCATAGCGGGACTTCATGATCCGTACCGCATCCTGGTTGATTCGAGGTTTGGTTTCGGTGCCGGCGGAATAGGCTTCGAAAATCAACGAGGCATTCTTCACCGATAATGCTTCGGCGATCTGGGAGCGACACGAATTGTGGACGCAGACGAAGGCGACTCTTGGTAAATGGGACATGTTTCCTCCTTTTGACTAAACCAGTGGGTGGTATTGTTTGCGATTTTCACCAACATCAACATCACGGGGACTTCCGTGAGCACGCCGACGACCGTGGCCAAGGTCGCGCCGGACTGAAGTCCGAACAACGAAATGGCGACCGCGACGGCGAGTTCGAAGAAGTTCGAGGCGCCGATCATCCCGGCCGGGGCGGCGACGTCGTGCGGCAATTTCCATAATTTCGACCAGAAGTAGGCGATGAAGAAAATCAGGAAGGTTTGCAGGGTCAAGGGGATGGCGATCAACAGGATATGCAAGGGATTGTCCAGGATGACCTGGCCTTGAAACGAGAAGATGATGATCAGCGTCAACAAGAGCCCTGCGATGGTGACGTTGGAGAATTTAGGGATGAAGGAATGTTCGAAATAGTCCAGACCTTTGTTTTTGACGATGATTTTTCGCGAGAGCCAGCCGAAGGTCAGGGGGATCACGACGAACAGGACCACCGAGAGAAACAAGGTCTCCCAAGGGATGGCGATATCGGAGATGCCTAGCAGGAAGGCGACGATGGGGACGAACAAAACCAGGATGATCAAATCGTTGGTGGCGACCTGGATCAACGTGTAGGCGGGGTTGCCTTTGGTGAGATGGCTCCAGACAAAGACCATCGCGGTACACGGGGCCGCGCCGAGAAGCACGGCGCCGGCGAGGTATTCTTTCGCCAAGTCGGGCGTGATCCATGTGCCGAAGACGATGTACAAGAAGAAGTAGGCGATGAGGTACATCGTGAACGGTTTGATCAGCCAGTTGACGGCCCAGGTGACATACAAGCCCTTCGGGTTGTCCCCGACATGGCGGATGCTCTCGAAGTCGACTTTCAGCATCATGGGATAGATCATCAGCCAAATCAGGATCGCGACCGGAATGGACACGCTCGCGACTTCGAAGCGACTGAGAAACGCGGGGACTTGGGGAAGATAGACACCGATGAGGACACCGACGACCATGCATCCCGCCACCCAGAGCGTAAGGTTTCGCTCAAAGAAACCGATTCCTTGTTTTTCCATTTTACCCTCCCAACGCGTCGACGACGCGATCGCGGTCATCCGCGATGATCTTGCAGTTCATTCCCTGCGATGTATAGCGTTCGACCCGTTTCAAATCTTCCATGCACTCTCCGTCCACCGCCAACTTTTCTCTCATGAACTCGATCAAACGTTGGTTTTCCTGCGTGAATTTCGGATCCACCGTGTAATGGACCCATTGGGCCGATTTCGACGCCTTCAAGACTTCTTCGCTACGCAACCGTTGAAGATGAAAAGATACGGTGGATTGATTCATCCGTAAAAAGACTTCCAGTTCACAGACGCAGTATTCACCGTGAAGCAACACCCAGAAAAGTCGTAACCGGCTTTTATCGCTGAAGACTTTGAACAGTTGTTCCATTTCCCCTCCTTATATCAGTATATTTAACTATACCGATATAATAACCGAAAAGAAGAAGACATTCAAGTCTTCGACTTTGCTTTTCGCGAAGTTTTCGGTTTGGGTTGCGGAAGGGCGTCGTAGGTCACCTTCACGATTTCCTGAAGATATTCCCGGTCGTCGAGTTGCTCGATGACGAAGGTCGGTTTCCCGCCTTGATAGGGTGGCGCTTCAATGATCTCCCGAAGATACGGGACCACTTCCGCCGTCCGTTTCAGATAGAACACGTTATCGCATAGCAATGCGATGATTTTCCCATCCAAATACACCCCGTATTCCCCGAACATCTTGTTGACATCGATCTTCCCCAAGTCCGATAACTGATCCTGAACATAACGCGCGAAATCCAAATCCGTCGCCATCTTGCCTCCTTCTCCCCCAACTCGCTAATCCTAGTGTATAATGAATACAGCAAGATTGAAAGCGGGGAAACCGTATGAATTATAAATCGAACCAAATCAAACAAGGCATGTTTCTCATCGTGTTCTTCGTCGCGATGTTATGGATCGGCAACCACGTCGAGCAGTTATTCGGCGGATTGAACCGGGCGATCGAGATTTTGACCCCGTTCATCACCGGTTTCGCGATCGCGTTTTTACTCAACGCGCCGATGATGCGCATCGAGAAACTTCTGTTCCTTCCGAAAAGCCCCCTCAGCTTCATTGCGAAAAAATATCATCGCATCTTGAGTTATCTTGTCACCCTGGTGCTTGTGGTCATGGTCATGGTCTTCATCTTTCAGACCATCATCCCCGAATTGAGCACGACGATCATCGCGTTCATCAACACCCTCCCGGCCGCCTTCGACAACCTTCAATTGTGGGCGCAAACCAACCTGGGACCGGATACCCCCATCGGCGACCTCTTGGTCCGGGCGAACTTCGATTGGACGAAGTTGGAATCCACCATCATCACCTGGGTCACCAACAGTTGGCAAGCCTGGTTGAATTCTTCCTGGGGACTGGTTCAATCGATCTTCAACGCCTTCCTTACCTTTATCCTTTCATTCATCTTCTCGGTCTATGTCTTGATGAATAAGGAAACATTGCAGAATCAAGTCAAGAAACTCTGCCTGGCGGTCTTCCCGAAGAAAATCGCGATGTGGATCTTCACGATCACCAACATGGCGGACGAAATCTTCACCAATTTCGTATTCGGTCAAGTCCTGGAAGCCTTCATCATCGGGACGTTGTTCTTCATCGCCCTCTCGATCTTCCGCTTCCCCTATACCCTTCTGATCAGCGTCATCGTCGCGGTCACCGCCTTGGTCCCGATCGTCGGCGCCATGATCGCGCAAACCATCGGCGTCCTCTTGATCTTGACCGTCGACCCTGTGCAAGCCTTATGGTTCTTCATCCTTTTCCAGATCATCCAGCAGATCGAAGGCAACCTGATCTATCCCTATGTCGTCGGAAAAGCCGCCGGCCTCCCCGCGATGTGGATCTTGGTCTCGATCACGATCGGTGCCAGCCTGATGGGCATCCTCGGGGTTCTGATCTCCATCCCCTTCGCTTCCCTCTGTTACGCCCTCTTACGGGACTGGGTGAATTACCGCCTCGAACAGAAAGCTTCCCAACAAATCGTCGAAAGCCACCCCGAATGAGGTGGCTTCTTTTTTTATCCGTTCTTTTCGACCAATGTGTAGATTTCCGCTTTGTCTTTGGCGTTCAATACTTTATTCGAGACGATCGCAATGATCGCGATGCCCAGGATATCCAGCCCCAGACGCAAGAGGGTGAAGGGTAAGCCCATCGAGGAAGCTTCGAAGAGAAGCATCGGGATTTTGGTCGTCGACCAGGCACCGATCAGAATCAGGACATTGGTGAAGGATCCGCCTTTCTTCAATAACATGACGGCGACCGGGAACGCCGCATACAGCGGACCGGCGGCCGCGCTTCCAAGGAAGAACGCCAGCACGATTCCGATCCAACCGCTACCTTCACCCATGTATTTCACCATGGTCTCGCGCTTGACCCAGACATCCAGTAAACCAAGGAGGATGAAGATGGGAGGCAGAACCGATAGCATCTCCAAAAGGCTCTTCCATGTGATTTCGGTGGATTTGGCGAAGAGGTCGGGCTTGAGGAAGAACAGAGCGAGATAGACAAGGACCAAGAGAAGAAAAATACGATATTTTTTTAATGTACTTTTCATCCGAGGATCCCTCCGATCACAAAAGCGACGATCAAGGAAAAGACAAAGGCGAGTCCGTTACGGAGATAGGTCGCTTTTTTCCCGAAGAACTTGATTTCAACCGGCATCGTGACGATCCCGACCATCATCAAGGTCGAGACAAACGCCGCGATTTGCATGTATCCGGCCCCGTTCTTTAAAAGTGCGGAAGCCAGGGGAAAGGCGATGAAACCGGGGATCAGGGTGATCGACCCCAACATCGACGCGACCAGGACGCCCGTCCAACCGGATTCGCCTCCGATGACGGATGAGATTTGTTGGGGGGTGAGAATCGCAAGCATGATGCCAAGGATCAAAAGAACGGCCAAGAACTGAGGCAAGATGTTTTCAAACGACTTCCAGGCTTTCTTCAATGCCATCTTGGTTTTCTTTTGGTCTTTGACCCAAGAGAAAACTAAACCAAGCCCAGCGGCGACATAGAAAACCTCATTCATGATGTTCTCCGTGATGATGACCATCCCCATGATGATGCCCGCATGCTTTCGCATTGGGTTGCGCCTCGCCGGACAAAACCGCCATCACGGCGGCATCCGCATCGCCGCTTAACCCGCTGTACAACGTGATTGAAAGGGCGTTGAAGCGATCGATGGCGCCTTGACCCAAGGTATTCGCGATGATGGTGTCGACTCCTTTTTCAGCTAAAAAGCCGGGTAGGAATCCGTGTTGATGCGGCGGGGCGTCGATGATTTCGACCGAAACAACGCTCTTGTCTTCGACACTCACCAATTTAAACTGCGGGGCATGGCCGAAATGGCCGAAGATTTCGTTTCCTGAAACAGGGATGGCGATTTTATTCATGGTTTCTCCTCGTGGGATATCGTAATCCCCGTTTTCCGATGGCTCGCATCCGTCGCAAAAATCGACGTTGCCTCCCTCGATCTGCAATGATTTTCCGTTCACCAAGGCATCGGCGATTTTGCGACGCGCATCTTCATAGATCCGCTGCACGGTCGCACGACCGATGTTCATCTGTAGTCCGGTGGCTTCTTGGGATAAACCGACCAGATCCAACAAGCGGATCGTTTCCAGTTCATCCAGATTCAAGATGACGGACACCGACGTCGCGGAATCGATCGGTTCGAATCGGCGACACATCGGTCGCTGACAGACTCTTCTCCCTTTTTGCGGTCTGGGCATGGTTTCTCCTTTATGGGCATATGCACATAATAAGTATATCCGCTTTTCCTGATTATGCAAGTCCGTTGCATAAAAAAATCACCGTCATTTACGGTGATCGTCGTGGAGATGCTGCCCACAGCTCGGGCAGAAGAGAAAGTGATCTTCGACCGCGGCTTGGCAGCTCGGGCAAAGGGTCACCCCTTTCCCCCGTTTGACCATCTTCAGATCTTCTTCCTTGATCGAAGCCCGCTCTTGGCGTTCGATGCGTCGACCGACTTCCTCGTCCAACTCATAGATCGTTTGGCAACAGGTCATCTTGATGACGTACTTTTTCTTCGAACGATACAAGGGGATGAAGAACATCGCGAACTCGTTGAAAATCGCGTACGCTTCGTACTTCCCGAATTGACCGCAGACATCGCAAAGGATCGCCTGCACGATCCCGAGATTTTTTTGTTTCGCACCGTAGCTGAAGAAAAAGAACATGGTTTACCTCACTTGACTTCCATTTTATACCAAACCGAACTCCCGTGTTCATTGATTTTCGAAAGATTCCCGAAAGTTTCAATCAACTCTTCGTCCACGACCTTAATGAAACGGAAATAATCCCCTCTTTCCAACCATTCCAAGAAGTCCGACACAATCTGTCGTTTCTGACCATAATCGTGAAGGACGACGGTTTTCCGTGCGACGCGTTTCATTTGCTTATAAAGAGCCATTCGATCATTCTTTTGAAGACCATGGGCGACGAACGATGCGATCACCACATCGAACGACTTCTCCGGATAATCCAACCCTTTCGTCGCATCGACCCGCGTATAACGTATCGCTTTCGAGGTCAACCGTCTCGCCTGCTTCAACATCGCTTCGGATTGGTCGCACCCTTCGACGATCAATCCGTTTTGTTGGAATACCTCGCACATCGCACCGGTTCCGCAACCCACATCCAAGATGGATTCGATCGGTTCAGGGAAAGACGCTAGAAACGCGGGGATGCTTTGATTGAACCCGCGCATCTGATATCGATAAAACAAGGCATAAGGTCGGGCGATGAGATCGAAAAGGTTCATGAGGGACTCCTGGCTTTTCTCCATTCTACTCGTTTGGGTGCCACAAATCGAGCACAACGCGTCATTGCATGCTTCATACAGAAACGGAAGAGTCAAGATCGATTCGAATCCCAAACGAAAACGCCTAAAGGCGTCGGGTTTAAGCTATGAAGCATCCTTCGATCATGGCCAGGCATAGGCGATGGAGACGGTCAGGGTGATCAAAGAAGACAAATAGTAATACCACGATTTTTTCGACACGATGAGCCACGTCAGTAATCCGGCTAAAACAACGGCGATGCCAAGATAGGCATAAGGGAGTCGATCGTAGAATCTCAAGACCACGACCACCAGAACCATACTCAACGGAGAAACCAACGCCGCCGCTTTCAACAAATCATTCGCTTTCGATCGTTCGATCACGAAATAAATCAGAATCATGACCATCATATACGAAGAGCGAAACATGCCCATTTGAAAGAGTCGGGGGTCTCTGATGAAGTTCGCCTCGATGAAAAAATAGAGCGCGACATAGCCGATGTAGGTCAACGCCAGGATCAATACGCCACCGATGAAAACAGAAACAAGAGGGATAAGAATCGACAAGGTTTTCTTGTTTTTCATTCTACCTCCAGGATGAAGGTTCACCCATGATTCTGATTCAACTGTAGAACGTATCCTATCCCATGTCAATCGATTCATCTTGATCGCACTGAGTGGCTTCGATTCAGCGTCTCTGCAACAAAACAACACACTCGATATGGGAAGTCTGAGGGAACATGTCGACCGGTTGGATGGACTGGATATCGTAGATCGTGAGAAGTTCCTTCACGTCGCGGGCTTGCGTTTCCGGGTTGCATGAAATATAGACGATGGTACGCGGTTGAAGTTTACGCAAGGCATAGAGAAAGTTCTTGTCGCTACCTTCACGAGGCGGGTCCATGACGAACACGTCGATCTTGGTTGATGATGCGGACGTATCCAACAGCCACTGCGAAGCGTCGGCGCAGATGAAACGTGCGTTGTTGACGTGGTTGTGTTTCCCGTTGTTGCGTGCATCTTCCGTCGCATCCGGGTTGCTCTCGACGCAGATCACTTCCTTGACGCGCTTGCTGGCGTAGATCCCGATGGTACCGACACCGCTGTACGCATCAAGCAAGACATCGGTTTTGCGAAGTTGCGCCGCATCCAGGGCGTTTTGGTAGAGGATTTCGGTCTGGGTCGGATGGACTTGATAGAACGAACGGGCGGAAATCTTGAAGGTGTAATTCCCGAGTTGGTCGACGATGTATCCTTTTCCATAAAGCGTCCGCTCTTGGTTCCCAAGCACGATGCTGGTGGAGCGGCTATTGGTGTTTTCGATGACCGAGGTGATTTCAGGATGACGTTTCACCAGTTCGCTTACGAAGTTCTTGCGACCTTTAAAGTCGGAGTTCGCGACGACCAGAACCACAAGGATCTCCCCGGTCGACTCCGCGACCCGGATCAAGGCATGGCGAAGCAAGCCTTTTTTCCGATTCTCGTCATAGACTTCGACACGAAACGAGTTCACCAGTTGTTTCAAGGTCGTGAAGATTTCCATCGCTTTGGGATGGGTGACGTCGCAACTTTTCACATCGAACAAGGCATGGGTCCCGGCCGCATAGTAACCGGCGATGGCGCTTTTCCCCTCGGCCTTGAAGGTCAGGATGTTTTTGGATCGATAGCCGAACTGACGGTCCGTGCCAAGGCAGTCCTTGACGGGGATTTTCGTGATCGACTTGAAATGATGGCGGACTTGGTCGGTTTTCCATTCGAGTTGCGCATCGTATTCCCAATGCAGAAACTGGCAGGAGCCGCATTGGCTGAAGTAGGGGCAGACGGGTTTGATGCGTGTCGGCGCATCGACGACACGCTGGAGTATTTTCTTGGTGTTGGGATCGAACTTGATTTCTTCCAACGGCAAAACGTTGTCGAAAGCGATCCCGTCGACCCATCCTTTACCGTTTTCGTCGATCTTGCGGCAGACGCCTTGTTTCGCGACGGCCATGCTATTCCAAAATCAGGCTGACCGGGCAATGGTCGCTGCCGAAAATATCGTCGTGGATCGCCGCGTCCAACACACGGGGCATCAGACGCTCGGAGACGACGAAATAGTCGATACGCCACCCTGTGCCCTTGGCGCGTGCATTCATGCGGTAGGACCACCAGGAATACTTCACGGTGTCGGGATACAAGACACGGAAGGTATCCGCGAAACCTGCTTTCAGGAATTCGTTGAACTTGGCGCGTTCCTGGTCGCTGAACCCCGGACTGAAACGATTGGTCTTGGGGTTCTTCAGGTCGATTTCATTGTGCGCGACATTGAGGTCGCCGCACACGATGACCGGTTTCTTCTGGTCGAGTCCGATCAGATACTCCCTGAACGCGTCTTCCCAAGCCATGCGGTAATCCAAACGCTTGAGTTCGTCCTGTGCGTTGGGCGTATAGACACAGACAAGGAAGAAGTCTTCATATTCCAACGTGACGACCCGTCCTTCGGTGTCGTGTTCGGGCCGGTTGATGCCATACGCGACGGACAACGGTTCTTTGCGGGCATAGATGGCCGTTCCGGAATAACCCTTCTTCTCGGCGTAGTTGAAATACTTCACGTACCCCAGGGGGCTGAAATCGTGCTGCCCTTCCTGCATCTTGGTTTCCTGCAGGCAAAAGAAGTCTGCGTTGAAACTTTCGAAAATCTCGTCGAAGCCTTTTTGCGCGATCGCACGTAGGCCGTTCACATTCCAGGATACAAATTTCATAAGGATTCTCCTCTTTGGATGTCTCTTCAAGTATAATCAATAGAGAGCCGTTTGTCATGGGTTTTGAAAGAGGTGGAAGATGGGAATCCTACGTTGCCCGGTATGCAAGAATGTGATGATCGAGAATGAACAGGGGATGGTCTGTCTGAAGAACCATCGTTTCGACCGTGCTTCAAGCGGATATGTGAATCTGACGATCGGATCGAAACAACGCAAAAGCGGCGATGAAAAGACGATGATCCTTGCCCGGAGCGAGTTTCTGGGGAAAGGCCACTATCGTCCGTTATTGGAGGCGATGATCCAGCGGATGAAACAGCTTCCCTTCACCCTGGGTTTGGATCTAGGCTGCGGCGAGGGATATTATACCCAAGCGATCGCCGAGGCATTCCCCGCATCTTCATGGACCGGGGTGGATCTCTCCGTCGACGCCCTCAAGAAAGCGGGGAAACGCTCGCGGAACGTGCGCTATCTCGCCGCCAGCATCCGCGATCTCCCGATCCAAGACGCAAGCGTCGATCTGACACTGAACATTTTCGCCCCCTTGTTTAGCGATGAAATCACAAGAGTGCTTCGTCCAGGTGGATTCGCTTTATTCGTCTTACCGCATGAGGATCATCTTCTTGAATTGAAGGAAGCGCTCTATCCCGTCGTTCGCTTGAACCCCGTAGCGCCCGAGGCGATCGAGGGGTTTGAAACCATCGGCGTCGACGATGTTTCCTTCGAAATGAATCTATCGAATCAAGATTTGCTTCATCTTCTTCAGATGACCCCCTATGTCCACAAAAGCCCCAAAGAAAGCCTGGATCGCTTGAAGACCCTCGAGTCGCTTCACGTCAGGGCTTCGTTTCGCATACTCTGTGTAACGAAAATTGTAAAAAAGGATGCATAAGCGCATAAACTTCGTTATAATTACACTTACAAGCACAACTGTTTTATGAAAGGATCCTTCCAATGAATGAATACGTCGGTTTGGCGTTGTCTTTCGCCTATTTGGGAATCGTTCTTCTGATCTCGCTGAAACTTCAGAAACTCCCTTTCGAGTTCAGCCGCAAGTTCGTCCACATCCTGGCCGCGAACTGGTGGTTCATCGCGGTCTATGCTTTCCGCTCCCCGTGGATGGCGTCGATCGTCCCGTTTTTCTTCGTGATTTTCAATAGCGTCACCTATTTCTTCGGATGGATCCCTTCCATCAACAAGCGGGACGGGCAAAGGAATTTCGGTACGATCTATTATGCGGTCAGCACGTTGTTTCTGACGTTCATCAGTTTCCAACCCGGCGCCCTTCAAACCGTCGGCGGTTTGGGGATCCTGGTCATGGGCTATGGGGACGGACTTGCTTCCCTGGTCGGACGCAAGTGGGGGAATCATCCCTTTCAGATTTTCCAGGCGAAAAAGAGTTTCGAGGGAAGCGCCACGATGTTTCTGGTTTCCTTCATCGTCATTTACACCTATTTGAACTATGCCACGGGGAACGCCGCGATCGGCGCCTGTCTCTTGGTGGCTTCCGTCGCCACGTTGGTCGAAGCGATCTGTCCTTGGGGTTTGGATAATCTGTTGGTCCCGATGATGACTTCGTTCGTTTATTTCGTCTATATGCTGTAATCGCGCTTCGTCGCGGTTTTTTTTAAGGAGGAAAACCCATGGGCGTCTATGTTTCATTGATGGTCAACCGGAATCCCTTGGATGCGTCGGTCATTGAACGTCATGTCGCGTACCTGAAACGACTGGATCAAGAAGGCTCGTTGATCCTGTGCGGACCCTTCATCGACGAACCCGGCGGGATGGTCGTGTTTAGCGCCGGATCGATGGATGAAGCAAAAAAGATCGCACAAAACGATCCATTCATCCATGAGGGGTATAAAACGCACACGCTCCGCACGATGGAAATCGCGGATGCATCGAACGACTATCTACTTTGACTCTTTTGCGACGATTTCAAGGATCTTTTCATAGACCCGGTTGGGGTGCGAGATGGCCTCGGACACCTCGATCTTCAAGATCCTTTTCCCCTCGAATCGCTCCAGTCCTTCGACGGCGCAACCCACCGCAAGCACCACGATGTCCGCATCCCTGATTTCACTTCGCTTCAATTCGCTTTCGATCCCCATGCTTCCTTGGGTCTCGATGGCAACCTGATGCCCGAGTTCCTTCCCCTTCTTGATTAGTGCGGCTTGCGCCATGTAGGTATGTGCGATGCCTGTCGGACAGGCGGTGACTCCGACGATTTTCATACTCTCTCCGTTTCTCTTACGCGAAAAGCGCAAGTACTTCGTCCGCGTTGCGGGCGTTTTTTAGTTGTTGGATCAACGTCGGGGTATCGATCACATTATAGAGATCGGTCAACACTTCTTTGGTGTCGGTTTCCCCCGTGAAGTTCACAGCGATCAAAAACATCAACCTGGCACTACCGTTCCCCCAGTCCACATCGTGGTCGCAACAGAGGATCATGATGGAAGAGGTTAGGACGAATTCCTCTTTCCCATGGGGGATCGCGATCCCGTTCCCCAAACACGTAGGAATGGTTTGTTCACGATGGAAGACGGATTGCCGAAATCCGGGTTTGACGCGACCCAGGGATTCCAGACGGTCGCATGCCAGGTTCAAGATTTCACTGCGGGTCAGATTCTTCAGTCCGGTCAGGACCAAATCTTTGTCCAGCACCTTTCCAAGCGATTCCAACACCAGTTTCGGTTTATGGAACGATTGTTCGATGATGAAATTATTGACATTCCGAATATCGTCGAACCCCGCCAATGAACTGACACGCAAAACGGGGATCGGCACTTGCTTGATCGGTACGGTGGAAATGATGAAATCGATCTCCCGAAAGTCCATTTTATTCAGTTTCCCTAGCGAAACGATATCCACGATTTCGATGGAAGAAACAAAACGGGAAATCCGGTTGGCGAGGAAACGGGAGAAACCGATCCCCTCGGGGCAGACGATGATCACACGCTTATTGGAAACACAGCGTTCGAGCGCCGCCTGAAGATGGATCGCCATATAGCTCAGTTCATCGTCATTGACCGGCGTCCCGAATTTCTCTTCAAAATAGGGGGTCAGAAGATAGAGGATGCTGAAGATCGGTGAATATTGGGATTTGATTTGTTCAAGCAAGGGGTTTCGTAAAAGGATGCCATATCGCAGACGCGACATCATGGGTTTGATGTGGGTCATCAGCCCGTAATACAAAGGTTTATCTTTGGTAAGGTCGATTTGTGCGATTGTGGAAACACGCTCGATGATATCCCGAGTGGTCTCCTTTATCGTATCGTCGATATCCAAGACGTATTCCTGCGTCTCAAGGTTCGTGTAACTGGATTGAATGCCAAGACACATCAAGTAGATCGCGATGAAACGCACTTCGGTCTGTGGAATCATGCAATGGAACCGTGACTCGATCTCACGTGATATATAGGATGCCGTTTTGATCGCGATTTCGCTTGGGATTTCGTCGTAGGTCGACGCCAATGCCTCTTGATTCAATGTTTCACCGAAGCGAACCCTTTGGATCAGAATCAGCAAATGTGTCAATAAAACGGTATAGGAAGCATCATTGATCCGATAATTCAGGTGTTTCTCGGCGTCCAAGATGATTTCTTCGACGCTTTCAGGATCGACATCCGGAAAAAGGTGGCGTAAGCGGTATTGCGTCGCGATATCGACTCTGCTCTTTGCATTGTATCGATCCATTTCTTCGGTTTCGAGGAGGTTGAACTCGCCGATCAACCCGGCGAGGGCGTGACGGATGTCTTTCTCGTTTCCGATCACCCGTGTCCCATCCCTGTCGCGAACCAGCGTCAACGCATAGACCCGACCCCATTCTTCGATCTTTTCCAGGTCGGCGACGATCGATGTCCGAGCGACCATGAACTCTTCGGACAGTTTGATCAGCGACGTCCCTTCTTTCGAGTTCAGCAACTTCGTGGTGATTTTCATCCGACGTAGCCTTGTCGACAAGGGATCGATGGATTCGACTCCGATCAGTCTCTCGTTGAGGACGCGTTGACGTCCTTCATGCGAACCGGACAACTTGATCCCGACACCGGCTTTCCGAAGAAGGCTCACTTCGCTACCGCTTAAGAACCGTTCGATTTCATCGAGGTCCTTATGCAACGTACGCACCGACACTTCGATCCGTTGCGCAAAAAAGTCAATGGTTTGACTTTCGTGCTCATTCAGAAGTGCTTGAAGCAATCGGCGTTGGCGGAGGTTCAGCATGTTATTCACCTATGGAGGTAGTGTATCATATTCCGCTATTTCTTGAAGTACATTGTTCTTCAGAAAAGATGTTGCAATTTCAATCCATAAGAAAAACCGCCGCACAAGGCGTGCGACGGTCTGGATTTCTTAGGCTTGGACAGGCTTCTTGAGGAAGTTGACCATCAAGGCGGTGACGACGGATCCGACGACGACAGCCAGGATATAGATCGGGGCGTTCCCGACGACCGGGAGAACGATCAACCCGCCGTGCGGCGCCATGTCCGTCGCCTTGCCTAACGCGGCGATGACCGCTCCGACGGCCGAGCCGGTCATGATGGAAGGCAAGACGCGCGCAGGGTCGGCGGCGGCGAAGGGAATCGCACCTTCGGTGATTCCGATGAAGCCCATCGCGAAGGCCGCTTTCCCTGCCTCGCGCTCTTCTTCATTGAATTTATGCTTGGCGATGAATGTAGCCAATCCCATACCGATCGGAGGAACACAGATGGCGACACCGGTCATCCCCATGATTTCAGGCTTACCGGCGGCGATCATCGCGGCGGCAAAAGAGAAGGCGACTTTGTTCACCGGTCCGCCCATGTCGAAGGCGATCATGCAACCGATGACGATCGCCAAGGCGACGGTGCTTCCGGTTCCCATGTTGGCCAAGAAGTTTTCAAGCCCCGTGACGACCGATCCCAACGGATTGGCAAGGACATAGATGTAGACCAAACCGACGATCATCGATGTTAACAAAGGGATAACGAAGATCGGCATGAGCGGCTTCAGATACGTCGGTACTTTCCACCCTTTGATCCATTTTGCCAAATAACCGGCCGCAAGCCCCAAAACGAGCGCACCAAGGAAACCGGTCTTCACTCCGGCCGTCCCTACGGCGCTTCCCGCGAGGGATCCGGCGACCAAGCCGGGCAACAAGCCCGGACGACCGGCGATCGAGTATGCCGTGTATCCGGCAAGTAAGGGCGTCATGAATCCGATGGCGGCGACACCGATCGTCAGGATGTTGTTCCAAAACGGACTTGTGACAACCATCCCCGTGTCACCTGCCGTACCGGTTGCCAAGGCCAGGGCGATTCCGACGCCCCCGACGACAACCGCGGGGATCATGTACGACACACCGGTCATGACATGATTCTTGATGTCTTTTAGAAATTCTTTCATAGTTCCTCCTCTTGATAGTGGTTTTATGCAATCATTAACTAAAGTGATGCGATTTTATCGAATACTTCCTGGGGATGCGATATCGCTTCCCCGACTTCGATCTTCAAGATTTTCTTCCCATTGAAACGCTCCAATCCTTCAACGGCGCATCCAACGGCCAAGATCACGACATCCGCTTCCTGGATGTCTTTCTTCTTCAATTCACTTTCGATGCCCATGCTTCCCTGTGTCTCGATCAAGACGTTATGCCCCAGTTCTTTCCCTTTTTTCATCAAGGAAGCCTGTGCCATATACGTATGTGCGATTCCGGTCGGACATGCCGTTACTCCGACGATTTTCATAGACCCTCCCTATGCTTCAATGGAACTCAAGAGAGCGAACGCTTCCTCGGTGTCATTCAAGCTCAGCAACTTCTCCCTAAACTCGTCTTCCATCAGTTTCCGACTAATGTTCGCCAAGATCCGCAGATGCGTGTTTTCCCGATTCTTCAACGGTACCCCGATCATGAATACCAAGCGAACGAGATTCTCGCTGCGATCATCCCAGCGAAAGGCTTCCGATGTCGTTGCCACTGCGACGAAGGGTGTCGTCACCGCATCGCTTTGACCATGCGGTAAAGCGACGAGATAACCTAAGGCCGTTGAGAACTCCTCTTCCCGCTTCGCAACCGCTTCTCGATATCCCTGTACATCGGCGATTCGGCCGGCTTCAACCGCTTTTGCACAGAGGGCATCCAGGATTGCTTCTTTCGTCCGTTCAGGCCGATTCAAGCAGACAAGATCTTTCGTGATGACCATATTCACTTCCTCCTTCGTTGACACCCTAAGGATATCATTCCCCGACATTTCAAGAAACACCAGGATGATTCATGAACTTTCTGCAGACTTGTACCGAAAAAAAATAAAAACCATGGCTCTTTATCGAAAGTTCCATGGTTTTGGTGATCCATTGCAGGAAGTCACTCCCGATCCTTTAGTTTCCGCTCGACATAGAAGACCGGATAGAAAAGAAACGGGAAACTCCCAAACGTATTCGTAAGTAAGATCGTATCCGGATCGCTCCAGCCCAATCCTTTGGAGAAAAAGATCAATGGAAGAAGAATGAATGCTTCGATCATCCAGATCTTGCCGGTGGTCGTGTTGGCGTAGTCCCAGTTTTTCTGGTTCGCCATCGACCGGCGGGTACGATACCCCATGATTCCGTTGATCGTCTTGGGTGGGAAGCGATTCATCCACAACCCGATGAAAAACATCATGCAAGGGATGAGGAGATCGAAATCGTAGACGTTCATCGTTCAAGCGCCCGCTTCGCCAAGGCGAGGGCTCCGCAAAGCCCTGCGTCATCCCCCAAGCCGGGAGCCATGATGTAGTCATCCCGTTGTTTCAGGATCGAAGGGTGTTGAAGGTAGCCGTTAAGCAAGGTCTTGACCCGTCCCCTGATTTTCGGGAAGAGTTGTTCCTGATGCATGACGCCGCCGCCAAGGATGATGCGTTGGGGGGATACCGTCAGGATATAGGACATCAAGGCTTGTCCGATGTAGAAGGCCTGAAGGTCCCACGCCGGATGGTCGAAGCTAAGGCTGGCCGCCGATGTACCCCAACGACGCTCGATCGCCGGTCCGCTGGCCAGTCCTTCAAAGCAACCTTTATGGAAGGGGCACACCCCTAGAAACGTTTCACTGGGATAGGGTTGAAGCAGGATATGCCCCATTTCGGGATGAAGCAGACCATGGACGGTTTGACCGTTGATCACCAAGCCGCCGCCGATCCCCGTACCGATCGTGAGATAGAGCAGCGAATCCACGCCTCTTCCGTTGCCCCACAACGATTCTCCGACCGCGGCGGCGTTGACATCCGTGTCGAACCCATAGGGAACGTCGTATCGCGACGATAAGTAACGAAGAATCGGGGTGTTCGCCCAGCGCGGTTTCGGCGTGGACGTGATTTCCCCGTAGGTTGGACTATCCGGATTCAAATCGACCGGCCCGAACGAAGCGATCCCCACCGCATCGGGCTGATGTTTTAAAATGAATTGGGAAACGGCTTCCAGCGTCGTCTCCGGATCCAGTGTCGGAATGCTTTCACGAATCGAAATGTTGCCGTTCTCATCGCCGATCCCGAGAACGAACTTGGTCCCGCCCGCTTCGATGCCGCACAATTTCATAGGAGAACCTCGCGGGGGATGCTGACCATCACGACACAATCGCCGACGATCTCCAGCGTCTTCTCGTCATGGGTCGTGATCGCATGGTCCCCGAGTTTGAATGGAACCCCGTTGATGCTCGCTTCCCCTTCAAGAACGCCGATCAGACTGAATTCCCCGCGCAACAGATACGTCCCGCTACCTTGGACCACGAGTTTCGACAAGGCGAAATAATCCTCGTCGAGGTAGGTCGTGACGCTCATCCCTTGGCTTGTGACGGTCAAGGGGCGGGGGGCGACGCTGCGATGCGGGACTTGCGTGACTTCCAAGGCTTGTCGGATGTGGAGGTCGCGGGTCTTCCCTTGCGCGTCTTTCCGGTTATAGTCATAAACGCGATAGGTCACGTTTGAGTTTTGCTGCACCTCGTAGACCAAACTTCCGGCACAGATCGCGTGGATGGTCCGTGCGGGGATGTAATAGAAGTCGCCGGGGTTGATTTTGAAGGAATTCAAGTACTTCTCCAGCGTTCCGGTTTGAATCGCGCTTAACAGTTCCTGCGTTTCGCTTGCGGTGTGGCCGATGATCATGCGGGTGTCTTTTTCACAGTCCAACACATACCATGCTTCCGTTTTCCCATAGGAATTCTCGAATTTCTGACCATACTCATCATCCGGATGCACTTGGACGCTCAGATCCTGGTTCGCATCGATGATTTTCACCATCAAGGGGAATTTCGTATTCGCCCCTTTCCCGAACAATCCGCGGTGTTCGCGATAGACGTCGGAGAGTCGTCGCCCTTCGAATTCACCGTTCAATAAGATCCCGTCCCCGTCCGGATGGGCGCTGACGACCCAGGCTTCCCCCGTCGTTTTGGAGGGGATCTCGAATCCGAATTTCCCGTTTAGGCGTGTACCGCCCCATATCATTTCCTTAAATACCGGTTTGATTTTATAGAGTCCCATTTTCGTATCCTCATTTCATCTCTATTTTACATAGGTTGTCCGCGCTTCTCAACTTATTTCGCCCAAGCGTGTCGCTCGGGTTGACTTTATCGTCCTGGCTTTGTAAAATGGTAAGTATTCTTATGAATCAAGGAGAAGCCATGGAGACCTTCACACTGTTTTTCATCGCCATCGGGTTATCGATGGACGCCTTCGCCGTCGCCCTGGTCAATGGACTCTGCGCTTCCCAAAGCCGGATCCGCTATGCGTTGCGGGTCGGTTTGTTCTTCGGGTTCTTCCAGGGATTCATGACCTGGTTGGGCTATATGCTGGGCTCTTCCTTCAGCGCCTCGATCAATTCCTTCGACCATTGGGTCGCCTTCATCCTTTTGGGGATCATCGGCGGGAAGATGTTTTACGAGGGGCTTCAACCCAAAGACCTGAGTTGCGATGTCCACCAGGAAAAGGATTGGCTTCACCTGTGTTACTTCTCGATCGCCACGTCGATCGACGCCTTGGCCGTCGGAGTGAGCTTCGCCTTCCTCTCGGTCGACATCCTGGAATCCTCGCTCCTGATCGCCGCGGTCACCTTCTCCCTATCCGCGCTCGGTGTGATGATCGGCAAGAAATTCGCCGTGTTGCTTGATAACAAAGCGGAAATCCTGGGCGGGATCGTCCTGATCCTGATCGGTAGCCGTATCCTGTTCACCCACATCCTATAAAAAATGTGCGATTCGTCGCACATTTATTTTTGCCTAAGTTCGTGGATCTTCTTTGGATTCAGTACGCCGACTAATTTATACCCCTGCTTTTTCACCTCGGCATCGATCGTCTTCCGAATGGAAGCCACATCCATCTTGATTTCGCTCTGGTCGGGTCGTTTGAAATACACGATCTGTTTCATCGTGCTTTCACTGACGAAGTTTTCGTTGGGCGTGCAGCAGGAGGAATATTTCAAGCCGAACTCCTCCGTTTTCTCGAATAGGTAAACAGTTTTATTGTCTTCGTCGATGCCGATTAAGGCATTGTACTTGATCCGTTTCACACCGAAGAAAAGGCTCTTCGTAAAGAAATCCGCATCGAACGCCAGGTCGGCGAAGTCATGCGGTACGATGTTAAACTGGAAGTCGGTAATGCGTTGTTGAAGTGATTCACGTAGGTTCATGGTGTCTCCTGTGTCATGAGGGTGAGGTAGGCGATGATCAGCATCAATCCGCCGCAGGCAAGCCAGAGTCCGATGCGCAGGCCCAGGTTTTCGGCATATTTCCGGTGAAGGTAGAGAAAGACGGTCCAAACGGCGAAGCCGATGACGTAGCCCAAGGGCGAGGTGTTCAACACCATGCCCGTGATGACGAAGATGACGACCCATGCGAGATAGAAAAGATTGATTTCCATCTTCTCCGTACTTGTCCGGATCGGTTCTACGACTCGTTCTTCCACGATTGTTTCCTTCGCGGTTTCGCTCCAAGCGTTGAAGGACGGGATCTCCGGTTCGGCGATGTTTTCAATCTCGGCGTCCGGGGCGACGATCGGTTCATCCGTCGGGGCGAAATCGAACCCGCCCTTGGCGAACTCGACTTTCTGCACCGAATTGACAAGGCGGACTTTCCACGGATCCGCTACGGCGCCCCGCAACGACTTCACGATCGACCCGACGTTCAAGCGGACAACTTCCGTTTTCCCGAAGGGTTTACTGACGATCCGCTTCAGTTTCTTCGCGGCGAACTCCCCGTTCACCCCGTCCAAGGTCTCGTATAGATAGATCACTTGATCGCGGATGTCGGCACTGATCAGGGCATGATACACGACGGGTTTCTTAATCGAAGAGACGGAAGCATCCAAAAACTCGGCATCGGCCTGCAAATCCGCGTTCTCCGCGCGTTTCACGACCAACCCCGCTTCCTGCAACGTTTCCTGAATGATGCCTAGAACCTCTTCTTTCATGATTCGACCTCGTGAAAACATCCTGTTTCGCTTGCTTTTAGGATAACACTTCCCGTTGAAGTGAACAAGTGTCAACTTATCCATCAGCGGATAACCGATAAAAAAAGAACCTTAACTAAACAAAGGTTCTTCTTCTTCGTCTTCATTGATCGGCGGCAATACATCTTGAAAATATTCGACCCACTCGGGGTGTTGGGCCAGGGCATCGAACATCACCGTCAACAACTGCCCCGTGTCCAACATCTGCATCCGTTCAAGCAAGCGGGCGACCGCTTCTTCGTCGAACTCTTCTTCTTCGACTTCTTCCATTTCTTCCGGTTCGGTACGCATCGCAAGCAATGCGGCCTTGCGGTGTTCACAGTTTCGATGGGGGCAGGTGCATGAACATTCCACGACTTCCCCGCTCTCGCTTAAAAGGATCCTGACATAATGCGACTCCGGTTTATCGAAGGCATAGACCCGCTCGGATTCGTTGGAGAAAATCAGGCGAGGTTCGCCCAAACCGATTTTTTCACTGTTTTTGATGGTCGGTTCTTCCGACGTCATCGGGACACTTGTTTTCATCGCCCCTCCTTTTCTTCCAGATCGAACGCGTCGTCGCGGAATACGATGCTGACGCGTTTGTGTTGAATGGTTGTATGATACTCCACCAAATCGTCCCGACGCAAGGTGAATGCATCCAGATGGGCAAAGTTGAAATCGGCTCTTCGAAGCGTCTTGATCTTGTCCCTCATCATCGTCAGGAATTGTGCATCCAACGGGGAATGGCGGTGGGAGGCAAGGATGAATTCAGGTTCCAAATCAACCAGTTTGGTTAAGGAACGGACGACCGTGGACTGTTTCATCCCGTCGCTGAAGTACAGCCACATGACATAGTTCAAGGCATCCGCCGTCAACAAGCAGCGGTCTTCTTCGATCCACAACGCCAAATCATGGCGGGTATGCCCGGGGATGGATATGAACCGTGCGGTCCGACCCCCCAGGTCAAAGACCATCGACTCGTTCAAATCTTCATAGATGACCTTGGAATAGTCGTGGTGCGGCACATCGCCGCCGTCAAGGATCCGCTTCACCCCAAGGCTGCGTAATGCATGCGAGGTCATCATGACCGCTTCCGCGACGGCACCTAAAGGGATCAACACCTTCTCGAACGCATAGTTCCCCCCCACATGGTCGATGTGGCCGTGGGAATTACAGACGATCAGTTCCTTATCCGTCAGGCTTCGGATCAAAGGCATCAGTTCATCGATGCCATACCCCGTATCCCAAAGCAAGGCTTTCTTTTCCCCGACGATTAAATCGAAGTGGACGGCCGCTTCTTTGATATGGTAGATGCCGGGTTTGACTTGGGATACGTTGAACTTCATAGGCACCTCGTTTCGTATGGGGTAATTATACGCAAGCAAGGTTCATTATACAACTATTTTCCGCTTGCGCCATAGTTACTTAACACACGTGCGCTCGGGTCGTCGACCGCGCACCCCGGCCAACTGGCGTTGGGCATCCAGAATCCGTCGATCATGTTGGAGCGTCCGGGATAGAACCCCTCGAAGATGACGCGATACAGAAGGGCTTCCGGCGTATGGGGCGGACAGTGCGTGTATTTCTCCCGCGCGAACATGACATCTTCTTTGGTGTAGAGACTTGCGGCGTACTTCTTCAGTTCCTCCACCATCGAATGTCCGACCGCATCGCTGAACGCGGCTTTTTCGCGCCATAGAATCTCATCCGGCAGTAAGCCCGTGCCTTCAAACGCCTTCCGCAACAAATACTTCCCCTGTCCGTTGGTGTTCATTTTGAGTTCGGGCTTGATCGCCATGACGTCGCGGACGAAATCCAGGTCTCCGAAGGGGACGCGGGCTTCCAGCGACCATGCGGCGATGCACCGGTCGGCACGCAGGACATCGTACATGTACAACTCGCGGATCCGTTTTTCGCTCTCCTTCTGGAACTCTTCCCCCGAAGGCGCGAAATCCGTGTACTTGTATCCGAAGAGCTCGTCGCTGATTTCCCCGGTCAACAGGACTTTGATATCCGTCTTTTCCTTGATGTAGCGGCATAGCAGATACATGCCCATGCTTGCGCGGATGGTTGTGATGTCGTAGGTTTCCAGATGGTAGATGACGTAGCGCAACGCTTCCAAGACATCCTCCATACTCATGGTCACTTCATGGTGGCGGCTGCCGATATGATCGGCCACGATGCGGGCATACTTCAAATCGATGGCGTCTTTCGCCATCCCGATCGCAAAGGTGTCGATGGGGACCGGCGTCGCCTTCTGCGCGATCGCACAGACCAAGGACGAGTCCAAGCCTCCGCTCAACAAGTATCCCAGCGGGACATCGCTCATCAAGCGCTTGTCGATGGCGCTTGTCAAACCTTCACGGATGCGACGGTCGATTTCCTCCAGGTCGCTGAGTTGTTCGGCGACATCGGTGATGTGGGAATAGTCGGTGAAGACGCCGTTGCAATAGACATGTCCCGGAGGAAAAGGATAAACCTCCTGGCAAAGGGAATGAAGGGCTTTCGCTTCCGAAGCGAACGCCATTTTTTGGTTCTCTTTGAGGATTCCGTAAAACAGAGGACGGATCCCGATGGGATCCCGGGCGGCCAGGACCGCCCCTTTTTCTTTGTCATAGAGCACAAACGCGAATTCGGCGTCCAGCTTCTTCGCCATATCCACCCCGTCGGCACGATAAAGCGGAATGAGCACTTCGCAATCGCTATGCGATATGAACGGATACTCCGCGAACATCGTCCTGAACAGATGTTCGTTATAAATTTCGCCGTTACAGACGACCCGGACATCGCTTGTGTCGAACGGTTGCATCCCGTGTTCGCTGGTGTCCATGATGGAAAGCCGGTGGAATCCGAAAATCCCCCAGGGTTCCTTCATCACTTTGCTTTGGTCGGGTCCGCGATGTTGAATGGTCGCGAATGCTTCAAGAAACGCTTGTTCCGAAATCTCGCCTTCGGTAAACAGAAATCCGCACATGGTTCATACCTCCGTTGAATATAAAAAGCAGCCCTGTCCCCTAAGGGACGAAGGCTGCCTCCGTGGTACCACCCTAATTATCGGTTTTCCCGATCGCTTTCCGGGTCGCTGATGAACCCTTCGGCGGTTAACGCTGCCTATGCGTCGAGGGCTACTCCAAACGTTTCGCCGTCGCACTCCAAGGGGTTACCGATTCGGGTTATTCCTGTTGGCTTGCACCTTCCCAACTCGCTGTGTAGACCTTGCCCGATCGACCTGTCCTCGTCAATGTTTTTTATAGTGTAACGCGAATCGAATGAATTGTCACGCACTATTTTTACATTTATCTGAAAATATTTCTGAAAATTAATGTTTATCGTTCAGGGAAGCGATTCCCGCAGGAAGAACAGTACACGGTATCAAGGGGTTCCGCCTTCCCGCAATGGATGCAGATTTTAAAATCCTTTTCCGTTTCGCCACTCGCAACGTCGATGTCAGGCAGGTCTTTGGGATCGATGCCTTCGTCTTCAACGACGATCTTCTTCGGCATGAACCCGAGAATAATACGGAAAACGCTGAAGAGCGCGATCACCCCGGCGATCGCCACGACCGGTAGATTCAACGTCGCGATTTCCTTGGTGTCCAGATAGTCCAAACCGCCCGCAAGCAGGATCAGTGCGATCGAGATGATCAGGTAGATGAGCCAAAGTATGGTTTTCTTCGATTTCATAGTTCCCCTCCGAGTATATGGTGCTTAACCTAAAATAACGCTTTCCCGCAATTCTTACAATAGATGTCTTCTTTACTCACAGGTTTGCCGCAGGAAAGGCAAGTGCTGTTAGGCCCGACTTTCCGCATCCCGTAATACCCCGCGTTCCGGACCGCGTCGCCCTTGCGTTCGTCCGAGCTACGCGTCGAATTATAGGCGCTTTGATCCTTGCGGACCAGATCGGTCAGGCTCTTATCGAACGTCATCGCACGGTGATCCGCTTTTTGCGTCGCACCCGACGTCTTGGTTACATTGAACGCGCTTTGTTCGGCCTTGTCCGCGTAACGCGATTTCTCGATGACGTTGGAACTCGATTGTTCGGCCTTGTCCGCATATCTCGACTTGCTGTCGAGCGTGAACGCCGCTTGGTCGGCTGTGTCGCCGTACGCCTTCTTGCGTTGGATCGCAAACGGGTCCTGATAGGCATCGGGGGTCTTCGTCCAGCCTGTCACTCCGGTTCGGCTTGCGTTGATGGCAAAGGCGAACACCAGGATGAAGACAAAGAGGATCGGGAAGATCAAGAAGAAGAAATTCTCGCTGGCGATGCCGAAGAAAAGGAAAACCAGGATGAAAATCCCGATCACCGGGAAGAACGCCGGGTTGATTTGACCTTTGAGCGTGCTTTGGGAAATCGGACGGTAGTTCCGGGCGAAGTTCTGCGGCGTGATTTGACCTCGTCTGACCACTCTTACGATGATCGCGATGAAGATCGCGATGAAGGCGAACTGGAAGATGATGGTGAATAAGAAACCGCCGATCAGCGAATTCCCGAACGGCATGAACATGAAGAAGATGAAAAGCAATGGAAGCAGCAACACCAAGACTGCGGGGTTCCTGTTGGGGTTTTGATTCATGCGATACCTCCGTTAGCTGCCGGCGCTGTTATAGCTGGCCAAGCCGAACTTCCAGAAACGATAAGCGACGATGGAAAAGATCGACGATGCGGCGACGCTTCCGAACACCACGAACTACGGGTCGCTCATCCCCAAAAGATAACTCG
>JAHFCO010000046.1 GCA_023249475.1 Bacillota bacterium | reverse complement strand
GGTCAGTTCTTCGTATTGTTTCTTGAGGAACTCATAGCGTTCGTTGACTTCTTCGAATTCCTGCGGGGCGTTCATGTTGATGTTGCCCAGGCTTTCGATCTCTTGACGCAGCCGGTTGACTTCCTCGGCCGCGTTGGTGATCTTCAAGGTCTCGCTGTGCAGTTTCGCGAATTCCACGGTCATTTTATATTCGGAAGCCAAACGGTTCATCTGGTCTTCCAATTTGGTTTCGGTCCGGGTCTTGTCCAGTTCGATGTCGCGCTTCAATAGTTGCAAGGCGTTGAGGTCGCGGCGTTGCTGGCGGATCTGCTGGTCGCGCCGTTCGCTGTCCTGACCGGTCTTCAAGCGCGCGTCGCGTTTGGTGCGCAGGAACAGGTTCAGTTCGTCGCGCCGTGAATACGCTTTGTTGAGAAGCTGGATCAGGTCGTCGGAGAAGGAATTGCCCTCGGCTTCGGCCTGGGGGTTCAAGCGGTCCAAATCGTTCTGAAGGCGTTCGTATTTGGCGCGTTTCGCATCGGCGACCGGCTCCAATTGGGCGACCGCGATCCGTTTTTCCAAGAGGTCGGCATCCAACGCGGTCTTGCGGTTGCGCAGATCCGTGATCTCGTCCCCGTATTGGCGGACTTGCTGCACAAGGACGGTTTCCTGTCCCTGCAGATCCAGGATTTCTTTCCCCATCGATAAAGGCGACGCGTTGTCGCGCTGTTTCCCGCCGGTCATGGAACCGCCCCGGTGGATGACATCGCCGTCCAGGGTGACGATCTTGTAGCTATAGCGAAGGAGGTTGGCCAAGGTGTTGCCGTGCTCCAGCGTATCGCAGACCAGGACGTTGCCCAGCAAGGAGGAGCGGACGATGTTGAATTTCTCGTCGCAACGGACGAAATCCGAAACGACGCCCAAATAGCCTTCGGTGCCTTTGCAGACGATTTCCTGTTCTTTGTTGACCCAATGTTCCTGCAGCACGGTCAGAGGCAAAAACGTCGCCCTGCCCGACTCGTTGCGCTTCAGGAAGGTAATCGCGCTGCGTGCGCTGGCTTCGTCGGCCGTGACGATGTTATAGAGTGCTCCGCCCAACGCCACGCTGACGGCTTCTTCGAAGTTCTCATGCGGCGTCAGCAGTTTCGCGATGACCCCGTGCACGCCGACCAGGCTCTGTTGGGCGTTGAGGATCGACTGTACCCCGGCCTGGCTTAAGAACGGTCGCGCCTGGATGTTCTTGACGACTTCCAAGCGGTTCTGGATCCGCTGCAGACGCATTCTCGTCTCTTCGTATTTCTGGTTGCGCTCCGCCATCAGACGGTTGGATTCGATGCTTTTCTGATTCAACAGTTCCACATCGGCGACCAAGCGTTCCAGGCGTTGTTTGCGGTCTTCATATTCGATCTTGGCTTCATTGACCAATTGTCTAAGCTGGTTGCCCTGCTCCTGGGTCGACCCGGTCTCGATCGCATATTTCCGCTTTTCATCGATTTCGATCTTGCGCGTCTCAAGGGTCTGGATCTCGGAAACCAAACGAAGCAGTTCTTCCTGGTCGCGATGGATCTCCGCGTCCAAGCGATGCAGTTCCGTCTTCGCCAACAGGTTGGCGTTTTCATTGACCTGGATCCCCGCTTCCGACACCGCTTCCTTGGAAAGCAGTTCGAACAGTTGGCGCGAGATGTCTTCCAGTTTGTCTTGATACCCTTCGATCGTCTGCGTCAAGACCGCGATTTCGATCTCTTGCAGTTGCTGTTTCTTCTCGGCGTAGATTTCCGCCTTTTTCGCCGCCTTCTTCAACGGCACGACTTGTTTCTGTAGTTCCTGGTAGATGTCGAAAACACGCTCCAGGTTGGTCTGCGTCCGTTCCAGCTTGGTCAGCGCGTCATTCTTGCGTTTCTTGTATTTGGCGACGCCCGCCGCCTCTTCGAAAATCGCCCTGCGATCGGCCGGCTTCGCCTCGGCGAAATTACTGATGCTGCCCTGTGAGATCAGGCTGAGCGAATCCCGGCCGATCCCGCTGTCCATCGTCAAGTCCAGGATGTCCTTCAGACGGCACGGGGTCTTGTTGATGAAATACTCCCCTTCGCTGGTCTGCCGGTGCAAACGGCGCGTGATTTCGATTTCGTCGAAAGAGACCGCGAAACTCCGGTCTGAATTGTCGAACACCAAGGTGACTTCGGCCAGGTTCACTTTACGCCGGTTCTCCGAACCGGTGAAAATGACATCGCTCATCGCCGAGCCGCGCAAGGACTTCACGGATTGTTCGCCCAACACCCAGCGTACCGCATCGGTGATGTTGCTTTTCCCGCATCCGTTGGGACCGACGATCCCGGTGACCGAGGAGTCGAACGTGATCACGACTTTGTCGGCGAAGGACTTAAATCCCTGCATTTCGATTCGTTTGAGAAACATGGAGTACCCCCGTTCTTCAACGTACTATTATACCGTAGTCCAAGGCAAAAATGAAGAGTCCCGGCAGGCAGACTTCACTTATCGGACCGATTCGTCGATTCCATCTTCATTGTAACGGTTTATCGCGCAAACGGCACGAAAAAAGAAAGACTTCGCACCGCGAAGCCCGTTATCCCACTCGTACCGTCGCGAACTCGATGCCCGCTTCCCTAAACGATTCAAGGTATTCTTTACGCAGCGCGGTCGAAGCGTTGAACGCATCCCCCGCGTCTTTCGCCCAGAACGCCAAACGGAGTTGGATCCCGTTGAGCCCCAGGTCCATGACGATGGCGTTGGTTTCATCCTTACGCAGGACCAGCGGAAACCGATTGGCTTTCTCGACCATGATCTTGATCGCGGTTTCGACGTCGCTTTCATACTTGATGATCACGAACAGATAGGAATAGACGGACCGGTCGATGCTGTCCTTGTTCTCGACGACCGCCGTATTCATGACCCCGTTGGGGATCATCACGCGGTTGTTGTTGAAATTACGCACGGTGGTATGCCGCAGATTGATGTCTTCCACGATCCCTGCGATGTTGCGGTCGGGAAGCGTGATCGAATCGCCGACCGAAAAAGGTCTGAAGACGGAGATGAAGACCCCGGCGATCAGGTTTGAAAACGTCTCCTGCGCCGCAAAGCCCAGCACCAGCACCGCGATCCCCGATCCCGCCAGGATCGAGACCGTGTACTCCCGAAACGGGACGATCTGCATCAAGATCGACATGATGGAGACCGTATAAAGCAACGCCAACAGGATATGGCTGATGAACTTGATCATCGATTCCGACACCTTTTGCCGTTTGATCAACAGGCGCACCGTATAGCGCGCCAAGAAACGGACGATGTAGGCGATCAGAACCACCGCCAACGAGGTGACTAAAAACGAAACCAGTCCGTTTTCAAAATAAACATCGGTATTCTCGATCCATCCTGCGATTGTCATGTCCGCTCCCCCTAGAATTTGATTTTATTGTGGAGGACCCTTCCCAGGATCCTTACCGGTTTCTCGTCGATTTCTTCCTTACTGAAAATCATCGGCGCGTACGCCTCGTTCTCCGCTCTGAGGATCATCCGATCCCCTTCGAAGTACACGCGTTTCAGCGTCGCCTCGTCGCCGACCAGCACGACGCCGATCTGTCCGTTCTCGATCTGGCTCTGCCGTTTGACATAGACCAGGTCGCCCGGGAAAATGCGCGCCCCGACCATGGAATTCCCGGTCACTTCAAGGTAGAAATGTTCGCCGCCCCGCGCTTCGGAGCGATCGACCCATTCCTGCCCGATCACTTCCTGTTCGGCCAGACGCAACGGTCCACCGCGGACGATCCCCAGAATCGGAACCGAAACCCCGTCTTCCTGTTTCTCGCCCATCAGCTGATCCATCGAAACACGGAAAAAGTCGGCCAACCGCCGAAGTGTTTCGGACGGCGGGAACGACGTCCCGTCTTCCCATTTCTGGATGGTCGTAAACGACTTGTAATCGAACTGGGCGGCCAAGTCCTGCTGACTCAGACCTTTCTGCTTCCGCAGTGCCCGAAGGTTGTCTTTGAAGGCCATTGTATCACCGTGTTCATTGTATCATCGGGTTGAAATAAATTCAAGCAAGCCTTGTAACTTGAATCAAATTCAAGTAAAATAAAAGCAGGAGGTGACACTCATGGAAAGAACGATTTTCCATTGCGACCTCAACAACTTCTATGCTTCGGTGGAATGTCTGCACCATCCCGAGTATCGGAACATTCCGATCGCCGTGGGGGGCGACGTGGAGAAACGCCACGGGATCATCCTGGCGAAGAACATGTTGGCGAAGAAGGCCGGCGTGACGACCGGGGAGGCGCTGTGGCAGGCGAAACTGAAGTGCCCCGACCTGACCTTGGTCAAACCGAACTTCTCGCAGTACCTGCGGTTTTCGGGCTTGGTGCGGAAGATTTACGCGGAGTATTCGGACCGGATCGAGTCGTTCGGGATCGACGAGGTGTGGATCGACGTGACGGAGATCGTGGGGCGGTATGCCAGCCCGAGGGCGTTGGCGGACGAGATCCGCAACCGGATCCGGGAGGAGGTCGGGATCACGGCGTCGATCGGGGTGAGTTTCAACAAGGTGTTCGCGAAGTTGGGGTCGGATTATAAGAAGCCGGATGCGACGACGGTCATCACGCGGGAGAACATGAAGGAAATCGTGTTCCCTTTGCCGGTGGAAGACCTGCTTTATGTGGGGCGGAAGACGACGGTGAAGATGCATCAGTTGGGGATCTATACGATCGGGGATTGCGCGCGCTACGACGTGGCGATCCTGCGGCGGAAGTTCGGGAAGTGGGGCGAGTACATCTGGACCTTCGCCAACGGGTTGGAGAACAGCCCGGTCTTGAAGGAAGGCCGGGACCCGATGGTGAAGTCGGTGGGCAACAGTACGACGGCGCCGCGGGATTTGAAGAATCTGGACGATGTGCGGATCGTGTGCTATGTGCTTTCGGAAAGCGTCGCGGCGCGATTGCGCGAGGCGGGTTTGCGGTGCATGACGGTGGCGGTTTCGATCCGTGACAACGACCTGGAGGGGTGCGTGCGTCAGATGAAACTCCCCTGCCCCAGCGACTTGAGCGACGAGATCGCGAAGGCGGCGATGACCTTGTTTCAAGCGAACGTGGACTTTCAGAAGCCGTTGCGCAGCATCGGGGTGAAGGCGGCGGACCTTTGCGTCGGGGAGGTGCCGCTGCAGTTGTCGATTTTCGAGGATCAGGAGAAACGCGAGGAGAATTTGGCATTGGAGAAGACGATCGACGGGATTCGAAGGCGCTTCGGCGCGCAAAGCATACAAAGGTTGAGGATGCTGGAGGATACGCTGCTGAGCGGGTTCAATCCGAAGCAGGAACATGTCATCTTTCCGGAATCCTACTTTAAAGGGTGAGCCACATGAGTTTGAAAGAGTATGTCGATGTCGTGATTTATCATCGTAAGGACGGACAAATCAAACCGTTGTACATTGTTTGGCACAACGGTGTAGAATATCCCATAGATAAAGTGATGCAGATTACACGGGCGGCTTCCCTTCGGGCGGGCGGCACGGGGATCCGCTATACCTGTTTGATCCAGGGCAGCCAACGGTATCTCTTTTTGGAGGAGGATCGTTGGTTCATCGAGAAAAAGGAGGAAAAGTGAATGTGCGGACGATATTTGTTCCGGGAGGACGAATCGGATGTCGAGGCCGAATCCTGGTTGCAGGAGGTGGCGAAGACGGAGGACGAGGCGGTTGTGCGAAACATCGCGCTCGATGAGGTGAGACCGTCCAACCTGGCGTTGGTGTTGGTGAAGGAAGACGGCCGTTTGGTTCCGAAAGTGATGCGCTGGGGCTTGCCGAAATGGGACCAAAGCGGGATTTTGATCAATACGCGCAGCGAGACGGCGTTGACCAGCCCGATGTTCAAGAAGCATATCAAGGAAAGAAGATGCGTCGTGAAGGCGGCGGGTTTCTATGAGTGGGACGAGCATAAGAATAAACTGCTGATCCGTAAGGGCGAACATGAGAAGATGTACATGGCGGCCTTGTATACGGATGAAGACCGGGCTTCGTACAGTATCGTGACACGGAGCGCCGAGGGGGATTTCGCGGCCATCCACGACCGTTCCCCCCTGCTGATTCCCGAAGAACTGCTGGATCGTTACTTGGACGACGGGGACAAATACCTGGATGCGTTCCGGAAGATCCCGCTCCCCCGCTTCGAGATGGAAGCCAAGCGGATGCAGACATCGTTGTTTTAAAGAGAAAAGCGCGGAAACGCGCTTTTTATTGTTCAATCATGCTGAGGGAGACTTTATTGCGTTCGTAGTCGATTCCGATGACTGTCACGGTGACGATGTCGCCGACCGACACCTTTTCATAGGGGGTGAAGATCCGCTCCTTGGAGAGCTTGGAAACATGCACCAGGCCGTCGTTCTTCAAGCCGATATCCACGAACGCCCCGAAGTCGGTGACGTTGCGGACCGTCCCTTCCAGCGACAATCCGACCTTCAGATCCTCGATCTTCACGATGTCGCTATGCAGGAGCGGACCGTCGAACCGGTCGCGGTAGTCCCGAAACGGGGTCGACAGGATCGCAAGGATGTCCTTGACGGTGTAGACGTCGGAGTTCAAGCGCTCGGCGAGGGCTTTCGCGTCCGCGTTGGCCAAGGAAGGTCCGCGGTTTTCGTCCTCAAGCGACCGGATGTTCAATTCCCGCATGATGCGGCGGGTCAGATCGTAACTTTCAGGATGGATCGCCGTACGGTCGAGTTCGTCGATCCCCTTGGGGATGCGCAGGAATCCGGCGGCCTGGGTGTAGGCCTTCGCCCCCAGCCCCTTCACCGCCATCAATTGGCTGCGCGAAGTGAAATGACCGTTTTCATTGCGATAGGAAACCAGGGATTTCGCGACGTTCTTGTTCAAACCCGCGATGTGGCGCAGGAGTTCTTCGCTGGCGGTGTTGGCGTCGGCGCCGACCCGGTTGACCGTCTTGACGACGGCGAAATCCAAGCGTTCCTGCAGCCTGGCTTCGGCCAGGTCGTGTTGGTATTGCCCGACCCCGATGCTTTTGGGGTCGATCTTGATGAGTTCGGAAAGCGGATCAAGCAATCGCCGTGCGATCGAGACCGCGGAGCGCTCTTCCACATGCAGCTGCGGGAACTCCTCGCGGGCGAGGTCGCCGGCGGAATAGACGGACGCCCCGGCTTCGGAAACCATCGCATAACGGATGTTCGCGGCCGTCGTACGGAGGATTTCGGCGATGAACGCCTCGGTTTCACGGCTCGCCGTCCCGTTGCCGATCGCGATCAGATTCACTTTGTATTTGTCGAGGACATCGATCGTTTTCTTGACGGCTTCGTTCTTCTTGTTGACGGGCGGATGCGGGTAGATCACATCGATGTGCAGAAGCTTGCCCGTTTCGTCGATGACCGCCAGCTTGCATCCCGTCCGATAGGCGGGGTCCACCCCTAGGATGATGGATCCTTTGATCGGAGCCTGCGAAAGCAAACGCTCCAAGTTCGACGAAAAGACATCGATCGATTTCTCCTGTGCCTTTTCGGTCAGTTGCGAACGGACTTCGCGCTCGATCGCCGGGAAAACCAAGCGTTTCAAGCCATCGCGGATCGCCTGGTCCAAGGTGTCTTTGACGATCGTTTCTTTGCCTTGGGTCATGATCTGGAGTTGGTAGACGGCGAATCGTTCGCGATTGTATTCCAATCCGACGTCCAGGATCTTCTCCCGTTCCCCACGGTCGATCGCCATGACGCGATGGGCCGCCAAGGTCGAGACACGTTCGCTGTAGGCATAATAGACCCGATACGTCTTCTCTTCATCCACGGCGTTCTTCTTCAGTTTGACGACGATCTTCGCCTCTGAGAAGACATATTCGCGGATACGGCGGCGCAACTGCGCCTCGTCGCTGACGATTTCCGCCAGGATATCCTTCGCCCCTTGGATCGCTTCTTCGATCGTTGAAACTTGCTCGTTGACATATTTCTTCGCTTCTTCTTCCAAGCTTCCGGTTTTCGGACAGGTCAGGATCCATTCCGCCAAGGGCTTCAACCCTTTGGCGATCGCATCGGTCGCCCGCGTCTTCCGCTTCTGCATGTACGGCCGATAAATGTCCTCGACCCCTGCCAACGTTTCGCAGGCATCGATCTGGGCGATCAGCTCAGGCGTGATCTTCCCTTGCGTCTCGATCAGACGTTTGACATCTTCTTTGCGTTTCGCGAGGCTTTTCTGGTATTGGTATTGTTCGTCGATGTAGCGGATCTGCTCCTCGTCGAGGCCTTTGGTGACTTCTTTACGATAACGCGCGATGAAAGGGATCGTATTCCCTTCCGCCAATAAATCCAACGTGTTCTTGACCTGGGTGTAGTTGACGCCCAAGGTGGATGCGATCGGAGAAATGAGTTTTTCCATGATGTCGCCTTTCTAAAAGGTAAATAAAGCGAAGTCCGCGGACTTCGCTTTTATGTCCAAATGAATCGTAACCGATTTCTAGTTGACGGTCAAGTTGGCTTGTTTGCGTTTTCTTCTCAAAATAAGTACGATGAGAAGCGCCAGGATGATCCCCGCTTCGACGACGGCGACTACGAAGAACGTTGAATAAACACTCATATCCTTGATTTCGGATTGGGTCAGATAGTATTCGGAAGCATGGCCCATCTGGAGTTCGACGAACCCGTTCTTCACTTCCAACGCCTCTGAATCGAGTCCAAGCTTGGCTTTTTCCGCATCGAACAAATACAGTTTCAGGATTGTCCCGTCGGCGAATTGATCCCCGACATAGATCCTGACGGACGTCCCGTCCGGGATCGGACCTTCATGCGCGAAGTTCAAGACAAGCCCTTTCGCATAATTCGACAATTCGTGGATCTTCTCTTCATTGGCCGAAGCGAAACGGATGTTGGTGTCGACCTTGCTTTGTTCCTGCGTCGATACGCCTTTGAAAATCCAGTAGTAAAGCACTCTTCCGAAATCATCCTTCTTCTCGACCTGGAGTTCGATCCCCTGCTTCGCGGCTTCCCCCAGAATCTCTTTCGAGAGGATCCCGCTGATTCCCGGTATGAGGATGACGAGTGGGGATTCGGTCGTCGTCAACTGTTCGAGGATATCGTCGACACCCACATAGGGTGCATCGTTTTTGCGATAGACAAACAACTTATAGTTCCGTTTCTCACCGTTCTCCGCCGTGACGTTCACACTGACAACGTTTTGTCCGAAGGTAAGCGGGATGGTTTCAAGGAATTCCACCGTCGATTTCGAGTCGAGAGCGACGGCGTTCACCTTGATCGATGTTACTTCTTTCTCAACGT
>JAHFCO010000025.1:35344-35722 GCA_023249475.1 Bacillota bacterium | reverse complement strand
GGAGAATTTGACCCGGGATGAATTCGGAATCTACTACCATCATGGAGGTTCGTTTGAAGAAGTGATCGTATTCAAAGCGTTGGGGAAGGCGGATCTCGACTTGACCGGTGAATATGCCGGGGCGACGATCCTCGCCGACCTTTCGGCCGACCAAGTCCTCATCGCCCTGGTGAATCTGGAAAGCAAGCTCGACGATGAAGCCAAAACCTACCTTACGAATCAGGATGTGGCGATCCGCTTCGCGGCCGAACGATTCACCCTCAATCAGACTTCATTAACCAAATAGCCCGTTCCCACGGGCTTTTTTCAACGCGTTTTTATACCGATTTTATAGCGAAGTGACAACTTGCACCCGACGAGACTTGAAAGAGTCATGGA
>JAHFCO010000025.1:0-35334 GCA_023249475.1 Bacillota bacterium | reverse complement strand
CGTGTGGGGTCCTACATCCTTCAGGAGGTTATCATGGGCATCATTGAAACAAAGAAACTGACAAAGTATTATGGAAAATCGCGCGGCATCGTGGAAGTCGATCTGTCCATCGAAGAAGGCGAGATTTTCGGATTCATCGGTCCGAACGGGGCGGGAAAATCGACGACGATCCGTTTGCTTCTGGATCTGATCAAACCGACGCAAGGGTCGGCATCGATCTTCGGTTTGGATTGTCAAAAAGACTACCGGAAAATCCACGAAGAAATCGGGTATCTCCCATCCGAAGTCTTCTACTACGATAATATGAAAGTGAAAGACTTGCTCGCTTATTCGGCTTCCTTTTATCGGAAGGATTGTTCAGCGAAAATCAAGGAACTGGCGAAACGTTTGGATTTGGATCTCAACCGCAAGATCGACGACCTTTCCTATGGCAACAAGAAGAAAGTCGGGATCGTCCAGGGCTTGCTTCATTCCCCGAAAGTCATCATTCTGGATGAACCGACCGGGGGTTTGGATCCGTTGATGCAACAAACGTTCTTCGAAATCCTCAAGGAAGAAAACAAACGCGGGGCGACCGTGTTGTTTTCTTCGCATATCCTCAGCGAAGTGCAGAAGATCTGCGACCGGGTCGCCATCATCAAAGACGGCAAGATCGTACGCATCGACACCATGAGTTCATTGAAGGAAAATACGTATTTGAAAGTGGATATGGAAACGAAATCCCTGCTCCCCGAGCACTTCTTCAACGGGTCGATGAACAATGTGAAGGTCAACGGCAGCGAAGTGTCTTTCCTGTACAACGGGGAAGCCAACGAATTGTTGAAGAAACTCTCGTTGTTGGACGTATCCCGCATCAGCATGAGCGAACCCGATCTCGAAGAGATCTTCATGCACTACTACGAGAAGGAGTAAGCCATGAACATTTTTACTTTCGAAATCAAAAGCAACCTGAAAAGCACGCTGATCTGGATGCTCGTCCTGTGCTTGGTGGCGTTTTTGTTTCTTCAGATCTTCCCGATTTTCTATGAAAGTTCGGCGTCTTTGATCGAGATGTTGCAGAATTATCCGAAGGAACTTTTGATCGCGTTGGATTTCGATCCCGACCAATTCTTCACGGTCCTTGGGTTTTACTCCTTCATCGCAGTCTATATCCAACTGATGGTTGCGTTTCAAGGGATCATCGTCGGCTTGGGAACGATGGGTCGCGAAACACGCACCCGTACGTCTGAGTTCCTGTTGACCAAACCGGTGACGCGACCGATGGTTTTCGCCATGAAGGTCGCAAGCATCTTCACGATCCTCGCCGTCACGAACCTTGTCTTGTTGATTGCGACGATTTTCGGGTTAGGGGTCATCAATGAACCGTATTCGATGGGCGGATTGCTTCTGGTCAGCCTGAGTACGTTCATCCTTCAATTGATCTTCGCATCGATCGGCATCTTCTGCGGCGCGACCTTTCGCAAACTGCGCTCGATCGCCCCGGTCTCCCTCTCCGTCGTCTTCGGCTTCTTCGTTTTAAATATGTTGAAAGGGGTCTTCGACGACCCTTGGATCCGCTATTTCTCTCCGTTTCAGTTCTTCGATAAATTCGATATCATCTCGACCCGGTCCTTCGAACCCGTGTTCTTGATGTGGTCGCTGGCCTTGATCGTCCTCCTTGTCGGATCCAGCTTCATCATCTTCGTTCGTAAAGACATCCATGCGCTCTAGGAGGTGCACGCTATGAACCTGTTTTTTCATGAATTGAAAATGTATTGGAAATACCTGTTGTTCTGGTCGATCGGGATTCTTGCGATGGTCGGCGGCGGCATCGGGAAATTCACGGGGATGTATGCGACGGGCGGGCAGGACATCACGGATCTGATGGACAAACTCCCCAAGGCCTTCTTGGCGATGTTCGGCATGTATAACATCGACGTGACATCGATCGGTGGCTTCTATGCGATCATCCATTTCTATCTGATGATCATGGGGGCGGTCTATGCGATCATCCTGGGCGCCGGGATTTTGGCGAAAGAGGAAAGAGACAAAACCGCGGAGTTCCTGATGGTCAAACCGATTTTCCGCGCTTCGGTCCTCGGTCAAAAACTGTTGGCGGGACTGGTCTATGTCGTGGCGTTCGTCGCGGTCGAAGCCGTGATTTCGTTCGTGTTGGTGAAGAAAGTCGCCCCGAGTGAAGACATCACATCGGAAATCACGCTCTTCTTGATTTCACTGATCCTTATCATGCTGGTTTTCTACTGTCTGTCGTTCGGCTTGTCCGGCGCTCTGAGAGACAACCGTAAGTCTTCCATGATCATGTTGAGCGTCATGGGTTTCGCCTATCTGGGTACGGTCGTCATGGATATGTTGGAAAACTCCGGATGGATGAGACCCTTCCTTCCCTTCAAGTATTTCCCCTCCCCCGACATCCTGGATAAGTTGACACTGGATCCTCTCTATCTCGGGTTGAGTCTCCTCTTGATTTTGATCGGATTGGGAATGGCGTTCATCCGTTTCCCCCGTCGCGATTTACACCTGTAAGATTAATAGGTCGGATTCCTAGTAACTTATTGTTTCGCTTACTATATTTGTCTTTTGAAAAAAACATATAAATGTTTGGTATTAGCCACATCTTAGCAAAAACTAGTATTGATTTGGTATTCAAATATTCTATAGAAAGGATTGACTATGGAAATTATAATCGCAGTAGTATCATTTCTAGTTGGTTATTTTGCTCAAAAGTTATTTGATGCGATTTATGAGAAGGTAAATCTACGCATAAGGCACAAAAAAGTTCAGAAAAAAGTGAGAAACTTGAAAGAAAAGATCATATTGGAAGAGACGCCTATCTTGACACTAGCAATTGGTAAGCCTAAGTTTACGATTGCTGATATTTACATTCAAATGGATGAAAGAACTGAAATGTTTTTAGCATTTCCCCATGATTTGCTACCATCGTTACCTGCTAGTAGCGGAAGTTTTTCGCAAGAAGATGTTTGTGACTTTCCAATATCCATAAAAGGCGTTTCTCAAGAAATCTTCAAGGAAGCATTGGAACATGCCCGGACAAAAATCGCAAAGGGATTTTTGGAAAGAAAGAATGGTCTGTATTTTAATGGGGCACGATATGGAGTAAGCTATGTGGATTCATTCTCACGTACCTGTGATGAAGTTGAAAAGCCAATTTTAACTATTAAGTTATTCAATACCGACCATTTTACTCATAAGGTGATCGAAGAAACGATTGATTCTTTGAAACCGCTTGACCAGATTTTTTCTTTAAACAGTCTAAATAATGAACTCAAATTTCTAAGAACATCTATAGGTGTAAGTATCATTGTGCGATTAAAAAGTAGCAACGAAATCATTCTAACGCGACGTTCTCAGAATGCTGCTTACTCAAACGGGGGAAGTTGGATTTATGTTTCGGCGACTGAAGCAATGTCGCAAACAGATTATGATTCATTTATTTCGAAACCCAGGCTAGATTTTTGCGTAAAACGTGGTTTATTTGAGGAACTTGGTATTACTGAAACTATGTATAGTTCAGACGATATATATTACACGGATTATTTCTTTGAAACTAATTTTATGCAGGATGGAATTGTCGCAGTGGTAGAGCTAGATGAAAGCATCACATCAATTGATGTAGAAAACAAAGCCAGGCAAGCCAAAGACTTTGAATTAGAGATTGAAAACTTTATTTTAATTAAGAATGATGTAAAAGCAATTGATAAATTCATAGTAACTCATAGTAAGGAAATGCGAGATCAAACGAAATTCGCATTAATGAGTTATTGTGCTAGATTATGAGCGATGTGACAGCAACTACTTTTTAGGATCATATATCATAGTTATATTTTCTGAACAAAAAAATACTATAACATTGATGTTTCCTTATCATTCTGCTTTTGCTTTGATGCTGTGTTTGCTTTTGTAATCTTGCTTTATATGTATTCCCTCCTTACAGAGGGAGTAAAATTTGCGACATCCTTTTTTTTCTTAAAAAAGTATGGAAATGTTGACGGAATTTGTTATAATTGTAAAGCAAGTCACGCACCAGTGGCGGAATAGGCATACGCGCACGTCTCAGAAGCGTGTGGGCAACCGTGCGGGTTCAAGTCCCGCCTGGTGCACCATGAGAAAAAACATCCACGAAAGTGGATTTTTTTGTCTTGAAATGAAGTGGTATCCATGATACGTTGAACTGGGTCGATCGGATCGAACCGTCGAGGTACTATGGCAAGTTTTCAAAGCAAGATTCTGAATTCTATATTTAGAATGATTCCAAAAGAGAAGATTTATTCGCGTGGATTATCAGGCAAAAATAAGACGGATTCCAAGGCTGGATTTCCGCCACCTTTCATATACAATGCCGCCAAAGTAAAGATGATCAAGATTCTAGATCGGAACGTGGTCATTCTTCAACCAAAGGGCGTGATTCCATCACGCCATGTCCTATATCTTCACGGCGGAGCCTACCTTTATGGCATGAGTTATCTTCACTGGAAGTTCGTCGTTAAGTTGATGCGCGAATTAAATTGCTCCATGATGATTCCCGACTACCCTTTAGCGCCTCACGGACACGCGGAGGAGACGTTTGCCCTACTGATGGAAACGTATCGCCATTTACTCTCTGACAAGAATGCCTCGGACCTCCTCATCATCGGTGATTCTGCCGGAGGCGGGCTAGCGCTTGCGCTAGCCATGATGTTGAAGGAAGAAACGCTTCCTCAACCTCGGCGGATCGTACTGTTGTCCCCATGGTTGGATGCCGAGTTGACCAATCCCGAGATCCAAAAATTGGCCGATCTCGACCTCATCCTGGATGTGGAGGGGTTGCAGAATGTGGGTAGGGTATATGGGCCGGACACCGAGGAAAAGGCAAAACGAATTTCGCCGATTCATGGGGATCTCAAGGGATTGGCGCGTATCGTTTGTTTTGTCGGGACCCATGAAATCATGCTTGCGGATGCACGCAAACTCAAAGAAAGATGTACTATGGAAGGAATCGAAATGGACTACTTCGAATATGAAGACATGCTTCATGCCTGGATGTTGTTTGGGATACCGGAATCGAGAGAGATGATTCAAAGGCTCGCCAAGCTTCTCGAGTCGGTCTAGAGATATGCAATGTCGGGAGAACCCGATTGAACCCTGCGCCGAGATTGGGTAATTATGGTAAGATTTGACTAGGGAAACCACTGAGGAGGACTCCGATGTACAAAGTCATCAATCAACTCAAAGAACGTAATTTCGGGCATCCTGTCAGTAGCAGCGAGGAAGCGGTCCTCGACTTTCTGGAGAAGAACTTTCGATTATTGCCAAAAATGACCGTCACGCAACTGACGGAGAAGAGTTTCACTTCCCAAGCGACGGTGAACCGGGCCTGCAAAACCTTGGGTTTCGCAGGCTTCAGCGAGTTGAAATTCGCTATCGCACAGGATCTTCATTTGATGGATACGGCGACGACACGCCATATTTCGAAAACGGAAAACATTTTGGAAAAGATCCGTTTCGAAGGGACGCAGGAAGTCGTGAAACAGATCCTCAACGGAAACCGTAAAGTGTTGCTTTTCGGGTTGGGTGCCTCCAACATTTCGGCACAGTATTTCCAACGCCAACTCCTCTATTTCGGGATCCCGACCATCTTGATCGAACAAGAGAAAATGTTGGAGAATTTCAAGGATTACCTGCTCCTTGTGATTTCGAGTTCGGGCGAGACCATGCGATGTCTCCAGATGGTGAAACGGGCGAAAGAATTGCACATGACCGTACTGGCGATCACCAAAAGCAACAGTGCGATCACGCAATATTGCGATGCGACCTTCCTGCACGATGTGCCGGTCGACAAACTCGACGGGATTTCAAGGGAACAGCAGTTGCATATGATCATCATGCTGAATGAAATCATCGACCAGTTGGAGATCGAATTCAAGGCGAAACGAAAGAATATGTAGGAAAACAAGCTCCGAGTCCTCGGGGCTTTTATTATGGATAATTATCCGTATCGATGGAGGGCATGACGTTTGTGCCCTTCTATAATTTGCATGTAAGCGATTTCCGCGAGGAGGGTTCACATGGGCAGACAAATCCAGATCATCATGCACACGCATTGGGATCGTGAGTGGTATTTCTCCAAAGACGAGACGAAAGTATGGTTGCATAACCACATGGAGAACGTCTTCGACTATTTGGCGTCCAATCCGCAATGCATCTACATCCTGGATGGGCAAAGCGTCATGATCGACGATGTGCTGGAACTCCAACCGGACTTCGAATCGAAACTAAAGCGCTTCGTCGGGAATAAGCAACTTCGTGTCGGACCTTGGTATACGCAAACGGATCTGCTTCTGGTCCATGGGGAATCGATTCTACGCAACCTCTACTACGGAATCAAGCGGGCGCAGGATTTCGGGGATCCCATGTTGGTCGGATATGCACCGGATACCTTCGGGCATGCGAGCCAGATGCCGCAAATCTATCGGATGTTCAAGATCGAATCGACCATCTTCTGGCGCGGGTTCAGCGAACTGAAGGCGCAACACTCCGACTTTCTCTGGGAAGGCGTGGATGGTTCACAGATCATCGGGGTCAACCTTGCGACCGGATACCAAGGGGCGAAATACCTCGAAAACCAAGAAATCCCGTTGAAGCAGAGGATGGACAAGATCTTGTCCGTACTCGATAAATACTCATCCACCGACGCGCGCTTGATCATGAACGGGCACGACCAAATGCCCATACAGGAAAACATCCAGGAAATCGTCGCGAAACTGAAAGCGATGTACCCGCAGGACGACGTGAAGGTGAGCGACTTCGAATCCTACATCACGGCCTTGAAGGGGCAACCCTTGGAAGTGGTCGAGGGTGAACTGACCCACAGTAAACATTCCCGCATCCATCGCACGATCGGTTCGACGCGGATGGACATTAAACTCCTCAATAGCGAAATCGAGCATAAAGTGTTCGATGTCCTTGAACCCCTCGCGGTGATCCTGAGCGAAGCCGGGATGTTGTATCCGCATGCGGTCATCGAGAAGATCCTGAAACTGTTGTTCGGCGTCCATGCCCATGACAGTATCGGCGGATGCAATACCGACGATGTCAACCAAGACATCAAACAACGTCTGATCAACGCGAAAGAGTTGGTCGACACCCAGATCGAGTTGTACTTGCGACTGTTGGCGATGGCCGACCGGGACGAAAGTAGAACGATAGTCGTTGCGAATCTATTACCCCAACACAGAAAGGAGGAGAGAGTGGAAGTAGAACTGCAAACCCGTTCGTCGCATTTCAAACTCTATGACGAACAGGGGAAAGAAATCGACTATACGCTTGTAAAGCAGACGGTCGAGGACGCAGGGAAAATCGACAGGCAGGTCGCCGCACGGTTGTTGGATATTCAAGTCTATCTTAGTAAAGTCGTCTTTGTTCTTGATGAGATCAAAGGGTTACAGGTTCGATATTTAAGATACGAAGAGACGGATCATCGAGACACCGCGCAAAGTGGGGAAGTATCGCAATCCGCCATCGAAAACGAGCGATATCGGATCATGATCGAAAACAATCAGATCACGCTTCTCGATAAAGCCAGCGGGGAAGTCATCGAGAACCTCCTGTCCATCGAAAACGGAGGGGATGCCGGGGACAGTTACGATTACTCGCCGCCGGTTGTGGATCGAATCGTTTCAAGCACTCAGACAGGTCGGTTCAAGACACGGACTCAATGTGGGGGATTCATGCAGGAACTAATGTTTGATTTGGACATGGTGGTTCCCGCGACCTTGGATGAAAGGGCGGCGGGGGTCGACGCCCAAACCATCCATTATCAAGGATCGATTCGCCTGTTCAGGGGGGACGCAATGATCCATTGCGAACTGAGCACGGTCAATCAAAGCATCGATACCCGATACCGGATCGCGTTCAAAACGCAGCGCCGGGCCGATCGCGTGTTGGTCGACGGATATCTTTCCGCCCAACACAAGCCGATATATCTTAAAGAGGAATTGGAGGTCTGGGAAAAGGAGGCGTGGGTTGAGAAACCGGTCAGCGTCGAAACCTGCCAGAGCTATGTCATGATCGAGGAAGATCGGCGGAAAGCGGCGATCTTCACGCAGGGGTTGAAAGAATACGAAGTGGTCGACGATCGAATCTATGTGACGCTTTATCGCAGTTTCTCGCATCTTGGAAAGCGGAATCTCGTCAATCGACCCGGCAGACCCTCGGGGATCGAAGTGGAAACACCGGGGAATCAGTTGATTGGTCAGAAATTCACGTTCCGCTTCGCTTTGCGGTTCGATTTCGGTTCATGCCATCCCGCGCAGTGCGCCAAGGCGTATGTAAGTCCTCTGATCGGCTATCAGAAGAAAGAATTCAACCGCTTCAATCTAAATACGCCAAAGCAGTTGCATAAACCGGATTTCGCATTATCATTGGAGTTGCAAGGCGCCATCGTCAGTGCGACCAAACGCACGGAAGATGGAAACCATCTCATGGTGAGGGTGTTCAACCCGTGGGATCAACCGATTCTGATGGAACTGCCTGAAGGCGTACGTCGCATCGACGCGATGGAATCCTCGCCACGGCCGTTGGAAACAACGCAACTCAACCCTCAAGAAATCCTTCAATTCATCATATAACTACCTAACACGTAACAAAGGAGAAAGAAATGTCTGAATTCAAAAAGAATTTCCAAAGTTTTGGAAAGTCGTTATTGTTCCCGATCTCGCTCTTGTCGTTCATGGCCATCTTCCTTGGCTTGGCGGCTGCGCTTCAAAACCCGAACATCATTAAAACCCTTCCTTTCCTGGCCGATACGAACATCCAGAACGTCCTGGGTCTGATTCGCCGGATCGCCGGTCTACCGTTTGGTCAACTGCCTGTCTTATTCGCCCTATCCATTCCGTTGGGGATGGTAAAGCGCGACCGTGAAGTCGCGGTTTACTCCGCTTTGGTCGGCTACATCGCGATGTTGATGGGGATGAGTTATTTCCTGCAACTTCAAGGATTGACTTCGGCGACCACATCCGTCGCCAGCCTGATGGAAGTCAAGGGCTTGAGCCAAGTCGACGCGACGTTGACCAACGCGCTCTTCACCAACGTCCTAGGGATCTTCGTCTATAATATGAATGTCATCGGCGGAATCATCGCGGGGGTCGCGACCGTCCTGATCCACAATAAATTCCGTGCAACCGAACTCCATGCTTCCTTATCGTTCTATAGCGGCAAACGCTTCGTACCGATCATCACCACCTTGCTGATGGTGCTTGTCGGGATTGCGCTGACCTATGTTTGGCCGGTCGTCAACACCGCCATCATCGCATCCGGTAAAATGATCAGCGATGCCGGACTCTGGGGCGCCTTCTTCTACGGATTCGTCGAAAAAGTCATCAACCCGACCGGATTGCACCATATCCTGAACCAAACGTTCCGATTCACCGCTCTTGGCGGCGTCGAGACGATCAACGGCACGTCGCTGGTCGGCGCGCTCCAGATCTACTTGTATCAATTGGAAAACAACCTGGCCTTCTCGACCAATGCGACCCAGTATCTTGCCCAAGGCAAAATCCTGCATATGGTCTTCGGGATGCCTGCGGCCGTATTCGCCATGTACAAATGCGCTCTGCCTGAGAAACGCGACCGTGTTCTGAAATTCTTCATGGCCGGCTTGACCGCGGTCATCCTCACCGGCATCACCGAACCGATCGAATTCACCTTCATCTTCATCTCCCCGATCCTCTGGGTCGTCAACGCCGTATTTGCCGGTTTGGCTTTCTGGGTACCCGCATTGTTGAACGTCGCGATCGGGAACATCCAAGGCGGCATCATCGACTGGTTCGTCTTCGGTGTCCTTCAAGGCATGGATACCAAATGGTACATCTACCTGATCGCCGGTCCCTTGTTCTTTGCGATGTACTACTACACCTACTCCTTCATCATCCGCAAGTTCAACGTCTTGACCGTCGGACGTCGTGAAAGCGACTTCGTCGACGAAGATTCCGACACCAACGCGGCCGTGGTTCAAGCCGACAAAGATGTCGAATTGGCGAAATTCGTCATTGAAGGACTCGGCGGAGCCGCGAACATCGTCGATGTGGACAACTGCATCTCCCGTCTACGCGTCGAACTCAAAGACGACTCCCTTGTCAACGAAGCCCTGATCAACAAGACCCAACCCAACGGGATCGTCCGTCCGGGGAAGAACGTGGTCCATATCGTGTATGGCGGCAGAATCACCAAGGTCCGCAACGTCGTCGACAACTATCTGTTCAGTTTGAAGTAGAAAGCGTGTCGACCTATGAAAACGGGTCGACATCACCACCATAGAAAGGATCCACGATGAAATCACTGTTATTCGGTAAGAAAAAACTTAAGGTAAACGCAGTCGTTAGCGGGGAATTGATCGAGTTGAGTCACGTTAGCGATGAAGTGTTCGCCAAGAAGATGATGGGTGAAGGCTATGCGGTCGAACCGGACGACACGACGATCGTGGCTCCCTTCGACGGGAAAATCGCCTTCGTGTTCCCGACGAAGCATGCGGTCGGATTGATCGGCGAGTCGGGCGTCGAAGTGTTGATCCATGTCGGGATCGATACGGTCGAATTGAAGGGGGAGGGGTTCGAGTCCTTGGTCACTGAAGGGCAGGAAGTCAAAGCCGGTCAACCGTTACTCAAAGTCGATTTCGAAGGCATCATGCAAAAAGGGTATTCCAAGACGACGATGGTCGTCGTGACCAACAGCGCGATGTTCGATATGAATTTCATGAAGGTCAACGGTAAAATCAGTGCCGTCGACCCCGTCCTCGAGCTGAAACTGAAATAGTCCGGATCCCGGACTATTTTTCATTGAGAAACAAATCATGATTTCGTTTTGAAATGCATTTCAAATGAATGTATAATAGAAACGAGGTGATGAAATGGACTTCCTAGCCAATATTCACAGTAAGCGCAATACCTTGACCAAGAGCGAACTTAAGGTCTGCGACTTGATTCTCGAGAATCTGATCCACGTCCAGCGGAACTCGTTTTCCGAACTGGCGGAAAGAATCGACATGACCAAGCCGACGATCCTGCGCTTTTGTCAGAAAATCGGGTATAGCGGATACAACGAGTTCAAGTATGAATGCATCAAGTACGTCAACAGTACGTCGCAAATGCCATCGATCGAGAGCGAGCCGATCGAGAAGATCGAGAAGATCGTCAATAAATACCATGATATTCTGAAACTTCTGCCGCAATTCGTAAAGGACAGCGAAATGACGGGGATCGTCGGGCTGATCCGCGGTGCACGGCGAATCCGGATCGTCGGGGTGGTCAACAGTTCGGTTTCCGCATGGCAACTCCATTATGCCTTACTGATGTTCGGCATCGAGACATCGGTCTTCGACTCGGAGGAGAAGCTTCATACGATCGATATGTGCGTCAAGGAAGAGGACCTCTTTTTGATCTACTCGGTCGGGGCAAAGTCGTCGATCGTCAAATACGCCTTTCAATTGGCGGAAAGCGGGAATGCGAAAACGATCCTGGTCACCATGAACCCGGACACCGAATACAAGAAAAAGAGCACGCAAGCCGTGGTGCTCCCCTCGATCACCAACTTGAAAAGCCAATCCTTGCTGGATAGTGTGCCGATCCTCGCGATCTTCAATGAAATCCTCATATATTACCTGAGTCTGTGAAAGAGATCGAAAGATCTCTTTTAATTGGTATGTAAATCATAAAAAATATTATTTGAAATGCATTTCACATTGTGATAAAATTGAAACAGAAAGGGTTCACATCCAAGGAGGAAGAGTATGGATAAACTGGTTCACATCCTAGAAAAGTATTTGCTTCCGATTTCAGAGAAAATCTCCAATAATAAAAGCTTGCAGGCGGTTTCGTCAGGGTTCATGAGTTTGCTTCCGGTGACCATCGTCGGTTCGGTTTCCTATCTGATCGCGAACTTCCCGATCAACGCCTTTGTCAACGCGTTGACCACAAGCGGGATCCAGCGTTATGTCTTGATCCCCTATTACGTCACCCTCGGGTTGATGAGCGTCTACACGTCATTCCTCATCGCCTATAACTACGCAAAGAACGAAGGGGTCGACGCGCTTTCCGCGGGGGTCATCGCCTTGATTTCGTTCTTCGTGGTCACGCCGTTCATGCAGTCGGGTTCCTTCCCGATGATCGTAACGCAGTACGACTTCGCTTGGCTGGGGGCGAGCGGATTGTTCGTCGCTATCCTTGTTGCATTGGTCTCCGTCAAACTCGTCGTCTTCATCACGAAAAACAAGTGGACGATCAAAATGCCCGAAGGTGTGCCGCCCTATGTCGAACGTAGTTTCGCCAGCTTGATCCCGGCATTGTTGACGACGGCGCTGTTCGTCATCGTGGCGGGTTTGTTCGGAATGACGAGTTACGGCAGCATCCATCAATTCATCTTCAAGTTCGTTCAAACGCCTCTGCTGGGTATGGGTGAATCGTTTGGCGCCTATCTCATCGCGACCGTCGTCATCCAACTGCTTTGGTGGTTCGGTATCCATGGATTCAACGTCGTCGGTTCCGTCATGATCCCCATCTGGATCGGGCTGGACATGCAACGCCTTGCGCAGCTTCAAGCCGGCGAGACCGTCACCAATTTCATGGGGATGAGTTTCTTGACCGCCGTCGGCCAATCGACCGTGGCGATCCTCCTGACGGTCTATCTCTTCAGCAAGTCGAAACAACTTAAGGAAACGGCTAAGATCGGGATGCCTGCCGCCATCTTCAATATCGGGGAACCGATGGTCTTCGGACTGCCGACCGTATTGAATCCGGTCATGTTCATTCCCACCGTATTGTTGATTCCGATCGTGACCAACGTGTTCTTCTACCTTGGCTTCACACTAAAAATCGTCCCTCCGCTGACCGGAGCGCAGATCCCGATGTCGATGCCCGTCGTACTCTACGGCTTGGTTCAAGGTAACTGGATGTTGGCATTGTGGCAATTGTTGGCCATCCCCTTGGCGATGGTGTTGATCTATCCCTTCGTACGCATCTATGATCAACAGATCCTCAAGCGCGACGCCGACCTGAAAAAATAAAGCGACATCAAGTCAACTCGAAAAGTGTGCATGTCAGTGCACATTTTTCTCGAAAGGATGAAGAAACGATGAAAAAAGACGACATGATCCCGGCCTACTCGTCAGAGAGAACGAAGAAGAAACCGGCGGATATCTCAATGATTGAAATCAAGCATTTGGATATCCCGTATGCTTTCGTATCGAAATCGCAAACCTTGGACATCTATCTTCCGGATAAAGCGGAAGGGAAATTCCCCGTGTTGATCCACATCCATGGCGGAGCCTTTAAAAAAGGGGATAAACGGGATCATCAACTGACCCCCTACCTGGAAGGACTCAAACGCGGATATGCGGTCGTCAGCATCAACTACAGGTTAAGCGATGAAGCGAAATTCCCCGCGGCCGTCCACGATTGCAAGGCGGCGGTTCGGTTCATCAAAGCGATGGCGGACACCTATGGATTCGATCGGAATCGAATCGCCGTGGTCGGTGGATCCGCCGGCGGGAACCTAAGCGCGATGATCGCGCTCACCCCGAAAAACCTTGAATTGGATGACTTGGGGTTAGGGCATCCCGAGTTCGACACCCAGGTAAACGCCTGTGTCGACTGGTTCGGCCCTACGGATTTCCTGGCGATGGACAACCAACTCGCACAGAACGGATTGGGTCCCCAGAATCACAGCGAGGCCGATTCACCTGAATCGTTATACATGGGTGGGCAGATCACCAAGCTCGACCCGAGCGTCGTGGTGCAAGCGAACCCGATGACCTATGTCCATCCGGACTCGCCGTTCTTCCTGATTCAACACGGGGATGTCGATCACTTGGTCCCCGTCCAGCAATCCATCGCGTTCGCCGAAAAGTTGAAGGAAGTCGCCGGTGAAAACCGCGTCGAATTCTCGATCTTAAAAGGGGCGGATCATGGCGACCCGCAGTTCGCCAGCCAAGCCAACATCGATCGCGTGTTCGCTTTTCTCGATCGCGTTCTGAAATAACGTCAAACAAGACAAACATCCCTTATCATTGTCGATAAGGGATGTTTGTTTATGCAATGAAGGATCATTGAAACGGATGAATCAGCGAATCAAATGATTGATGAGCGAGAAGGCGATGAATCCCGTAGCGATCGTACTTACCAAGGTGGCTTGTATGAAGTGTTTCTTGGCTAGGAGAGTGACTACGAAGGCTAGCGTCGAAACGATGGAGGCAAGGGTATAGAACTGAATGGATGAGGAATGCTGAAGGAGATTGTAAGCGGAAATCGCATTGTTTAGGCAATTGACGAGTCCGATGAGGAAGAAGAACGTTGCGAAGGCATAGAGGTCCAAGAGACGAAGATGGCGGGTCATCCAAAGTGAACGGATCGATAAGACGACAAGGAGTATGGACAGAAGAAGGTAGGAAACCAAAGCGATCCACTGCCACTGTGGATTCTCCAGGGGTGGGGCTTGGACATAACTCAAGGCACTGTCGGTCAACAAGACCATCTCTCTGTCCTTCTCGATGAACTTCACGTTTCCCAATGGCGATGAATAATAGTTCCGTCCGATGTTGGTCATGGGCTCTCCGTTCATCGTAAACCCGCGATACACATCGCCGGTGATGGAGACCGTTCGGTCGGGAATCAGGAAACTATAGAGTTTCTCGATCGTCGTGAAATTGGATCGGGCGGCACGGTATGTCCCGGCGATGTCCAGGGATATTTCCGGGGGCAGGGAGTCGGTGGCGACCGAAGAGGAAAGGATCGGCGCAAGAAAGTCATCGACGATCGAGTGGATTTGCTTCCATGGCAACGGCGAATTGAACGAAAGAAACAATGCCGTGTTGTCTTCCGGAAGCAGGATGATCTGTGAATTGAAATTCCCGGTTTCCCCTCGTTTCTCAATCACGCGATGGCCGTTCTTTAGGTGAAGGTTCCAGGTGTAGGAAATCCCAAGGAATTCCGAAGATGAGACGTATTGCGTAGAAAAGAGTTTCTCCTTACTCTCGTCGCTCAAGATCCCTCCCGTTGGTTGGAGGCACCAACGCATATACTTCAGCATATCCTGGGCGGTACTGACGACCGAACCTTCGGGGTAGAGGTTGATGATCGGTTCGAAACGCGCATTGCCATCCATGTCGTAGGCTTGCGAGATCAAAGTATCGGCATCGTTTGGGTCGAAGGTCGTATTCGACATCCCCAAGGGTTCAAAGATGTATCGATCGCTGTATTCGATCAAACTCATGCGGGTGACGCGCTCGACGATGTATCCGGCCAGCGCCAAGCCATAGTTGGAATAGGAAACGATCGATGATGGTTTGAAGGTCTGGGAAGGTTGATAACGTAGCAAACTGGAATGCAGGGGAAGAAGGTCTTCTTCATCCATGACGACGATGCCGCTGATCAAGTCTTCAAATCCGGCCGTATGCGTCAGGAGATGATGGAGCGTGATCGGATAACTGAAGTGGAATTCCGACGGAAGATAGCGTGTGATGTCTTCATGCAGATCAAGCAATCCTTGGTCCACCAATTGTAGGACCGCGATCGCGACGAAGGTTTTGGAAATGGAACCGATGCGAAACGCCGTCTCAGTGGGATCTGCGAGAATTTCGTTTTCCTTGTCCGCATACCCCATCGCCCCGACATATTCATCCTCATCGTCGATCACCGCATAGATGACGCCGGTGGCATCCCCGATGTAGGGGCTCAGACTCTGCGGAAGACTTGGATCCTCCGTACTTGCCTGCAAATTCAAGGTGGATAAACATAAACCGATCAACAACATGACGCTCATAAGTATTTTATTCATAGATCACCATAGAAACGGAATGAACCGTTTCGTTCTCTTTCTGTAGTGGATGTATTCATCACCGAATTCCTTGACCATGTCTTCTTCTTCGCGATCCGCGAGTCGGCTATACATCACGACGATGATCGGGAACATGAGAAGCAAAGGAAGGGTGACCCATTCGATCAGCATGCCAAGGCTCAGTAGGAACAAGCCGGTATATTGGGGATGGCGGATATAGCGGTAGATGCCGGAGGTGACCAGTTCGCCTTGACCCTCGGGTTTCGACCAATAGTGCTTATAGATGTTCTTCCACCCATTGCTTATGATAAGGAGTGCGGTGATCGCCAAGGCGATGTTGATGTACATGCCCCAGTAGCCGATGTAAGGGAACAAGGTATGACCCCAAAGGAAACCCATGGGCAACGATTTATTGAACAACCATGAAATCACCAGCATGCTGAAGGGGATGCCGTGCATCTCGATCGCAAACGCGAGGACGAAGGCGAAGTAGGCTTTTTTTGGCTTGGCGGACATTTTGCGATAATAGGGGGACAACAGTAAGACGGCCGAATAAAGTGCGCTGAAGAATACGACGCCAAACAAATCATAATAATGCGAGTCAAGTTGAAACATAGGGAACCTCCTGTAAAGTACATCGTGATTATAGCCAGGGATTCTTAAATCGAAACCGCATGAATCTTAAATATTCCTTAAACCATGCCCATCCCCCGTTTCGTCAATTGCATTGCCTTTGGCCATCTTCTATAATGGGGAAAAGCGATGAGTGAGGGACCCTATGCGAATCCTGGTGGCTGAAGATGAAAAAGACCTGGCTTTCCTGATGCAATTTGAACTCCAAAAAGCGGGACATTCGGTTGTGATCGCCAATGATGGCATAAAAGCACTCGAGAATTTATCCCAAGATCCGTTCGACCTTGTGTTGTGCGACATCATGATGCCGGGGCTCGACGGCTTGAACCTGTTGCGCCGTGTTCGCGAGAAATCCGACATCCCCTGGGTGTTCATTACATCCCGCGGGGAGGAGATGGACAAGGTGCTCGGGTTCGGCCTGGGTGCCGATGACTATCTGGTGAAGCCGTTCGCGATTTCAGAACTCATCGCACGGATCGAAGCGATTTATCGTAGGACGCATCGTGAAACCGAAGCCGCTCAACGGATTCGGATCGGAGGAATCGTGTTGGATACCATCGCTTGTACGGTCACGGTCGACGGGACCTTGATCCAAATGAACACGAAGGAGTATTTGTTGTTGAAACACTTCATGGAACACCCCGGTCGCGTCTTCACCAAAGCGCAGCTGTATGAAGCGATCTGGCATCAGGATTCTTATATGGATGACAACACGGTGATGGTCCACATCAGCCATCTGCGCAAGCTCATCGACGACAATAAACAAGACATCGCCTATATCCAAACGATCCATGGCCTTGGTTATCGTTTTCGTAAGGACAACTCATGAGAAGCCGGGTCAATACGCAGGTCTTGCGGAACTATGTCTATCTTCTTGTATTTATCGTCCTGGTCCTTTTCGTCGGGTTGGCGATGACGGACTTCGTCAATCACATCTTGTCGCAGAACCTGGTGAAAGACCGGTTCCCACCGAGCTTTCTCATCCAAAACGAAATGGAAGAATCCGCCATCGCGGAAATCGCCGAAGTGAACGGCGGGGTCTACTTCATCAATTCGAACCTGAGGTTGGATCATTTAGGCGGGATCGATCCTTTTGGAACCAAAGCGATGAGTACGCAGGAATTCACCCGATTCTTAACCGATTCGCGAAAAGTCGGACTTCCGTATAGCCTTCAGATCGAATATAGCGAAGCATTGCAGGGGTGGGTCGTCGTTGTCTTCCCGACGTCGTTGCGCATCGACCTTGCGATCGTCGCAAATAAAGCCTACGAGTCCAACGACAAGGACGCGGTCATGAACGCGATTTTTTCGATGCTGATTCTCCTTGGATTGCTGTTGAGCTTCGGTGTGGTCGTCTTGTCGAGAATCGGTTCGCGGCAGTTTTTGAAACCGATCCGCAAACTATCCGAGGCCGTTACGCAAATCAAGCAAGGGAATTATTCCCACCGGGTCGTAATGAAAGCATCGAAAGAGTTCGAAGCGGTCGGGGAGTTGTTTAACGAGATGGCGGAAGAAGTCGAGAAGAAGGAAGACGCGTTGGTGGTTGCGCAAGAGAAACGGCAACAGTTGATCCTCGACATCTCGCATGATTTACGCAATCCGTTGTCCGTCATCCTGGGGTTCGCGGACATCCTGACGAATCAGGAAACCACTCCGCAGCAGCAACATCAATTTTCCTCCCTGATCAAAAACCACGGGTTACGCGCAAAGACACTGATCGATTCGTTGTTCGATCTATCAACCTTGGAGAGCGCCGAATTCAAGATGAAGAAAACCAAGGTGAACGGCTATGAATACCTTCGCATGACGATCGCCGACCTGCTTCCCGTCATCGAACAAGCCGGATGCGGCGTACGCATCGACATCCCCGACGGGTATTTCGGTCTTGAAATCGATCCGGCGTGGATGGATCGGGTGTTTACGAATCTGGTCACCAATGCGATCCAACACAACGAAAGACCGATTACGATCGGCATTTCGGCGAGTCAGGATAAGGAAGGGTTTGAAGTGAGGGTTGAAGACGACGGGGTCGGAATCGACCCGCTATTGATCCCGACGTTATTCGATCGATTCACGACATCGAAGCAGGTAGGGAGCGGGTCGACGGGGCTGGGCTTGTCGATCGTCAAGAAGGTCGTCGAAATGCATGGGGGTCAAATCCGGTGCGAGAGCAACCAAGAAGGCGGATGCGTCTTCATCCTGCGCTTCAACGATGTCGTGGAACACGACTGATCCACTTGATTACCCGATGAAATCTTAAGGAAAATGCGAAATAAAAAGGATATAATGGAATCACGGAGGTTTACTATGAAACTACTCATCAAACAAAAAGTCTTCTCTTGGGGCGACAAGTTTACGGTGTACGATGAAGCGGGGAATGAACGTTATAAAGTCGAAGGGGAAGTGTTCTCGCTTGGCAAGAAACTGCACCTTCTCGATCTGAGCGGGAACGAACTCGCCTATATCCACCAAAAAGTACTAAGCCTATTGCCACGTTTCTTCGTTACGATCAACGGGGAAGAAGTCGCCGAAATCAAGGCGAAGTTTTCCATCTTGAAACCGAAGTACGATATTCTGGGCTTGGATTGGAAGGTCGAAGGGAATTTCAGCGGACATGAATACGCCGTCTATGCGGAAGAAGGTCCGGTCGTCGAAATCAGCAAGCAATGGTTCACCTGGGGGGACACCTATGTCTTGAACGTCCCCGACAGTAAGAACGAAGTGCCGGCCTTGGCCGTCGTCTTGGCGATCGATGCGGTCATGTCCCAACAACGCGCCAATTCCTCCACCAACAACCATTAGTCCTTCCGTGATTTCGAGGTCATCCTCAAGGAGGTTTCGTTATGAAATCATTGGTCATCTATGATTCCGTATTCGGAAATACGGAGAAAATCGCCAGGGCGATCGTCGACGGTTTGGGTGAAACATCCTCTCTGAAACATGTTTCCACCGTAAAACCCGACGACTTGAACGTCGATTTGCTGGTGGTCGGATCACCGACCCGCGCGTTCAACGCCATGCCCACCCTCAACTCGTTCCTGCGCTCCCTTCCATCCGATTCGCTTCGTTCCGTGCGTGTCGCATCCTTCGATACGCGGGTCGATGTCGGGGTCGTCGACAGTAAGGTGTTGTCGACGATGGTGAAGTTCTTCGGTTACGCCGGGGAGAAAATCCTGAAGATCCTGGTCTCAAAAGGCGGGCAATCCGTCGGGACGAAGGCGTTCTTCGTTCTCGACAAGGAAGGTCCTCTGAAAGACGGTGAAATTCTTCGTGCCCAAGAATGGGCGAAACAACTGCACTAACATGAAAAACGGCCTCGCAAGGGGCCGTTAGTGTGTTAAGGAGAGGATGGCTTGATCGGGATGGTCTTCGAAGATTCCGCCGTGATAGGAAACGATGCGTTGGATATCATAATGGGATAAGCGCTTCAACGTAGTCGCCGCTTCGCGAAGGTCGTGGGTGAACTCGGGGTTGGCCCCGATCAGCTTGCCTTCTTGGATGTTCATGGCGTCTCCGGCGATCAAGGTTTTGGATTTTCGATGGTAAAGGCAGATGTGGCCCAAGGTATGCCCCGGTGTATGGATGACGTCGATGCCGCCATCGAAATCCAACACGTCGCCATCCTTCAATCCGAAATCGACCGGAGCGGTGATCGACGGGAAGATTTTCTTCATCTGTGTGACGAAGAGTTGCTTCTTTTCGGGTAAGGTATCGAAAACCGGGTCGAGGTCCTGGATTTTCAGCGCGGGGACGCTCCCGTCGATGAAGGGGATTTCATCCACTTGGGCCCACACTTTCACCTTAGGAAGTCTGCGCCGTAGTTCCCTCAACCCTCCGATATGGTCGCGGTCGTGATGGGTGATGACGATTTTCGTGATGCGCTCAAGCGAAAGACCCGCTTCGTTTAGCGCTTTCTCCAATGCATCCTCCTGTCCGGGATTCCCCGTGTCGACCAAGAGGGCTTCCGTTTCAGTGAACAGGAGGGAAAGGTGATACGCCCCGTGCTCTTGAGGGATCACCAACACTTCGAATCCTTCGGAAATCTTCATATCCTTACCTCGCTTTTCCCCATTTTAGCATATCCCGCTCCCAGGGCTTGGCCAAGCGAACGATTTCAGGACGGGTTTTTGACGGTTGAAGCGAAAAAACGTTCCAATCGTGAAAAATGAGGTAAAATAAGCAAGGTTGGGTTACTGCCACGGCTAAATTGTCCTTGTTTCTGTACTCTTGAGATAAAAATCGTGATAGAGTACAATAGAATGAGCGAGGATTGAACGATGACCACGACCGGGAACAGTAAACTTAAACTTTTGTATGTACTCAGGTTTTTGTTGGAGAAGACGGATGAGGAACATCCGGTGACAGTGCAGGAGATCATCGACGAATTACAGTCGATGGGCCTAAGCAGCGAGCGCAAAAGCATCTATGAATACATCGAACTGCTGAAAGAGTACGGGGTGGACATCCTCTGTAACCGGGAAAAACGCAACCGGTACTTCGTCGGGTCGCGCGAATTCGAACTCCCCGAGTTGAAGCTTTTGGTCGACGCCGTCCAATATTCGAAATTCATCACCCAAAAGAAGAGCGACGAATTGATCCGCAAGATCAACGGATTGGCCAGCGAGAACCAGGCGAAACAACTGAACCGGGTCTACGTCACCAACCGGCTCAAAACGACCAACGAGAAAATCTACTACAGCGTCGACATCCTTCACAACGCGATCGCCAACCGCTGTAAAGTGAGCTTCCGCTACTTCGACATCGATGTCGATAAACAAGTCAAGTTCCGCAAAAACGGACAACCCTACATCGCGACGCCTTGCATCCTGGTCTGGGACGATGAAAACTACTATCTGGTGACCTACCATGAGAAATACGCCAAGTTCGTCAATTATCGCGTCGACAAGATGGTCGATGTGGCGATGTGCGAGGAACATTTCGAAGAACTGCCGGCGGACAAGGATGTCCGCGAATACTGTCAGAAAATCTTCAACATGTTCGGCGGCGAAGAAATGAAGGTCGAACTCGATTGCAGCCATGATTTGATCGGGGTCATCTTCGACCGTTTCGGATCCGACGTGGTATTGACCCCGTATGGGGAGAAACGGTTCCTGGTCAGCGTACCGATCGTCTTCAGCCCGACGTTCATGGCTTGGATTTTCCAGTTCGAAGACAAAATGAAACTGGTCGGACCGCAGAATGCCGTCGACCGGTTTAAGGAAATGATCCATAAAACAAGTGGAATCTACGACGTATAAACCAAGGAGAAACGTGTGAATCATTATCAACGGAATCGGGAAATCGCGATCAACTTCGAGATCCTGCGCAAACTGGTGCAGGACGATGCGAAGTTGAACCAAATGATTACTCGTGATAGGTTTCACGAACTTCTCCAGGTTTCCGAATTCTATTTCAACTATTGCCCGGCATCCAAATTCATCCAGGACTATCCGAAAGTGTTCCAGATGATCCAACGGGAAACCGTCGGGGCGTTCGCGAAGTTGCTACCGAATACGAAGATCATCAGTAAGTTCGACGAGGAATATCCCGCGAGCTTGCTTCAGGATTTGAAAGAGGAAGCGCCTTTGTTTCTGTATGGCTGCGGGAACCTTTCGTTGTTGAACCGCAAACATCCGAAGATCGCGATCGTCGGGAGCCGGAGCGCCAACGAGAAAGAAATGATCCATGCGAAGAACCTGAGCGAAGCCTTGGGGAAAGAAGGATACATCGTGATGTCGGGTTTCGACGATCCGCTTGACACCTGCGTCCAGGCGGCCTCCCAGGAGAACCGTTTCCCCAGCATCACGCTTCTGCATATGCCCTTGGTCAAATCCTTCGTGGAAGGAAGCCTGAGCGCTTCCATCAAACGCCAACTTTTCTCGCCGCCGTCCTTGACCCTTTCCCCGTTCCCTCCGACCCAGGCGGGCATGCTGAAAAGCGAGTCGGAACTGATCGGCAGGATGTTGGCCTCGATCGGAAAAGTGTCGGTCGTCATGAGCGCCAAAGAAGGGGGGAGCGCCCATCGCGAAGCCGGTTACTGCGTCGCGTTGCATAAACCGGTCATCCTTCCCAAATACATCCTCCTTTCCTTGAAATTCATCGATAGCCGTTACATCATCTCCGTCGACTCCGATGAAGAACTGATGGCCATGATCAAACAGTTCGCTTGAGAAGCACGTCGTGCTTCTCTTTTTTTCACCGTTTTTTCGTCTTGATGACACATTCGCGACATCTTGATCAGCGATACTAACAGTGTTCGACAAGTACATCACACCATCCCCCGAGTCGATGGCGATCTCCCCCTCCTGGATGAATTTCAATGAATCGCCGTCACTCGTATGTTTCCTTTCAATCTTCACAAAGATCGGATGATTTGTTTCAAGAAAAGGTTCCGTGGCAGCGGAACTTTTTCGTTTCGTCTTCTTTTCGGTTGTCGATGTATTGACAAGTATATTAGAAAAATCTAATATACTAATGGACTAGGAGGTACACCATGGAATTCGACGAGAAACTGTATACGCAAAAAAGCGAACTACTTAAAGTGTTGGCTCATCCGATCCGTCTGTGCATCGTTCGCGGGCTTCTCAAACAGGGCTCATGCAACGTCTCGCATATGGAAGAATGTCTGAACGTCTCGCAATCCGCGGTCTCCCAACATCTTGCCAAGCTCAGATCCGCCGGCGTCTTGTCTGTGAAACGTAGCGGGAACACCAACCATTATGAACTGGTGAATCCGGAAGTGGTCCGGGTCATCGTATGCCTCTTCAATGAGGAAGGAAAGGAAATCGCATGAAGAAAATTCTTATCGTAGGAGGGGTCGCGGGAGGCGCGACCGCAGCCGCACGTCTTCGTCGTCTAAACGAAGAAGACAAGATCATTCTGTTCGAACGGGACGAGTACATCAGTTTCGCAAACTGCGGGCTACCGTATTACATCGGAGGCGTCATCAAGCAACGCGACAAACTGTTCGTCCAGACCGTCGAAGGGATGAGCGAACGCTTCAACCTCGACATCCGCAATTTCAACGAAGTCACCGAAATCAACAAAACCGAGAAGTTCGTCACCGTCCGCAACACGCAAACCGGCGCGACCTACACCGAATCGTTCGACGTTTTGATTCTATCCCCCGGAGCCAAGCCGATCCAACCGCCGATCCCGGGCATCAAGGAAGCGAACAACCTCTTCGTATTGCGTAACATCCCGGATACGGATGCGATCTACAACTTCATCAAAGAAAAACAACCCAAGACGGCGGTCGTCGTCGGGGGCGGGTTCATCGGCGTCGAAATGGCCGAAAACCTGGTCGAGAGAGGCATCAAGGTCACCTTGGTCGAAAAGATGCCGCAAGTCTTGGCGCCGCTTGATTTCGAAATGGCGCAGATGGTCCATCAGGAACTCAACACCCATGGGGTGGAACTGGTCCTGGGAGACGGCGTTTCCCACTTCTCCAACAACGGACATACGATCCATCTTGAATCCGGTAAGGAAGTCGATACCGACCTCTTGATCCTCTCCATCGGGGTCGTCCCCGAGAACGGACTGGCGAAGAACGGCGGACTCCAACTCGGACCGCGCGGACACATCGCCACCAACCCCCAACTCAGAACCTTCGACGCCGCGACCGGTGAAGTCATCCGCGATATCTATGCCATCGGGGATGCCATCCAAGTCAAAGATGTCGTTACCGGCGGGGACACCGCCATCGCCTTGGCCTGGCCGGCGAACCGCCAAGGACGCATCGTCGCCGACATCATCAACGGCTACGACGTCCAATACAACGGATCCTTGGGAACCAGCGTCCTGAAAGTCTTCAACCTGACCGTCGCGGCGACCGGCAACAACCAACGTCTGCTCGACATGAAGAAAATCCCCAACCAGGCGATCCATGCCCACCGCGGGAACCATGCTTCCTATTATCCTAACGCCACCAACATCGCTTTGAAACTCCTCTTCAATCCGGAAACGGGTGAAATCCTGGGAGCCCAGGCGGTCGGGCAAGAAGGGACGGAAAAACGGATCGACGTCATCGCCACGGCCATCAAGCTGAAGGCGAAAGTCACCCAGCTTTCCGACCTCGAACTCAGCTATGCCCCGCCCTTCAGCAGTGCGAAGGATCCGGTCAACATCCTCGGCTATATCGCCGAAAACGTGATGCATCAAGATTACAGCGTCGCCTATGTCCAACAGGTCGAACAACTGGCGAAAGAAGGGGCGTACCTATTGGACGTCCGTACGCCGATCGAATTTTCGACCGGACACTTCCCGGGCGCCGTCAACATCGAAGTCGATGAACTGAGACAACGCATCGGTGAAATCAAGGTCTCCAAAGACACACCGATCTATGTCAACTGCCAGGTCGGATTACGCGCCTACATCGCGATCCGCATCCTCAAAGCCAATGGATTCACCAAACTCTTCAACGTTTCCGGCGGATACTCCACCTACAAGTCGTTCAAGTACGAACTCAGCACCACGAAGAAATCGGTCGATACGAAAGTCGATGAAATCACGGGGAAGAGCATGAGTGAGAGAAAAGTTGTCGACGTCGTCGGGCTGCAATGCCCGGGACCCTTGATGGCCACCTATAAAGCCATCACGGAAGCCAATGAAGGCGACCACATCCAGATCATCGCGACCGATCCGGGATTCGCGAAGGACGTGGAAACCTGGAGTGCCAGTAATGGTCATACCTTGGTCTCCAACGTGACCGAAGGCAACAAGTACATCGCCGAGATCGTCAAGGGACACAAGGATGTCAATTGCACCTTAGGCGCATTGACCCCCAACACCCAGGAAAACGCCACGATCGTTCTGTTCAGCGGGGAATTGGACAAAGCGTTGGCGGCCATGATCATCGCCCAAGGCGCGGCCGCCCAAGGCAAGAAAGTCACCATCTTCTATACTTTCTGGGGATTGAACGCGTTGCGTAAACCGCAGAACGTCGCCACCGAAAAGAATCTGATCGAAAAGATGTTCGGCGTCATGATGCCCAGAGGCGCATCCAAACTTCCGCTCTCCAGCATGAACATGGGCGGGATGGGGAAAGCGATGATCGAAGGCATCATGAAAACCAAAGGCGTCGACCAACTCGACGTCATGATGAAGAATGCTTTGGATCTGGGCGTGAAGTTCATCGCCTGCACGATGTCCATGGATCTGATGGGCATCAAGAAAGAAGAACTCATCGACGGGATCGAATACGGTGGCGTCGCGACGTACATCGCATCCAACGAAAACGTCGGAACGACGTTATTCATTTAAACATAAGACGCGGGAAGACGATTCCCGCGTTTTTTATTCCAGTTTTTTTGACGATGGACTATAATGAAAATTGAAATCAGGGAGAGCCATCCATGAAAAAATCCATCCTTTTCCTCATTCTTATCCTCTTTTTGACAGGATGTACGCCAGCCGAAGACAATAGCGCCGCATACCAAGAAGTCATCGCCCAACAAGAAGCGAAGATCGACGAACTACGAAACGAAGTGCTGACCTTGACGAAAGAAAAGGAGAATCTTCAGGCCCTTCTGGATCAATTCGACCCCGACATCCTCAATCAAAACGCCATGGTATTCACCTCCATTTCACTCTTGTTCGCCAGCGAGTCGAACTGCATCGCCGAAGAAAATGCGACACGATGCGAACTCCGCTCAAGCAACGCCGTCCTGGACGCCCCGATCCAAACCTGGCCATCGTTCATGCATGTTCTCAATCCCAGCCCCGATATGATTTTCATCGTCTATTATGATGATGAAGAACTTTGGGTCTATGATTCCTACCAGATCACTTCGCAGGAAGTCGCGCAGGAAATCATCGAACAGGAAGGCGCCGCCTCCATCGTCAAGACCTTCGAAGACGGGAGGGTGTTGGTCCAGTTCGTTTCGATCGGGATCACCTTAAACAACCCGGCGGCCGTCGAAGCGTATGAAACACAGTTCAAGAACCTACTGACGGCACCCATTCAGATCCATCTGAATCAAGCATCGCAATAAACTTGCGGTGAAGTGTCGAAAAGCGTCCATAGTTCCGCCACAATTCTCTGTTATCCTACCCCCATGAGGTGAGTTGAATGAACATCCTGTGTTGCGACGATGATCCGATCGTCAAAGAGGCCCTAAGGGTCTACATGAAGGAAGAAGGGTATGCGACGACGTTTGCGTCCGACGGGGAAGAAGCCTTGTTGGCGTTTCGCAGTGCCAACCCCGATTTCATCGTGTTGGACATCATGATGCCCAAGAAAAACGGACTGGAAGTCTGTAAGGAAATACGCAAAGAATCGGATGTGCCGATCCTGTTGCTGACGGCGAAAGGGGAAGAGATCGACCGGATCCTCGGGTTTGAACTGGGAGCCGACGACTACATCGTGAAACCGTTCAGCGCCAGGGAAGTCATCGCACGGATCAAGGCGATCCAGAGACGATTAAGCGAGAGCCGTGATAAGAAGACGGTTCAGAAAATCGCCTACAAGAATCTCGAAGTCAACCAACAGAACTATACGATCCGGATCAACCAGGTGCCGATCGCCGCGACCCCGAAGGAAGTGGAAATCCTGTTCCTGTTGATGTCCCATCCGTCACAAGTCTTCACCCGCGACCAGATCCTCAATCTGGTCTGGGGATACAGCTATTACGGGGATACCCGTTCGGTGGATACCCACATCAAACGGATCCGCGCCAAACTACCGCCCCATCTTCACGACGCCATCCAGACCATCTACGGCGTCGGATATAAGTTCGAGGAAATCTGATGAAATTCCGCCACACCCTCTTTTTCCGTTTACTCACCTTGTTTGTCTCCCTCTTTAGCGTTGGGTTGATCCTGACGCTTTTGGTTTTTCTCCCCATCGGAAGAAATCTGGTCACCGACATCAAGTCGCGGGAAATGGAACCGGTGTTGCGTTCGATGAACCGTTTGGTTCAGGACTACATCCTCGGGATCATCGACGAGAACGCGATGAACCGGGTCATCGTTTCCCAATCGGATGCCAACCGCAGCCAATTGATCATCGTGAACACCGAAGGGATCGTCATCTATGCGACCCGGCCGATCCGTAGCGAGAACTCGCACGACCAGCCCGGAACGACCAATGAAATCGACTATACGAACAAAATTTCCGCCATCACCGCCGAACTCTTATCCAACCGCTCCGTGAATACGATGTTCACCGCCACCGGACATGACTTCGAGAGTCTGGTCGTGGGCGAACCCATCATCATCAACCAAAAACTGGTCGGGGCGGTCGCCATGATCCTTCCCGCCTATGAGATCACATCCACGCTCAACGGGTTGATCCGCGTGTTGGTGCTGACCATGTTGGCGGTGATATTCCTGATGGCGATCCCCATTTATTTCTTCTCGAAAATCTTCACCCGACCCATCAACAAGATGGTCGCCGTCGCCCAAGGGATGGGGATGGGGAACTTCGACCTACGGGCGGATGTGAAAGACCAAGGGGAACTGGGACAACTGGGGCGTTCGCTCAATCAACTGAGCAGCGACCTGAGTCAAACGATCAATGACGTCGCGATCGAGCGCGACCGACTCATGAAACTGGTCGAGTCGATGGGGGACGGGATCCTTTCCTTCGATGCGACGGGGAGAGTCCAAACCGTCAATCCGGCGTTCTACCAGGTGGTCGGGAGCGATGAAGGCAACCAACACGCCCTGTCCATCCTCGACGACCCGCAAATCCAGGATGCGATCCGACGTTCGTTGAATCAGGAAAACATGGACTTCCTCTTCACCCACCTGGATCGGATCCTGCGGATTACTTTACGTCCGATTCTGGATGAAAACAACGTCTTGGTCGGATCGGTCGGACTGTTCCGGGATGTCACCGAAAGCGAACGCCTGGACCAACTCCGTAAGGATTACGTCGCCAATGTCTCGCATGAACTACGAACGCCGCTGACCGCGATCAAAGGTTTGATTGATCCTTTGCATGACGGATTGATCCGCGATGACGAGAAACGCAAGGAATACTATGCCTTGATTCTTAAGGAAACCGCGCGTCTGACGCGCCTGATCAACGATCTGCTTGAACTTTCCCGCCTTCAATCCACGACCCAGGGATTCGAGCGGAAGGAATTCGACCTGAATCCGTTCTTGATCGACGTGAAAGAGAAATATCTTCATATCGCCCAAGAAAAAGGGATCAAGCTTCATTTGACTCTTTCCGATTCTTTCAACCTTTACCTCGGCAACGAAGACCGCTTGGACCAGGTACTCACCGTCCTTCTCGACAACGCCTTCAAGTTCACGCCAAGGAACGGTAACGTCGAGATCAAACTCCAATCTCACCCGACCCACTATACCTTGATCGTCCAGGATGACGGAGAAGGGATCGATCCTGTCGACCTACCCTACATCTTCGATCGTTTCTACACGGTCGACAAAGCCCGCTCTGCCAAATCCACGGGACTGGGACTCTCGATCGCCAAGGAAATCCTGACACATCTAGGTGAAAGCATCCGGGTCGAAAGTACGCTCCAACAGGGAACTTCCTTCATCATCAAACTCAACAAACCCGGTGTCTGACCGGGTTTGTCTCTGTTTCCATGCATTTTACTTCCAATTTTGAATGGAAATCGATACGATGTGCTCAATCAAGGAGGACAGATCATGCCTGTTCAAGCCTATGTCAATTTTGACAAACAATGCGAAGAAGCCGTGAATTTTTATTCCAAAGTGTTCGAAACCCCCGTCGTCGAATTGATTCGATACGGCGATATGCCCAACCCGGATTACCCGATGGATGAAGAGGCATCGAATCTTCTAATGCATGCGGAATTGGAAATCGAAGGGGACATCGTCATGTTTGGCGATTATTATCCGGGGATGGAAATCATCGTCGGAAACAACATTTCCCTGACCGTCGTGACGGACGATCCAAACAAAACCCGAAGATACTATGAACTCTTGAAAGAAGGCGGTACGGTCGAAATGGAACTTCAAGAAACGTTCTGGAGCCCTCTCTACGCAAGCATCATCGATCAATTCGGCATCTACTGGCAATTCAGCACCTCGAAACCTGCGTAAGCGGGTTTCTTTTTTATTCCAACCCTCGCCTCATTCCTGCCACAATCCTTCGCTACACTGAAATCAACCATCGATGGACATTCACCATGGTCGATCGATGAAAGAAAGCGAGGTGGTCCGGGGCGGATGAATCCAGGGTGCGATCCCCCATCGCGTCTAAAGGGACCCTCGATTCGGCAATACCCGCGTTTGCGGGTCTTTTCTTTGCATCCTCCCTCCGCTTTCTCTATACTATGGCTAGAGGTGCATTATGGAAAAGAAACTCGATCATCTCACCCCCCTGCAATTTGAAGTCACCCAACATAACGCGACCGAACGTCCTTTTCAAAACGAATATTTCGACCATTTCGAAAAAGGCATCTACGTGGATATCGTCTCCGGTGAAGTGTTGTTTTCTAGCTTGGACAAGTTTGAATCCCATTGCGGATGGCCAAGCTTCACCAAGCCGCTTGACCCCAAACAAGTCGTCTCGAAAACCGACATGTCCCACTTCATGATCCGCACCGAAGTCCGCTCGAAAATCGCCGATAGCCACCTGGGCCATGTGTTCAATGACGGTCCGAAAGAGAAGGGTGGATTGCGTTATTGCATCAACTCCGCATCCTTGCGCTTCATCCCGTATGACAAGATGGAAAGCGAAGGGTATGGCGAGTATCTCAAGATTTTCTCAAAGTAAACGAGTGGTAACTCAAATCGATGATTAACATTTACCTACTTATAGACAAGAAAGCCCCGACATTGCATCGGGGCTTTCACATTCAATTAAGATATTTTTGATTAACCGACTTAGATTATTCTACAAAAGGCTTGCGATCACTTCCGTCAAGGTTCGAGATAAAAAGTTTCTGGACTCCATCGATATATTGAATCATCAGTATTTTATCCCCTAGAAAGATAATCTGATTGATATACCCTTGTTTACTATCCGTGATTTTGATAATCGTTTGTTGCTGGGTCCCGTCAAGCTTCGATCTGACCACGGATTTACCCTCTTCATCGGCTGAGTACATCCAACCATCATGGACTTCTGAGATTCGACTAAGTGGATCGTTTTCTGCGTTGATAATGTCATGGTTAACATCATCGAACCGTACTTTGAAAAAAGTGGCTTTTGAATCTGTTGGTGAGTAAAGCGAGTAATAAACCCAACCTTCATGAACCAAGTAGACTTGGATGTAATCTTCACCCGTTTCGAAATCATAAAGTCCGGTTCCGTCGAGATTGATTCGATAAAGACCGATACAAACTTCGCCACAGCGTCTACCTATGATCGAATCATCCGTGATAAAGTCGACATCACTGATTTTGTTGGTAAGGTACTGATATGAACTTCCATCGAGTTTCAATCGATAAAGCCCCCCGTTTAAGTAACTAGTGCTATAAAGCCAACCGTCTTTGACAATGATGCCCGACGAGGGTATGTCTTTGACGAGTATTGGCTGTGTTCCATCGAGGTTCATTCGGAAAATCGTCCAGAAATAATCCATGTTTACGTAATAGATAGAGTTCCCCACAATAACCAGTGAAGCGCATCCATGGGACGATATTTTCTTTTTATCACTTCCGTCAGGATGCACTCGGTAGACTCCGTTCTCCGTTCCATAATAGATCCACTCACCGCTCCTGACGTATCGATTACTTATGAATGTCCCCTCAATGATTTCAGGAGCCGTCGCTTCGGACGCGACCGATTTGATCTCATAGATCACTTCTTCTCCGCTCGATAAGGAAATCCGATACTTACCTGTGAAGAAGGCTTGATCATTGAAATACAACCAACCTTTATAAATGGCAATGTCTTTGGCTTGGCGTGTTGAATGAACTTTTCTGTCGGTGCCATTAAGTAGCATCGAGTGGATGTATTGTGTTTCGCCATCGACGTAATAGAGCCTTTTCCCGTCGGAGTTGAGTGTGATGGCGGTCGCATCCGACACTTTCCGACTATTTTTGCCATCAAGATCCATCCGGTAAATCTTGTTTCCATCCGTCGAAGAGGGATAGTAGATGGCGTTACCGACGATGATGAAGTGATTAAAGTTACCGATAGCCACAAGTCTGTCCATCGTTCCGTCATATTTCACCTTACGCACACTAACTTCAGGGGTTTGCGTCAAATAATAGATCCAACCACTCTCAAACCGAAATTCGCTTGTGCTATTGGTCGTAACAAAGCTCTTCTTCTTGCTTACTAGATCATATCGGAAAATGCTGCTGGATTGGAAGTCGAAAGCAATCATGGATTCATTAAAGAATACTACTGGACCATAGGATGAAAATCCGCTTTCTTCAAGTTTCAGTGTTTTGAAATTCAGTTTTTGGTATCCACTATAAATGTTAACACCATCCGTAAAGATAGGACTTTGGCACCCGCTAGCAATCTTCCGTTTACTTGAACCATCGATTCTCATGCGAAACAATCCGTCTTCTTCAAATCCATCCACGTCAGCAATTCCATCGATGACCAAACAAGAGGAATAATAGACATAGTCTCCAAGTACGACGAAACGTGATCCATTGGATTGATTACCGCTTGTCGTGTGGGTGGTAAACAGTTGATCGACTTCAGCAGTGGAAATCGTGAAGAGCGATTCCTCTTTTCCATCGGTCAGTGAAATCCTAAACTTTTGAGAAACGATGCCTTGCTCGTTGAAATACAACCAACCGTCTTCGATGATGATGTTTTCCGCGCTCCGGGTTGAAAGTACGACATCGTCCGTCCCATCCACCTTCATCGAATGAATCAAGTATTGTTCGCTATCGATGTAATAGATCCGATCCTTATAATAGTTTAACGCAACTACGCTTTGTTCGGATACTTTTGCGCGATTCTCCCCGTCGAGATCCATGCGATACAACTGATTCCGATGGAGTTTGGATGGGAAATAGATGGCGTTATCGATGAAAACGTACGATTCAACGCGGCTGATCGAAACAATCATATCTTCGCTTCCATCAAGTCTTACTCTTCGGAAAGAACTACTCGTAGAGTAATAAATCCATCCGTTATAGAATCCCAATTCACTTGCCGGTTCTTTGGACAAGTCGGTCTTAGAACTACCATCCAGATTGATTTTGACGGCACGCTTTCCGGATAGATCAACGAAAATCAAATAATCGTTAATGGGAATGACCGGATAGTTCGGATCGATATTCTGATAAACATTCATACTTTCCAATGTATCCACATTCAATCGATTTCCTTCGAAATAGATGTCGGTACCATCCGTGTAGAGGGACTGTACGCAAGCATCATTGATTTTCTGTTTGCCTGAACCGTCGCTCTTAATGCGGTATAGTCCGTTTCCACTGTACTTCAGAGCTGTCCCATCCGCAATTTCACAAACAGCGTAATACACCCAATCCTTAAGGTGGATGAAATCCGATCCATTGGAAAGATTTCCGCTTGTGTTTTTGATGGTATAGGATTCCATTCCGCTGCAACGCAAGATATAGTTCTGTATGATCTCGTCGTTGGATAATCTTGGATCCTGTTGCGACACATCGATGGGTTCGACATCCGAGTCGTTATTCTTCCATAAAAAACCGAAAGTTTTTTTAACCGATCGGCATTGAACCCAGTTATCATGTTTAGATAGGATGATTACGACATTCTTTGTTTCCGGATTATTACTCGGTTGATTGTAGATGATGTCGGCGGGTTTGAAGTCCGTTTTGGCGTTAAGCTCTTTGACGACATCCGTTGCGGAAAGGCGATGACCACTGATGAAAAGCGCAAAAACGGCGAGAACGATGGCGATCGACAGATACAGAACGATTTTCTTACCCTTCACGATTTATTCCCCCTTGATAGTGATACGTGAAACCCCGATATGGTGTGAGAATTCAAGAACGATTTCCCCTTCGAGAAGTGATTCGTCTTGGGTCACAAGGATTCGATGACCTTCAAGCGCTTTTACGCGTTCAGGATTGAACCGAATCTTGCGTCTGTTGGAATGAACGAGTGTCGACATGTTCTGGATGGGATATTCGCTTACATCCAATCCGAACGGATCGAACTCTTTGATGCTTTGATAAAGTAGGATCATCGTGCCATCCGAATTCAACAGGATTCGTTCAAACAGGATGGTTTCGCAATGCAAGTCGATTTTTTGATAGATTGTTTTATCGTAGACGATCTGGATTTCCACCGGGTCGATCCCGATGCTTTGGAAAGCCGATTCCCCTTCAAACACCGGCGGCGTGCGTTCCCTCGAATTCTCCCAGGTCGTATAGACTTTCGTCATGAATAGGATCGATGAATAAATGGCGATGAGGATACAGAGGTATTTATTGAAGATCCACAACCAACCAAGCAAAGGTTTGTGGACGTCGTTCAGGCTTTTTCCGACTTCAAGCGGATCCCCCATCTCTAAAACGGCTTTTCGTTGTGCTTCGTCTGGGCTGCATTTGGTCGATAGGAAGAAACTTTCGAGTTGATCGATATGGTCTTCGAGTTCCTTTGCGATCGGCTTGCGATCGAAGGGGAACTTGACCTGCTTTACAACGCAGTTGATAAAATCATCTTTAGAATTGACCGACATAACGAGAACCGCCTAAGACCTTGTTTAAAGAATCTTGGAATTCTTCCCACTTCTTTTTTTCTTCGTGAAGCTGTTGTAACCCAAGGCGTGTGATTTTATAGTACTTCCGCTCTTTGCCGGTTTCAGCCTTCGTGATATACGATTCGATCCATCGCATATTCTCCAATTTATGGAGGATCGGATAGAGCGTCCCTTCTCTAAACTGAAACGACATATCGGATAAGATCTCCAATTCCTTGATCAATTCGTAGCCGTACATATCTTTTCGACTTATCAGACTGAGAAGGATCAAACTTGAACTTCCACTTAGATAGTTCTTGTCCATACATCGACCTCCTAAGCATAGTTTACATAGAATCTCGATGTATTACAAGAGCCTATGATAATTCTTTTACAAGCATTATCGGCAACTCCGTATCCCTTCGACACCAAGATGGAAAGTAGAGGGTAAAACGAATGTCTTGCGATTTTCGACGGGTCTTCCCGTTGAATCCGACAGTCGATAGGTATATACTGAAACGGAAGGGCATCGTGCAACCCGGGTGGGCTGACACCACGTAACATTCAGCAGCACACTAAAGAACTTCTTCGGGAGTTCTTTTCCATTTTCAGGTTGATTTTATGGTAAAGTAGACATAGAAACGGAGAAACCTTATGCGTGAAATCGATGTACGGATCATCGCGGCGTTCGCCAAACAAGAATTAGGCAAACTCGCGTTTGAATATCCCAAGGACATAGCGAAGAGTCTGAAGGAAGCCTATCTAAGCGAGCGGGATGCCGGGGCGAAGGATATCCTTGGCGTGCTGATCGAGAATGAAGGGATCGCCCGTAGCCGCTCGATCCCCTTGTGTCAGGATACGGGGATGGTCGTGTTCTTTTTGAAGCTTGGACAAGATGTCCATCTTGTCAACGGGGACATCAAGAGCGTGCTCGACCAGGCGGTTAAGGAATCCTATCAAGAGAAATACCTGCGGAAGTCGGTGGTCGGCGATCCGCTGTTTGGACGTAAGAATACCTTGGATAATACACCGTCGGTTTTGCATGTCGAACTCGTATCGGGGGATGGTGTGGAACTGGAAATCATGACCAAAGGGTTCGGGTCGGAAAACATGTCGCGCGTCGTCATGCTGACGCCGGCCGATGGAATCGAGGGAGTGAAGAAAGCCATTCTGGAAACCGTACGGATCGCGGCGCCCAACGCCTGTTTGCCGATGATCCTGGGGATCGGGATCGGCGGGACCATGGAAAAAGCCGCCTTGGTGGCGAAACACGCCTGTCTGCGTACCATCGGGGAGAACCATC
>JAHFCO010000045.1 GCA_023249475.1 Bacillota bacterium | reverse complement strand
CTTCCGCTTTACTCAACGGTCTTTTCAATCAGAATACCGGCAGCACGCTGAGCGAAGAGCGCGAGGCGGAATTGACGGAATTCGTGTCGGTCGTATTGGCGGATACGGAAAAAGTGTGGAGCGATGTGTTCGATGATTACGGAGAGGATTACCGCGAGCCGTATCTGGTGATCTTCAGCGGGTCGGTCCAATCCGCCTGCGGTAACGCATCTTCGGCGACCGGTCCGTTCTATTGTCCGGGGGATGAAAAGATCTACATCGACCTAGTGTTTTTCGACGAATTGGAGAAACGCTTCAAGGCGCCGGGTGATTTCGCGATGGCCTATGTCATCGCCCATGAAGTCGGACACCATGTCCAGAACCAACTCGGGATCATCAAGCAAATGGAAGAACTGCGGAAGACGGTGAGCGAGACCGAATACAACGCGCTTTCCGTCCGTTTGGAACTGCAGGCCGATTATCTGGCGGGAGTGTGGGCGTATTACGTCCAAGGATATGGCTATCTTGAAGAAGGCGACATCGACGAAGCCTTGGCCGCCGCTTCCGCGGTCGGCGACGATACGATCCAGAAACAGTCGCAAGGCTATGTCGTGCCGGACAGTTTCACCCACGGCACCTCCGAACAGAGGATGCGATGGTTCCGTAAAGGATTCCAATACGGGGATTTGGATCATGGCGATACGTTCAACGCCACGACACTCTATATCATGAAATAAGAGCCTTGCGGCTCTTATTTTTCGATATGCATCCGATAATGCAGGGTATAGGTCACGTTCTTTTTCATTCGGTATTCTTTCAGGACCCCGCCGTTCATGGGTGAATCCCCTCCTACCCCTCGTTGACCCAGGTCGATGTTGACGGTGGTCACACGGGGTGAAGGTAAATCATGGATGTGCCGTGCGTTGTCGAGTTCACTCTGGGTATACGGCCAGACGGAAGTGTTGAGCAGGTCGTTGGACAAGGCTTCGAAAACAAAGGATTTCGTTTTCGATTTGACGCTCAGATGACGGACTTCCGTATGGTTTCCGTTCTCGCTGGGTCGCATGTAATGGTGGATGAACTCAAAGAGGTTTCCGGAATAGATGCCGACTTTCGCCCCGGTGTTGCGGTCGCGGTAGTTCTCCTGCGGACCTTTCCCATAGAACGCGACGGTGTCGAAGAGGTTGGACAACGTCAGGTTCATCCCGACCCGCATGATTTCTTTTTTTGGGGTGAGTTCGAGTTTGATGTCGACGGTGCCGTTCCCATAGAAACGATAGGTCGTGACCATGGATCTGACATCGGGCAGTTTGTGTCGGATGGTGACCAGCACGTCATGGTTTTCAAGCACGACGTCGAATTTCTTCGCCCTCAGCATCGAGACATTGTAATCCCATCTTCGGTTGAGGTTGAAGTGACGCAGGATGGGCGCCCACATCTCCAACATCCGGTCGTTGTCGATGTCGGCGCGCGAGAAGTTATAGTCCAGTGGATACTCGAAGAGGTTCTCTTCGTTGTCCGAACAGAACTCCAAGAGCCCGTGGACTTTATCGAAGACATAGCGCATCTTCCCGGCGATGATCTCCAGGTTCGTCGAGGTGTCGATCACATCCGGTGCCTGATAGCTTGATGGCGCGATGTGCCGGCTGCGGTCTTTTCTCTCTTCGAACTGGAAGAAGGTGACTTCGTGGTCCTTTTCGCACCACAAACGATCGAACTTCTCCAAGACATCGACTTCAAGCAGGATGTCATGTTCTGCATCTTTTTTAAGGTAGTCTTCGGATAGTTTGATCGATGCCTGGCGTGAGGGAGGGATCGTCGGGACGATGAGTTCCGTTTCACTGTCAAGTTTACCGTCTACGAATCGTCTCAGGATGAAACGGTACTCGTCCGTCGTAACGAATACGTTTTTATTCCGGATGGTCAGATTGTCTTCGTCTTTCGTGACCGCAAGGTTCGCATAGACCTTCTTCACTTCGCTGATCGCCGGATGAAGGGAACGGTCGGCCGCGATCAGCCCGTTGGCGCAGAACGGTCCGTTGGTCTTCTCTTCGTCGAAATCCCCGCCGTAAAGGTAGATCGGATGTCCGTGCCGGTCTTGTTTTTCGATCGCCTGGTCCACGAAATCCCAGATGAATCCCCCCAAGAGATTGGGGTAGGCATCGAAGAGGTCGACATGTTCCTTGAGGTTGCCCAGCGAATTGCCCATGCAATGGGCGTACTCGCAGGCCATGACCGGTAGGTTTTCATAGTCTTTTTTGGCATGGTAGAATTTCGACAACATGCCTTTCATCACGTAATCCATCGGAGTCCGGGGAAGGATGTCTTCCTTCTCCCCATAACGTTTCAGTAACTTGGGATCGGGGTACATCATGCTTTTCACATCCGATACTTTTAGGGTGGGATCCCCTTCGTAGTGGAAGGGACGCGTCGCGTCCGCTTCCTTCATCGCCTTCTTCATCGCGATGAAGTTGGTCCCGAACCCCGCTTCGTTCCCCAGCGACCACATGACGATGCAGGCGTGGTTGCGGTCGCGCTTCACCATCCTGACCCCGCGGTCGATCATCGCATCCAACCAGCGCGGATCATCCTTGGGGAGGAAGGTTCGGACGCCGTGGGTTTCCAAATCCGCCTCGTCGATCACATAGAGACCGTAGCGGTCGCAGAGTTCATAGAGGTGCCGGTCATTGGGGTAGTGGGAGGTACGGATCGCGTTGATGTTGTGGGACTTCATGATCCGGATATCGGTTTCACGGGTCTGCTTGTCGATTGCCCATCCTTTCACGGGATGGAAGTCGTGACGGTTCACCCCTTTGAGTTTGATCGGTTTCTTGTTGATGAGGAAGATCCCGTCGACGATTTCGGTCTGACGGAAGCCGTAGTCGAATTTCTTGCCTTGGATGAAGGTCTTGTCTTGATAGAGTTCGAGCCGGATTTCATAAAGGTTCGGGGTTTCGGCCGTCCATCCTTCCACATCCTCGATCCGTCGGGTGATTGAAACTCTGCGATCGTTGATTTCCTGATCAAACAGTATGATCGTCGTTTCTTTGACCAAGCTGGCTTTCAACCGCATGGACGTCATCTCTTCCGCTTCGATTTCGACGCTAAGATGAAGATCCGCCGCTTTTGCGTCGGGTTCGAATTCGCAGAAGGCGAACGCATCCCGGATGTAGTTTCGGGGTTCGCAGAACACCTCCACATCCCGATAGATCCCCGACAGAAACCACATGTCCTGGTCTTCAAGGTAGGTCGCATCGCTGTATTTGACGACCATCGCGCCGACCCGGTTGATCCCTTCACGGAGGTATGGGGTGATTTCGAATTCATGCGGGGTCATCGATCCTTTGGAGAGACCGACGAACTGTCCGTTGATCGAGACTTCAAGCAGGCTTTTCGCACCGTTGAAGCGGATGAACACGCGCTGGCCCATGAAACGGGGCGGAAGGTCGAAGTCGCGAAGGTACAGACCGGTCGGATTGTCGCTTGCGGAGACCGAGGGGATGGCTGCCTTTTTCACATCCACTTGGGGAGGATAGCTCATCGCCAGATAATACGGTTTCCCGTAGCCCTGCAGTTCCATGACCCCCGGGACCTCGATCGTATCCAGTTCATCCAGGGGACCGCTTGAAAACAGTCCCGAATGGACGTTTTCGGGGGTAGGATAAAACTTGAACGCCCACTCCCCGTTGAGGTCGATCAAGGAAGAAGAAACCCCTTGGTCGAACGCTTCGGGGGTCGGGTAGGAGACCGCTTCGAAATGCGGGGTTTGTTTATTGATTTGGATGAGTTGGGGATTCAGATGGTTCGCTACGTTTGTGTTCATAGGGAAGCGCCTTTCATGTCGGGAAGCGACGATTCGCGAAACCGCAGGACGCCGTCTTCGATCGAATCGATGATGGCGAGGGAGTGCAGGTTCAGGTTTTGTTCACGGATCAGCTTTCCTCCGTCCTGGAATCCTTTTTCGATGACGATCCCGATGCCGACCACGTTCGCCTTGGCTTGACGGACGATGTCGACCAAGCCGAGGACCGCCTGCCCTTTGGCGAGGAAGTCGTCGATGATCAGGATGTTCTCATTCTCATGGAGGAAGGTTTTCGCCACGTGGACGGGGTAAGTGCGGTTTTTCGTATAGGAATGGACCGTGCATGTGTAGGTTTCATGATCCAGGGTCTTGGATTCGCTCTTCTTCGCAAAGACCACGGGGACGTTGAAAGATTGGGCGGTGATCGCGGCGATCGCGATCCCGGAGGCTTCGATGGTCAGGATTTTATCCACTTCGACGTTCGCAAACCGCTGGCGGAAGGCTTCCCCCATTTCCTGTATGAGGGCGATGTCGAGTTGATGGTTAAGAAAGCCGTCGACCTTGATGACCTTGCCGGGGAGGATTCTTCCATCCTCTAGGATGCGTCTCTTCAATGTGTCCATTCAGTCGAACCAGGCCAGAAGCAGGGCTTTGAGTTTCGCCGAAGCGAGGACGGCGGTATCGAGGACGCGTTGGTGGTCGTGTTTGACTTTCTGGATGCCGGTCGCCATGTTGGTGACGACGGAGAAGGCCAGCACTTCCATCCCGCAATGATTGGCGGCGATGGTCTCGGGGACCGTGCTCATGCCGATCAAATCGCAACCCATGCGTTTGAAGGCTTGGATTTCGGCGCGGGTTTCGTAATACGGACCGCTGAAGAAACCGTAGGTCCCTTGCTTAATGTCGGGCTGGATGCGTTTCATCTTGTCGATCTGCTTGAAACTGAACGGTTCGCTCATGTCGGGGAAACGAGGACCCAGTCGATCGTCGTTGACGCCGATCAGGGGATTGTCGAAGGCGAGGTTGATGAAATCCTCGACCAATACGATGTCCCCGGGTTGATAGTCTTCGTTGATCCCGCCGCAGGCGTTGGTCAGAATCAAGGTCTTGATTCCCAACGCATGAAACACATAGATCGGGAAAACCACTTCCTTCATCGAGTACCCTTCGTAATAATGGGTTCTCCCCGCCATGATCAAGACCGGTTTCCCTTTCAGTTCACCCAAGATCAACTGACCTTTGTGCCCCACGACCGTGGACTGGGGAAAGAAGGGTAACGAGTCATAAGGCAGGACGATCGGATGGGCGAGTTGGTCGACGATGTCGCCCAAGCCCGACCCCAAGACGATGGCCACTTCGGGAAGGGTTTCGCATCGGTTTCGAATGACCGTCGCGCATGTCTGGATTTTATCGAAGTAGTGTTCCATGGGTATCCTCCGTCGCTTCGTCGCGACTTGTCATTTCTATTATACCCGAATCTTTTTCGATGGATACAAAGGAAAGACCGCGACATGTGTCGCGGTCTTGTTTACTTCTTAAAGAATCCGCCGAGTAAATCCCCGACATCGTCCATCATTTCCCCGTCTTTATCGCTGTCAAGCAGACTTGAGAGTCCTCCCAAAAGTTGATCCGAACCCGATCCTCCCAGCAGACCGCCAAGCAGTCCGCCCAGTCCCGACGTGTCGATCCCTTGTTTCTTCTTCTGTTGACCCAAGCTTCCCATCAATAAGGGAGCCAGCATCGACAGCAACGCCCCGACTTGGTTGCCCTGCAGTCCGGTTTGAAGCGAAAGGTTCTTCTCGAAGGCATCGGATTTGGAACCCAAGACATGTTGGAGGATCTTCGCCCCGTCCTTGGTGTCCACGTTCTTGAGGAAATCCGCAAGATCGTCGACCTTGTCGTCTTTGTGCTGATCCAGCGCTTTCGCCAGCGAAGCCGCCCCTTCGGGGGATTTCGCGTTCTTGTTGAGCGCCTGAACCAAACTCGGCATCCCGACCTGGACCAGTTTCTTGACCTGGTCCGGATTCGCGTTGACCGATCTCCCCAACTTCTCGATCAGTTCATCCTGATCCAGTCGGGAAAGAATCCCATCCAATCGACTCATACATCCTCCTCTAGGAATGATTTCCTGGGTTAGTAGAAAACGGCTCTGGGAAGTTTCTTGGCTTGATCCACCCAGTCTTCGACTTGTTTCAAGGTCGGGACTTTACGGACCAATTCTTTGGCTTTGTTGACTTCAAGGATCTTCGTCGTCAGATTCTCCGGTTTACGGGTGGCAAGTTCCACGACCGTATCGACCCCGGCGGCTTCCAACAGTTCCGCATATTCCCCACCGATTCCTTTGATTCTGAAAAGATCCGCATGGTTGGTCCATTTGAGGATCAGTTTTTCAGCGATGCCGGATTTTTCGGCGAGTTCATCGCGACCTTTTTTGTTCGCTCCGACCTCCAATAATTTCTCAACCGATCCGACACCTGCTTCCTTCAATTTCAATTCGAATGCTTCTCCGATTCCCTCAATCATGCTTAACTTTGACATCGTGTTTTCTCCTTTCGCTCGATCTGTCAAAACCTAATCATGAAGTGTCGCGGGATAGCGGCATTTCTTGCTTTTATTTTAGCATATTCTTGCGTCCATCTTCGTCATGCACACTCTTTTTTCACAATTTTCACGATTCGACGGTTTTCGATGAAAGTTCTTCCTGGATTTTACGGATTTTCTCCTTGGATAGAGGATACCGGCCGATGCTGAGCGCGGCGAAGAAGATGCCGAGAAGCGTCCCGATTCCAAGGATCAACGCGAGTGCGACTTGGGTCGACGGGTTTTGGGTGGAGGCGTTCGCATTGAAGGCGACCGCTTCCAGCAGGATCCCGATGATGGGGACGGTGAGGGCTTGGGACAATTTATAGATGAAGGTCATGCTTCCGAAATACGTCGCCTCGCTGCGATGCCCGATTTGGAGTTCTTCCAGGTCGATCGCATCGGCGACCATGGACGCGGGGACGAACCAGGCACCCGTCCCCAACCCGGCCAGGATGGCGTACGGGATGAAGAAATTGGTTTCCCCTTGGATCAGAGTGCGAAACGGGATCAAGCCGATGACATAGACGCACCCGATGGCGACCAACGACAAGGCGAGCAGGATGCTGCGTTTCTTGTCGTAGCGTTCGATGTATTTGATCCATAACGGCTGGGATAAAATATTGAAGAGGATCTGGAGCGCGAAAATCGTCGAAATCGACGTGTTTTGAAACCCGAAGGTATAGGTGAAGACATGGATGCCCATGTTGTTGGTGAAGGCGGTCGCGATGTTGCTGAACATGTAGGAAAGGGCGACGAATTTGAAAGCCTGGTTGGAAAAGGATGAGGTCAAGGCGTTGAGGATGTCTTTGACGGAATGGCTTTGTTTCTCGTCCATCCGTTGTTTATTGAGCCGTGGGATGTATTTCTTGGTGTTGTAGATGCAAAGCGACATGGATGACATCGAAAACGCCGCGGTGACGATGGCCATGTTGCGATAGCCCGCGGGATTGAGTTGACCTAAAGGAAAAGCGTCGCTTGAATTGAAGAAGAACCTCATCCCCGCGACCATGCTTAATCCGACCCCCAGCGTAAAGAAAATCGACTTGATGCTTTGGATGCGCGCCCGCTCGTTATAATCGCTGGACAATTCAGAACCCAAGGCGGTATACGGGGTCACCAGGATCGTGATCGATGTTTTGTAAAGCAGGATGAAGAAGGTGATCAATACGACTTTGAAAAGCATGTCCATCTTCACGGGTAGGCTGAAAAGCGCGATGTTGCTGATGGATACCCCCAACATCCCGATCATCAGGTACAAGTGCCGGCGACCGTATTTCTCCGATCGCGTGTGGTCGGAAATATAGCCCATGATCGGATCGGTGACCGCGTCCCAGAAGATGCTGACGCCGACGATCAAACCGGCCATGGTCCCGGGAACCCCCAGGATCGCGGTCATGAAGAAAACCAGGTAGGACCCGATGATCTGCATCGATAATCCGTTCCCCAAATCACCGATTCCGAAGGAAATCTTGTCGATCGTGGATATCTGGTTGGTTTCTTTTCCCATACTTCCATTATAGTTCAAAGTGCCGATAAAAAGGCGATGAATCGCACCTAAATCGTGCGGTCCATCGCCCTGTAATCCACCGATTCCATCACGGACGTTCGATCGACGATCCTCTGGATTTCCCCGTCAGATAGCGGTCGACTTCGCGTGCGCACAACTTCCCTTCCTGGATCGCCCAGACCACCAGGCTTTGTCCGCGGCGCATGTCGCCGCAGGCGAACACGGAGTCAAGGCGGGTCTTGAATTTCCCATAATCCGCGGCGACGTTGCCGCGTTGATCGCGGGTAAGTTTGAGTTCATCGAGGATCGTCGCTTCCGGTCCAAGGAAGCCCATCGCCAACAAGACCTTATCCGCCGGCCAGACTTTTTCGGTGCCCGTTATTTCCTGCGGGATCATGCGGCCGCTGGGATCCTTCACCCATTGTACGTCGACCGTATGGATCTCGGACACTTTCCCAAACGAGTCCCCGACGATCCTGCGGGTAGAGATCAGGTAATGGCGCGGGTCGCTCCCCGTGGCCGCGATCGCTTCCTCTTGCCCGTAGTCCGTCTTCAGTTTCTTCGGCCATTCCGGCCAGGGGTTGGATCGTTCGTCGCGCCCTTTCGGCGCTTCCGGCAGGATTTCGAATTGTACGACGCTTTCGCAGCCTTGGCGAAGGGCGCTCGCCACGCAATCCGTCCCCGTATCCCCGCCGCCGAGGATGACGACTTTCTTCTTGCTTACGTCGAGCGCGGGGACCGGCTTCCCGTTCGGATCCACCACGGATTGCGTAGCGGCTTTCAGGAAATCCACGGCGAAATGGACCCCGTCCAGATCCTTGCCTTCCACCGCGATCCCGCGTGCTTGGGTCGCTCCCGCACACAAAACGACGGCGTCATAGCGGTCCACAAGGTCCTGGGTCGGAAGATCCTTCCCGACTTCCGTATTCAAGACGAAGGATATTCCGGATTCCTTCATCACGTCGATGCGTCGATCCAGGATTTTCTTGCCTAGTTTCATGTTTGGGATGCCATACATCAATAATCCGCCCGGGCGGTCGCTTCGCTCATAGATCGTGACGCGGTGTCCGCAGGCGTTGAGGAAATAGGCCGTCGATAGACCGGAAGGTCCGGATCCGACGATTGCGACGCGTTTCCCACTCGAAACGGATCGTACGGGTTTCACCCATCCTTCTTGAAACGCTTTCTCGATGATTTGGTATTCGATGCTGCTGATGGCGACCGCGTCGAGGATATGCCCTTCCGTACACGACCCTTCACAGGGGGCGGGACAAACCCGCGCGGTGAATTCCGGGAAAGGGTTGGTCCGAATCAAGCGCTCAAAGGCGTCTTGCCACTGGTTTTTGTAGACCAGGTCGTTCCATTCGGGGATGAGGTTATGCAGGGGGCATCCGGCGGCCATCCCGTTGAGGAGGACGCCCGAAGCGCAGTAAGGGATCCCGCAGTTCATACAGCGGGATCCTTGGGTCGAGATTTCTTCATCCGGTTGAGGAAGTCGGATTTCATCGAAATCCCGGACCCGATCCAAAGGGGGGCGTTTTCGCGGATCGGTTCGGCCGTACTCTAAAAATCCGGTGGTTTTTCCCATGGTTTCCCCTTTCAGTCCGCATCCGTCGTCGCGGATTGTTCTTGTTTCGGCGTGGCGTTGAAACTTTCTTCGAACGCCCACATCAGGGCGTCGTCATGCGCTTTCCCCAACGATTTCGCTTTCGCGATGTTTTCAAGCATCCTTCGGTAATCGCCCGGGATGA
>JAHFCO010000024.1 GCA_023249475.1 Bacillota bacterium | reverse complement strand
TAACTTGGCGATGGTCGATTTACCGCTGCCGTTATGACCGATGATCGTTGTATAGCTTCCGCGTTCCACAGAAAAACTGACGTCTCTGACGACGTCCGTTTCCTGGTCGTACGAAAATTTGAGATGTTTGACCTCAATCGGTTTCACACTGTACCTCCTCGATGCGCTGCTATTCGATGTCCGTTACCGAACGGGTGAATCCTTTATAGGAGCCTTTGTTCGTATATGCCAGTTGTGCGATGTCCAGAATGCTTTGGTAGATCGAATCCGCATCGGCGCTGATGCGCAAGCGGACCGAAACGGTGTTGTCCGCCCCGGCTTCATCCAGATGGTACTTCTTCTGTTTCGCTTCCTTCACGAAGGCGAACATCTCGTTCGCGCTTTGAAAACGGACTTGATGGACAAGATCGACCGTGTCGTTCTCGCCATACCCATCCGCCATCAAGCGTGCCTGGATGCGATAGCTTTGCTTTGCGTTCTCATCGACTTCCGCCGGCGTTTCCACATCGGTTTCATCGCTGAAGTGCGCCCATTCTTCCGGATTCAACGCCTTCTTCGGATTCTTCTCTTCTTTGTATTTGCGGTAGGCGGCATAGCCCGCGGCCGCCAGACCAAGGAATGCTAATACGGGGATGACTTTTTTCATGGAGAGGCCTCCTTTACGTTATTGTATCATAACTCGTCGCACATTACGCTTTGGATGTGCTTGGTCGCAAAGAGAAAAAGGAGCGATTGCTCGCTCCTTTTTAGACCAATTCGATGGTGGCCATTTCGGCCGCGTCACCGCGGCGCGTGGTGGTTTTCATGACACGGGTATAGCCGCCGTTGCGGTCGGCATACCTGGGCGCGATTTCGTCGAACAGTTTCTGAAGCGAGGTTTGCCCGGTTTCTTTGTTGACGACGACATTCTTAAGATACGAGGCGACTTGACGGCGAGCGTGCAAATCCCCGACTTTGGCTTTCGTGATGAGTTCATCGACGACGGAACGAAGGTCCATCGCTTTCATCTCGGTTGTTTCTACTTTACCGTAAACGATCAGGCTGGTCGCCAAGTTTCTCAACATGGCTTTGCGGTGATCGGCTTTACGTCCAAATTTACGATTCCACATGGTTCTTCTCCTCCTTAGGTTTATTCGTAGGATTTGAAGCCAAGACCCAGCTCGAACAGTTTGTCTTTGACTTCTTTCAAGGATTTCTTACCCAGATTCCGAACACGCATCATTTCGTCTTCCGAACGTTGGGTCAGCTCTTCGACCGTCTGGATACCGGCACGTTTCAAACAGTTGTAGGAACGCACAGAGAGATCCAGGTCTTCGATCATCATGACCAAGCCCTTGTTGACGATTTCACCGTTGGCGTCCTTCATGACCGAATCGAGGTCATTGACGTTGTCGGAGATTTCCGTGAACAATTCGAGGTGGTCGATGAGGATCTTGGCACCCAACGCCAACGAGGTTTGCGGGGTGATGGATCCATCGGTCCAGATTTCAAATATGACTTTGTCGTATTTCAGGTCTTGTCCGACACGGGTCGGTTCGACGTTGTACGAAATACGTTCTACGGGTGTGTAGATGGAGTCCGTATAGATGGTGCCGATGCCTTGCGAAGATCCTTGATACAAGGATTTATTCGCATCCGCACTGACATAACCCCGTCCATTACGGGCTTTCATTTCCATTTCAAGGACACCGCCCTGTTCAAGCGTCGCGATGACCAAGTCTTTGTTTAGGATTTCCACATTCGTCGGGCATTCGATGTCCGCGGCGGTGACGACCTTGGGACCCTTGGCGGAAATCCGCAGGGTATAGGCATCATCGTCGGAAATCGTCATGATCAGGTCTTTGATATTCAAGACGATGGTCGTGACATCTTCTTCAACGCCGGGAATGGAAGTGAATTCATGATAAACGCCGTCGATCTTGATCGAATATACGGCAGCACCCGGTAGAGAGGAGAGTAAAACCCTTCTTAAAGCGTTACCAATCGTCGTCCCGAATCCACGTTCGAGCGGTTCGATGACGAACTTCCCGTAATGGTCGGATTCGATGTATTCTTTGACTTCGAAATTGGCGCGTTCGAATTTTTGCATTAAATAGCCCTCCTCACCGTTAGTTTAACCACGGGGCCGTTTCGGCGGACGGCATCCGTTGTGCGGAATCGGCGTCACGTCGTTGATGACGTTGATTTCAAGACCGGCGGTCTGCAAGGAGCGTACCGCGGCTTCGCGTCCGGGACCCGGACCTTTGACGTTGACTTCGACGGTCTTCATACCGTGGTCGACAGCGGCTTTCGCGGCTGCTTCGGCGGCGAGCTGCGCCGCGAACGGCGTAGACTTTCTGGAACCTTTGTATCCGAGGGCACCGGCGGAAGACCAGGAAATGACATTTCCTTTTTCATCCGTGATGGTGACGATCGTGTTGTTGAAGGTGGAGTGGATATGCGCGATACCGCGGGCAACGTTCTTACGAACGCGACGTTTGCGGCTTGCTGCTTTCGTAGCTGCTACTTTTGCCATGTTTCGTTCCTCCTACCCTATTTCTTCTTGTTCGCGACAGTGCGGCGCGGACCTTTTCTGGTACGCGCGTTCGTTTTCGAACGTTGACCGCGAACCGGTAATCCTTTACGATGACGGCTTCCACGGTAGCTCCCGATTTCCATCAATCGCTTGATGTTCAGGTTGACTTCACGACGAAGATCGCCTTCGACTTTGATTTTGTCGACTTCTTTACGGATGGCGTTGACTTGGTCTTCGGATAGATCCTTGACACGGAGGTCTTCGCTGATTCCGCAGGTTGCTAAGATTTGTTCGGAAATGGTGCGACCAATTCCGTATACGTAGGTTAGGGACACCACTACGCGCTTGTCGCGCGGGATGTCAACTCCAGCAATACGAGCCATTTTTCTGTGTTACCTCCTTATTACCCTTGACGTTGTTTGTGTTTCGGGTTTTCACAAATTACCATTACGCGGCCTTTGCGTTTAATGATGCGGCACTTATCGCATATGGGTTTGACAGACGGTCTTACTTTCATGCGTTTCCTCCTGATGACATTTATTTATGTCTGAATGTTATGCGCCCACGTGTTAGATCGTAGGGTGAAATCTCAACGGTGACACGGTCACCCGGTAAAATGCGAATGTAATGCATGCGGATTTTACCGGAAACGTGGGCCAGGATCATGTGTCCGTTGGCTAGCTTCACCTTGAACATGGCATTGGGAAGCGTGTCTTCCACGATGCCGTCGATTTCGATGACGTCTTGTTTACCCATTCTGTGAGTGATCCTCCTTGTTTCTTAAAACGGTTAGGATTTCATACCCGTCGTCGGTTACGACGACCGTATGTTCATAGTGTGCCGCGAGGGAACCGTCCCGTGTGACCACGGTCCAGTCGTCGCTAAGCACTCTGGTGAAAGGTTTCCCCATATGCACCATCGGTTCGATCGCCAGGCACATCCCCTTTTTCAAGAGGGCGCCGCGACCCGGTTCCCCATAGTTGGGGATGGACGGATCTTCGTGCAGTTGCGCGCCGATGCCGTGACCGGTATATTCGAAGGGCACCGTGTAACCGAAACCGTAGACGTATTCGCCGATGGCGTTGGACACGTCCGAGATCCGATTCCCGGGTTTGACTTTCTTCAGGCCTTCAAAGAGACTTTGCTTCGTGACTTCCATCAGATGCAGCGCTTCGGGCGATACGTTTCCGATGGCGTAGGTCCAGGCGCTGTCGCCGTGATAACCTTTAAAACAAGCGCCGATATCGACTGAGATGATGTCTCCGTCCTTCAGTACGGTGGAATCGGGGATTCCATGGACAAGCGTGGAATTGATCGATGTGCATGCGGCGGCCGGAAAGCCGTTGTAGCCCTTGAACGAGGGCGTCGCCCCGTTCTCCCGGATCACTCGTTCGACGATCGCGTCGATGTCGCGCGTGGTGATTCCGGGTTTCAGGGAAGATATCAGGGCATCGTGCGCTTTCGCGACGATTTCCCCGGCAATGCGCATCAGTTCGATCTCACGCTGCGATTTCGTGCTGATCATCGCAGGTTCGCCAGAATCTTGTCCACGTCCGCCCACACGGTTTCGATGTCCCGTGATGCGTCGACGTTGTAGACAAGTTTCAGATTGCGATAGTGGTCCAAGACGGGTCTTGTCATGATGACGTGTTCTCTTAAGCGTACGGCCAACTGCTCGATGGTGTCGTCCGAACGATGGATCAATCCGTTGCCGCAGACATCGCATATCCCGTCGACCTTTGGGGGTTGGTGGGTGATGTGATAGATGGCGCCGCATTTCTGGCAGAGCCGGCGCCCCGTGATGCGGGAGGCCAGGTCGTCCAGGTTGACCGTCAGGTTGATGACGGCTTGGACGGGCTTGCCGATGGCGGCGGAGATCCATTCGAAGGCGATCGCCTGCCCGAGGGTACGGGGGAATCCGTCCAACAGGTAGCCCCGTTGGCAATCATCCTTTTTCAGACGTTCGCGAACCATCGCGATCGTGATTTCATCAGGGACCAAGTGACCCTGGTCCATATAGAGTTTAGCGCTTCGACCCAATTCGGTGCCTTCGGTGATGGCGGAACGGAACATGTTGCCCGTCGAAATGTGTGGAATGTCGTAACGTTCCAGTATTTTCTTGGACATGGTTCCTTTTCCGCTGCCGGCGGCGCCCATAATCAGAATGTTCATCGCTTCCCTCCTATCGATTCACGAACCCGCGGTATTGACGTTGGGTCAGCTGACCTTCCAAATCCTTCATCGTTTCAAGCGCGACGCCGACGACGATGATGATTCCGGTCCCGCCCACGGAAATGCTGGTGGGGAGGTTGGAGATCATCGGCAGCAGGTAGGGCAATACACCGACGAAGGTGAGGAACAAGGCACCCAGAACCGTAATACGGTTGAGGACTTTCTTGAGATAGGATTTGGTTTCCGATCCCGGACGGATGCCCGGAATGTAGGTCCCCTGTTTGCCGAGGTTTTCGGCGATCTTTTCCGGATCGACCTGCAGGTTCGTATAGAAGAACGTGAACAGGATGATCAGGATCGCGTAGATCGTCAATCCCAGAGGTTTCTGGAAGTTGAAGATGTCGCTGAACCAGCTGTACAAGCCTTGCGTCTCACTGAAGAAACTGAAGGCCGTCGCCGGGGCGGTCATGACCGCGGAGGCGAAGATGACCGGGATAACGCTGGCGGAGTTGATTTTCAAAGGCAGGTAGGTGATGTCGTTTTTCGCCTTCCCCATGTTACTTGACGTATATTGGATCGGGATTTTACGAACGGCTTGCGACATGAAGATGACCAACACGATAATCAGGATGTACATCAACACGAAGAGGCCGAAATTCAGATAACCGTTGAACATGGCGGCGCTGCTTGAAGTGTCGACCATGGTTTTGAAAACCGAAGAAAACTGGAAGGGAATGTTCGAAACGATCCCGGCGAAGATGATGATGGAAACGCCGTTGCCGATCCCATAGGCGGAGATGCGGTCGGCGATCCACAGCAGGAACATGGTCCCTGCCGCCAAGACGACGGAAACGTACAAATAGGTTGCGAAACCCGCGTCGTTGAGGATGCCATAATTGACATCGAACGCGTAGGTCATCGTAAACGATTGGAACAGGGCGAGGACGACGCCGAGGTAACGGGTGACCTTGTCCAGTTGTTTTCTTCCCTGAGCTCCCGACTTCTGCATCTCCGTTAAGGCAGGGATGACATCCATCGCCAAAAGCTGGACGATGATCGAGGCCGTGATGTAGGGTCCGACGCCCATCGCGAAGATGGAGAAACGTTGGAGTGCGCCACCGCCAAGCAAGTTCATGATACCCAAGACGGAAACGTCGCTGACACCTTCCAATAAGGCAGCGGTGTCAACCATCGGCGCCGGGATACCGGCTCCGAGTCGGAAGATGAACAACATGCCCAAGGTAAAGAAGATCTTTGTACGGATCTCTTTACTCTTGAACAAGTTGATGAATGTGTTGATCATGTTAGATCACCTCGACTTTGCCGCCTGCTTGTTCGATCAAGGTGACGGCGGACTTGGAGAACTTATGGGCTTTGACGACCAGTTTCTTTTCCAAGGCTCCGACGCCGAGGATTTTAATTCCGTTCAACTCTTTACGTACGAGTCCCGTTTCGATCAGGAGTTCCGGAGTGATCTCCGTACCCTCTTCGAAGCAGTTGAGCGTGCCGACATTGACGATGGCGTACTCGACGCGTGTAAAGTTGGTGAATCCGCGTTTCGGTAAACGACGGAATAAGGGGGTCTGTCCGCCTTCGAATCCGAGGGCGACTCCGCCTCCGGTACGTGCGTTTTGACCTTTGTGACCTTTACCGGCCGTTTTCCCTGTACCCGAACCTTGTCCGCGTCCGAGGCGTTTTACGCTTCCTTTGCGGGCTCCTTCGGTATAATGCAATTCATGTAGTTTCATGGTTGTTTCCTCCCCTTAGCGCACGTCTTCGCGTTTGATTTCGCGCAGACGGGCAACTTGCTCGACGGTTTTCAGACTCGTGAGAGCCGCCATCGTCGAACGTACCATATTGATCGGGGTACGGGATCCCAAGCATTTCGTCAAGATGTCTCCGACACCGGCTAATTCAAGCACGGCACGGACCGGACCGCCGGCGATAACGCCGGTACCTTCGGTCGCCGGACGAAGCAGGACGGATCCTGCGCCGTAGTTTCCGACGATCATGTGCGGAATGGTGGTTCCGACGATCGGGATACGGACGAGATTCTTCTTGGCGTCTTCGATCGCCTTCTTAATCGCATCTGGGACTTCGTTGGCTTTGCCGGTACCAAAACCGACACGGCCTTTTTTATCCCCGATGACGACCAATGCGGCGAAACGGAAACGACGTCCGCCCTTGACGACTTTCGTGACACGGTTAATCGTGACTACGCGTTCTTCGAATTCTTTCGCTTCTTTTTCAAACCGTCTAGGTCTGCGTTGTTGTTGTTGTTCCATGGTGCCTCCTAGAATTTCAGTCCGGCTTCTCTGGCTGCTTCAGCCAGTGCCTTGACGCGTCCGTGATAGAGATAACCGCCACGGTCGAATACGACTTCACTGATCTGCGCTTCGAGGCCACGTTTGGCGATTTCCGCACCGACCGCTTTCGCCGCGTCGATGTTTCCACCTTTTTCCAATTTCATTTCCACGGAACTTGCCGCTGCGAGCGTTACACCCGCGACATCATCGATCAGTTGCGCATGGATATGCGCGTTGGAACGGAATACGTTCAGGCGAGGACGTTCCGGAGTACCTGTAACCTTGGTGCGAACGCGCGCATGACGACGTTGACGTTCAACATTCTTCGAAATTTTCTTAAGCATGTGTTCAGTTTCTCCTTTCCGTTATTTCTTACCTGCCGTTTTTCCTTCTTTACGGCGGATGATTTCACCTTTATACTTGATTCCTTTGCCGAGGTACGGTTCGGGTTTGCGGACTGCGCGGATATTGGCCGCCCATTCCCCGACACGTTGCTTGTCGATGCCCGAGACGACGATTTCGGCGTTGGTGGGACATTCGATCTTGATGCCTTCCTCGACTTCGAAGATGACCGGGTGAGAGTAACCGATGTTGATGGTTAGCTTCGTCCCGACGATGTTGGCACGATACCCGATACCGACCAGTTCCAACGAACGCTTGAATCCGTTATGGACTCCTTCGATCATGTTGGCGATGAGTGCGCGGGTCGTACCATGCAATTGTTTGGTGTGTTTTTCTTCATTGGGGCGCGCGACAGTCAGGATACCGTCGTTCAGCTCGATTTTCATGAGCGGGCTGAAAACGCGTTTCAGTTCCCCTTTGGGTCCTTTGACAGTCACCTCATTCCCTTGGGCGATCGTGACTTCAATGCCGGCGGGAATGGTAATCGATTTATTTCCGATGCGTGACATTTTTCATTCCTCCGTGTCTTACCAGATGTAGGCGAGCACTTCGCCGCCGACATTTTGTTTTCTGGCTTGTTTGTCGGTCAACAGACCGTGGCTGGTGGAGATGATCGCAATGCCTAGACCGTTAAGGACGCGCGGGAGACGGTCGACTTCGACGTACACGCGCAATCCCGGTTTCGAGATGCGTTTCAAACCACTGACGACTTTTTCTTTGTTTTCACCGTACTTCAAGGTGATGGTGATGACTTTCGCCAAGTCGCCGCTCACTTCGAACCCCGTGATGAAGCCTTCTTCTTTTAAGATTCGGGCGATTTCTAATTTTTCCTTACTTGACGGAACTTCGACGGTTTCGTGACGCACGTTGACGGCGTTACGAATACGTGTCAGCATATCCGCAATGGGATCGGTCGTAATCATCATGACGTATGTTCCTCCTTACCAACTCGCCTTTTTCACACCCGGGATCTGGCCTTTGTAAGCCAACTCACGGAAGCAAATACGGCAGAGTTTGTACTTTTGCAATACAGCGTGGGGACGTCCGCAGCGTTCGCAGCGGGTGTAGGCACGCACTTGAAATTTTTGAGGACGTTTCGATTTGACGATCAGAGATGTTTTTGCCATGTTCTTGTCCTCCTATTTCTTCTCGAACGGCATGCCGAGTTCTTTCAGCAATGCGCGTCCTTCTTCATCGGTGTTGGCCGATGTGACGATGACGATGTCCATCCCGCGTACTTTATTGACTTTGTCGAAGTTGATTTCGGGGAAAATCAATTGTTCCTTGACGCCCAGGGTGTAGTTGCCGCGGCCGTCGAAGGCGTTGATACTGACACCGCGGAAGTCGCGAACGCGCGGTAGGGCGACATTCACCAACTTATCGAGGAATTCATACATTTTTTCGCCACGCAAGGTGACTTTGCAGCCGATCGACATCCCTTCGCGGAGTTTGAAGTTCGCGATGGATTTCTTGGCTTTCGTGATGACGGGTTTTTGGCCGGTCAACTGGGTCATTTCGGAAACCGCTTCTTCCAACGCTTTCGCATTGGCGATCGCGTCGCCGACCCCCATGTTGACAACAACCTTCAAGACTTTCGGTGCCTGCATGACGGAGGAGTAGTTGAACTGCTTCACCAACGCGGGTACGACTGTATTTACATATTTTTCGTTGAGCCGATTCATGTTGCTGTTCCTCCTTTATTTCACAACGGCGCCCGTTTGTTTGATGATACGGACTTTCTTGCCTTTTTCGACCTTATACCCGACACGTCCCGCCTTCTTCGCTTTCGCGTCGTAGATCGCGACGTTGGATACGTGGATCGGGGCTTCCTTTTCGACGATGCCTCCGTCCGGATTGGCCTGGGTCGGTTTCAAATGCTTCTTGACCAGGTTGACTCCTTCGATGAGCACTTTTTCGTCTTTCGGGAACGCCTTTAAGACTTCTCCGATCGTTCCTTTGGAACTCCCGGTAATGACTTTGACTTTATCGCCTTTTTTGATCTTCATGTCTACCTCCCTACAGGACTTCCGGCGCTAAGGATACGATTTTCATGAAATCCTTGTCGCGGAGCTCTCTCGCCACGGGGCCGAAGATACGGGTCCCTTTCGGCGTGTTGTCGTCTTTGATGATGACGACGGCATTGTCGTCAAATTTGATGTAGGTTCCGTTGTCACGGCGTACGCCGCGGACAGTGCGAACGATGACAGCCTTGACGACTTCACCCTTCTTGACGGTTCCGCCCGGTGTCGCTTCTTTGACGGTGCAGACGACGATATCCCCGATATTGGAATAACGGCGACGGCTACCACCCAAGCAGCGAATGACCAGGACTTCTTTAGCGCCGGTATTATCGGCTACCCGGCATCTACTTTCATTTTGGATCATGAATGTTCATCCTCCGGTCTAAAGCACAACGGCCTTTTCGATAACTTTGACTAAGCGGAAACGCTTCGTTGCGGAGAGCGGACGGGTTTCCATGATTTCCACTACATCACCCGTTTTGGCTTCGTTCAACTCGTCGTGCGCCTTGAAACTCTTCGAATACTTTACGCGTTTGCCGTATAACGGATGACGTTTCGAGGTCGAGACTTCGACGACGATCGTTTTTTCCATTTTATCGGAGATCACGGTACCGCGGTATACTTTGCGACTTGTTCTTTCCATTACTGTCAACCTCCTATTTACGCTCGCCGAGCGTGCGCTCGGTGAGAACGGTTTTGATACGGGCGATGGTCTTGCGGACTTCACGCATACGCGCCGGACTGGACAATTGCCCCGTCGCCTGTTGGAAACGGAGGGTGAACAGTTCTTCTTTGAGCGTGTCGACTTGCTTCAGCAATTCAGCATTGCTTTTTTCACGTAGATCGTTTTTCATGACTATTCCTCCTCACCTTTTCTAACGAAACGAGTCTTGACCGGCAGTTTGTGGCCGGCGAGACGGAACGCTTCGCGCGCCGTTTCTTCGTCGACCCCGCCGATTTCAAACATGATGCGGCCCGGGGAAACGACGGCTACCCATCCTTCAGGAGCCCCTTTACCGGAACCCATGCGGACTTCGAGCGGCTTCCTCGTGATCGCCATGTGCGGGAAAATCTTAATCCAAACGTTGCCGCCGCGGCGCATATGACGGGTCATCGCGATACGGGCGGATTCGATTTGTCGGTTGCTGACGTAGGCGCCGGATTCGGCGACCAGACCGTATTCACCGAAGACGATGGAGCGGCCGGCTTTAGCGCGACCTTCGTAGCTCACACGGTGAGGTCTTCTGTACTTCGTACGATTCGGCATTAACATGATGACTACTTCCCTCCTTCTACTTCAGTGGCGGGTGTCGCAGGAGCGGCTGCGGTTTCGGTGCGCGGACGGCGATCACGATTGGCGGCTGCGGGGCGATCCCCACGGTTGTCGCGACGTTTCTTGTCGCGGTCGAAACCGGTGTTTTTCGGCGCTTCGGGTTCTTTGACCATTTGTCCCGGCAAGACTTCGCCGCGGCAGATCCAAACCTTTACACCCAGACGTCCGTAGGTCGTCGCGGCTTCACACACCGAGAAATCGATGTCGGAACGCAGCGTATGTAGAGGAACGATGCCCTCGGCATAGCCTTCGGAACGAGCGATATCGTTGCCTCCCAAACGGCCGGAGACCATGGTTTTGATTCCCTTGGCGCCTGCACGCATGGTGGCTTGGATGGCTTTCTTCTGCGCCGTACGGAACGAAGCGCGTTGTTCGAGCTGTTCGGCGATTTTACGGGCGACGATGGTGGCGTCCAGGTCCGGGTTGGCGATTTCCAACACACGCAGGTGGACGGTCTTTCCGACCGTAAGTTTTTCCAACGCCGCTTTCACGGTTTTGGCGACGGCGCCTTCCTGACCGATGATGACGGCAGGACGGGCGGCACGTACCAAGACTTCGACGCGGTTCTTCGAACGTTCGATTTCGACGCGGGAAACATTGGCGGCTTTCAGATTCTTAAAGATGTATTCGCGGATTTTGATATCTTCCAGAAGAAGGGTACCGTATTCTTTTTCGGCGTACCAACGGGATTCCCAATCGCGGATAATGCCGATGCGGAACCCTACCGGACTAACTTTTTGACCCATGTTGATCCTCCTATTCGCGTTCCGCAACCACAACGGTAATGTGGCTGGTACGCTTTAAAATCTGAGCAGATTGGCCCTTGGCACGGGGCATGAAGCGCTTCAGAACGACGCCTTCATCGGCATAGCAAGCCTTGACATACAGTTTGCTTTGATCCAACGAATGGTTGTTGACTGCGTTCGCGATGGCGGACTTTAATACTTTTCCGGTCGCTTCCGCGGCTTTGTTCGGCATGAACTTCAGGATCGCGGTGGCTTCTACGATGTTTTTCCCACGAATCAAATCGAGTACGAGACGTGCCTTGATGGGGCGGACACGTAGCGTTTTAGCTGTTGATTTTACGTCCATGCGCTTAACCTGCCTTCTTATCGTCGCCGCCGTGACCGCCGAATTTGCGGGTCGGGACGAATTCGCCTAATTTGTGTCCGACCATATCTTCGGTGACATAGACGGGAACGTGTTCTTTACCATTGTAGACCGCAAAGGTGTGTTCGACGAATTGCGGGAAGATGGTAGAACGACGAGACCAAGTTTTGATGACTTCTTTCTTGTGGACCAAGTTCAGTTTCTCTACCCGTTTCAGCAGGTAGTCATCACAGAACGGCCCTTTTTTCAAGCTACGACTCATGTTTCATTCCTTCCTTTCGTTTACTTTCCGTTGCGGCGACGGACGATCAATTTCGTCGACGCCTGTTTCTTCTTACGCGTCTTCATGCCCATGGCTTTTTTGCCCCACGGGGTCATCGGAGCTTTACGCCCGACAGGGTTTTTCCCTTCGCCCCCGCCGTGCGGATGGTCGACCGGGTTCATGACGGCGCCGCGTACGGTCGGACGGACACCCATCCAACGGGTACGGCCGGCTTTACCGACGTTCACCAGGTTGTGATCTTCGTTACCGACTTGACCGACGGTCGCGCGGCAATTGCTCAGGATACGGCGAACTTCGCCGGAAGCCAGACGTACGATGACGTAACGGCCTTCCTGACCAAGGATCTGTGCGGAGACACCGGCGGAACGGGCCAACTGGCCGCCCTTGCCGGGTTTCAGTTCGACGTTGTGGATGAAGGTACCGTCAGGCATCTTCCCCATTTCCATCGCGTTGCCGACCTTGATGTCGGCGGAGACTGCGCTGACGAGGACTTGACCGACGGTCAACCCCTTCGGAGCGAGGATGTAACGTTTTTCGCCATCGGCGTAATGAAGCAGCGCGATGTTGGCGGAGCGGTTGGGATCGTATTCGATCGTCGCTACTTTCGCCGGAATATTGTCTTTGTCACGTTTGAAGTCGATGATGCGGTATTGACGTTTATGTCCACCGCCTTGGTGACGGGTCGTGATCCGCCCGTTGTTATTACGTCCGCCTTGCTTGTTTAAGCTTTCAACAAGCGACCGCTCGGGTTTGCTGACTGTGATTTCGTCAAAGGTCAGCGTAGACATCCCGCGGCGACCCGGCGTCGTCGGATTGTACTTTTTAATTCCCATGATTTTCCTCCTTACGCATGTTTTCCGGAAATCGCGTAATTCTTCCGATATTTGCTTCCTGCTCTAGAACAGGTTGATTTTGTGTCCTTCGGCTAACTTCACGACCGCTTTGCGCACTGCGCTGGTCGTACCGGTGTATTTTCCAACACGCTTGGACTTGGGGCGAACATTGAGGATGTTCACCTTTTCGACTTTGACAGCGAAGATGGTTTCAATGGCTTGACGTACTTCCGTCTTATTGGCACCCTTCTTTACTTCAAACGTCACTTTGTTATCCGTTTCCTGCAACTTCATGGATTTTTCCGTGATGATCGGACGGATGATGATATCGCGAGCGTTGTTACTCATTAGGCCCATACCTCCCCGGTCAATTTGACAGCGGCTTCGGTAAAGACAAGCTTGTCGGCGTTCATCAAGTCGTATACGTTGATGCCTTCGACGGTCATGAAGAGCGCGTTGGGCAGGTTACGCAGCGAGAGATAGGCGTTTTCCCAATTTTCTTCGGCTGAGAAGATGTAGAGGGTCTTGCTTGTCAAATTCAAAGCGCTTTGGATTTTTACGAATTCCTTCGTTTTCGGCGTATCGATCTTGAAGGCATCGACGACGACGATTTCGTTGGCGATCGCTTTTTCCGACAAGACCGACTTCAGTGCCAAACGGCGCACTTTGCGGTTGATGCGGAAACTGTGGCTACGCGGGGTCGGTCCGAAGACGATACCGCCGCCTCTCCACTGCGGAGAGCGGATGGAACCGGCACGTGCGCGTCCGGTACCTTTTTGACGGAACGGCTTGCGTCCGCCGCCGGCGACTTCACGTTTGTTTTTGACTTTGTGAGTGCCCTGGCGCAGCGATGCGCGTTGCATCAATACGGTATCGAAGATCGCTTGCGGATTGGGGTCGATCCCAAAGACTTCCGCAGCCAATTCAAGTTCATGTAAAGCTTTTCCTTCTTGATTTAAGACTGTGATCGTAGGCATGGATTATTCCTCCTTCGCTGCAGCGCGGTTGACAAGAACCTTCGCCTTGACGGCCGGCGTGTTCTTCGCTGCGGATTTGATGACAACCAGACCGCGCTTCGGTCCCGGAACGTTTCCTTTGACCAAAATGACGTTTAATTCGGTGTCGACTTTCATGATTTCCAAATTCTGGTTGGTTGTCGCATATGTACCTTCATGACCGGCCATGATGCGTCCTTTATTGATGATCCCGTTGTTACGTCCGATCGTCGCCAAGGAACCCGGATGTCTGCGGTTCGGGCCTGAACCGTGGGTCTTGGGTCCCATGCGTTGGTTGTTACGAACGATGGCGCCTTTGTACCCTCTACCCTTGGAAATCCCGCTGACGTCGACGATTTCGCCGGCTGCGAACAAATCCGCGGATACGTTGGCTCCGACTTCGAAGTTGAACATTTCGTTTCCACGGATTTCGCGGATGCTCTTCTTCGGGGCGGTGTTGGCTTTTGAAGCATGTCCTTGCGCGGCCTTGGTCGCACGTTGGATCTTTACGTCTTCATAACCTAACTGAACGGCTTCATAACCGTCGGTTTCGATTGTTTTCTTCTGTAATACGACATTCGGCGAGACTTCGACGACGGTGACCGGAACCAATGTTCCATCGACCGTGAAGACTTGCGTCATGCCCAGTTTACGTCCTAGAATACCTTTCATGATTTCCCTCCTCGCTAAAGCTTGATTTCGATATCGACGCCGCTGGGTAACTCGAGACGGCTAAGCGCGTCGATGGTTTCCGCAGTCGGTCCGACGATTTCGATCAAGCGCTTATGCGTTCTGATTTCGAATTGTTCGCGGGAATCCTTGTACTTATGAACCGCACGTAAGATGGTAACGACCTGTTTCTCGGTCGGAAGGGGTACCGGTCCGATTACTTTCTTGGCACCGTGGTCGTTGGCGGCCGCGACGATCTTCTGGGTCGCCGTGTCCAATACCCGATGTTCGTAAGCTTTCAGACGGATACGAATGCTGTTTTTCGCCATGGAATGCTTCCTCCTATCCATTGATCGTCTTGTGACGATCCCGCTCGATGCGAATTCCCCGTGCTTCTCACTGACCATGACAACGTTTATCAGTGTGCCGGCAACCTCGCACGTCCATGCGGATGCAGAGTATATTATAGCAAAAAAGTACCTGCGATTGCAAGTACTTTCTGAGTGTTTGTTTCGATGCCCCGTTTATGGCGGCAACATGTCGATTATACCCTAAAACAAGAGGCTTGTCGAGCGCTTTTTACGAGGATCTGCCGTTTGAACGGCCGTTTCTTCCCGAATTCCCTTCGACGTGCCGCGCGAACGCTTCAAGATGCTTGTAGGAATCGCTCATCAAGCGTTGGAAAACGTCTTGGACATCTTCCGGCACGTCTTCTTCGAGGAACCTTTCATACATCGCGATGTTGTTGACTTCGGCCTGCACGCCGATCGCATAGCTTTCTTCCAACGTCTCCGGTAGTACGACGTGGTCGATCGCATCGTCTTCCGGTATCGTTATCTTATAGGCTGCGAATAACGGTTCCAGCATTTCGATGTGCTTGACCTCGGCTTGGATGATGTTGGTGAACGGACGGATGTCGCCGTATTCCTCGAGGATGCTTTCATATTCCTGGCGTGCCAGGGTTTCGTCCTGGATTGCCATCGTCAGCATCTCTTCGATCGTATAAGAACTTTCGTCGTAAGTCACGCTGGGTTGCGGATAGGTCGGGTTGTCCAGCGGATTCGCGGTGGATTGCTGGTATCCTCGAGCGGTGTTCCAGTCGGATCGACCTTTGCCGACGTCATTGGATTGACTCCATGGATTGGCGATCGCGCATCCCGCCAACCCTGCGATGACGACACCGATCAGCAAGAATCGTGTGACTCTTGATTTGTTTTTCATAATGGTCTCCTTAGACCCTTGGGTCTATGAAGACATCATACGCAAGATGTGTGACGAAACTGTTCCCTTCCCGTTTCTTTTCTACAACAATTCCAGTAACTCCTCGATCTTGTAGATGCGTTTGACCGGCAGGTCGGTTGTCTTGTAGGGATCCGGATGGATCCAGATCGGCGTCATTCCGACGGCGATCGATCCTTCGATGTCGAATTTCAAGCTGTCGCCGACGAAGATTGTTTCCTCAGCGCCGACACCCATCAGATCCAACGCCTTCTGGAAAATCCTCGCATCAGGTTTATGGATCCCCTCTTCCCCGCTCACAAGCATGATTTCCATGTAGGGTTCACATCCGAGTTTGGCGATCTTGACACGTTGTGTCTTGCCATTGCCGTTGGTGATCATACCCAATCGGTATTTACCCTTCAAGGTCTTCAAGACTTCGATGGCATTGGGATAAGGGGTCGTGTATTCACCCAGATGTTCCCACCAGAGATGGTTGTAATGCTCCCAAGTGTGTTCTTTGATACCGAATTCCGCGATGTATTGGGAGAAGAGGATGTCTTTGGGGGTCGCCCCTTCATCGTCGAGGACCATCATGCGGTCGACGATGGTTTCGATCTCTTCCTGGGATTTCACGGTGGCGAAATCCGTGTTCACGATATGGTGCATCAGCGCCCGTGCGGCGAGTTGTCGGTCGATCAGGGTGTTGTCCATGTCGAAGAGGATGGTGGTGATCTGTTTCATGTGTACCTCCAACAAGAAAGAAAGCCGGATCGCTCCGGCTTTGAATGACTACTTGATGATTTTGATTACGTTGCCGGCGCCGACAGTACGTCCACCTTCACGGATGGAGAAGGTCGTACCTTGTTCAACGGCGATCGGAGCGATCAATTCAACGGTCATGACGACGTTGTCGCCAGGCATAACCATTTCAACGCCTTCCGGCAGTTTGATGACGCCGGTGACGTCGGTCGTGCGGAAGTAGAATTGCGGACGGTAGTTCGCAACGAACGGAGTGTGACGTCCGCCTTCTTCTTTGCTCAGTACGTAAACCTGGGCATCGAAGTTGGTGTGCGGCTTAACCGAACCCGGCTTCGCGATGACTTGGCCACGTTCGACTTCTTCACGGTTGACACCGCGCAGCAATGCGCCGATGTTGTCCCCTGCGGTCGCTTCGTCCAACAGTTTGCGGAACATTTCGATTCCGGTAACGACGGACTTGCGGGTATCTCTCAAACCGATGATTTCGACTTCTTCGCCGAGTTTCAACACGCCGCGTTCAACACGGCCCGTCGCGACGGTTCCACGTCCGGTGATGGTGAAGACGTCTTCGACGCTCATCAAGAACGGCTTGTCGGTTTCACGTTTCGGATTCGGGATGTAGGAGTCGACGGCATCCATCAATTCTTGCAGCTTGGGTTCCCATACCGGGTCGCCTTCGCCGCCTTTCAAAGCGGATCCGCGGATGACCGGAGCGTTGTCGCCATCGAAACCGTTGGCGGTCAACAATTCACGGACTTCCATTTCAACGAGGTCGATCAATTCTTCATCGTCGACCATGTCGCATTTGTTCAAGAAAACAACCATGTGCGGAACACCGACTTGGTGAGCCAACAAGATGTGTTCGCGGGTTTGCGGCATCGGTCCGTCGGTCGCGGCGACGACGAGGATCGCGCCATCCATCTGGGCGGCGCCGGTGATCATGTTTTTAACATAGTCGGCGTGTCCCGGGCAGTCTACGTGAGCGTAGTGGCGGGATTTCGTTTGGTATTCGACGTGTGCGGTGTTAATGGTAATACCGCGGGCTTTTTCTTCCGGAGCGCCGTCGATCTGATCGTACTTCATTTCTTTGGCCATGCCGGATTTTGCCAAATAGCGGGTGATCGCCGCAGTCAGTGTCGTTTTGCCGTGGTCAACGTGACCGATGGTTCCGATATTTACGTGCGGTTTGGATCTGTCAAATTTCTCTTTTCCCATTGATATTGTTCCTCCTGGTACAGTTTCGTGAATGCACTTCTATTTTATTCTAAACCCCGTTCAATGGCAAGGGTTTAGTTGGCTCCAGTGTTCTTTTTGACAATCTTTTCGGCGATGCTCTTGGGCACTTCCACATATTGCCAGAACTGCATGGAGTAACTGCCGCGTCCTTGGGTGAAAGAGCGCAGGTCGGTCGCATAGCCGAACATCTCCGATAGCGGGACGTGGGCTTTGACGATGATCGCGTTTCCTCTTTCTTCCTGATCCTTGATGGTGCCGCGACGGCTGGATACGTCACCCATGACCGAACCTAAGTATTCATTGGGAGCCGTGACTTCGACTTCCATGATCGGTTCGAGGATGACCGGCTTACATTTCTTGGCGGCTTCTTTGAACGCCAGGGATGCGGCGACTTTAAACGCCATTTCCGAGGAGTCGACGTCGTGGTAGGAACCATCGAACAGCGTCGCCTTGATGTCGATGACCGGATAACCGGCGATCAACCCGCCGCTCAGGGAGGACATCAGACCTTCCATCGTCGGCTTTACGAACTCTTTGGGAACCGTGCCGCCGACCAAGCCGTCGACGAACGTGAATCCCTTGCCTTCTTCGTTGGGTTCGAACTTGACCCAGACGTGGCCGTATTGGCCGCGTCCGCCGGATTGACGTACGAACTTGCCTTCGCAATCGGCCGCTTGACGAATCGTTTCGCGGTAGGCGACTTGCGGGGCGCCGACATTGGCTTCGACCTTGAATTCACGACGCATGCGATCCACGATGATGTCGAGGTGGAGTTCACCCATCCCGGCGATGATCGTCTGGTTCGTTTCCGGATCGGTGAAGGTACGGAACGTCGGATCTTCTTCGGCCAACTTCGAGAGCGCCAAGCCCATGCGGTCTTGGTCGCCTTTGGATTTCGGCTCGATCGCGATGTTGATGACCGGTTCCGGGAAGTTCATGGCTTCCAGGATGATCGGATGTTTCTCGTCGCAGAGCGTATCTCCGGTTGTCGTATCCTTCAAACCGACCGCCGCCGCGATGTCGCCCGAATAGACTTCGGTGATTTCTTCACGGTGGTTGGCATGCATCTGAAGCATACGGCTGAAACGTTCACGTTTGTCTTTGGTCGCATTGAGGACGTATGAACCGCTCTTGCACTGTCCGGAGTAAACACGGAAGTAGGTGAGACGGCCGACAAACGGGTCGGTCATGATTTTGAAAGCTAAAGCGGCGAACGGGGCTTCATCGGTCGAGGGGCGTTCTTCTTCCGTGCCGTCTTCCAAATGTCCTTTGATGTGCGGGACATCCAGAGGCGAAGGCAGGTAGTCGACGACCGCATCCAACATCGCGGTGACACCTTTGTTCTTGTAGGCTGCGCCGCAGAGGACCGGATAGAATTCACCGGTACATACCGCGGTGCGGATGGCTTTTTTCAGTTGTTCAACGGTCGGGTCTTCCCCTTCCAGAACGCACATCATGATCTCTTCGTCGAAGTCGGCGACCATCTCAATCAGTTTCATTCTGTATTCTTCGACGCTTTCCTTGTATTCCGCAGGGATTTCGGTGAACGTATCGTCGACCGTCTTATCGCCTGAGAAGATACGGGCTTTACGATCGACCAAGTCGATCAAGCCGTCGAAGTAGTTTTCAACCCCGATCGGGAGTTGTAACGGCGTCGCTTTCGCCCCTAAGCGGGACTGCATCGAACGGAAGGACATGTAGAAGTCGGCCCCGGTCGCATCCATCTTGTTGACGAATACGATACGCGGAACGCCGTAGCGCGTCGCTTGACGCCATACGGTTTCGGTCTGCGGTTCGACGCCTGACTTCGCGTCCAACACGGTGACCGCACCGTCAAGTACACGGAGGGAACGTTCGACTTCTACGGTGAAGTCGACGTGACCCGGAGTATCGATGATATTGATCCGGTTGCCTTTCCACTGTGCAGTGGTCGCCGCCGAAGTAATGGTAATCCCGCGTTCTTGTTCCTGAGCCATCCAGTCCATGGTCGCAGCACCGTCGTGGACTTCACCGATTTTGTGGGTCTTTCCGGTGTAGAAGAGAATGCGTTCAGTTGTCGTCGTTTTGCCGGCGTCAATGTGCGCCATAATCCCGATATTGCGAGTGTTCGCAAGTGAATATTCACGTGCCATTTTTGGATTCTCCTTTCAACCTCACGATTACCAGCGGTAATGAGCGAAGGCTTTGTTGGCTTCAGCCATTTTGTGCAGATCGTCGCGTTTCTTGACGGAAGCTCCGACATTGTTGGCTGCATCCATGATTTCGTTGGCTAAACGTTGTTCCATCGTCTTCTCGTTACGCAGACGCGCATAGTTGACGATATAACGTAAACCTAAAGTCAAACGACGTTCGGCCGAAACTTCGACCGGTACTTGGTAGTTGGAACCGCCGACACGACGTGCCTTCAATTCAAGCATCGGCATGACGTTTCCGAGGGCTTGTTCGAAGACTTCCATCGGCTGACGTCCGGTTTTCGCCTCGATCATGTCGAACGCGTTATACAATATGGTTTGTGCGACGCCGCGTTTGCCGTCGATCATAATGCGGTTGATTAGTTTGGTAACAAGTTTGGAGTTGTAGATCGGATCGATCAATACATCCCGCTTGGCTATAAACCCTTTTCTAGGCATGATTCATTCTCCTTTCGTGAGTGAGTGCTATTTTGCAGTTTTCTTCGGGCGTTTTGCACCGTAGAGCGAACGGCTTTGTCTGCGTGCGCTAACACCGGCGCAGTCCAATGTTCCACGGATGATGTGGTAACGGACCCCAGGCAAGTCTTTGACACGACCGCCGCGGATGAGCACGACGCTGTGTTCTTGCAAGTTGTGTCCGATTCCCGGGATGTACGCGGTAACTTCCATTCCGTTGCTTAAACGGACACGGGCGTACTTACGAAGCGCGGAGTTCGGCTTCTTGGGGGTCATCGTTCCGACGCGGGTGCAGACACCTCTCTTTTGAGGGGAAGAAATGTCGGTAGGGCGGCGTTGCAGTGTATTGAGCCCCTTGTTCAAAGCAGGGGATTTCGATTTGTACACCTTGTTTGTGCGGCCTTGGCTGACCAATTGGTTGATTGTTGGCATAGTTGGTTCTCCTTTCGTGTTTTCTGCACACATTTCCGGGTGTGCCATTCCGGGGCGTAATATATAGTCTCCTCGCGGAAACCGTACTACTCCCATAAGCGTATTCATTTTATAAGGAATCGAGCCCTTTGTCAAGTGTTGATTTGTGAATCCGTCCGACCCTTTCAACCATGATACATCTCCATTTCGTGAAGAATGATCTTCATCATTCACCTTAATGAAAATGCCTCTACAGTATACCACACTGGTCGCTACCTTAAACAATGATATAACATAGACAAGCATTATGAATTATATTTATCGAAAACAATTTACAATACAAAATCAATAGCATATCTTATATCAATCTCGAATCTATCCTTAGGATTCTGGGTCAACAACTTGGATAATTAATTGAACACTTAGGTCTGAGGTTCTACGTATTTCCACAGTATAAAAGCCTGGTTTAGCAAAATCGACTGAATGCGTTATTTCAAAAGCTCTATTCCCACCGGGTAACACTTCCTCTATTCCAAAAATACTTGTTGTTCCATCAATTGTAGTTAATTTTATCTTCCCATCACTCAAATCAAGTTCATTATCCATTCCAATATAATACACAAGTTTCGAAGGGTATTTTTCAATTTCAATCCTATTGTACCTAAGGCCTTCATCACAACCAGACAATGCAAGAATCGAAATTAAGATGAGTATGTACCAGTTTTTTCTTATCATTTTTTCTCCTCTTTTTTGTGACTTCAAGAATAATCTCAATACCCAACAATAAACCAAATCGCCAATGCAAAGAGAATTGGTATTCCTGCAGTAACGAGATAGAAAACTTTGGAATTTAATCTCATCTTTAAAATGTCAGGAATCGTTGAAAGATACTTTTCTTGATCTTGAATCGAGAGTCTCTTGAATTCTTGAATTTGTTTTTTCCTCTTTCCTTCGCGAGGTGAAATACCTCCCTGAATACTCTGATCATACACTTTTTGAATTTCCGATTTCGAATTTGCCCCAGAGAAAATTAGAAAATCAACAACAAGAATTATAGGAATCGCAATATACCAAGTAATCATTACGGATAGCATAGAAGTACCGATTATCATAATAATGTAGGATGAAATCTTGTTATATTTCCAATATACGACTAAGTCAAAGTAAGATATGATTACACAAATCAGAAGTCCAATAAAACAAAACCACGACCAGTACAACCAAAGAACATCTGCTAGAAAGCTATTAGTTTCGAAAATTAACATTTTTTCTCCATTTCAGACTATTGATCAAGTGCAAAATTGAATCATAAGCAATCGTTACCAGTGACTGCACAAATCCTCATGTTTATCCAAAGTATTACTATTTTGAAACTAATCATTAAGAGGATTTATTTTCACCATTGAGTGAATTGAACATTAAGTGCAAATCGATCGTAGTGATATCAAACTAATTTCAGTAGATCATTCAATCCATCTTCGTGCATTTCAATACAGTGTTTTTTCCATTTTCAAAAAATTGTATGGTCATGATATTTTGAGAATTGCATACATAAACTAATCCTACCAAGAATTACAAATCCCTATTGAATATCGAATATTGGTAGCATACATTCCTCAAACCATTTCCATAAAAAGCCTTGACCGTAATATTCATCATCTTTGATGTACTCATTCTTAGGCGGATGATTTGTTGAGTAGTTTCCAACAAAAGTGATTTTTTTTGGAATTATCCGTTTAGATGTATTGACTAAATATATCCGATATTTGGGTAACCGTCCAAATTCATCAATTTCAAATTCTCTGCCTGTCCTCTCGAATACTTGTTCTCCGATGGGACGACTCTTGAGTAGTGATGGGAAAATGTTCGCTACATAGGTTCTCCCTATTATGAAATATTTCAAATCTAGGAATTCTTTCTCATTTGAAGGAAGAACATCACCATCGGTAATCTTAACCCACACAACGGGAATGATGTGTTCGGGATAATCTACTGTCTCATCTATTTTCTGGAATAGGAAATAACGACCATAGACCCCCTTCTCGCGGGCATAATCACTCTCAAGTTTATAAGCATAGACATCTCCGATTTTCCATTCACACATATAACTTTTGGGCTGTGCTATCTTCTTCATCGGTGGCATCGGAGAATTCAGTTTGATTCGCAAGTCTTCCAGAATTTTCTTTCGTTCAGGTGCTTTCTTCGGGTTTTCTCTTTCCCATCTTGCTTGATCAGTCCCCTTATCAATGCAAGCCAAGGCTTGTTCTTTGACTTCCGGTAGTAGTCGTCCAAGACTCCATTGTGTTTCTGCCAAAGCAAACCAAAACACCGGGCCATCATCGATGTCATTCAACATTGGCCGATATTCATCGAGAACTTGCCGTGTCGCTTCTTCGTTACTCTTTCCTTTTTTCAATAATTCCTTATACTGTTCCTTTACATCTTGTGCCACGTCATCCTGATACAACTTTGTTCCCCAAGCACCCATGACTTGCCCCCCTTTTTGGCTTATCCAATCAAGATATACCTTCACAATGCCAATCTTTTAATTACGATCGTGGCGTAGCGTCGCACTTCCGGACGCGTCACGATCGGGATTTCCCTTATAGTGGTTCTGTACTAGAATCGTAGCACAAAACAAAGGGAATGTGTCGCCGGGTAAAGAGAAAAAACGAGAAAGTATCGGCGAAGAACGAGTTACGCATGGGTCTTAACCTGGATAGACTCGTTTTAACATATCTTCCAGGATTTCTTTGGTTTTTGCGTTTCATTACGGTATAATTTTGGAAAGGAAGACGAACATGCGAAAAACGATGGTCTTAATGGGATTAAGCGCGGTGTTGATGGGCGGTTGCGTAAGCGACCGTACTTTCGACCGCTCGGTCCCGGCGATCAAGGATACATTGCTTCCCTTCCCGAGTAAGGAAACCATCGATCTTGTCCCGAGCGACCCGGTGGAGAAGTTATTGGCGTCGATGACGTTGGAAGAGAAGGTCGGGCAATTGGTGATCGCGGGGTTTTACGGAACGTCGGTCGACGAGGTGACGGAAGACTTGATCACCGAGGCGAAGCTTGGCGGGTTGATCTTTTTCGGACGCAATGTCGAGTCGACGCCGCAGTTGGTCGGTCTGTTGAACACGTTCAAGCGGATCGAAAGCAAGATCCCGCCGTTCTTGTCGATCGATGAGGAAGGCGGGTCGGTCAGTCGCTTGCCTTCGGAAATCGCGAACCTTCCGGGCGCACGGACGATGATGAAGAAAAACGTATTGAATCTCACTTACGAAGAAGGCAGGGCGATCGGTTATGCCTTGGATGACTATGGCTTCAACATGAATTTCGCCCCGGTGTTGGATGTGGATAACGGAAAGTCCGGATCGGTCATCGGTTCGCGGTCGTTCTCCACGGATCCGCAGGTCGTCGCCGAACTCGGGGTCCTGATGGCGCGCGGGATGGAGGAACACGGGGTCATCCCGGTGGTCAAACATTTCCCGGGACATGGCGATACGGCGGTGGATTCGCATGCCGGCACCCCGATCGTCAAGCATCCGTTGGATCGGTTGAACACGGTCGAACTCTATCCTTTCGCCTATGCGATCGAGCGGGACATCCCGGCCATCATGGTCGGACACATCATCCTAAGCAAGGTCGATGCGAAGGTGCCTTCGACCCTGTCCTATGCCGTCATGACGGGATTGTTGAGGAATCAGCTGAAGTTTGATGGTGTGATCGTCACCGATGACCTGGGGATGGGGGCGATTTCCGCCGACCATACGCAAGCGGAAGCGGCCGTGTTGTCCATCAAAGCCGGGGCGGACATCGTCATGGTCAGCCATGGGCGAAGGGATCCGTTCAAAGCCGTGGCGGCGCTGAAGAAAGCGGTGTTGGACGGAGATATTTCGATGGAGATGCTGGATCAGAAAGTACGACGGATCTTACGGTTGAAACTGCGCTTCAAGATCGATCAGACACCCCACGATCAAGTGGATGTGGGGAAGATCAATGAATGGTTCACTGCACTGAGAAAGAAATAACCGCCGGGGAATCCCGACGGTTTTTTAAGACTGGCTTTTCTTTTCCTTCACAAACACAAGCAAAACGATGGTCACGATCGTCAGAAGCGACGACACGATGAGAAAGGGCATGATCATCGAGGGGATGGTTGAGACAGGGACATTTTTACCGAGGGTGATGATCCCGCCCAGCAGGTATACGCCCCGGCTTGTCCCTTCGCTTGAAGCGCGGGCGATCCTGAGGATGTCCGTGGATTGGATCATGATCAAAAAAGAGAAGATGAGGACGATCATCGCGATGAAACGGCTTGATTTAGTCATAGGAATTCCTCCATGGTAAGCATACCAAAGATTGAAAAAAAGACAACCGTTTCCGGTTGTCTCGTGTTTATTCGGCTTCTTCGCGAAGGTCGTCCATTCCGCGTGTCATCTCTTCCGGCAAGGAATGTTCTTCCTGCAGGATGGCGTTGCGTTCTTCACGTTCGGCACGGAAGGTGTTCGCCAGATCCTTGATCTGTTCGGAGGTTTCGCGGTACGCTTTGGAACCGGTTCCCGCCGGGATCAATTTCCCGATGATGACGTTTTCTTTCAAGCCCATCAGGGTGTCGACTTTGCCTTTGATGGCGGCGTCGGTAAGAACCTTGGTGGTTTCCTGGAAGGAGGCGGCGGAGAGGAACGAATCGGTCTCGACGGACGCCTTGGAGATTCCCAACAACGTCGGTTTGAATAAGGCCGGCGTCTTGCCCGCAAGAAGGATCTTACGGTTGATGTTGGTGATCATCGGCAAGCTGAGCTGGATGCCCGCGGACATGCCGGTGTCGCCACCGTCGACGACGACGACTTTGCGCATCATCTGACGGATCATGACTTCGATATGTTTGTCGGAGATTTCGATCCCTTGCGACTGGTAGACTTTCTTGACTTCCTTGATGATGTATTTCTGCACTTCGGCGACGCCGGCCACATCCAAGAGTTCCTTCGGATTGACCTGACCCTCGGTCAGTTTGTCCCCGGCGGAGATGTAGGTCCCGACTTTCAGCCAGTTACGGACGATGGAGTTCGTCGCGGCCAGATGTTCGATCGATTCCTTGTCGTTGGAGATGACGATGCGGGTGCCGTTGCGTCCGTCGAGTTCGGTGATCTCGGTGATTTCACCGTCGATCCTCGCCAAGAGCGCGGCGTGCTTGGGGCAACGCGCTTCGAAGAGTTCTTCGACACGCGGCAGACCCTGGGTGATGTCTCCCCCTTCGGCAGCGGCGACGCCGCCGGTGTGGAAGGTACGCATGGTCAGCTGGGTCCCCGGTTCCCCGATGGACTGGGCGGCCATGATCCCGACCGCTTCGCCGATTTCGACGATCTTGCCGGTGGCCATGTTGCGGCCGTAGCACTTCTTACATACCCCGTAGGTTGAATCACAGGTGAAGGTGTTGCGGATGAAGACGCGTTTGATGCCGGACGCGACGATCTTGGTCGCGATGGCTTCGGAGATGAATTCATCGGCTTCCAGGATCACTTCGCCGGTGGCGGGGTCGATGACGGTTTCTTTGACGAAACGTCCGACCAAGCGGTCGTAGATGCCTTCGATGACCGAATTGGTCTTACGGTCGAGGATGTCTTCGACCAAATAGCCGCGGTCGGTGCCGCAGTCTTCTTCGATGACGATGACATCTTGCGCGACGTCGACCAAACGACGGGTCAGGTAACCGGATTCCGCGGTTTTCAGCGCGGTATCGGTCAAGCCTTTACGAACCCCGTGGGTCGAGATGAAGAACTCGGATACGTTGAGTCCTTCACGGAAGGACGAATAGATCGGAACTTCGATGATCGAAGAGGTATATTCCTTCTTCGATTTGGATTGGGTCGGTTTCCCCATCAATCCGCGCATCCCCGCCAACTGGGTGAAGTGGGAGGCGTTACCACGCGCACCGGAAGTCGCCATCATGTTGATGGGGTTCTTACGGGGGAGGTTTTCCATGAGTTCTTTCCCGATGTCGGATTTGATCTGATCCCACAACTGCGTCAGATGACGTTCCCATTCCTGAGGCGTCAAGCGTCCGCGTTTGAGGAGTTTCATCAGTTCGGCCGCTTTTTCTTTTCCGTATTCGACGTATTTTTGCTTATTGGGCGCAACGTTGATGTCGGACAGCGAGACGGTCATCCCGGCGACGGTGGAGAACTTGAATCCGTTGTCCTTGATCTGGTCGAGGATTTCGGAGGTTTTCTTGGTTGAATAACGGTTGAAGACTTCCGTGATGATCAAGCCGAGGTCCTTCTTCTTGAATTCGCCGCTCAACTTCAGGTTGGCCACGTACGCCTTCAGGTCTTCACCGTGTTCGATGAAGTAGCGGTCGGGGGTTTCGATGAAGTTCGCCTTGGTGATTTCGTTGAGGTAGGGGAAGTCGGCCGGGAACATTTCGTTGAAGATCAGTTTCCCGACGGTCGTCACGATGTACTTGTCCAGCTTGTCCGCCGCGAACGACGTCTTCTTCAAGGCATGGGCGGGTAACACGATGCGGGTGTGCAGATGGATCTGTTTGTTTTCATAGGCCATCAGCGCTTCGTTCATGTTCTTGTAGAGATGGCCTTCGCTCTCTCCGAACGTACGCCACATCGCACCGGTTTCTTTGTCTCCAAGCAGTTCCAACAAGTCGGCTTTCTTGAAGAATTCATCGGCGCGTTCTTCCATGTTGAGGTAGAAGTTCCCCAAGACCATGTCCTGGGAAGGCGTAACGATGGGCTTTCCGTCTTTGGGACCCAAGATATTGTTGGAACCCAACATCAGGATTTCGGCTTCCGCACGCGCTTCTTCGGAAAGAGGGACGTGGACGGCCATTTGGTCGCCGTCGAAGTCGGCGTTGAACGCAGGGGTGACCAAGGGATGCAGACGGATGGCGCGGCCTTCGACCAGCTTCGGTTTAAAGGCTTGGATACCCAGTCTGTGCAAGGTCGGTGCGCGGTTCAGCAAGACGGGGTGTTGGTGGATGACATCTTCGACGATGTCCCAGACACGCGGGTCTTGACGATCGATCAGCTTTTCCGCGGTTTTCGGATTGCCGGCGATCTGACGGTTGACGATTTCATTGATGACGAAGGGTTTGAACAGCTGGATCGCCATTTCACGCGGGATCCCGCATTGGTACATCTTCAAATCCGGTCCGACGGCGATAACCGAACGACCCGAGAAGTCGACGCGCTTTCCAAGCAAGTTCTGACGGAAACGTCCTTGTTTTCCCTTCAGGGAGTGGGAGAGCGATTTGAGCGCCCTTCCGCCGGCACCGGTGATCGGTTTCGAACGGCGTCCGTTATCGATCAGGGCGTCGACCGCTTCCTGAAGCATACGTTTTTCATTCTGTACGATGATGGCCGGCGTCCCCAGTTCCAACAGTTTTTTCAAACGGTTGTTGCGGGTGATGACGCGGCGGTAGAGGTCGTTGAGGTCGCTGGTGGCGAAACGTCCGCCGTCCAACTGAAGCATCGGGCGCAGATCCGGGGGGATGACGGGAAGGACGGACAAGACCATCCATTCCGGCATGTTGCCCGAATGACGGAACGCATCGATGGTTTCCAAACGCTTGATCAGTTTCTTGCGTTTGTCGCCCTGGGCGCCTTCCAGATCGAGTATGACTTGTTTGTGTTCTTTTTCCAGATCCACTTTTTCAAGCAGGGCTTTGACGGCTTCGGCGCCGGTCATGGCGACGAAACGTCCCGCTCCGAATTTCGCATTGTATTCGCGGTATTCGCGCTCGGTCAAAATCTGTTTCGTTTCAAGCGGGGTATCGTAGGGTTCGACGACCACCCAGCTGACGAAGTACACGACTTCTTCCAGGTTCTTCGGGGTGATGTTTAACAGTAAGGCCATCCGGGAAGGGATGCCGCGCAGATACCAGATATGGGCGACCGGCGCCGCAAGTTCGATGTGACCCATGCGTTCGCGACGGACGGAAGACTTGGTGACTTCGACGCCGCAACGGTCGCAGACGACCCCTTTGTAGCGTACTTTCTTATACTTACCACAGTAACATTCCCAGTCTTTCGACGGACCGAAGATGCGTTCGCAGAACAAGCCGTCGCGTTCGGGTTTTTGGGAGCGGTAGTTGATCGTTTCAGGTTTGCGTACTTCGCCGTGGGACCATTCCCGGATACGGGCGGGAGACGCCAGACTGATTTGAATCGAGGCAAAGTTATTGATACTCATTATTTACCTCCTTCGATTTCTTCTTCGAAATCAAAACCGACATGCATCGCTTCCGGCAGGTCTTCTTCATCGTCGATGACCAAGGTGCCCATGTCCGGCATCAGGTCGCTGGGAAGGATCGGGGCGAAGGTTTCTTCGGTCTCGATCTTCTTCATGTCGACTTCCGATCCTTCTTCGTCGAGTAGGCGAACGTCGATGGCCAAGGCCTGGAGTTCGTGTTTCAAGACGCGGAACGATTCGGGGACGCCCGGTTCAGGGATGTCCTTGCCCTTGATGATGGCTTCGTAGGTCTTCGTACGTCCGACGATGTCGTCGGATTTGATGGTGAGGATTTCCTGCAGGGTATGGGCGGCGCCATAGGCTTCCAGCGCCCAGACTTCCATTTCCCCGAAACGTTGTCCGCCGTTTTGCGCTTTGCCTCCCAACGGCTGTTGGGTGACCAAGGAATACGGACCGGTGGCACGGGCATGGAGTTTATCGTCGACCATGTGGGCCAACTTGATCATGTACATGACGCCGACCGAGATGCGTTCGTCGAACGGTTCGCCGGTGCGACCATCAAAGAGGACGGTCTTGCCATCGGGGTTGACTTTGGCTTCATCCATGATGGACTTCAGTTCATCGTTGTTGATGCCGTCGAAAACGGAGGTGGCGAACTTGACGCCGAGTTTCTTGGCGGCCATGCCGAGGTGGATTTCCAAAACCTGGCCGATGTTCATACGCGACGGAACGCCGAACGGGTTCAACATGATGTCGACCTGGGTGCCATCGGGCAAGAACGGCATGTCTTCGATCGGGAGGATCTTGGAGATGACGCCTTTGTTTCCGTGACGTCCGGCCATCTTGTCGCCTTCGGAGATCTTACGTTTCTGGACGATGTAGACTTTGACGACTTCATTGACCCCTGGAGGCAGTTCATGGCCTTCGGAGCGTTTGAACATCCGTACGGATTGGACGATGCCCGATCCGCCGTGGGGGACTTTCAAGGAGTTGTCGCGGACTTCGCGGGATTTCTCGCCGAAGATCGCCAAGAGGAGTTTCTCTTCCGGTGATACTTCGGATTGTCCCTTCGGAGTGACTTTGCCGACCAGGATGTCGCCTTCTTTGACTTCCGCACCGACCATGACGATCCCGCGTGCGTCGAGGTGACGGCATGCGTTTTCGCTGACGTTGGGGATGTCGCGGGTGATTTCTTCCGGGCCAAGCTTCGTTTCGCGGACTTCGATATCGTATTCTTCGATGTGGATCGAAGTGTAGACGTCTTCTTTGACCAAACGTTCGGACATGATGATGGCATCTTCATAGTTGTAGCCATACCAGGTCATGAACGCGATGGTGACGTTTTGGCCAAGCGCCAATTCGCCGTTCTGCATCGCCGGTCCGTCCGCCAGGACATCCCCGCGGTCGACCAATTCGCCCTTCTTGACGATGGGCTTCTGGTTGATGCAGGTTCCTTGGTTGGAACGTCTGAATTTCTGCAGTTCGTAGACTTTGTTGCCGGTGTCTTCGGAGACCACGATCTTGTTGGCGTCGACGTAGGAAACCACGCCGTTGCCGTTGGCGATCAGGGCGCTGCCGGAGTCGGTGGCGACACGGTGTTCGATCCCGGTGCCGACATAGGGCGAATTGGGACGAAGCAGCGGGATGGCCTGACGTTGCATGTTGGCGCCCATCAAGGCGCGCGACGCATCGTCGTTTTCCAAGAACGGGATACAGGCGGTCGCGACGGAAACGATCTGTTTCGGCGAGACGTCGGCCAGTTCGACCGTTTCGCGCTTCGCCAAGACGTTTTCGCCTTTATAGCGGACAACGACTTCTTCGTTCACCAACTTGCCGCCGATGACTTCGTTGGCTTGTGCGATGACATATTCGAGTTCGTCGTCGGATGAGAGATAGATGACATCCTCGGTGACGATCCCACCTTCTTTGACGATACGGTACGGGGTTTGGATGAACCCGTATTCGTTGACGCGGCCATAGGAGGTCAGGTTGGAGATCAACCCGATGTTGGGACCTTCAGGGGTTTCGATCGGACAGATCCGACCGTAGTGGGAGGAGTGAACGTCACGGACTTCGTAGCCGGCGCGTTCACGGGTGAGACCACCCGGTCCCAGCGCGGAGATACGGCGTTTGTTGGTAAGTTCGGCCAACGGATTGGTTTGGTCCATGAATTGCGACAGCTGCGAGGAAGAGAAGAACTCTTTGATCGCGGCGGTCAGAGGACGGATGTTGGTCAGGTTCTTGGGTGTCAAACCGGACGTTTCTGTGATCGACATTCTTTCCTTGACGACGCGTTCCATCCGGCTAAGACCGATACGGAACTGGTTTTGGATGAGTTCCCCGACCGTACGGATACGGCGGTTGCCCAATTGGTCGATGTCGTCGACATCGCCGATCCCGTCCATCAGGTTCAATAAATAGGAATAGGAGGCGACCATGTCGGAAACCGTGACGGTTTTCTTGGTGGTCAGCGGGTCGATCCCGATGACTTTGACGACGTGTTCGCTGTCGGATCCGTAGATCAAGACTTGTTGGACGGCGGCGCCGACCAACCAGGCATCCAGTTCAACCCCGTCGTTGACGAGCTTGATGCAGACGTTTTCCTGATCGTTGGAGAGACGGGTGACTTGCGTATCGGCCAAGAAACGGTCGGCGACCAATTCCCCGCCTTCGCTAAGGACGTCCTGGCCATTGACCGTCAAGCGGCCAAGGGCGAACAGACGTTGCCCGTAGTTCATGACGGCGCGATAGTTGCCTTTGGTCAAACGGACTTTGTGGGCGACCAAGCCTCCGTAGATTTCGACGGTTTCGACGGTGGTCGCCAATTTCGCCGCTTCTTCTTCAGTGATGACGGTCCCGACAAACAGGTTGAGTTCTTCCACGTCCTTCGCCAGGATGCGGCCGATCAACGCTTTGTTGAGGGAGGACGAAACGCTGACGTTCTCCGGATGGGAGAACAAGGGGTTGAACGGGAAGGCGGTCATATGCATGCCGCTCTTTAAGGAATCGGTGAATTGTTGGTGGTCGCGGCGGTTGATCAGGGTGCCTTTGGCGATGACGACCTTGCCGTTGATATCCAGGATATCTTCGGCGACACGGTGGCCTTCCAAACGTCCATAGACGCCCAGTTTCTTCCCGAGTTTAAACCGTCCGGCCTTGGTCAGGTCGTATCTGCGATGGTCGAAGAACTTGGAGTTCATCAGGTTGACGGCTCCGTCCAAGGTCGCGATTTCATCGGAACGTTGGTTTTCGTAGATTTCGTACATCGCTTCCTGGGCGGTCTTGATCTTGTCGGCCGCCAGGGTATTCACGATTTCTTCGTAGTTCCCGAAGAAAGCGGTATAAAGCAACATATAGAGATTCAGGTATTCGCGTTGTTCGTTTTCGACTTCGACGTCGTGGACGGTGAGTCCCAACGACTGTAGGAAAACCTTGAAGGAAGTCGTATCGAACGCGTCGTCCCCTTTTTCAAGGTTCAGCGACATCCCGCAGGCTTTGAACAGGATCGTGGAGAGGATCTTGCGTTTACGGTCGATGCTAACGTTCAAAATACGGCCTAAAGCCGCTTTCTTTGCGTCGGTCATGTATTCCAGCCACGTACCGCGGCTTGGGATCAATTCGCTCTCGAAGGTTTCACGACCGGTTTTGTCGTCCAACCCGATGCTATAGTAAGCGCCGGGGGAACGGACGATCTGTGAAACGATGACGCGTTCCGCCCCGTTGATGATGAAGGTACCGGTATCGGTCATCAAGGGGAAATCCCCCAGGAAGACTTCTTCCCATTTGTTGTAGACTTCACCCGTCGCAGGATCGACGATTTCCAATTCCATTCTTGCTTTCAAAGGAGCGGCATAATTCGCCTCGCGGACTTTGCATTCGTTGACCGAATACTTCGGTGTTCCGAAATCATATTCCGCAAACTTCAGTTTAATGTTGCCGCCATAGTTGTAAATCGGATAAATCTCATCGAAGACTTCTTTGATCCCCTCTTTTTTAAACCACTCGAACGAATCCGTTTGGATCTCGACGAGGTTGGGAAGTAACAGGGATCCGCTGACTTTTGAGTAGTCACGGCGTTTCGCTTTTTTACCGTTTTCAACAATACGGTAAGTCTGATTTTTTTCCATGGACGCCATCCTTTCAGGTAGGATAAAATGCAAAAAAGGCAGTTTACCCCAGTTTAAATTAACTATTTATGCAATTTATTATGATAGCAAACTAATGTCAAGATGTCAAGTCATTTCGAGGCTTTGAGAACTTCGAACCCTCGTTTCAACGCGATCCGGGAAACGTTCCCGAAGATGCGTTCCAGTTCCTTCGCGGCACTGGCGGCGCCTTGTTGGCGACGGATCACCACATAAAGACAGCCCGACTTGGTTAGGATATCATAACTTTCTTGGAACAGACGGTACACGACGTCTTTGCCGGCCCGTATGGGCGGGTTGAGGATCACGGTTTGAAACGGGTCGCTCAGCGCGGATGTCCCGTCGCCGACCAGAAACGTGGCCGGTAGGTTCAACTTCAGCGATGTCTCGCGCGCACATTCGATGGCACGGGGGTTGATGTCGGTTCCGACGATCTGCAACTGCGGTCGCACGTGCTTCAACAGAAGCGACATGAGTCCCCAACCGCATCCCAGATCCAAGAGCGGTGATTGAAGGGGTTCTTCAAGCACCGTCTTGACGAGTAACAGGGATCCTTCGTCCGCTTCGCCTTTCGAAAAGACGCCGGCGTCGCTGACGAATCGATAGTCATAACCCAAAAACCGGAAAGATATCTCCTTCCGGTCACTTGGTAGTTCGCGATTGTCGGTGAAATAGTGTTTCAAACGATCGCCTCCCTCGGTTGGGTTCTGACGTTAATGAAACTACTTGATTTCGACGACAGCGCCAGCTTCTTCCAATTTCTTCTTGAGTTCTGCAGCTTCTTCGGGTTTGATCTTTTCTTTGATCGCCATCGGAGCTTTGTCAACCAATCCTTTAGCTTCAACTAAGCCAAGGCCGGTGATTTCGCGGACGACTTTGATGACGCCGACTTTCGACGGTCCGACTTCCTTCAATACGAGATCGACTTCGACCGGTCCGGTCGGTTCGGCGACTTCAGCGACGGCGGCGACAGCGACCGGAGCGGCGGCGGTTACGCCGAATTCGGCTTCGATCGCCTTGATGAGTTCGTTCAATTCGAGAATGGTCATTTCCTTCAACGAAGAGATGACTTCTTGGGCAGTTAATTTAGCCATGTGGGTATTCCTCCTTATTGTTGTTCCTGTTTTTCGGCGATTTGCTTAAGGGCATAAGCGAAATCGCGGATCGGGGATTGCAGGCACCCGAGCAGCATTGCGATCATTCCATCACGTCCAGGTAGATCACTCAGCATTTTGATGGTGTCCGTATCGACGACTTTGCCTTCCACAACCCCGCCTTTAACGACGAGTTTCTTGTGTTTCTTGGCAAACTTCGTGAGAATACGGCTTGGCGCAACAGCGTCGCTACCAAAAGCGATCGCGTTGGGACCGGTCAGGCTTTCGGCCAAAGCTCCGTATCCGAGTTCATCGGCGGCACGTTGGGTCATCGAGTTCTTATAGACTTTGAATTCGATCCCTTCGGCACGCAGTTGACGACGGAGTTGGGTGACTTCGGCGACAGTTAGCCCGCGATACTCTACGATGACGCTGGACTGCGCTTCACGCAACTTCGCCGTGATTTCGCCGACCAGTTCAATCTTCGTGTCGATTATCGATTGGTTCATTTGTCGTACACCTCCTTGTGACATTACAATATACCCGCAAATAATAAACCCGTGCCTAAAGACAGCACAGGTTTGAAAGTTCGTTTTGCTTTCTACCTCGGCAACGGATTAAGCCAAGTGGCGGTTGCTGTCTATGGTATATTGATAACATGTATATTTTAACAGAACGGTTTCGTTTGTCAAGGGATTTCCGGAAAGGTCGATTCAGTCTTGATCGTTGGTCACATCGCCGCTTTGATCCAGCGGGATCGGATCGCCAAGATAGGTCGATTTGGGTTTGAGGAAACTCTTGACCACGTCTTTGTCGCGGGCCAAGACTTCACGAAGATCCCGGATCCATTGGTTGCTGTACGCGATCTTCTCAGCCGCCACGCCATCCGCAGACAAACCGAGCTGATTCGCAATATAAAGCGCCCGATAGAGATGGTACTCCTGGGTCACGATCAGAACCTTCTTCGCCTCAAAGATGTGGATCGCCCGATAGACGCTGTCATAGGTGGAGAAACCCGCATGGTCCATGAAGATGTCTTCGGAAGGCACCCCGTGGTCGATCGCATATTTCTTCATGACGTTGACTTCGTCATAGCTTTCCGTGCCATGGTCGCCGCTCATGATGATCTTGGGGGCGATCCCGGCTTTGTATAGTTCGATGCTTTTCAATAGTCTGTCTTCAAGCATCGGACTGGGTTTGTTGCCTTCCCACACCCCGGCGCCAAGGACAAGGATGCAGTCGTAGCGATCCCCCGCGACCTCATCGAGCGTCTTGATGCGGCCGCTTGTGGAAACGACGACGTAGGCGCTCACGCCGAAAAGGATCAGGAGGCCGAGAATCACGGCGACACCGAGTGATTTTATGATCAACAGACTTCTCTTTGTTTTCAGCATACCTTTTCCCCCTGCCTGTCTAGCGTACCATGCCTTACATCCCCTCCACAAGAAAAAAACGCTTTTCAGCGTTATTTGACGAAGAGTAGGATACCGACCATCATCGGTGCTAGGTTCAAATGGGCGGCCTTATGGGCGATTTGCGTGGTGATTTCAAGCAGGGCGCACAGTTTGTCGGAGGCTTGGACGATCCAGGCTTCCTTGCTTTGCGGTTTCCCTTCCCCCATCGGCCACATATGGTTGACGATGCAATCGGCCATGACCTCGGATACTTCCGTGATCTTGCGTGCGTTCTCCAAGGCTTGGTTGGGATGGACGTTCACATGTCTTCCGGCGACCGGTTGCTCGGTACGCCAGTCGTAATGATAGAGGTCGTGCAGGAGCGCGCCACGTACGGCGTCCTGGACGTTCAGGTCGAAGCGCTTGGACATACGGTAGGCGTAGTAAGCCACGTTGAGCGAGTGCTGGCGACGCGAGGTGTTGAGATGCTGGCCGAACCCGTCCAGTTCCAAGACATACGGGTGGTCCCAGAGGTCCTCGATCATCGAGACGAATTCTATGTGCTGCGCTTTATCGCTCAGTTCAATGTTGTGTTTGTGCAGTACGGGTTTCATGGTGCTCCTTCGACGTTAATCAAAACGCGCACACTATATCATGCTTTATCGGGTCCATGCAAGTGAAATAATGTTGTTTTGTCTAAGTTTCATCTTCAAATGTTGAAATTATTCGCCCAAATTTCACAAGTAAATCGATCAATAATGAAAAAAGCCCTATTTCTAGGGCTTCTTCGAATCCGGCAGCGAGCTATCTTCACTATGGCATGCATAGCTAGTTTTGCCGCTAAAGTGCTTAACTTCTGTGTTCGGGATGGGAACAGGTGTGACCACTTTGCCATAACCACCGGATGTGA
>JAHFCO010000023.1 GCA_023249475.1 Bacillota bacterium | reverse complement strand
TCTGCGATTTCGATCGAAACTCGATAACTTTCTACGGTATTGTCTCCTACATCCATTGAATGCACTTGTGCGATATCGCCATTCTCGTATTTCCCGAAAAACACCACTTTGTCATTAGATAGTGTGATCATCGCTTCAAAGTTTTTACGAAGATCGACGGGTACATTGATGTTTTCCCATTCTTCAATCTTCATTACCTCTTTCAATTTTTGGTTATCTTCGGCACTGATGTCAAACGAAAGCACGCTGTTTATCACATACGGGACAATATCGCCGGAAATGATCGCACTTGAAATCAGGTCTGCTTTCGACGACTCGATAAGACGCATCGGCAACCATGTTCTTTCCAGGAGGTAGTCAAGATCAAGATCGACCGAGTAGTACGATGTACTCTTGGAATCCTTCCTATCGATCTTAATGAGCGTCATTTGGTTATACGTTCCAAAGCGATAGCTCGACCCCTTATCGTTGAAGAGAGCGAATCGTAACTCGAAAGAATCCGGATCGGGCAGTTTCGTTTTCTCCCATCTTGAAAAGAGAAGTAAGGATGGAATGGATGATCTTTTCTTCTGTGTAATCGGTAGGATCTCGTTTGGTGGTAACGAATCATCTTCACCGACATAGAACGAGGTGAAACTCGGTTTGTCAAGTTTGGTGTCGACGACGAGTTTGCACGATGAAAGCGAAATCAGTAAACACAAAACGAAAAGGATCTTCACGACATTGAGGAATGATTGATGATTTCTACCCATATTGCCCCCGCAATTTCCGTGGAAGTCGATTGTTTGCGACAACCAGCATCTTTATGTTTCTATCGTAGCACAAAGCAGGGTCGCCAACCTATAGAAAAAGATCATATTGGATAAAATGCGTATCGCTTGATGAATTATGAGCGGTCGCACATCTTTCTATGACCTTTCAATAAGCTTTTCCATGATGATGGAAAACGATTCAATGAATCCATTCTTGATGATATCGAATCCAAACCTCGGACTCACCCGCTTGGTCATTCGCATTTAGGATGATCGAACCGATGCTTGATCGATTGATTTACTTCACGATCAAAATCATGGACCAATAGTCAAGTTCGGGAATCGTTAACGTAATCATTCCCTTACTATACTTGTACTCAAGTTTTTCAAGCGAACCCCCGTTGAAGTCGGGTGATGCGACATAAATGTTATCGATCGTCGAGGAGTAAGGTATTGTCAGTTTCAAGTTCTTTTGGAGGATGGGTTCGGGGATCTTGGCCAAATCGTCTCTCCATAACAAATCGGATCGATTTAAAAGATTGACTAAATGGACTGTCTTGTATTGCGCGTTCTCTTTTGTCGTCGCCCAGACGGATAACGGGGATATCTGTGTTTCAGTGTTCACGCCCGTGATGTTTATCTCATCATGAACCGGAGTCATCCCGCCACTTAAGACATTCTGGTAAGCCACCATGAAGTCAGCATAATCTGTCATCTTTGACTCCAATTGCGGACTCATCGACAATTTATTATTGGGGAAGTATTCGCTGGAAAGCATCCCTAAATCGCCCATCGATAGGATCGAACCCCCCGATGATAAAACGACTGCTGAGGTCAGAAGTACGCCAGGGGTGTTGAACTGACCCGTCTTCTTGGGATAATTCATATAGAGTGCGAGAACCGATGCCAAACCATACTCCTGATCCCGCTGAATGACATTGGCAAGACTAACATAGCTTGGGTAGCGGTCCGGCCACAACTCCGAATAAGCGAAAGACACATCGCCTCTTTTCGCGACTTGGTCTTTCGCATACTCATTCACGAAATTGAACAGGACTTCCTGATCCGAACTCCGACGATAGTTTTCGATAAAGTCAGCGAAAGCCAAGGGTAGATCGACGGCCTTCCCGGTAGCATCAAACAAGGCACCCCGGTTCCCTAACGTATCCAAATGCATTACGTCGAAATCGAGCCAAGTATCCACTTCTTTTTCCATCTGTAGATAATGGGACTGCCACTTCGAATCACCCGGGTTGATGAGATAGAGGTCGCTCGCCCATGTGGTTGGAAGATCGTGTTTATCTTGTGTCTTCTGATTCACGTCTTTATATAGTCCCATCTCCGGATTGGCTAACGCGAACTCTTCATACGCACCATAGATCAGATTATAGTTGGTGGCGACCATGTTTCTTGAATGCAGTTCGGTGATGTATCCATGCACGGTCGAAGCATAGACACGATCATTGGCGATGTTTAGCCAAGATTCATCCTCCGTTCGTTGAGACGGTATGGGTTGATGGTGTTTGTACTGCCAATCATAAAACAAAAACCCGTTAAGATGCAGACGGTTGAGTTTCTTGATGATTTGCGTGATCTCAGTTGGATCTTTCTGACTGAAGTCGGTTAGGTATCCGTATCTTGGGAAAGTCTTCCACGAGGACGATACGTCCACCGCGATGTTTTTTTGATCAAGGGAATGATTCTTTTCCATCAGAAAAACTTCGACGAGATAGCCCTTCTCGTCTTCCAATGGCGGAGTCCATGTGAAGTCGATGGGTTTCGTCGGATCGACAACGTCGATATTCCTCTCATCCACCACATGATCGAGTTGTTTAATCAAGATCTTAAGTGATAAGACTCGCTGTTTGATGGCAAGCGCATCCAGATCGATGGTTACGATGACGCTTTCGCCCACGCCATATCGTGCTTTGTCTGTGTTGAGTTCCATGATTCGTCCTTTTGATTCGGCGGAATTATCCGGCTTGATGCATGCTGTCAACGAAAGAAATGCAACGAGAATCATAACGATCATCCAGAGTTTTGGATGATGATGCGGGCAATCCATCGTTATCGCCCGACTTCGACGACGAAAGCTTCATACGGCATCAGTTCGATCGTTTGTGTGATCGGACGGGATTGCGTCGAGATGACGGTTCCGATGATCTTTTTTTCAATCGTGTAGGGTAAAACGGATCGGCTATAGTTGGCGACCACCAAAAGACAACGTTGTCCGTCGTTTCTTTCATAGACGAAGAGCCGATCGTGGTCGGGCTCGAGGAGCGTGTATCGACCCTTTTCGATCAACTCGCTATACGGGCTCTTCTTTCTGATTTGAATCAGTTTCTTGTAGAACGAGAAAACGGATTGTGGATCCTCGACTTGCCGTTGAGCGTTGATTGTCGTGTAGTTGTCACAGATTGGAAGCCAAGGTTCCCCGGTGGTGAACCCTGCGTTTTTACTTGCGTTCCATTGCATCGGAGATCGGACATTGTCCCTGCCGAAACGGATGGCCGCAGCCATGAATTCCTTGTCCGTCAACACCTTGCGTTCGACCACCAAATCCTTATAGGCATTCAGTGTTTCGACATCGGTATAGGTTTCCAGCAATGGATAGCGGGCATTGGACATGCCCAATTCTTCACCTTGATAGATGTACGGGGTCCCTTGCATGAAATACGAGATGACCGCGAACATTTTGGCGGCTTCCGCAGGGTGCGTCAAGTCATCGTCCCATCTGGAAATGATCCGCGGCATGTCGTGGTTATTCCAGAACAATGAATTCCATCCGCAGTCCATCATTTCGTTTTGCCAGTGGCTCAGTCCTTTTTTAAGTTCAACAAAATCAAGGGGTTTGGGTTTCCATTTCCCCAACTGTTCATCCCAATCGATTTTCATATGATCGAATTGGAAAATCATGCTGAATTCCGATCCGTCGGGGTCGGAATATTGTTTTGCGGTGGTCGTATCGACGTTCCAGCATTCACCGACCGTCAGCGTATTCCGCGAACCGAAAGTGGCTTTATTCATCTCTTTGATGTACGGATGCAGCAGAGGTCCGTTCGCCGTCACCATGGATAACGGCTCTTTACCGATGTATTCGATGACATCGAATCGAAACCCGGCGATCCCGAGGTCGAGCCAATCATTCATCAAGCGATAGATTTCTTTCCGAAGACTCTCGCTTTTCCAATTCAGGTCCGGCATCTTTTTACTGAAGAGATGCAGATAATACTCTTGAGTCGACTCGTTGTATTCCCATGCCGAGCCTGAAAAGACACTGACCAAAGGGTTGGGTTCTTTCGACCAGACATAATAATCGTGCGTTGCGTTATTCTTACTTTTTCTTCCTTCGACAAACCAGGGATGTTCATCCGACGTATGGTTTAACACTAGGTCGAGAACGATCTTGATATGATGCTTCCGGGCTTCGTCGATCAGTTCCTTCATGTCGTCGATCGACCCGAAGAGAGGATTGATCGAACGGTAGTCACTGATGTCATAGCCGTTATCGTCCATGGGCGACGCAAAGACCGGTGACAGCCATATCACATCGATGCCTAGATCCTCAAGGTAATCCAACTTGCCGATGATCCCTTTCAGGTCGCCGACACCGTCGCCATCCGAGTCCATGAACGACTTGGGATAGACTTGATATACGACGGATTTCTTCCACCATTTTTCCATTTCAATCACCGAAAACCGAGTTGAATTCACCGAGTAGGATTGAGTTATTGACGATTTCGTTTGTGACGATCTGGGCCATTCCGATGACGAATTTCTCATTGACCAATACGGTGAAACAAATCTCCGTTTCCATCTTCGCTTTCTTATAGAACCAATTCTCGTGAATGGTATCTCTTAAATAGGATTCCAATAATTCGGTGTCGACTTCTTTCTTGACCCCGATGATGATCCGCTGCGGATTCATCTGCATGATCAAATTGATGACGGCGATGCCCACATAGTTGTAGACCTCCAGCATCGTTTCGTCAACGATCGATTTATCGACTGTGTTTTCGCGGAAAACCTGGTTGTATGTCACTGTTTTGCCGATCTTCCGCTGAATGCGGTGTAGGACTTCATCTTCGTTGACATACATTTCCAGACAGCCTTTTTGACCGCAGTAACATTGTTTGCCTTCAGGGAACAAGATCTGATGACCGATCTCTCCGGCGCCTCCGAACTCTCCCCGATAAAGCTTGCCGTCGATGACGATGCCGGATCCGACGCCTTCCCCGACCGTCATACAGATGAAACTGTTATGGTTGCGGCCCAACTCCGAATTGAACTGATACATGGCAAAAGCATTCACATCGTTCTCGATGTAGATGTTGATGCCGAACTCGTCGAAGAGATCATCCCGCAGGTGGATGTCGCTCCATCCCAAGAGGGTTGAAGAAACAAGTCTTCCGCTATCGTCATCGACGATCCCGCTGATGGTGATCCCGATGGCATAGACACGCTCGTTGTCGATTTCACGGATCGCTTCGATAAGCAAGGGTTTAAAGGTTTCATAGCTGATGCCCAAGGGGAAATCGACCACGGTCGTCGAAAGGATGGCCGGTGCGAGATTGCATAGGGCGACGATGAGTCTTGACGCTTCGATCTTGACGCTGATGGTGAAACCGTAGTCATTGTTGAATCGTAGGTTGATCGGTTTTCTGCCACCCGTGGACGTCCCGTCCCCTACCTCGAGGATCAGTCCGCTTTGAACCAAAGGATTGATGATCTTCGTGACCGTCGACTGTGCGAGTTTGATTTCTTTGCTGATCTCGGCCCGGCTGATGAGTTCATGCGAACGGATCGCATTGATGCAGTGATAGATGTTGATGTCTTTTATGAGGTCTTTGTTGCCGGTTCGATTCTTGATGTTGCTGTTATCTTTCATAGGTCATGTACACCATGGTCCAGTAATGGATCTTTTCTATGGTGAATTCAACGGCTTCACCATGTTCATGCGCGACGATTCTGTGATCGAGTTTTATCATTCTTCCGCGATCATGGTCCGGACTGGCAAGGAACACTTCCTTGATCTTTCTCGTGTTCAAGATCCTGATCGTCGTGTCGACGACAGGTCGCGGGGTCTTTTTCTCATCATACCAAACAACCTCGGTTTGATCGGTCAAATTGATCAGATTGATTAAGCTAAACTCTTTCGCCCTGCTTAAGACCGCATACAAATAACCGGGCTCCGCTTTGATGGATGTCGGTTGATTGATGTAGAAATCCGTGTTGGTTCCGTCATAGCCTCCAAAAGAGGTATAGGACAGATCGACCTTGTCTTGATAAAGCAATTCGCCATACTTCACGATGAAGTCGAGATACTGTTTGACGATTTTTCCGAACTCCGGACGATAATGCTTATAATCGACATAATAAGCATTGCTTAAGATCCCGTCGTCTTCCCCATAGAGCAGATTGTACGCACCCAGGGAACTGCAGATCGCATGCAGAAAGAGTGCGCCGTTTTCAGCCGCTTGAGGATCGGTTTGATCTTTGAACGGAGGCAAGTAAGCGGCCAACACGACCGGTTTGCCTGATGCCCGTAGTTTACTTTCGGTGATGATCCGACGCAGATCTTCGTAAGTGTTGTTCGGGTTCCATACTTCGATATAGACGACATCCTGCTTCGACTGGGCAATGGTTTCGATCGGCCAGTTGTTGACGTAGTTGAAATCGATGAACAGCTCGGGTTTCAGTCCCTTGAGTTCATCCAGGACACGGTTGATGAACTTCGGCAGTTCACGCTCAAAATCGAGGAGGCTTCCGTCGCTACGTAAGGCGTATTTGGGGAAACCGTATTGGTCCAAATGGATCCCGTCGAAATCCTTGATGAGAATGGCTTTCTTGAATTCTTCGATGATGTGTGTTGCCCAAGGACGATCGATCGATATGTCCATCATCCCGATTTGATCAAGTAAAGCAAAGAACTTTCCGTCCGTGCGATACATCAACTCATCCATATGATGGTCGAAATATCCGTTCTCCGCGCCGTAGATGGCACCATAGGCCACCGCGAACATGCCGTAACGATGACAAAGATCGATTTTGTCTTTTAAAATCCGGTTGTCGATCTTCCGACCGAAGAAGTCCGCGTAGACCGTCTCATCGTTGATTAGGTCATCGTGCCGATACATCCAGTCATAGAACTGGATCGTCGTCAGGTGATAATCGTTCAACTGTTCGAAAATCGTCTCGTGGTCGACGTCGACCGTCGTAAAATTGCTGACGAAACCGTATCTCGGCACATCCGTCAGTTGATTAACGACGTCGAAGGCCGTCGTGCAGTCTTGCGCTTCCACGAAGTAGCCGCCAAGCGGAAAAGCGCCAAGCGAGACTTCGTTTTTCCCCAAGACGAGCGACACGTTCTTTTGTAGAATCAACTCGTTCAAGTGATGGACCGCGATCGTGGCGGTTTCAACCTGGGTGGACGTTACGTTCAAGAGCACGTCCTCACTCGGACGATAGGCACATTTATTCATCGTTATCTTTTGGATCATAGTTTATCCTTTCACTGAGCCGCTTAAGAAATCGCCTTTGATAAAGCGTTTCTGGAAGACGACGAAGAAGATGATGATCGGAACCAAAGCGATCAGCGTCGCTGCGAAAATCAATCCCCAATCGGTTCCATGCTGTTGTCTGAAGAGCTGGATGGCGATCGGGAGGGTCCGCATATCGACCGACTTGAGGATGGTCAACGCGCTGGAGAACTCGTCCCAGAACCCGGTAAAGGCAAAGATCGCGAATGTCCCCAAGGCCGGTTTCGACAACGGCAGGATGATCCGGGTGAAGATCGTGAATCGCCCCGCACCGTCGATAATGGCGCTGTCCTCGATTTCACGCGGGATGGATTGGAAGAAGCCCCTCAAAAAGAAAGTGTTGTAGGCAATCCCCGCCCCGACATAAAGCAAGATCAATCCGGCATAACTGTCGACCAAGCCGATCGAATTGATGAACAAGAACTGAGGAACGATGTTCAGCAAGCCGGGAATCATCAAACTGAACAGGTAGAGTCGAAACAGTTGCTCCTTGAACCGGAAGTTGAACCTGGCGAACGCATAGGCCGACATCGAGGATACGACCATGGCGGCGATGGTCGAAACCGTCGAGACGAACACCGAGTTCATGAAGTATTTCAGGAAGTTGTTCGACGCCAGCGCGGCGATGAAATTACCAAGATAAAGGGTCGCGGGAATCAAGATCGGAGGATAGGGCATGATGTAGGAATCGGGGGTCATCGCCGTGGCGATCATGTACATGAACGGAAGTGCCGTCGAGATCGCAAACAAGATTAGGACAAGATACATCAGAATTTTGCGGATCATAGTTGCCCCTCCTTATATCCCATGTTCAGGAATTTCTGCTGACCCATGGCCAGGATGAAGATGAAGACGCCGACGACGACGGAAAGCGCCGAGGAATACCCGATTTGGAAGTCGGTGAAGGCGACTTTATACATGTAGGACAGCAGGACTTGCGTCCTGCCCATCGGGGCCCCGTTGGTCATGACATAGACTTGCGTGAAGACATTGAAGGAGCCGACCAACAGATTCGTCATGATGAAGAAAGTAACCGGTTTTAACAGAGGAATGGTTATGAACCTGACTTTCTGTATGATGTTGGCGCCATCAATGTCCGCCGCCTCGTAATAGGATCGATCGATGCCTTGAAGACCTGCCAGAAACACGACCATGTTCCAACCGATGCCTTTCCATACCGCCAAAATCCATATGACGGCGTTGGCCGTCCATCGATTCGAAAACCAGGAGATCGAGGTTTGGATGAGATTCGCCTTAAGTAACAGATAGTTGATCAAGCCGGCATCCCCCGATTCGAAGAGATATCTGAAGATCAATGAAACGATAAGCCAACTCGTGATGACAGGGATATAGAAAAGGATTCTGAACAGGAAGGATCCTTTGATCTTCGTATTGATGATGATGGCCAGGATCAACCCGATGGCCATTTGAGGCAGTATTGTTACGGCCGCATACGCAGCCGTATTGATAAAGGCGTCCCAGAACATCTTGTCTTTGAAAACACGGATATAATTGTCGATGCCGGTGAACGTATTCATCTTATCCAGGAAAATATTATAGTCGGATAAGCTCATGTAGAAATTCTTGGCGATCGGATAGAAAATGAAGATCAAGAGAAGAATGAAACCGGGAAGCAAAAAGGGTAACACCTCTAATTCATTACGATATTTATATTTTAGAGATTTCTTCATTTTGCCTCCCGCTTTTAGAAAAGACCACGAGGGTCTTTCAAGATACGATCAACTTACTTCAATAACGCGTCGATTTCAGTCGCGGCATCGTTCAAGGCTTCAGTGACGGTCTTTTCATCTCTGAATACACTTTCGATCGCCAATGATAGAACTTGTTCAATCGAACCCCAACTGGCGCTCGGTGTTCTCGGTTGAGCCGTCTTGAGCTGTTCGATATAGGTGGCGACATACGCCGGTACATCGGTCAGCGAGTCGGCAGCACTCTGCGTGACAGGAATCATGCCGGTCTTGGCCATGATTTTTTGGACTTCATCCGTCATCATGAACTGCATGAACGTCCAGGAAGCATCTTTGTTTTCACTCTTGTTAAACATGACCAAGTCTTCCCCGCCGACGACGGAAACGCTTCCGCCCTTTCCTTCAGGGATCGTGGAAACGATCGTACTGTCGATGGCGGTTTGTCCGATGATCGAGAAATACCACGGGCCGTCATCGATCCACAAGTAATTACCGCCGGCCATTCCGCCCCATGCGTCCGGTTGTTCGCCAAACATCGCAGGACCGATCAATCCTTCTTTATAGTAATCGTACAATTGTTGGACGGCGGCGATGCTGTCGGCACTGTTGAGATATCCAGTCGCGACACTGTATTCATCATCCGTTACTTTACCGCCCAATGTCCAGAAGTAAGGCAGGAATCCCCACGGACCAAACCCTTGGGGAGTGAGACCCCAACGATCATCCGAAGCTTTGAGCGTGCGTGCCAAGGCAATCATTTCATCCCACGTCGCAGGCGCTTCCGTCATTCCAAGTTCGGCAAGAACCGCTTTACTGTAGACGGCGACTTTGGTGTTGGTGTTCAAAGGCAGACCATAATATTTACCATTATAGAAATTGGTAGACAACGAACCAGCAAAGAAATTATCCTTCAAATCGCTAAATTCGTCAAATGCGCTCACTTCTTCGAGGATGCCTTGTTTGGCAAACTCAGGAACCCAAACGATGTCCATACGCATCACATCAGGCGCTACGTTACCTGTATATGCGGTGATGACTTGTTGTTTCAAACCGTCATAAGGCATCCTGACCGATTCGATTTCGATCTCAGGATATGCTTCGTTGAACAGTGGAACAACTTCTTCTAGGAATAACGCTTCTTCACCTTCGCTATAAGTGTGCCAAAACAGTACTTTGCCACTTACCGGCTTGGGATCGGCTTTGCATCCTGCAAGTCCTGCGACCAACAAGAGCGAAAACAAACCAACCAATAGTTTCTTTAGAGTCATATAACCCTCCTTGTAATCACACAATAACATACTTTCTTCGTCGAAGCAAGTATTGTTTTACAAAGATTTCACTTTTTAAACCTAGCGTAAACCAACCTTCCTAAGTCCCTGCATCTTATCGCGAAAACCCGTGTCGACGGTTTGAATGCGTGCACGTAAACAAGCGCGGCATAACCTCTTGAATCGTTCGTTTCAGGATCGTTAATCTTCACGAATCGCAGGTCGATGGGCTAATCAGAGGTTGCATCCTTCACCCTGTTTACGGATTGACTTTCCCTCCTGTTTTTTATCGACCGAAACTGATCAGAATCACGATGCGATGCTTCGATCATCACTTAAGAGGATGTGTAAGTTGCAGTAATTTCAAAGCTGTGTTTGCGTTTCGGATCGTGATTTTATGATACGCCTTCGTACCGACGATTTTCGCCCATCGCGTCTTCGAGAACGTTTCGATGGGAGCCGACCAAAAAATCATGGAATCCACCGCTTGGACTTTCTCATAGTCGGGCTTGATTTGCCCGACTTCTTCCACGATTTCTTGAGCCGAGTAAGGTTGGATGACGAAGATCGCATTATGTTTGGATGATGGATCTTTCCCCCACCATTCCGGCGCCTTCGCCAACATGTTCCGTAACGAATCCGTTTTGACCAGAGCGACCGCGACCGAGAACCCGAAGTGATCTTCGATCGACGTTTCGCACATTTTCTGTAGTGTCGATTCATCAAATTGATCGCAATCAAACAACACATTCCCGCTATTGATGTAGGTTTCCACATGCGAAAAACCGGCTTCTTGAAAACACCGTTTCAATTCGCTCATGGCGATCTTATTGTTTCCTCCGACATTGATGCCGCGCAACAAGGCGATGTATCGCATTCTTCTCCCTTTCCGATCCGCTTGGTATCATCCCTTTTGGCTTATCTCGCCGATCTTCCCTTTTACAAACTCCACCAAGGTTTTCCGGTCGATTTCCATCTGGAGTCCGATCCTGCCGGCGGATACGATCAGCGAATCTTGGTCGAGGACGGATTGGTCGAATACCGTCGTAAATGACTTCTTCATCCCGATCGGACTGCAGCCTCCCCGGACATAGCCGGTCAAGGGGAGCAGGTCGTTGACAGGAATCAATGCGATGCTTTTCTCGTGAAGAAGCGCCGCGGATTTCTTGAGGTCGATTTCATCCTTCGCATTGATGATCAAAACATAATGGGTCTTCGATGAACCCCTGACGATCAATGTCTTGTAGAGTTTGAGCGGGTCTTGCTGGATCGCATTCGCAACCGAAAGGGCGTCCAATGCTTCCCCATCGGATTCATAATGATAGAGACGATAGTGGAGTTGCGCTTTATCCAGGGCGCGAAGGGCGTTCGTCTTTTCCATACTGGATCGATCAAACCGGTTTCTTATTGTTTTTAATGTAGACGAACCAATAGACGCCCCCCACGAACAAGCCCCCGCCGACGATGTTGCCCAAGGTCACGGGAATCAGATTGTTGATGAAGAAGGTCGACCAGTTCAAATGAGAGAGTTTCTCGGCGGTCACACCCAATTGGGACGCGGCCGCGACCAACGCCGGGTTCGCCTTCGCGAAGATGCCGGCCGGGATGTAGTACATGTTGGCGATGCTATGCTCGAACCCCGACGTGATGAACAACCAAATGGGAAAGAAGATCGCCAGGATTTTCCCGGACATGTCTTTCGCACCATAGGCCATCCACACCGCCAGACAAACGAGCCAATTGCACATGATGCCAAGATAGAACGCCGGCATGAACGCAAGTCCGACCTTGAAGGTCGCGATCTTGATGGTGACCCCGCCAAGCATGTCCGCTCCGCTGCTGAACAAACCGGATTGATTCATCATGTAGGCGATCAAAAGGGATCCGACGAGATTGCCGAGATAGACGATGACCCAGTTGCGCAACATCGCCTTCAAACTGATCCTTTTGTCCAACACGCCCGCCAAGATCAAGGTGTTGCCGGTAAACAGTTCGCCGCCGGCGATGACGACCAACATCAAGCCGGTACCGAAAATCGCTCCGGCCAACGCTTTCCCCAAACCGTAGGTTTCGGGTTTGGCGAAGAGATTGAACGCCGCCATGTTGGAACCTTCCGAGGCAAAGGCGATAAAAACCCCGGCCAAAAGGCCAAGGATGAATAGATTAAGGGTAGAGGCTTTCGTCTTCTTGATTCCGACCTGGATCGTCACTTCGGTGATTTCTTCAGGGGTCAGGTATTGGTTTGTGTTCATCGTTTTACTCCGTCGATTCATTGTCCGCCATTTGGCGCGTCCTAAGTATATCACTTGTTTTCGTTGGTTTTAATCCGTTTCTACCGTGTTTACGATATTTTCATAAAAAAACGCGATTCGACTAGAAACCGCGTGTTTGTCCTTTGTAGGGCGGCGTCTTCCCTGCGATATACTCCTCGATCCCCGGACCCTTCAGCTTTCGCAAGCGCCATATTCCATACACATAACTGGAAACCAAAACCAAGGTTGTGACCGGCAAGCCCATCAGTGTATTCGCCCAGACCAGTCGGTCGACGTTGTCACTGAGAAACAGCGTGACTTGGATCGTGGTACGTAAAGCGAAAAACAGGGTCCAAAGCCATGTCACCTCGCGGTAGGCGGGTTTGATATCTTTGCGCCAAAACCAATCCAGACGCCACCCGCGGGTTAAATGGGAAGCATAGGCGGCAAGGGGTTTATCCAACACGAGTGTAACCAGCGTCACCAAGAGGATGAAGGCGTTACTGACGATCCCCGGGATGAAGTAGTTGGCGGCGTTGTTCGCGAGATAGGCGAAGGAAGCGGCCAGGGTGATCGTCACCAAGCCTCCAAAGGCATAGATCCAATTCTGCTTGCGCAAAATCCGCAGGATGCCGAAGGACAGCGAAAGAATGATCGAGGTAAGGATGGCATAGGGCAATCCGAAGATCCCGTTGACGATCGCAAAGAGTAGTGGCGGCAGGATCGCATCCAACGTTTTCCCTAAAAACACGGATCTAAGTTCTTCTAGGATTTCTTTCCCCTTCGACGCCATATCGATCCCTCTTCCTTTGTTTCATTGAGTCTACTTTACGAAAGCGAACCCCCGTTGTCAACCAAACCACTTCGAACTTCGTTTTCCTTCCATAAGTCCTGTAATTTTGACATGGATTCGCTATAATGCAGGTAGAGAAGTTCGGAGGACACCATGAAAGCACAAGAAATCATCGATGTTTTGAATACGAACCGAAGATGGGTGGATTTCGACCAGACAAGGGATGTCGTCCTGTTTGGCGATCCGTCACTGGAAGTCGTCAAGGTCGGGGTCTGCTGGGTCGCGACCATGTCGGCGATCCAAACCGCGATCGATCTAGGCATCAACTTCATCATCAGCCACGAGAATTGTTTCTATGAAGAATCGACCGCGCAGCGCAAGGCGATCCTTGAAGCGCGTTGCATCAAAATGAAATTGTTGAAGCAACACAAGATCTGTGTTTATCGATGCCACGACGTATGGGATCGGATCCCGGTCTACGGGGTCGCGGACACTTGGGCGAAGATCATCGATCTTCCCTTCGAAACGAGGGTGACTTCATCTTATAATTCCTTTGCGCATTTCGAACCGTTGACCGTTTTGGAAGTCGCTTCGCGAATCGCAAACGGGATCAAGCCGTTTGGGCAGGATTCCGTCACGATCCTCGGGGATCCGACACAACTCGTGGATTCCCTGGCGATCGGAACCGGCGCCGCCACGGATGTCTTCGCGATGATCAAAGAGGGGGCGGGATGCGTGGTCGTCAGCGACGACGGCAAGACCAATTGGGTCCAAGGCCAATATTGCGTCGATTTCAGAATCCCGATGATCATCGTCCATCATCCGACCTGTGAAATCCCGGGGATGATCAAGATGGCAGACTACCTAAACGGCGCATTCCCACACGTCGAAACCAAGTTCCTTGACTCCGGCTTCGATTTCCATACTGTCAACGCGATCTAGCGCGACCAACCATCGAAACAGGGGAAACATCATGCCGAATTTCAAAGACCTTCGCATCGTCGACAATTTTTACCAAACTTCTGCGTTCTATCCGATGCCGACCGTCCTGGTCGGAACATTGACCGATGACCAAAGCACCAGCCTTGGTTCCTACTCCCTCTGTTTCCCCTATTATGTCGCCGGTCGCTCGGAATACACGATGCTGCTGGAATGCCGCAACAGTTCCAACACGGCCCAAAACCTCCTGAAGTACGGAAAATGTTCGCTCAATTTCATACCGGACTCCAAGAAATTCTTTAAAGAAGCCGTCCGCTTAGGATTCCCGGGGGAAACCTCCAAGGAAAAAATGGCGGATTGCCGCTTCACCTTGGTCGACGGGCTCTGTCAAGACGGGCCTCGACCGAAAATCGTCGATGAAGCCTACCAGGTGATGGAATGCACATGGCTGCGCCATCTCGACCATGCCGAGAACGACACGGCCGGGGAATTGGATGGTTATCCGGCTCCTTATCACGATTTCAACGGGATCACGAGTAAGTTCGGTGCGCACTTCATTCTGAAAGTCGACAAAATCCTGATGCAGGACCGCTACTACGATGCCATCGTCGATGGCGTGAAGGCATCCTCCTTCCCCCGCGTCCCGGTCGACTACGGCTATCGCGATTCGACCAACTTCTGGTACACACGCTTCCGCCGCCCGATCGCGATGAAAGTGCCGGCCGCGAAAGAAGCGGATTTGACCGGGGTCGTCTATGCGGCGAACCGGATCGACCCCACCGTTCAATTTGAAAACGAAGCCTGCGCGATGTTGACGAAAGTGCCGCGCGTTTTTCTGAAAACCGTATTACAAGGTTGTGTCGATTACGCCAAGGAAAACAACCTGACGCGGATCACGGCGGCCGACATGAAAGCGATGAACGACAAACGCGCCAAAGAAAAAAGAAGATGAAAGAAAAGCCCGCGTATGCGGGCTTCGGTTTATCCTAAATCATCCAGATGATGACGTTTACTTAAGGCTTTCGCCACGAAGAACAAGATAACCAGGATCGCGATCGCCAACACGATGAACCACGGGTTGTCGAAGGCTTCCTTAAAGGCGGTGCCAAACAAGGTCATCGTCATCACCATCACGAACTTCGCCGCCAAAGTCGTCTTCACAAACGACCGCTTGCTGAAATCGGATAGACCATAGGCCAAGTTGATGGCGGAACTCGGTGTGAACGGAATCGCGGAGATGATGAACAAGGTCGCCGCGGGTTTGTTGCCGACCCATGCCAAGGCCGCTTGGACTTTGGGGTGACGTCCGAACCATTGGAGCAGAAACTTCTTGAAAACATAACGGTGGAAATAGAACATGACGATCGCACCCAAGGTCGTCCCCACCCATGAGAAGATAAAGCCAAGCACCGGTCCGTAGACCGACGTATTGAACGTGATGATGACCAACAGAGGAAGCGCGGGGATGACGGATTCGATCAACGCCAGGAAAATCGGCGCCAAGGGTCCAAAACCCTTGAAGGTTTCGGCGACCGCGAACCAGAATTCGGGAGAGAGGTAATAAAGATACGGTTTGAGCCACTCCAAGGTCTTGTCCTCCTTCTACTGTACTACGAATACTAATACAGTAATACACACAACGCGACTTGTCAATGTGTTTAACCAAATCTTACCATCGTTCGTCACGACATTTGAATCCGATGCCCATCGATGGTAAGATAGTGTGGAAATATAGAAACGGAAACGACCTATGAATCTACAAGCGAAACTCTGGATTGACCAATATGGCATGCTTCCCCACCCCGAAGGTGGATACTATGTGGAAACGCTCCTCGCACCCGACCACATCGCCATCGAAGACCGACCGACCCGCCCGCTTTATTCCAGCATTCTCTTCTTACTCAGCGATACGGATGTTTCCCGCTTCCATACGCTGCAAAGCGATGAAGTCTGGTATTATCAAAACGGCGACCCCTTGGACATCGTCGTCATCGACGAGGATGGCGTATTGGAAGTCATCCATCTGGGTCCCTTCCGTCATCAGGTGATGCAGGCTCTGGTCCGCAAAGGGTGCGTCTTCGGATCCCTTGTCCCCAACCAAGGGGCTTCCCTGGTCGGATGCATGGTCTCCCCCGGCTTCCTGTTTGAAGAATTCACCCTGCATACCCAAACCGAACTGATCCTCCGTTATCCTGAACACCAGGAATGGATCGAGAAACTGACGACATCCGAAGTCGAAGAGGAATGACGCAGTCCGATTTACATTGCATGCTAAAGGAGGCAGTATGACACGACTCAACAATTACATCAGCGCGACCGGTCTCTGTTCGCGCCGCGAAGCGGATGACTACATCAGCCAAAACCGGGTGTCGGTGAATGGAAAACCGGCGGTTTTGGGGATGAAGGTGGAAGACACGGACGTTGTGACCTTGGATGGCAAGGTATTACAGGTCGAAACCAAGAAAGTCACGATCGCCTATCACAAGCCGGTCGGCATCACCTGCACGACCGATCCGGAGATCGAAAGCAACATCCTTTCCGCCATCCAGTACCCCCAACGGATTTTTCCGATCGGCCGCTTGGACAAGGACAGCGAAGGATTGATTTTATTGACGAGCGACGGAAGCATCGTCAATAAAATCCTACGGGCTGAAAACGGACACGAGAAAGAATACATCGTGAATGTCACGACGAAACTGAAACCGAATTTCAAAGGGTTGATGGAGCGCGGGGTCGAAATCTACAACCCCGTCAAAGACGAGATCACCAAGACCCTTCCCTGTAAAGTAAAGATCCTGAACGATTCGTCGTTTTCGATCATCCTGAACCAAGGGCTCAACCGTCAAATACGGCGGATGTGCACCGCGTTGGGTTATTCCGTCGCACGCTTGAAACGAATCCGCGTCATGAACATCGATCTCGGGTTCCTCCCCAAAGGGAAATGGCGTGTGTTGAGCGATGAAGAAATGACCGGATTGATGGGGATGCTTGGAAGCACGGAGGAGCGGGATGATGACCTTGTTTGATAAAATCGTCGATGAATTATCGCATCTTCCGATGGTTCGTCTGATCCTCCTGGGCGGATCGCGCGCGACAGGGAAGATGGACGCGAAGTCGGACATCGACCTGTACGTCTATACGGATGAACCGATCCCATTATCAATACGAAAGGAGATCCTTTCGAAATACTTTGCGTATCTGGAACTTGCGAACACGTTTTGGGAAGAAGAGGACGACGGGATTCTGACCGACGGGATCGAGATGGAAATCATCTATCGCAAAATAAGTTTCATCGACGAGGTCTATGACGCGACCTATGTCCATCCTCGCGCCAACTTCGGCTATTCGACATGCATGGTCCACAACCTTCAGACATCGCTGATCCTCTATGACGATGCGACATCGATCCAAGGGTTGCGGAGTACGTACACGGGATATCCCGAAGCTCTGCGTGAAGCGATCTTGAGGAAGAACGGTTTACTGATTTCAAACCGGATGCCTTCCCTGTCCTTTCAGTTGATGAAAGCGATCCGGCGAAAGGACCTGATTTCGATCCAGCATCGCACAACGGAATTCCTCGCGATGTACTTCGATGTGCTGTTCGCTGCGAACCGGCGTTTCCATCCGGGCGAGAAACGATTGCTGGAAGCGATGGATACGTTTGAATCGATGCCGAAGAACGCAAAACAGGACATCGAGCGGTTACTCAAAGTGAACACGATGACCATCGACGAAGGGATATCGCTTGTCGAAGAAATCTCTGAAAGAATGAATGCGTTCATTTCCCAAGAAGTCGGCGATTTCGTAATCTGCAACTACTCCAAACTCAAAACATGAAAAAAAAACTCCGTGAGGAGTTTTTTACTTATCTTGGTTCGATGTCGTTTTCCGGTACGAAGGTTTCTGCTCACTTCTTTGTCCGCCGCTTTGCTTGGGATAGGAAGTCGAGGGTCCCTTATGTTCAGGCTTGTCCTTGTGCCAATGATGTTTGGTCGGTTCGATCCCGAATTCTTGCTTGGGGGCGAAGATATGGTTCTGAGGACGACCTTTCTTCTTTGGCAGCGGTGGCTTATAGGTCGCATCGACGGGTTCGGGGATCGCGAATGGATGGTTCTTGATGACCGGGATCGTCTTCTTGATGAGCTTTTGCACATCCTTCAGTAATCCGTATTCTTCGTCGTCACAGAACGTCATCGCGGTTCCGCCCAATCCGGCGCGACCGGTACGGCCGATCCGGTGGACATAGATTTCCGGGACTTCCGGGAGGTCATAGATGATGACATGCGACAGGTTGTCGATGTCCAATCCGCGCGCGGCGATGTCCGTCGCGACCAAGATCTTGGTCTTGCGGTCTTTGAAACTCTTCAATGCGGCTTGACGGGCGTTCTGCGACTTATTGCCATGGATGGCAAGGGACGAAATGCGCGCCTTTTCCAGCGATTTGACGATCTTGTCCGCACCGTGTTTGGTACGTGAGAACACCAAGACCGATTCGATGTCTTCGGTCTTCAGCAATTCGATCAACAAGTTGGTCTTGTTGCCACGATCGACGAAATAGAGTTGCTGACGGATCGTATCGACCGTGGACGCGATCGGCGTCACGACGACTTTGACCGGATCCTTCAGCATCGTATCCGCCAACGACATGATCGCCGGGGGCATCGTGGCCGAGAAGAACATCGTTTGACGGACGGTCGGGACGTAGGTCAGGATCTTGCGTACATCCTGCAACATGCCCATGTCCAGCATCCGGTCGGCTTCGTCCAGGACGAAGTGGGTCAGACGGTCCAAGCGGATATAACGTTGGTTGATCAGGTCGAGCAGACGACCCGGGGTCGCCACCAGGATATCGACGCCGGTGGAAAGCGCCTTGGTTTGTTTGGTCTGGGGCACCCCGCCGTAGATCGGCGTCGAGCGTAATCCCAAATGTTTTCCATAGGTTTCGAAACTTTCGTGGATCTGGATCGCCAGTTCGCGCGTCGGTGCCAAAACCAAGGCTTTGATGGGACGAATCCCCTTCTCGTTACGGTTTTTATGGAGATGCTGAAGAATGGGGATCGCGAACGCGGCGGTTTTGCCCGTCCCCGTCTGGGCACAACCCAGCAGATCCTTCCCCTCCAACAATGGCCCGATCGCCTGCGCTTGAATCGGTGTCGCTTCCGCATACCCCTCTTCAACGAGCGCTTTTTGAATCTGCGCCAGGATTTCAAATTGATTAAATTGCATTCCAACCCTTTCCGACGTCTTCATCCCTGCATACACAAAGGCAAACGTCCAGACCGCGATCGAAGGTTCCTCCTCCGTTTTCTTCGCAGTGCACTTTAATGTACCATAGTTTAGACCAAATGTAACGAACTTTCAACGAAAACAAGCCTTGAGAGGACCAAATCCACGAAGAATTGCGATTCCGCTTGAATTCTATGGGTAAAGATGTCTATTCTAGAGAAAAGGGAGTGATCCTATGGAGCAGACCATCCTGGATTGGTTACTGCAGCAAGACCCCTCGATCCAATACCGCGTGCATCGTGATTTTTTGAAGAGTCGACCCGAAGTGTTGCATGAAATCCAAGAGAAAATCCGTCATGAAGGATGGGGAAAACGGCTGATGGATTGCCAAAAACCAAACGGCGAGTGGGGGGAGGGCTATTATCGACCGAAATGGACTTCGACCCACTATACCTTGTTATTGTTGAAATGCATCGGTTTCCCGCAGGACGAACCCAGGATCCATTCGAGTGTCGCATGGGTCTTGGATCACTTGATCGCCAAGGACGGCGGCATCGGTACGATGCCCCATGAGAAACGGTCCGATTGCTGCATCACGGGGATGTTCCTGAATTTCGCCGCCTACTTCCATGCCGATGAAGAGAAGCTGAAACCCGTCATCGACCATCTGCTCGACCAGCGTCTTCCCGACGGCGGATTCAATTGCCGTCATCCAAAAGTCAAGGTCCACCACAGTTCCTTCCATACGACCTTGTCGGTCAATGAAGGATATTGGGAGTATGAACGACAAGGGTATCGCTACCGCATCGATGAAGTCAAATCCCAACGTCGGTCCGCCGACGAGTTCCTGCTCCAACACCGCCTTTTTTTGAGCGATAAGGATGGTCGGATCATCGATCCCCATTTCCTCTCGTTGCACTGGCCGACGCATTGGCATTACGACGTCCTTCGCGCCTTGGAATACTTCGCCGACAGCGGATCACCTTATGACCCTTTACTCAATGAGGCGCTAGCCTGGCTGAAAGGATTGGAGAACCATGGGAAATGGCCGCTCTCCCCGCCATATCCAAACAAGATGCATTTCGTGATGGAGCGGACTTCCAAATCAAGTGCGATCAACACCGCACGAGCCCATCGAATCTTCGAACACTTTATGAAAGTTGAGTAAATACCGATCGTTCCGTGATAGAAAACGTTTTCTTTACCTTATTTTTCAGTTATAATCGAGACGAAGAGGTGTACCATGAAAAAAGGACTGGCCATCGTACTCTGTTTACTCCTGGCGGGATGCACCGAGAAACCGCCGAAAGAAGAAAGCACGCTGCACTGCAAAGGAATGGGTTATACCTACGATTTAAACGCGCTCACCTACGACATGGTCTGGAACGATGAGTTCGAGGTCGACGGGGCGCCCGATCCGATGAAATGGTCCTATGAAACCGGAGGCCATGGTTGGGGGAACCAGGAGCTTCAATACTATACCGACGGAGAGAACGTCGAAGTCAAGGACGGGAAACTCGTCATCGAAGTACGCAAGGAGAACGTCGGGAACAACCCCTTCACATCCACGCGGATGATTTCTAAAAACAAAGGCGACTGGCGGTATGTGAAGATCGAAGTCGTCGCGAAGGTCCCTGAAAACCTGGGGACGTGGTCGGCGATCTGGATGTTGCCGACGGTCTCGCAATATGGCGGATGGCCGAAGTCCGGCGAAATCGACATCATGGAACACGTCACCCAAGACCAGGACAAAATCTTCGGAACCGTCCATACGTCGAAATTCAACCACAAGATCGGGACGCAGAAAGGGTTCAGCAGTCGGGTCGAAGATGTCAACGGCACCTTCCATACCTATGCGATCGAATGGCTCCCGGATCAGATTCGCTTCTCCATCGACGGAACCTTCAAATATCGCTTCATGCCTTCCCTCTATCTGAATTGTCCCAATTATACGGAATGGCCCTTCGACGTCCCCTTCCACTTGATCCTCAATGTGGCGGTCGGCGGATCCTGGGGCGGTGCGAAAGGCGTCGCCGAGGAAGGATGGCCGGTTTCGATGGAGATCGACTCGATCCGGGTTTACAAAGCGCAAGAAATCGAAGACATATTAAAAACGAAAAAATGACCTTCGGGTCATTTTTTAGTGAATCATTTTGATATCTTCTCGTTTGAACTCGCTCACTCTGACATCGTACGCCGCCATCAATTCTTTTTCAAAGGGGATATTGATGTCCCCGACGTTCATTTCCATGAGTAGATGCCGGGTGAACTTCGGGTTGAGCGCCAAGATCGGTCCGATCATGGCCGTGGCATAAAGGTTGTTGACATGGATCCCTTCGAACTTCGAATCCGGGTTGATCCCGATGCCACGATTCACTTCGAAGAAGGCGTTCTTGGCATTGTCTCCGTGAAGCATCGAGAATTGGGATTTATGGCCGACCAGATCGAATCCGTTGAACGTACCCAGGACATATCCGTTATAGCGATGCCACAGATCCTGCGTTGCATAGAAGTCGAATAAACCCAAGGCTTCATGACGTTTCTTGTGATCATCAAGGATATACATGCCAAACGCGTCCAACGCGTTGCCGGTCAGTAGAAAATGCGTACCGCGATCGATGCATGACTTCAACGCATCGACGTAGGGTTTGAGACTCTCGATGATTCTCAATTGGTCCTTCTCGCCGGAAGGGCCCATCAAAACGAGATCGACGGCGCGATCAACAAACGCCGGTTTCTCATTGAATCCGGTAGAGACGAATTCGGCGTTCGGTAAACAGTGTTTGAGAAGATCCACGTTCCCGCGATCGCCATACTACAAGGCGACTTCCGGATAAAGCACTTCGATGATCATGCCTTCACCTCCCTTTCCCTGATTCTCTGCAACAACGTGCGCTTGGCGGACAACGCTTGCGGTTCGGTTTTTGTGCCATAGAGAATGAACACGGTATCGACCTTATCGAAATCCACCAACTGCACGGCGGAGGCTTCATCGGGGGCGCCGTTGACACGATCCTCCCGAATCCCTGCCAGTTTATAGCGGGCGACGAAATCCAGATAACGCATCCCACCGAAAAGAACTTGGGTGATGTTGGGCTGGTTCAGGTACTCGAAGTCCGTATCGTAGATGAAAGCGATGTTTTCACTGACCGTATGATGATCGGACGCTTCGTTCATCAGGACGACACCGATTCGTTCATGGCTTGGGTATCTGCGGATGAAGTCACAGACACGCGACGTCGCGATTGGGTTCTGGTCTTTGGCCATCATGACGATGACTTTCTTTCCGTTGACCTCGGTGACATCGTAACGGCTCTTGACGACCTCGATCCCTTCGAAATATCGCAGGATGTCTTCCGTCTTCATCCCGAACGTATGCAGCAAGGCGATCGCCGCGGCACCGTTATACAAGTCGGTGATGTTGTCGCCGACCTTCTTGACCTTGAAGAACTCGTCGAAAATCCGAATCGTCATCGTTTTCTCCGCTTCATCCACCTGGGTGACCACCACATCCCCCTTGGGTGATGTATATCCGCATCCCTCGCAGTGCGCCTTCCCTAAATGGTGGTAACGGTTGAAATCGAAAGTCAGGCGATGTCCGCACTTCAAGCAATAATGTATGTCCTTGATGCGGCTATCGCGTATTTCCACTTCGTTCTCAAGGCGGTCGACGCCGAACGTTACCCGGTGATTGTCGGGTTTCAAATTGAGCGAAATCAAATCATCCGCATTCAATATCAATGTCGTTTCCGAAGGAATCGTTTCTTGCAGGATATCGGCGATGTATCCGACGTGGGCGTTTCGGCGATAGGAGTCCCGATAGAGATTGGTCACCACCAGATACGTCGGCTTCAAGTAGGGATAAATCTTGGGCGAAACCCGTTCGTCGATCTCCAGCACGCAGTATTCCGCTTTCTTTTTGCCCCAGAACGTCGTCGCTTCAAGCATCGTCACGATGATCCCTTCTTGGATGTTGCTTCCCAAGGCATTGTTGGCATAAGGGATCTTCGCGGCTTTCAAAACATCCCCGATCATGTTGGATACGGTGGTTTTTCCATTGGTCCCCGTAACACCGATCAAGACCGGGGGCTTCTCGATATACTTTAAAAACTGCGGACAGATTTTCATCGCCAACCCGCCGGGAAAGTGGGTGGCGTTTCGACCGATCGCCCGTAGAGCGAAAATCGCCGACCGTGCCGTTAAAACCGCGCCATAGTATCGTAAAGGTTTCATGTTCAACTCCCTCTTCATCCTGTCCATTTTACCCTATTTCCACCGTCCGTGTCCATTTTCCATGTAAAAAAGCCGGGGTTCCGGCTTAGTTGATTTCGATACCGACCAAATCATGACCTTGTGCCGCTTCGATGCGGACGTTGACAAATTCACCGCTTCGGATCAATCGGTTCGATGTGAAGCGGACTTCCCCGTCGATGTTGTCCGGGGCGCTGTGGATCGATCGTCCATGGTAGCTGTAGCTGTTCGCATCGCGCGATTCGCAGAGGACTTCGATCGTTTTGGAGATCCATTCCTCGCCTTTTTTCTGCGCGATCCCGGATTGAAGCGTCATCAACTCGCGAAGTCTACGCTCCTTGATTTCTTCTTCGATCTGGTCGTTCATATCGTACGCCGCCGTGTCTTCTTCCGGCGAATAGGTGAACGCCCCCAAACGGTCGAACCCGATTTCTTTGGTGAAATCAAGCAAGGTTTGAAATTGTTCATCGGTTTCACCCGGGAAACCCACGATCATCGTGGTACGCAGGATCGCGTTAGGAAATACGGAGCGTATTTTACGTACGACTTCCCTTAGGTTCTGCGCGTTTCCCTTCCGGTTCATCTTCTTCAGCATCTCGTCGTCCGCGTGTTGCACGGGGATGTCGAAATACGGGATCACTTTCGGGTTACGCTGCATCGACGCCAACAACTCGTCGCTGACCGCGTTGGGGTACATATAGAGGATGCGGATCCAATGAAACGGCATCGCACCGAGTTGATCCAACAAACCCGCTAGACCGGTGTTCTTCAAATCTTCGCCGTAACGCGTGGTATCCTGGGCGATCAACACCAATTCCTTGACCCCCTGGTCCGCCAATCTTTTCGCTTCTTCCATGATGTCGTTTTGCGGAAAGGACACCATGTTCCCTCTGATCAACGGGATCGCGCAATAGGTGCACCGGTTGGAGCACCCTTCCGAGATCTTAAGGTAGGCCGTGTAGGGTTTGGTCGTCAACAAGCGCTCCATCTTCCCGTAGCTCCCCTTGATTTCGACGCCGAGTTCTTCGGTTAGGATTTCCGAGAGCCTGGCGTATTCCGATACGCCGATGAACCGGTCAACTTCCGGTAATTCATTTTCCAACTCTTTTTTATACCGTTGGGCCAGGCAGCCCAGGACGATCAGTTTCTTGCACTTCCCATCCTTATATTCCGCCATCTCCAGGATCGTATCGATCCCTTCTTTTTTGGCGGGGTCGATGAACCCGCAGGTATTGATGAAGATCGCATCGGCGTCTTCAGGCCGGTTGGTGATCGAGTGCCCGTTGGTTTTCAATAACCCCATGACCCGCTCGCTATCGACCAAATTCTTACTACATCCCAAGGATACGAATCCAATCTTCATTTCCGTCCTCTTTCCATCATTTCGACGATCGCCTGCGCATCGCAGGGACAGTGTGTCAAACCGAGTTTGATCTTCGGTTTCGTTTTACCATGATAATCGCTTCCGCAGGTAAAAAGCAAGTTCTTTTTCTTCGCATAGGCGACATAGAACGCATTCTGCAGTTCGCCGTGATAGGAACTGAACGCTTCGATGCCGTCCAGACCCAACGACGTCAATTCATCCAACACCGCTTTGTCTTCCTTCACGTTATTTCCGGGATGCGCCAATACGGCGACCCCGCCTGTTTCATGGACCAAGCGGATACTCTCGCCCATCGAAGGGACCGCCACCTCCACATAGGCGACCTTCCCTTGGGAGAGATAATCCCAATAGAAGTTGACCAAGGGGTTGTCGTTGCGCGACCCACCGGGGAAATACTTCCGGAGTTCCTCGACTTTACGATTCTCTTCGTTCTCAAGCAGCCATTCGCAGATGACTTCGCCGGTGATCAGCTTACCCTTCGCGACGTGACGCAACGCTTCCATGGGGAACGCGAAGCCGAAATGCGAGGCAAGCAGGTCGAGCCGCTCCTGCGTCGCCGCTTCTTCGTTGCGCCGCATGTTCTCCTCAAGTTTTTCGTACCGCGGATCGAACGGGTCGATGAAATAGCCCAACAGATGATAATCCCTGCCTTTGTGACGACAGGAGATTTCGATCGCATCGATCCAGCGGGTGCTTGTTTCCAAATTCAAACGATGACGTTCGAGGCAGGCGTTGACGCTGTCGTGATCGGCGATGGCCGCGACGCTCAACCCGGCTTCTTCGGCTTGACGGATCAGACTCTCGACGGTGTATTCCCCGTCGTCGCTATGGATGCTATGGATATGCAGGTCGATGTTTCCCATATGACCCTCCTAGAACACCCTTCGCTGGATGACGCTCGCCCCGAAGGGAAACAACGCCAACTGGACGAACTTGAAACATTGGATCCCAAACGGGATCCCGATGATCGTCATGCAATAGACCACTCCGATCGTCAAAGCCGCGATGGCCAATTCCCAACCGAAAACCACGATCCAGATCAGATTCATCAAGGTCGATCCGACGCCGACGTTTCCGTAACGGATTTCTTTCCCGAACGGCCACAGGACCAAGCCTGCGATCTTAAAACATTGGATCCCGAAAGGGATACCGATGATGGTGATGCAGAGAATCAAGCCTGCGACCAACCAGCCCAACGCAAGCAACGCACCGCCTAGACAAACCCAAAGCAGATTTCCGAGAATGCGCATGGTTTAGCCCTCCAAACAGGGCTATTATACTCCAAATCGGCGCTTTTTTCCAATTCTCGACGCCGCCCTTGTATTTATGGCCATCTTTCATTACACTATAGTCAACACATGGAGGTCACGATGGATAACTTGCTCGGATTATTGAAACAAAACGCTCGATTAAGCATCAAAGAATTAGCCGTCTTATTGAACCAAAGCGAGGAAGTGGTCGCCAAGGCCTTGGAAGCATATGAAAAACAAGGCATCATCAAAGGGTATCAGGCGGTCTTGAACTATGAGAAACTCGACAACGCCCCCGTGTTCGCCTTGATCGAACTCAAAGTCCAACCCAAGAAGGAACTGGGTTTTCAGGAGATCGCCGATCGCGTGATGGCGCTTGAAGAAGTGGAAGACGTATACTTGATGGCCGGGAACTATGACTTGGCGGTGTTCGTCAAGGGAAGGACGATGCAGGAAGTCGCGATGTTCGTCGCGAAGCGTCTCTCGACCCTGGATTCCGTCCTGTCGACCGCGACGCATTTCGTGCTGACGAAATACAAACAAGACGGCGTGATATTGAAGGATGAAGAGAAGAACGAACTTCGCGGACAACTGGTGGTCTGATGAAAAAGATCCCCGTCAACCGCAACCTGGATTCATTGAAACCCTCGGGGATCCGGAAGTTCTTCGATATCGCCAATGAAATGAAGGATGTCATCTCGCTCAGCATCGGCGAACCCGACTTCCAAACCCCTTGGCATATCCGTCAAGCCGGCATCCAAGCCGCCGAAGAAGGAAAAACCTGGTATTCGCCTAGCATGGGCTTTTTGGCGTTGCGCGAGGAGATCTCAAGCTACCTGCAACGCCGTTTCGATTTGCACTATAACCCTAAAAGCGAAGTCTTGGTGACGGTCGGCGCCTCCGAGGCGATCGATACGATCTTCCGCGCCTTGATCAACGAAGGCGACGAAGTGTTGGTCATCCAACCTTCCTTCGTCTGTTACGACCCGCTCATCCGGATGTCGGGAGGAATCCCGGTCATCTTGGAAACCAAAGCCGAAAACAAGTTCAAACTGACCGCAAGCGAACTCAAGGCGAAGATCACACCGAAAACACGGATGCTGGTGATCAGTTTCCCCACCAACCCGACCGGCGCGATCATGGAAAAGGAAGAACTGGAAGCGTTGGCGGAAGTCCTGCGCGATACGGAAATCCTGGTCCTCTCCGATGAAATCTATTGCGAACTGAACTATACCGACAAGAGCCATGTCTCGATCGCCAGTCTGCCTGAAATGCGGGAAAGAACGATCCTGGTCAACGGATTCTCGAAGTCCTATGCCATGACCGGATGGCGCATCGGATACACCTGCGCCCCGGTGGAAATCATCGAACAACTCACCAAGATCCACCAATACATGGTCATGTGCGCACCGACGATTTCCCAATACGCGGCGATCGAAGCGATGAAACACGGGGACGAAGACGTCAAACGGATGCGCAACGAATACAATATGCGTCGCCGTTATCTCGTCGACCGCTTGAATGCGATGGGTTTGAACTGCTTCGAACCCGAAGGCGCGTTCTATGCCTTCCCTTGCATCCGCTCGACCGGATTGACCAGCGAAGAATTCTGCGAAAAACTGATCTACGCGAAACAAGTCGCGGTCGTCCCCGGGACGGCATTCGGCGATTGCGGAGAAGGGTTCATCCGCATCTCCTACTCCTACTCCCTCAAACACATCACGGAAGCGATGAACCGCATGGAATCCTTCATCAAGGAACTAAAACAAGGCTGAACTTCAGCCTTGTTTTTTTAATTTATACGCGATTCCCCAAGGAATATAGATGACGATCCAGACGGCGAACACCAAGAGGACAAGCAGACCGATATATCCGGGATTCCCGGCGATGTCTTCCAGGATCACCAAGGGGGATCCCGGCGAGGGATAATTCAGGAAAAAGAAGTTCGTATTCCAGATCTTGTTCAGGAAGTAGAGCGGGGTCGAGAGGATCGCCATCAAGGCAAGCATCCAAGTCGTCCGCTTAAATTTCGGTTTGGATTCGCCACCCGTCAGCAATAACACCGCGAAGATCGTCATCGCCCCATGGACGCCGTAGCTATGGATGGACTGGAAATTGCCCAAGGGGATATGCAGCCAATCCGGGAAAAGCAGCGCCGCCAGGGCGCCGGGAAGACCGAGCCAATACAAGAACTCGCGGCTGACCGCATCCCTCTTGAACGCGTAGATGAAAACGGCGATTTCGGTGACCGCGCAGAGATGAAGGGGCATGTATTCGAGTTTGTAGGCGCCTTGCAGGGCATAGATAAGTTGGCGCGCCACTTCCGACAGGACGATCAAGGTCGCGAACCAGCGAAGGAAGGATTTACGTTTCATCGGATTCATATGATGGTAGAGATAGACGAGGAAACAACCGAAAACGAAAATACAAGCGAGCCAGACAAGATGCTCGGTTCCAAACCAGGCATACTCCTGTACTTCGAAGACTCCGGGAACAGCGAAGAAATCCTTGATACTTTCCATAGGGCTACCTCTTTTCTCTATCCTACCAAGAAACGCTTTCCATCTCAACGGGAATCGAAAAAAAGAACTAAACGATTCGTTTAGTTCTCGACGCTGAAGTCGCCACTGACGCTATTGAGGATAAGATTGATTTTCCCGTCCCCGATAATCGTCGATCCGCCATGCCCTTCATATCTTCCCTTCTTGTCCATGAGATCGAAATCGAGTTCTCCGCTCATGGCGCTGAAGTTCAACTTCACCCCGGAAAGATCGCGGGGCAGTTGGATTTCGAAATCGCCGCTGACCGTATCGATCTTCACGTTCTCGACATTCGACAATTCCAGTTCCCCGTCCCCCGATACACTGGTGATCTTCACGCTTCTCGCCGTCCCCGCATAGCGCAGGTCGCCGCTGACGCTTGTGATACTCAACGCCTCGCCTTGGTGTCCGTCGATCTCCATGTCCCCGGAGGCCGTTTCGATGCTGAGGTCGCCCTTCAGGTCGTCGATCGCGTAGTCCCCGGACGCGCTGTTCAGGATGATCCGCATCGAGCGCACGGTTTCAAGTTCCATGTCCCCCGACGCCGTCATGACCCGGATTTCGTCCAGATCCAATTCGCCCAGGTCCACATCCCCCGACGCCGTATCGACGCGTAGCGTCTTGCATGCGTCGCTCAGTTCGATCTCAAGCGCCAAATCCCGCTCGTCGATCCGGAAGAACGCTTTGGGTGAAACGATCTTGATCCGTAGTTCATCCGCCGTCTCGATGCGTTCCAACTGATAGGAGTTTTCGACGAAGTTCCCGTCCTTGATCAGCCGGACATGGTGTGTATCATCGGCGGAAGGACGTACAGTCACATCCGCATGCCGCGCATCAATGATCACACCACGCTGGCCTTTACCGGTTACTTTCTTTTGCGAATCTTCGCTTTTATCTTCTTGCTTGCTTGCCTTGGGCAAGCCCTCCAAATCGTCGAACTGCGAGACATCCCCGAGGGAGGCGATGATTTCATCCTCGCTCTTCCCCTGCCGCATCCCGGCGGCGAAATGTTGGTTGAAATCATCGAGGATCTCGTCCCGCGTCGCCGCATCCGTATTTTTCAGCGCCTCTTCCACTTGTTTCAGGTAATCTTCCTTCTTCATAGACGTTCCTCTCCTTTCAAGAGATTCTTGACTTGACCGATGAATTCGATCCATTCGAGATGGAGTTCCTCATAATAGGTTTTCCCCTTCGAAGTCAAGGTATAGTATTTTCGAGCCGGTCCTTCCGAACCTTCCTGTAGATACGTGGTCACGTATTCATCATCTTTCAGTCGTTTGAGAAGCAGGTACAGCGTTCCGGTCGCAACCGTGATTTGACTTGAAATCCTCTCCGTCAACTCATAGCCGTACATATCGCCGTTAGCCAGTTGGGCCAAGACGCAGAGTTCCAGAACCCCTTTTTTAAATTGTGCGTTCATGTCCGACCTCCTTTGACAACACTATATCACTATATATGTAGTATTGCAATATAGTTAGTAAAGAAATTTAGTGAAAAAGAAAAGAAACTTCTTGCGAAGTTTCTAGTATGTCGCCCGAACATCGGCCAAACCGACTTTCGGACTGTCAGGAAGAGTTTGAAACGAGATGTCGACCGAATACTGACTGGCGATCGATTCCAAGGTCTCAAGTTCAGATAGACTGATCGCCACCGTATTGATGACGAATTTCGTCTCTTTACGCTTGCCGATCCCCCCGACGTTGACCGTTTTGATCGGCAACCCTTCCCTGAGAGCCCTCGCCATCATGTCCACCGACTTGAAGAGGATCAGGACGTTGTGTTGGTCGAATTGTTTCTCGCGCCAATACCCGACGGCGTTCTCCACGGTCAACACGTTCACCTTGAACCCTGCGTTTTGACCGGAAGCCAGGTAGAGTTGTTTCATGAAGTCGTCGTTGGCGACCTGGTCGTCGATGATGAAGATGGCGTCGATGTGGTTGCCCTTCGCCCAGCGGGTCATGACCTGTCCGTGAAGCAGACGGTCGTCGATGCGTGTCAATTGGATGTTTCCCATGGTGTTTCTCCTAGATGAGGTGGATCCCTGCGAGCAACGTGATGATCGCAGCGATGATAAGCAAGGCGGGTTTGTATTTCGTGCCGTGTTTCGTGAAGACGGCCAAGAGGATGAAAAAGATCAACGATGAGACGAAGGTGGAATAAAGGGTCGAAACGAGGACGTCCTGATTGACGAACCGATCGGCCAGGTAGTCGGGCGATGGAAAACGGATGACGGTCGCGCCGAACGCCCCTAAGGTGATCATCGCCGCGATCGTCAAGACTTCACGCAGGATTTTCGTTTTCTTCCCGCCGACGATCTCAAGCGCCGCATATCTTCCCTTTCGATACCCATGCCAGGTGAAGAACCATCCGTAAAGATAGGTCAGGCTCATGAACCCGATCCAAGGAAGCAAGGCACCCAGGTAGTTTCCTTTAAGTAGGAAGGGAAACCCGGCGGCGATGAAGAGAAATTGGACGTTCCCCGAATCGACCGCATCGCCGATTCCCGCCAACGCACCCATCATCCCCGTCTTGGTGGTGTGGATGGCTTCCGAGTCGAACAAGGGGGATTCCCCGTCGAGGATCGATACGGCGCGCGCGTTCTCAAGGTTCAGGACGACGCCGGTGATCGTCCCGCCGCCCCAGTTGCATTGGGTGTTGAAGTAGCGCAGGTGACGCTCATAGGCTTCTTTACGTTCGTCGGGATCCGGATAAAGGATGCGCAACGCCGGCCGGACCCCGATGAAGAAGGAAGGTCCGATCAAGGTGTCCAAGGTATGGGTGACTTCGTTCGCCCACCACCAACGGAACCAGGCGCCGTGGACGTCGCCCTTCGAGAGAAGGGATCGCGAAGAGGATGTCGGATAGACCGGATCGACCAACCCACCGAACTTCTTGATCGCGAAGAGGACGCCAAAGAGCAGTCCGATGATGATCGCGACCAGGATGAACCCCGGATCGCGCGATAGGAGTGTTGAAAGGACATAGGCGCCATAGAAGAAAATCCGGTGTTGCTTCTGACCGACGATCGTCACCATGACGACCATCCCGATGATGGAGACGCCCAGGGTCACCAGATTCAGGATCCGCGTGACGTCCGGTGTCACGAAACCTGCCAGGGTTTGCGCCAAGGAAGGCGCGACGACCAGAAGAAAACCGACAAGAAGCGGAACGAACAGGAAGAAACTGGCCAAGATCGGCCGGATCAGGATGTTACGGGTCAAAGAGCGATCATCCAGCACATCGATTGAGGATTGCAGGTCGCTCATGAACGCGGTGTTGTATTTGTAGCGGAGGGTATAGAGTTTACCGCTGTAGATACCGACCGGGATCGCGATCAGGATCCCCGCCACGGGCGGAAGATTCCCCAAGAGGACGACGGATGCCGCCGTCGCGCTGGCGAAACAAGGTTCGGCCGGCATCGGTCCGCCGGGGGCGAAGACCCCCAGGTAGACAAGCTGAAGGAGGGCGCTGACGCTTAGTGCCTGCGGGACATCGCCCAAGATGAGCCCGACGACCAAACCGGTCACCAGCGGGCTGAAACGAAGCGAGAGGGTCGCATACCCCAAGACGCGGGATTGAACCAGGAACACCCAGAGTGAAATCAATAAAGCTTGAGTCAGTGTCATCGAAATCCCCTTTCGTCAGTTGCCTGCCTTCTTCACCGCATGGCCGCCGAATCCTTTACGTAGCGCGGCGACCACTTTTCCGCTATAGCTGTCGTCTTGTTTGGAGCGGTAGCGCATCATCAACGATAACGCGATGACGGGGGTCGGAACCTGTGTCATCAAGGCTTCTTCCAGTGTCCATTGCGCTTCGCCGCTCGCATCCACTTCCCCCAGTATACCATCAAGCCGCGCATCTTCGCCGAAGGCTTCCTGCGCCAGTTCCATCAACCAACCGCGGATGACCGATCCATGGTTCCAGTTCTTCGCCACCGCTTCGAAATCGAAGTCGTATTCGCTGGCTTCCAACACCTCGAACCCCTCCCCGATCGCCTGCATCATCCCGTATTCGATCCCGTTGTGGACCATCTTCAAGAAATGGCCGCTCCCGGAAGGACCGGCATACAAACATCCGTCGAGACAGGATACCGACTCGAACAAGGGCAGACAATGATGATAGGTTTCAAGGTTTCCACCAACCATCAGGCATGCTCCGCGCCGTGCACCGCTCATCCCGCCCGAGGTCCCCACATCCAAAAACGACATACCGGCACGGTCAAACATCTCCGCATGCCTTTTGCTTTCTTTATAGTTGGAGTTTCCCCCATCCAGGACGATATCCCCCGGTTTCCCTTCGTTCGCCACCACGCTCAACACGTCGTGCGTGATTTTCCCCGAAGGGACCATGACCCAGACGATCGAAGCCCCCGGGTTCAGCGCCATCAATTCAGGAATCGATCCGACCACCTTGATCCCCGCCTCGTTGGCCAAGAATCGCGTCCGTTCGTCCGCATCGTATCCCGTCACCTCGATGCCTTGCGACATCATGTTCATGGCGAGATTGAATCCCATTTTCCCAAGTCCGATCAACTGTACTTTCATAGTGCCTCCCGCAAGCGATTTCATAACCTGAAGTAAGGGTACAGGAAACGTTATCCTTTTTCAATACGGAAAAGAGGAAAAAGAAAGAACGGTAATTATTTCCAAAAACATGGAAAACGGGAAAGAAAACAGAAAAAAACCTGTCTCTGACAGGTCATCTTCGTGGATGGTGGTTCCGGTCGGAATTGAACCGACGACACATGGATTTTCAGTCCATTGCTCTACCAACTGAGCTACAGAACCGTGGTTGCGGGGGAAGGATTTGAACCAACGACCTCCGGGTTATGAGCCCGACGAGCTACCAGGCTGCTCTACCCCGCGATATCTAATGAGCACAGATTGTATATGTAAACTGGATGTAGACTGCAAATGGCGGAGGAAGTGGGATTCGAACCCACGCATGCTCGCACATCTGCCGGTTTTCAAGACCGGTCCCTTAAACCGCTTGGGTATTCCTCCACCGTGTTTGGTGGACCCTGTAGGACTCGAACCTACGACCAACCGGTTATGAGCCGGCAGCTCTGACCAACTGAGCTAAGGGTCCATAAGCCCTTACCGAGTCATATTAAGAATGGTAGCGGGAGTGGGACTCGAACCCACGACCCTCCGGGTATGAACCGAATGCTCTAGCCAACTGAGCTATCCCGCCAAAGATATGCTTGGTCGGGATGACAGGATTCGAACCTGCGACCCCTTGCTCCCAAAGCAAGCGCACTACCAAGCTGTGCTACATCCCGATTTTTAAAAGAATGGCGCGCCTAGCAGGAGTTGAACCCACAACCTATTGATCCGTAGTCAATTGCTCTATCCAATTGAGCTATAGGCGCGTAATCGATCTAATTCGTAGTGCTTTACTAATATACCAAACAATGCGCGCTTTTTCAAGTTTTTTCTTCTGAAATTCAAAGAAACTTGATTGGTGGGGATGATGGGACTTGAACCCATACGATGTTACCATCAACGGATTTTAAGTCCGTTGCGTCTGCCGATTTCGCCACATCCCCTTATGGAGGTTCCTATCGGATTTGAACCGATGATCACAGAGTTGCAGTCTATTGCCTTACCACTTGGCTAAGGAACCATGTGCCAACCGCGCTTAAACATTATACAAAAAGGGGCGCTAAAAAGCAAGGTGAATGGAAGAAAAAGGCAAGCCCGCGGGCTTGCCTGAAGATTATTGCGCTTTGACGCGGATCCAGAGGTCGGCGAGTTTCGCTTTCAACTGGGCGTCGTAGTTGTAGGATTCATCCAAAGGGTTGTCCAAACGCGGGACATAGGCTTCGATGCCTTCGTACATCCCGCCCGGGGCGACGACGGCCTGGTAGGCGGAAACCACCGGCGACGTGTAGCCGACGTATTCCGTGTTGCGCAGGGCGATTTCTTCATCCAGCATGAAATCCATCCATTTGTGGGCGAGGTCGACGTTTTGCGCATCGGCCGGGATGACCATGCTGTCCATCCAGATGTTGGTGCCTTCTTCGGGGACGAAGAACGCCATGTTTTCGTTCTGGGACAGGATGTAGGCGGCATCGCCGGAGAAACTGACGGCGATGTCTTTCTGTTCGTTGACCATCGCGTCGATCAAGTCTTCGACCGCATAGACGGGCGCGGTCGTCGCGTTGATTTCCTTCAGTAATTCAAAAGCGGCGTTGATTTCGGCTTCATCGGTCGTATTGACGGAATAGCCCAGCGCTTTCTCCGCGATCATGAAGACATCGCGTTCGCTGTCGTAGATGTAGATCTGGTCTTTGTATTTCGGATTGTTGAGGAGGAGCCAGCCGTCTTCCAAGTCGGCGACATCCACGTTGTTCTTGTTGTAGATGATCCCGATGTTGCCCCAGAAGTACGGGACGGAGTATTGGTTCTGCGGATCGAACGAACGATCCAGCAAGCCTTCGTCCACGTTGGCGAGGTTGGGGATTTTCGACAGGTCGATTTTCTGCAACTTGTTTTCGGAGATCAGACGCTCGACCATCCAGTCGGTCGGGATGAGGATGTCGTACTTCTCCCCGCTTTGCAGCTTGGTGTACATCGATTCGTTGGAATCGTAGTTGTCATAGATGACATTGACGTTGTATTTGTCTTCGAAGTCGGAAATGACGGTTTCGTCGATGTACACGCCCCAGTTGAAGACTTTAAGCGTCTCCTTTTCTTTGGTTGTGCACCCCGACAAGGTCAAGAGGACAAGGGCTACGCCCAAGATAATTTTTTTCATTCTCTTCATTCCTTTCAAGTGGTTTACTGCGCTTTGACTTTCGTCCAAAGATCGCTGAGGATCCGTTTCAGATCCTCGTCGTAGCGGAACGTCTCGTCGTGTTCATCCCCGGTACGCGGGATGTAGGCTTCGATGCCTTCATAGTCCCCGCCTTCGCCCGTGACTTCGTCGAAGACTTCCTGGACCGGCGTCGTGTACCCGACATAGACGGTATTCATCAGGGCCACTTCCTTTTCCAGCATGAAGTTGATCCATTTGTGGGCAAGGTCGGGATTCTGCGCATCGCTTGGAATCACCATCGAGTCGACCCAAAGGTTGGTCCCTTCACGCGGGACGAAGTACGCCATCGATTCGTTTTCCGTGACGATGTAGGCCGCGTCGCCGGAATACATGACGGCGATGTCCTTGACGCCTTCGATCATGTTGTCGATGACATCGTCGGTCACATAGGCGGGATCCATCGTACCGTTGAGTTTCCTGAGCCATTGGTACGCTTCTTCAATCTGTGCCGGAACGTTGCTGTTGGCGGAATACCCCAAGGCTTTGTAGGCGATCATGAACGCATCGCGTTCGCTGTCATACATAAAGATTTTACCGGCGTATTTCGGGTTGAGCAGGATGTTCCACCCTTGCTCTTCCAAATCGCTTACGTCGACGGTTTCGGTGTTATACAGGAGACCGACGTTGCCCCAGAAATACGGGACGGAGTATTCGTTGGTCGGATCGGAAGGCAATCCTTTCAAAGATTCGATGATGCCATCATAATTCGGGATTTTCGAGAAATCCAGTTTTTGCAGTTTATCTTCATCAATTAAACGTTCGATCATGTAGTCGGAAGGTACGAGCACGTCGTACTTTTCCCCGCCTTGCAACTTGGTGTACATCGCCTCGTTGGATTCGAAGTTGTCATAGACCACTTTCGCATCATATTTATCCTCGAACTCGGCGATGACGGCGTCGTCGATGTAGACGCCCCAGTTGAACACCTTCAATGTGGAGGTGGATGGTTTGGCGCTGCATGCGCTCAGAACCAACAAAGCAGTCAACAAGACCGGTAACATTTTTCTCATTCTACGGCGATCCTCTCTTTCTTTTTCATGTTGGGGACGACGTTGATCAGGATCAGCGCGAACGTGACGATCACGACCAAGATCGTGGATAGGGCGTTGATGGTGGGGTTGATGCGTTTGGACATCGTGTACACCAGGATGGAAATATTCTTCACGCCGTTGCCGGTGACGAAGTAGGAGATGACGAAGTCGTCGAAGGACATCGTGAAGGCGATCAATGCGCCGGAGACGACCCCGGGCATGATCTGGGGGATGATGACCTTGAAGAGGGCTTGCCAGGGCGTGGCGCCCAGGTCGAGCGCGGCTTCCGCGGTGTCCGCATCCAACTGCCGCAGTTTCGGCAGGACGCTAAGGATGACATAGGGGGTACTGAAGATGATATGCGCGATCAGCATCGTGGTGAAGCCCTTGGTGACGCTCAGGGAGCTAAACAGGAGCATCAAGCCGATCGCGGTGACGATTTCCGGATTCAAGATCGGGAAATTGTTGACGGTGAGGATGAGCTCTTTGATGAGCTTGCGGGATTTGCTGATCCCGATCGCCGTGATCGTCCCCATGAAGGTGGCGACGACGGTGGATGCCAAGGCGATGGTGATGGTCGTGTAGACGGCCTTCATCATTTCGCGATCCTTAAACAACGCTTCGTACCATTGGGTCGAGAATCCGCTCCAACCGGTCAGCGAACGTGAATCGTTGAACGAGAAGATCATCATGATGAGGATCGGAAGATAGAAGAACAACAGGACGGATCCGATCGCCAACGGCGCGAGCCAACGGTTTTTCTTCACCCCTACCA
>JAHFCO010000044.1 GCA_023249475.1 Bacillota bacterium | reverse complement strand
GAGGATAAAGTCTACTATGTGATGTATAAGCCCAAGAAAGTCATCTGCACCCTCAACGACGAACATGACCGCCAGACGGTGGTCAGTCTGATGAGCGACGTCCCGCAGCGCGTTTTCCCGGTCGGTCGCCTGGATTACGATACGACGGGGGTTTTGTTGTTGACCAACGACGGGGAATTCGCCAACGCGATGACCCATCCGCGCTTCCATCTCTCCAAACTCTACGAAGTCCGGATCAACGGTGTCCTGACGACACCGCAGATCAAGCATTTGGAAGCCGGGATCGAACTGGATGACGGAACGGTCACCCTGCCGGCGAAAGTCTGGATCACACGCAAGGATCTGGCACGCAAAGCCACCGAATTCGAATTGACGATCCAAGAGGGTAAGAACCGCCAAATCAAGCGCATGGTCGAGGCGTTGGGCTATGAAGTCACCCGCCTGCATCGCAAGAAATTCGCGTTCATCCATGTCAACGACATGAAGCCGGGGGAATACCGTCGTCTTAAACCCTTCGAAGTCAAACAGTTACGCCGTCTCTCCGAAGAGGGAGTGATGGAATAATGCAGCAATACTTCCACGATGCGATTTTGCGCTTGGGCGATCGGATCCGACTGGACGATGAAACCGAGCATCACCAACGCAAAGTGCTCAGAAGCCAGACCGGGCAATTGTTCAGGATCGTCGATCGCGAAGGAAGTGTTTTCATCGCATCGTTGGATCTGAAAGAACAAGCCGCCTACGCGGATCTGGTCGAGTTCCGCGATGAAAACGCCGAGATGACGGTGAAAGTCACCGTCATCCAGTCCCTCATCAAAGGGGACAAATGGGACATCTTCCTCCAAAAAGCCACCGAATGCGGGGTTTTTCGCATCGTACCTTTCATCTCCAGCCGGAATGTGGTAAAATACGACGCGAAAACCGATGGGAAGAAATTGGAGCGTTGGCGTAAGATCGTCCGGGAAGCCGCCGAACAAAGCCGACGCAACCTCGTCCCAGAGGTCTGCGACGTGATCGATGCGACGCGTCTCAAGGATTACCTGAGCGAACAGAATCTGGTCGCCTACGAACTTGAGTCCGGCGGGAATGCGCAACTCAAGGATGTCGAAACGCTTCGATCGAACGTTTCGATCCTCATCGGGAGCGAAGGCGGATTCACTGCGCAGGAAATCGAGAAGTTCCAACGTCTCGGATTCGAGCCGGTCGGACTGGGGAAGCGGATTCTGCGTGCGGAAACCGCCGCGATCGTCGCGTTGACCCTGATTGAAAGCAAAACCTAACATGAACAAACTGATTGCGATCTTGCGGAAAGCAAACGGACTGACCTTCAAGAATTCGAGCGAAGACCAGGCGTTTGTGAAAACGATGAAAACGAAATTCGATGAATATCGTCTGCCGTTCTCGGTGAATGACGATTTTTCGTATTTCCGTACCCGCATCTTCCATCGCGGTATCTTAACCAAAGAAAATTTCGAGAAGAGTTTCGATGCGACCCGCAATCAACTTTTCGAAATGTGGGAGTCGCTGAACTTCCAGGAACGCAACCGCTTGGCGAACCTCGATCTCGAAGCGATCAAAGCGGAAGCCCCAAGCATGGTCGGACAGGAGTCGAGGATCTGGATCCCGTTCTTCGACGATCTATTGAATTCGCTCTACGACCGGCAGATCGCGATTTTCGAACTGCCGCAATATTTCAAACTCTATCGCCAGTTCGCGGACAAAGTGTTGCCGCTTGAGAACCGCGGCATCGCGTTATGGTCGAGCGGTTTCGTCGATTGGATGAACGTCTGCCAGAACGAGAAGGGCCTGGTGTTCTATTATGAACCCCTGCATGGCCTTTTTCACCTTGACGACCAGTACCGTCTTGTCGCATTCCCGCTTTCCAAGACACCGCGGAAGAAAGCGACCATCGAGGATCTGCAGCGCATGGGCGATGCGATCTTAAGAAACGACGAAGTCGGGTTGATCCGGGCGCTTTTGGACTCGGACTTGGTCGACGCCAAAACCAAAGTCAGGATCGGGGAATATCTCAAGAAGAACTACATCGCGGAAGGAAAGAAGAAATGACCACATTCGCCATCGCCACGTTGGGATGCAAGGTGAACGCCTTTGAATCCGAGAGTTATACGGAAAGTCTGGTCGGACTGGGCTATCAGGAAGTGGATTTCAAGTCCAAGGCCGATGTCTACATCATCAATACGTGTTCCGTCACCAATACCGCGACATCCAAGAGCCGCCAGAAAATCAGCCAGGCGCAACGCAGCAACCCCGAAGCCTTGATCTGCGTGGTGGGATGTTATGTCCAGACACATCAGGAAGATATGAAGAAGCAACTGGGGATCGACGTTCTGATCGGGGCGGGCGGGAAAAACAGACTCGCTTCGACGATCCGCGACGCCCTCCATACCAAAGGGATCGGGTATCAGGCCGAATTGAGCGCTATCGACGGCTTCGAAGAGCTGAAAGTCAACCATTTCCAACACCAAACCCGCGCCTTCCTTAAAGTCCAGGATGGCTGCGATCAGTTTTGCAGCTATTGCATCATCCCGTATGCCCGCGGCAGGGAACGCTCACTTGACCCCCGCAGCGTCGTCGACCAGGCGGTGGTCCTTAGCGAGAGCCATCCCGAAATCGTGCTGGCGGGGATCCATACCGGTCGATACGGAAAAGAACATGGTTCCGATTTGACGAACGTCATTCAGGAAATCCTGCGCGGCGCACCGAAACTGAAGAGAATCCGCATCTCCAGCATCGAAGTGACCGAAATCACCGATGGATTCATCGCATTGATGAAGCAAGAACCCAAGATCGCCCGGCATTTGCACATCCCCATCCAGTCGGGATGCGACCTGACGTTGCGTCGCATGAACCGGCCGTATACAGTGAAAGAATTCCTGGATAGAATCGGCCGGATCCGTCAGGAAATCCCGGGGATTTCGATCTCCACCGACTTGATCGTCGGTTTCCCGCAGGAAAGCGAAGAGGAATTCCTGTCGACTTTGCAAACGATGATGGACGCCCGGTTCTCCTTCATGCATGTCTTCCCGTATTCGAAGCGCGAACATACGGAAGCGGCGAAACTGGAGGGGCATACGACCCCGCAATGCAAGAAACAGCGCGTACAAGCCGCGCAACAGTGTTCACAACGGCTGAACCATGCCTATCTGCAGGGGTTCGTCGGGAAGAGCGTCGAAGTCCTGCTTGAACATCAGACTGAAAACGGATGGTTCGGACACAGCAGCGAATATCTGCCGGTGATCACGACACTTATCAAAGAACATGCGGAAAAAGACATGATCGACGTCGAAATACTCGACATGCATGACGGCATCTTGATCGGAAGGGAGAAGTAACATGGTTTCATTGGCAAGCTTATTCGAAGGGGCGAAAGACCTCCCGATCGAAAACCTGATGATGGATTCGCGCGCGGTGCTGCCCGACGCCATTTTCTTTTGCCTCAAGGGATTGAAGAACGACGGGCACCAGTTCATCGCCCAGGCGGTGGCCAATGGCGCGACGTGCGTCGTCCATAGCGATCCGATCGACCATTACCTTGAAAACATCGTCTACATCAAAGTCGACAACGTCGTCGACGTCCTCAACAAGATCGCCGACATCTTCTATGGGAAACCCAGTTCGAAGATGTGCGTGATCGGGGTGACGGGGACCAACGGGAAATCGACGATCGCATTGACCATCAAAAACATCTTTGATCACTATAAACCGACCGGGTATATCGGGACGATCTCGATCGAATACGGATGCAACAAGACGCTTCCGTTGTTGACCACGCCGGAAATCACGCAGATCCATGAGATCCTGGGCAAGATGGTCGAATGCGGGATGGAGGCGGTGACGCTCGAGGTATCCAGCCAAGGCTTGGAACAAGGCCGTGTCAATTCCGTCGATTTCGACACCGCCATCTTCACGAACCTGACCCACGACCACCTCGATTACCACGGGACGATGGAGAACTACTTCCTCGCCAAGTCGCGCCTGTTCAATCTGATCGGCAAGGACAAGACCGCCATCATCAACGTCGACGACCCCTACGGGAAACGCTTGGCGCAAAGCTGCGAAGCGAAACTCGTCACCTACGGCATCCAGAACCCGGCGACCTACATGGCGAAAAACGTTCAGATCCTCTTCGACCGTACCTTGTTCACCTTGCAGTGTTACGACCAGAGTTATCCCGTCGAAACCAACATGGTCGCGATGTTCAACGTCTACAACCTGCTGGCGGTCATCGCCGCCTGCCACGAAAACGGGATGAAGATGGAAGACATCCTCTCATTCGTGAAGAACATCGAGGCCGTCGACGGCCGGATGGAGCGGATCGAGGAAGGGCAGAACTTCCAGGTCATCGTCGACTATGCGCATACCCCCGACGGATTCGAGAAAATCTTCAAGTTCGCGGATGACATCACCCCCAAAGGCAACCGCATTCTGGCGGTGTTCGGGGCGGCGGGGAAGAGGGATACGAAGAAACGTCCCATCCTGGGCGAAATCGCGGACCGATTCTGTGATATGATCATCTTGACCGAAGAAGACCCGCGCAACGAAATCCCGCATGCGATCGCCGAACAAATCGCCAAAGGCATCACGAAATCCAACTACGCGATCGTCGAAGACCGCTACGACGCGATCCGGCAGGCCTTGGAAATGGCCAACGCGGGCGATACGGTCCTGATTCTGGCCAAAGGGAACGAGACCTACATGTACCGTGAATTCGGACGGGAAGACTGGGTCGGCGACCATACGGCCGCGCGTGAAATCCTGCGCGACGTCATTCTAAACAAGGAGGAGAACCTATGAGTCTCAATCAATACATCGATCATACTTTACTCAAACAGAACAGCACGCGGGCGCAAATCGAAAAACTGTGCGAAGAAGCGAGAACCCACCGTTTCGCAAGCGTGTGCGTCAATCCGACCTGGGTCAAAACCTGCGCGGATCTCTTAACGGGATCCGGCGTCAAGGTCTGCACCGTCATCGGATTTCCGTTAGGCGCGACGTCCACCCAAGCCAAGGCGTTCGAGACGTCGATCGCCTTGCAGGATGGCGCGGATGAATTCGACATGGTCATCAACATCGGCGCGCTGATCGACCGTGATCTCGCGTTGGTTGAAAACGACATCCGCGCGGTCGTGGAAGCCGCCCAAGGCAAAACCGTCAAAGTCATCATCGAAGCCTGTTTGCTAAGCGACGAAGAAAAGGTGTTGGCCTGCAAAGCATCCGTCGCCGCGGGGGCGCATTTCGTCAAGACGTCGACGGGTTTCTCCACCTCGGGTGCGACCGTCCATGACGTCGCACTGATGAAAGCGAGCGTCGAAGGGAAGGCGTTGGTGAAAGCCGCCGGCGGCGTACGCAGTTTGGAAGACATGCAAGCCATGATCGATGCCGGCGCGGATCGCATCGGAACCTCCAGCGGCGTGCTGCTGGTCGCAGGAGAGAAGATCAACTCTGGATATTAATTGTGATCAGCAAAATTTACGAACTTTGATTATGAATTTCCTTCATTAAAATAGTGAAAATGCACTCGATACGAAAATGTTCGTATATACGAAACATTCGTAGAAATGTCGATTACATTACGAATATATATTCAAATACCCGTTGTTTTGACGGAAAATGTGTTATAATCGATTTAGGAAGGTGATAATGTGAGACCGACACTATTGCGAATTGAGGCTGAAGGAATTAATATATTTACGAATGGCAAAATTAGTATCGATTTTTGTGCAAAGAATAATGTTACTGAATCTGATAAGTTATTTTTACACAATGTTGTGAATAACATTTATTATTCACCTGTTATCGTATTCGCTGGAATTAATGCATCGGGAAAAACAACTGCAATGAATATTGTGTCATCAATATCTTCGTTGCATTTGGGTTCTCTTCCTATAAGTAAGACATGGCTTGGAACTGAGGAGATATCAGATAGTTTATTGAATGACCAATTAAAACTGATTAGTTACATATTCTACAACAATAAAATAGTAAAGATAGTAACTGAAGTTATTAAACCGAAATTTGATTTGATAAATATTGGTAACAACACTTATGTAATTAAGGAAGAGAGTATATACCAAAAGAGTGCTTCACAAGTCAACAAAAAGAATTTGTTTGATTTTTCGACAGTGGATCTAGTGAATACAAAAACTTCACTGAATGAAAAAGGTGTATCATATTCGGAGGATTTAAGTATCATTAGTCACTTTTATTCTACTGAAGCAAGTGCTTTAGGTATTGAAGATAATGTATTGATTAGCAGAAGAACCACGATAAATGTGGCAAAATTAACCGAAATTAGAAGCACGCTATTCTTTGGCGATTTTGATGTGGACTATGCGAAGTATTTGGACACTTCCATCGAGATTCTCGAGAAGATTGATGATAGATCCGAATCGAAAATTGATAGTGACTCAATGATGTATAAACTAAAGTTTTTCCATACTTCCAAGACTTATTTTCTGGAACTTAAACAACTATCTTCACTTTTATCAACTGGGACAAGAAAAGGTCTGAATTTGTATAAATTCATACTAATTTGCTTGGCGAATGGTGGGATTTTGTACATTGATGAGATTGAAAATAACCTAAACAAAGCTATTATTATTGACATAATTAAACTTTTTTACTCAAAGAAAACGAATCCATATGGTTCAGTGTTGATTTTTGCCACTCATTATACAGAGCTTCTTGACTCAATAAAGAGGAATGATAGCATTTATGTTTTTGAGAAAGGAATTTCAAATGATAGAAATACTTGTGTGAATTTTGCTTCAGCACTTACAAGAAATGATTTAAAGAAGAGCGAAGCTTTCATTAGTGGTAACCTTAGTAGTTCTAGTGCCCCATGTGATCAATTGTTTAGGAATATTCAAAAAACCATTATCGAATATGTTAAGCAATTTGAGCCTGTTTTTGGTAATAACAATGATGAACGATTGTGATTTATTGTATCTTCTTTGTGAGGGACCAACCGAAGTTACAATTATGAATATTTTACTTTCGAATGACAAGTTAATTTTTACTTATTCAGATTTAGCAGAGTTTGAGCCGTTACACATTAGAAAAGCTAGTGATTTTGAAAGGGACTATTTAAACAAGAGAAGTGGTAAAGTTAAAATAATTAGAATTCTCGATTCAAGGAACATAAATAACTTAGCCTTTAAATTAAGTAAAGCATATTCTGATAAGGTTGAAGTGATTAATTGCGTTACTTCCCCAGAGATCGAAATGTTGATGATTATCGCATTAGGAAAGTATGATGAATTTAGCAAAAAATTCAAATCTTTTCTAAAACCTTCAGAATATGTTAGTCAAATTCTAGGAGTTTCGAATCCAAAAAACGCAAAAGTTATAATGAGTTTTTTTTCAGACTGTGATGTGCTTTGTCGTGCCATTCAAGAGTATAGTAGAGTCACAAGAAAAGCTAAAGGTATACATCATATTTCTGAGTTACTCAAGCAAATATAGACATTGTGGGTGTGAAGTATAGAGATATCAATTACTTGATTTTACTAATGATATTTGATTGGCAAAACATCCTATTAATTATCCAGTGTAGTTGTCATAATTTGGGTTATTTTTAGAAAAATCAATATCCAATCTTTATTAATACGAGATTTGAGATACTAGTCAGAATGAAAATCAATGTACAGTTCAAAAAACCACAATGTATAACGATGAATGGATAAATTTTGCGAATATCGAATGATATAAGCTAGATTTATATTATTAAAGTTTTGTTGTTCTTGCATTTTCTCAAGCATTTGTTATAATAACAGTGCTTGTATCAGGAGGGAGGGTTAGAATGCCAAGAATCGTACTCAAAGAAAATGAAGTTTTAGACGAGGCGCTGCGTCGTTTCAAACGTCAAGTTTCGCGCAATGGAACCCTTGCTGAGGCTCGCAAAAGAGAGTTTTATGTTAAACCGGGCGTCCGTCGTAAATTGAAGTCGGAAGCTGCTCGTAAAGCACGCCGTTCGAAATAGAAGCAACCGCTTCTATTTTTTTTTGCCCGGTTCGGTTAAAATAGAAGATATAAGGAGGTTCTTCCTTGGACAAACAATGCTTTTTCCCATTACCTGCGATGAGTATGGAGGAGTCGAAAGAACTTTTCGGCCAACAAGACAAAAACATCGCCATCCTCAGTCAGGTCTTCGATACCGAATTGGTATTACGCAACGATACCCTCATCATCGGAAGCGAAGATGAAACTTTGTGCCGCCAGATCTTTGCGACCCTGGAATCGTTGCTTGCGATGATCCGCGATGCACAGAGCATCGACGAACGGGACGTCATCTATCTTTCGAAGCTCATCAAAAGCAAGAAGGCGGTCCGGACCGGCGACCTGACGGCCAAACCGATCGGTCGTACCGCGGCAGGGAAACTGATCTTCCCCAAGACCATGGGACAGAAGCAATTCGTCGACGCGATGCATAAACACGACATCGTGTTTGCGATCGGTCCGGCGGGGACGGGGAAAACCTATCTTTCCGTCGTCTATGCCGTCCAACTTCTCAAACAAGGGGATGTGAAGAAAATCATCCTGACCCGGCCGGCCGTTGAAGCGGGGGAGAACCTCGGCTTTCTGCCTGGCGATTTGAAAGAAAAAGTGGATCCCTATCTCAGGCCGCTGTATGACTCTTTGCATGACATGCTCGGCGTCGAACAGGTCGACAAGTACCTTGAGAAGGGGATCATCGAAATCGCGCCCTTGGCCTACATGCGGGGCCGTACGCTGGAGGATGCGTTCATCATCCTCGATGAAGCGCAGAACACCACCAACGTCCAGATGAAGATGTTCCTGACACGGATGGGGTTCCATTCGAAAATGGTCGTCACCGGCGACGTCACGCAGGTCGACCTCAAGACAGGCAATTCCGGTCTGATCGTCGCGCATGCCTTACTCAAAGAAATCAAGGAATTATGTTTCGTCGAACTGACCAGCCTGGATGTCGTACGGCATCCCTTGGTACAGAAAATCATCGACCGTTATAAGGAGTGTGAATGACATGGCGAAAATCCTCTTCGTCGACGATGAAAGCAACATCCGCCGGTTGGTCGGATACGACTTGAAAACCGCCGGTTACGACTATGTCTTGTGTGAAAACGGAAAACAAGCCTACGAAGCCGCTTCGAAGGATGTTTTCGATGTCATCGTCATCGACTGGATGATGCCGCTGATGAGCGGGATCGAACTGGTCGGTCAATTACGGAAGGACGGCAACGAAGCCGTCCTGGTGATGCTGACGGCCAAGGATGAGGAAGAAAACCTGCTTGAGGCTTTCGAAGCGGGGGTCGACGACTATGTCACCAAGCCGTTCTCATCCCGCGAACTGATGGCGCGCATCGCCGCCCATCTCCGCCGGACCACCCAGAAACAAACGAAAACCTTGAAGTTCGGGCAGGTCATCATGGATCTCACGCGCCGCGAAGTGACCATCAACGAGAAACGCAGCGAGCTCACCAAGAAAGAGTTCGAACTTTTGGAATACTTCGTCAAAAACCCCAACGTCGTCCTTTCCCGCGATACGATCCTCAACGAAATCTGGAACTTCGATTACGACGGGGATACCCGCATCGTCGACGTCCACATCTTCAAACTCCGCGCCAAATTGCACGACAGCAACGTGACGATCCGCTCGTCGCGCGGCATCGGGTACATCCTGGAGGAAACGGCGTGAAACTCCGTCGATTCTACGCGACGATCCTGGTGCTCATCGGGTTTTTCCTCATGGGCATTTTCAACATCCTGCCGTTCTGGCTGGCGTTCATCGCTACCTCGCTGGTCATCGGCGTCTTGATCTATAGTCTTGAGTCGGAATACAAGAGGAGACTGGACAAGCTGAATTTCGAGTATCGACGGACGATCCTGGCGAGCGACAAAGACCGTGCGCTGAAATCCAAACAACTCGAAATCGTGTTTCAAAACATCCCGTTGCCGTTGGCCTTGATGAACCTGAAAGGCGAGATCGTCACAAGCAACGAGCCGTTCAACCGGTTCTTCATCAAACCGATCCGCACGAGCGTCGATTATCTCAGCGAAGCGATCCAGGTGGAAGTGCGGAATTTCATGAAGGACACCTATCTGAAAGAAACTTCGATCATCAAGAACATCCATGT
>JAHFCO010000043.1 GCA_023249475.1 Bacillota bacterium | reverse complement strand
GGTCGCTGGTCGCAGGGTAGATCACGGAAATGTTGGGCGCCGGGCCGATTTTCGCATGGGGTAACGTTTCGTGGCACAGGATCATCGTCTTCGCCTGCGCCAGAAGCATGTTGTGGTTCATCTGATAAAGACCGAGGTCCACCCCCTTGTCTTTCCCTTCGATGGCGGAGCCATGCAGGATCATCATGTTTTGCTCGTTGATGGTCAGCCAATACTTCACGCGGTCGCCGTACTTTTCAAACAAAACCCTCGCGAATTTCACAAACGCGTCGACGGTCCGCGGATTGGACCACCCCCCCACGAGGTCCAAGGCATAGGGGAGGTCGAAATGGTACATGGTCACGATCGGTTCGATGCCGTGTTTCAGGCATTCGTCGATCAATTGGTTGTAGAACGCGACGCCTTTCGGATTGACTTCCCCGTCCCCGTCCGGCAGAATGCGGGTCCAGGCGATCGAAAAGCGGTAGGCTTTCAATCCGAGTTCAGCGAATAAGGCGACATCTTCCCTAAAGCGGTGATAGTGGTCCGAACATACCTTGAAATCGGGGGTGTTCGGGGGGACGATCTTGACGTCCTGGACGGATAAACCCTTCCCGTCGGCGTCGAACGCCCCTTCGACCTGATAGGCGCTGGTGGACGCGCCCCATAGAAAACCTTGATGCATGAAGATCCTCCTTTTCATGTGGAAAGCGCCCCGGAAACCAGGGCGCGACACTTCGATTATTCGCCGGCTTCTTGTTCGGCTTTCAGGTTGTCTTTATCAACCTTCATGACAAACGGATAATACCCGACAAACGAGATGACGATCAAGACGACTTGCAGAGCAGCCATTCTCCAACCGCCGGCGATGAATCCGGAGATGATCGGAGGTGTGGTCCACGGCGGGTTGATACCGCTGAACAACGGTACCAAGCCGGTCCACATCGCGATGTAGGCGACGGCTGCCGCGACGGTCGGAACCAAGACGAAGGGGATCAACAGGAACGGGTTGAGGACGATCGGGGTACCGAAGGTGATCGGTTCGTTGATGTTGAAGAGGGCGGAACCGATCGAGAGACGACCCAGTTCCTTGAATTGTTTCGATTTGGCGAAGAACAACATGGTCAAGACGATCCCGATGGTCAAACCCGACCCGGTCATCGTCACCAACAACGCGTTGAACTGCGTCGCCGCGATGTGGCCGCCGTTGGAAATCGTCAGCTTGCCGGCTTCGAACAGCTGTTGGTTGGCCAAGGTGTTGGCCGTCCATAAACCACCCATGACCCCGCCGACGATCGAGTTGCCATGGACGCCGAACCACCAAAGGATCGGAACCAGCATCGAAATGAAGATGACGCCGCCGAAACTGTCGGTCAGACCTTGTAAAGGCGTTTGGATGACTTTATAGATGAAATCGATGAACGTCGTGTTTCCGAAGGAACGGAAGGTCCCATAGACGATCGCCATCAGGACGATGATGACCGCACCCGGGATCAGGGTGATGAACGCGTTGGCGACGCCTTGCGGGACGCCGGCCGGCATTTTGATCGTGATCCCGCGGGAAACGAACCATGTGAAGATCGATCCGACGACCAAGCCGACGATGATCGCCGCGACCATGCCGCGCGAACCCATGTCGCTCAGCGGGATGACGCCCCCGATCTGGGTCGCCGCACCGGTGGAATCGAATCCGGCGACGGTGTTGTTGGAGAGAAGGATGAACGAGACCATCGAGATGATCCCGCAACCCAATGCTTCGACTTTCGCATGATGGGCATAGGAGTACGCGATCGTGAACGCGACGACCAGCGCCAGGATGTTGAAGGTCGCTGAGAACGCCTGCATCATGAACGGAGCCAAGCCTGAACTTGCGAAGAAGTCCGCGACCGGTTGGTACGGGAAAAAGACGAGCAACAAGAAGATGGAGCCGATGATCGTAAGCGACATCGTGGCGACCATACCGTCCTTGATTGCGCTGACGGGTTTGCTGGTGACGAATTTCATCACGGCAGGCAAGACTTTGGTTTGAAAGAATTCAACCATGTGTAGTGATCCTCCCTTTCTTTCACACTACGTATTCAATAAAAGCATGACATAGTCCAATACACCTTTTCCGTTCACGCGTCCATAGTCCTTCATCGGGATAATCCCGACGGGAATACCCAGCGGAGCGGCGTACCCTTTGGCTTCCGCAAGCAAATATCCGACCTGCGGGCCAAGGAGCACGATATCCGACGTCGCGATCTCGGCGGCGATCCTGTCGATCGGATACGCCTTGACCCTGACATCCAGATTTTCTTTTGCGGCGACCTCGTTCATCTTCGCCACCAACAAGGATGTGGACATCCCTGCGGCGCAGAACAGCTTCACGGTAATCATGCGGGGTCGCTCCCGATCTTGGCTTGAAGCTGTCCGATCATGGTATACATGCGGATCATCTCCTTCGCCACGTCGCGCATCATCATCGCCATCGTCAGGTGGTCCTGCGCATGGACCATGATGAGATTCACGTCATACCCTTCCCCGCTCGCTTCCTTTTGGATGATGTCGGTTTGGATATGATGCGCTTCGTTGAGTTCGTTGTCCGCTTCTTTCGCGAATCCATGGGCATCGCCCATCTCCCCGCCACGCGCTTTCTCGATCGCCAACATACTGTTGGATTTCGAATTCCCCGCATGCAGGATGATTTGGAATGCGATTTCGTAGTTCTTTTCCATCGCTGCTTTCCTCCTAATTCTTATCGATCAAGACGATGAACCCGTCGTAGTCCCGCTCTTGGATCACGCGTCGGATATCTTCGGGGTTGATCAGAAACTGCGCACTCTTCTCGAAAAACGCTTCCAGATCCTCGTTCTCGTTCTTACCGTAAGAAAGTAGAAACACCAGCTGCACCATTTTCTGCTTCCATAGGATCGGTTTACGCAGGATGGCGACCGCCACGACCGTCTCCAACGAGAACGATTGGTACGGGTGCGGAATGGCGATCGCGTTCCCGAACTCGGTCGCCGCGACTTCCTCGCGTTTGATGACCGATTCCAGAAACCCTTTCGGATTCCCGTGGAGTTCCGTGATTTTCATGCAGAGGAACTGCAGGACCTCTTCTTTGGTCGAAGCCACCAGGTCGGCGAAGAAGAGCCTTCGGTCGAAGTAGCGGGAAATGCTCGACGCGTTCTGATTGATGCGTTGCCGGATGGTTTTCACGTCCTTCTCATCCAGCAGACTGCTGATATAGACGATCGGCACCGTGGTTTTGACACTCAGTGGCACCGTGGAAACGACCAGGTCGAAATCTTCAAGAATACTTTGATTGACGGACATCGCATCCATCGTTTGGATGGATTCAAGATAGAGGTCGAACTCCGCCTTGAAGCGATACTGCAGGAGTTTGGCCGTCCCCCTTCCGGTGGAACAAACCAGCAACACCCGCTTTCGGTTGACCGCCATTTTCAACCGCTCCAGCGCCACATAGAAATGCAGGGCGAAGTAGGCGATTTCATCTTCACTCAGTTTGGCACCGTAGCGTTCTTCGATGATGTTGGTGGCGACATAGGAGACCATGAACGCTTTCTTGTGCTTCTTGATGTCCGCCAACAACGGGTTTTTCATATTCAGTCCGAACTTGATCCTTTTTAACAAAGGCATGCAATGCAAGCCCAGTGCGATCCGCAGCTCGAGGTCTTTGGAGAGATCGATGGTCATGCGTTGCTTGATTCTATCGATCATCGCGACCACCAACTCGTCGACTTCCGACGAAATGACGTTGGGGTCGTCGCTTTCTTCCGACAGCATCCGCTTCCCGGAGAGGTGCATGCTGACATAGCCCTTCTCGTCTTCAGGCATCGTCACCCCGAATCGTTTCTGCAAAGCCTCGACGATCTCGCCGGCGATGGCGAATTCTTCGGTGGTTTTGAGATGATTCAAGGTTTCCCGATCCATTTCGATGGGTTCTTTCATCAAAATGCGCTCCAAGGCGATGAAGAGATGGGTCGCCAGGTTCCTGAAAACCAGTTCGCTGGTTTCGAAGTTCCGTGCGTTGAACACCTTTAGGATTTCTTCGCGGATGATCGAAATCTCTTCCCCTTGCTGGTCGCGGACTTCCTTCAGGATGTCCATCTGGTTCCCGTCGGGCTGTTCGAAGAAACAAGACGCGATGCATTGGCGGATGTTGATCTCGGACCCCAGGATTTTCATCCCGTAATGCGGCTTGGTTTCAAGCCGAAGGTCGAACAAGGCGATGCGGTCGCGGACGGATTGAAGATCGCTGCTTAGCTGCGACTTGGAGACCAAGGTCATCACGCACAGGTCGTCGGCTTTTACGTAATCCTTCTCATAGAGCAGGATTTTCAAAAGGTAGTCGACCCGGTTGTCCTTAAGTGCGAAATAATCGTCGGCGAAGGCGTGTTCATGCCACTGGGTCGCCAGAAATTCCCTGAAAAGGTCGATGTCCAAGATTTCGAAACGGAATCCATAACCGGCTTTCGCGTCGATCTTGGCGCCATGGTTTTGAAAGATGCGGTCCAACTCTTTGATCTCATTGCGCACCGTTTTCGAACTTACGTTCAAACGTTGCGCCAACTCGTCGCTGGTCAGATAGTTCTGCGATTCATTGAGGAGATCGAAGACTTTTTTCGTACGCGTTTCTTTCATTTCACCAACCTCGCTTTCATTATATTTCACCTGGAAATAAGTTCAAACCTGCCTTTTTCCACATGACTGTGGAACTTTTCATCATTATATTCGATTCGTGCGAAAAGTGCATGAAACAAACAAAAAAGGAAGGTTTCCCTTCCTAAAGTTTCGCATAGATCAAGGCCTGCCTTTTTGCCGGCTCGCGCGTGATTTCAAAGGATGCATAGAGTTCGTCGAGCCACTTCGAGGTCAGGGGTTGATCATGATGGATGGACACCAACGAATCGTTGCGTTCGACATGTTGTCCGACTTTCTTGTTGAGGACAAGACCGACGGCAGGGTTGATGACATCTTCCTTGGTCGCCCTTCCCGCCCCGAGTTCCATCGCCAGCGTCCCGAGGTCCATCGCCTTGATGCTGCGGATATAGCCTTCTTCCTTGGCGACCAGTTCGGTGACAGATCGCGAAGAAGCGAGTTTCTCGGGATGGCGGACCGCGTCCGCATCCCCGCCTTGCGCCTTCACGAACGCGACGAATTTCTCAAACGCGCTGCCGTCTTCGATCGTCGATTGAAGCAGTCTTTTCGCCTTCTCTTCCGTATCGGCGATCTTGGCTTGCTGAAGCATGATCGCTCCGGCCTCCAACACCAAAGCCGTGAAATCCTCCGGACCCTCGCCATGCAAGGTGTCGATCGCTTCCTTGACTTCAAGCGCGTTGCCGATCGCGTTGCCCAGCGGTTCGTTCATGTCCGAGATGATCGCGCGGGTGTTGCGGCCCATCCCGTTTCCGATCGAGATCATCGCCTTGGCGAGCTCGATCGCACGCTCCGGCGTCTGCATGAACGCTCCGTCGCCGTATTTCACATCCAACAGGATCGCATCCGACCCGGCCGCCAGTTTCTTCGACATGATCGACGAGGCGATCAGCGGGATCGCCGGCACGGTGCCCGTCACATCGCGCAGTGCATAGAGTTTCTTATCCGCGGGCACAAGCTGCGCCGATTGGCCGATGATGGCCAATCCGATGTCATTGACTTGCTTGATGAATTGTTCTTCGGTCAGTTCCACATGGAAACCCGGGATCGATTCGAGTTTATCGATCGTACCGCCCGTATGCCCAAGCCCTCTCCCCGACATTTTCGCGACTTTCGCACCGGCCGCGGCGACCATCGGCCCTAAGACCAGACTGGTTTTGTCGCCGACGCCCCCCGTACTGTGCTTATCGACCTTGATGCCCTGGATTTTGCTTAGGTCGAAGACATCCCCGCTGTTCATCATCGCCATCGTCAAGGCGACCGTTTCTTCCGCGGTCATCCCGTTGAGGACGATCGCCATCAGTAAAGAACTGACTTGATAGTCAGGCACTTCCCCCTTCACGTAATGGTCGATCCAAAACAAGATTTCTTCTTTCGTCAATGCCAGTCGATCGCGTTTCTTCTCGATCAGATCTACGAATCGCATATTAGCCTTCTTTCTTATCCATCATCGTCTGGATTTGCTGTTTGATTCTGTCCGCCACTTCCTGCGTCGTCATCCCTTCGTATTCATCATACAACATCGGTCTTCCGATGCTGACCCCGACGATAAACCGGTTTCCGCCGGGTTCGTCCAGTACTTTATAGCTATCGATCAGAGCGATCGGGACGATCGGGCATTTCGCAAGAAACGCGGGTTTTAGGGCACCCGCTTTGAATTCACCCATTTCGGCTCTCTTCGAACGCGTCCCTTCCGGGAAAATCAACACGTTCCGGCCTTTTTTTATGACTTCCGCGGTTTCACGCACCATCCGGATCGAATCCTTTGCGCTATCCCTGTCGAACAGCACCATTTCCATGACTTTATACCAACGACCCAAAATGGGGATTTTCGCACCTTGGACTTTGCCCACCGCGGTGAACGGGACATCGATCGCCCCGAACAAAACAAACGCATCCATGCTTCCCTGATGGTTGCAGACAAGCAGGTTGCCGTCTTCCTTGGGGAAATTTTCCTGGCCTTTGACTTCAAGGCGGGTCTTCGTCATCCTCAACAACATGAACGCCCATTGACGGGCGACTTCAAAACGCAAGCCGAAATCCTTTTTCCTCACCCGTACGGCCGAAATATAGGCCGCCGGGAGGAAAAGGAACATTTTCATCCACAACTTCGCTTTTTTCCACTCTTTACGCATCGCTAACCTTCCTTCGCAGGGTTTTCACCGTAAATCCTTCATGTTTTTCGATCGATTCGACCTCGAACTCGGATTCATCGAATGCCGGAAACTTCGTATCGGCCTCGAAAACCCCGTCGACCCACGAGATCACCAATTTATGACAATACGGCAACGCCTGGGCATAGATCCGCGACCCTCCGCAGATGAAGATTTCCTCAGGCGTGTTCCAATTCCGTTTAAGATACTCCTGGAAATCGAAAACCCCTTCGACCCCGGGATACTTCTCTTCGATGGATAAATCATGGGTCACGACGAGGTTCCGTCGCTTGGGCAAAGGTTTCCCGATAGCCGCGAACGTGGTTTTCCCCATGACGATTGTATGATTCAGCGTCCGTGCCTTAAACTGTTTCAAGTCGTCCGGCAGATGCCAGGGCATCCATCCGTTCTTACCGATGTTGCGTTCTTCATCCATCGCGACGATCAATGTGAACATTACACGCTGACCTTCGCTTTGATGAGGGGATGGGGATCGTAGTTTTCCAGAATGAAGTCTTCATAGCGGAAATCCTCGATCGACGCGACCTTGCGTGCGAAACGCAAGGTGGGTAACGTCTTGGGTTCGCGGGTAAGCTGCAGTCGGACTTGTTCGAAATGGTCGTTGTAGATATGAACGTCCCCGAACGTGTGGACGAACTCCCCGGCTTCATAGCCGCAGACATGGGCGATCATCATCGTGAACAAGGCATAGGAAGCGATGTTGAACGGGACGCCCAGAAAGACGTCCGCACTCCGTTGATAGAGCTGGCAAGAGAGTTTCTTACGGTCGGAAGAGACATAGAACTGCATCATCATGTGACAAGGCGGCAAGGCCATGTTTTCCAACTCGGCGGGATTCCAGGCGCTGACGATGTGACGGCGGGAAAAGGGGTTGTTTTTGAGACCGTCGATGAGAACCGACAATTGGTCGATCCCGTTGAAATTGCGCCATTGTTTCCCGTATACCGGACCCAATTCGCCGAACTCCTTGGCGAAACCTTCGTCTTCTTTGATTTTCGCGACGAACTCTTCCAAAGTCTCCCCTTGATAGTTCGGGCTTTTCGTGTATTTTTCATACGGCCACTCGTTCCAGATGCGCACGTTCTCCAAGACCAACGGACGGATGTTCGTGCTCCCTTGGATGAACCATAACAGTTCGACCGCAAGCGATTTGAAATGGACTTTCTTCGTCGTCAACAACGGGAAGCCCTCGCTTAGGTCGAAGCGCATCTGATATCCGAAGATCGACCGCGTTCCGGTCGACGTCCGGTCTTGCCGGTCGCTTCCGTTCGCCAGGATCGATTCAAGTAATTCCAAGTATTGTTTCATAGGCACCTCTTGCGAACATTATACAATACATGCGTGAAAGAGAAAACGGTTTGCATCGTTTTATCAAGGATCGGTTTCGGTTTAGCCGACCCAAAACAAAAGGAGCGGACGCTCCTTTGGATTCAACTGCCTTGTTTCGAAGTCAAGAATGAGACTTTTTCGGCGACCACTTCGCAGTAATAGAACTTCGAATGATCCTTCGTATCGAAATTCCCCGCCTGCAGACGGCCTTTGACGCCGATGATCGACCCGACTTCGCATTGCGCGATCGCCGTTTCCGCAATCCCCCGCCACAACGTACACAGAAACAAATCGCGCTCGTATTCCCCCTGGCTGTTCCTGAAATTGCGGTCCACTTCGATCAACATCTGGGCAAGCTTGATACCGCTCGCCGTTTCCTTGACTTCGGGCATTTGGGCTACCCTTCCCACCAAAACCACTTGATTCAACATAGTTCCTCCTTATTTCGGTAGCGCTATTATGCACAGAAAGAGGACGGATGGCAAATCGCCAAACTTGTCGAAATCGAAGAAAAAAGACAGGTTTGCCTAGGCGGAACATGTCTTTTCTGCAAGTTTACCCTTTTTCGACGATCGCGTAGGCGATCGCGTATTCCTTTTCGTGCGCGATCGAAAGATGGACCACATACCCATCCAACCGACAGAAAGGTTTCCCCGTTTCGTCCGACTGGATTTCGATCCGGGTGATGGTGATCGGAGTGTCCAACGCCTTCACGATCGCTTCCTTGGCGGCGAACCTTCCGGCGAGCCATTCGATGGTGCGGATCGGGGGAAGTTGCTGATAGACGGCGAACTCACCTTGGGTCAAGATCCGCCTGGCGAGGCGGTCGGGGTCGTCGTTGAAACGTCGAAGTTCGACGATGTCGCAACCGATGCCCGCGATCATGCTTTCTTACTCCGGACGCTGACGATGCTTGAATGCGCAGGGTCGAATACTCCGCCGAGTCCCTTCAGGTCGTCGACTTCGATGTGATTGACGCAATCCAGCGTTTCGAAATAATCCAGCCCCAGCAGGACGCAACGCGCAAAGGAGACCGCCATGTCGTCGGGATTGTTGAGGCTACGGATGGCTTGACCGAAATAGCGTTTCTTCAGATTGTCGAAATACGGGGCGACCGTGGCGAAATCCGTCGACAAGCCTTCGTTGACCAAGGCGACCAGATCCTCTTCCGATTCCTTCTCCCCGTAGAACATCACGAATCCGTATTCGTCGGTCACATCGACTTCATAACCGAAATAGTCGTTGATCCGGTTGGAATCCAACCAATTCTGATACAGAGGGTTATAGGAAGAGAAAAGCAGTTCAAGATAGATGCGGATCATCCACTCCTGGACCAAGCGGTCCATGCGCGTCCCTTGCGCCGGGCTGAATTTGAAGCTATAGGTGATTTTCTTCGCTTGGATGTCCATGGCGAAACTATGGTGTTTCTTGGCGACTTTCAGTTCTTCCATGTCGATCAAGCGACGGCGCGCCTCGAAGGTCGGGAAGGTCTTTGCGGCTTGGTTGACTTTTACCAAATCCAATATTTTATCGCTTTCTTGACCCGAAACGATGACCAAGACGCTGTTTGAAGGGTGATAGTTGGCTTCGTAGAGGTCGTAGAGTTCGGCTTTCGTGATCGCCTTGACGCTTTCTTCGCTCCCCCCGATATCGATTCGGACAGGATGGGTTTTAAAGAGCGATCGGTAGGTTTCGTACATCAAACGCGCTTCCGGCATCTGCATGTACATGCGCAATTCCTGGATGATGATGCCCTTTTCCTTTTCGACGGACTCTTCCGTGATCGAAAGGTTCTGGACGAAATCCAAAAGGAGTTCCAGCGGTTGGGAGAAGTCCGCTTCGCCGGTCGAGAAATAATAACAGGTTTCATTGTAGGAAGTGAAGGCGTTCACGTTGGCCGACATCGCGCTGAAAGCCTCCATGATGTCCGTCCCGTTGTTGCTTTCAAAGAGTTTGTGTTCGAGGAAATGCGCGACGCCCGCGTTGCTTTCGACGATTTCGCCGTCGTGTTTCCGTTGGCGGATGTCCAGCGAGCCAAACGGCACCATATAGACGGCGGTCGAAGAGATGAAGCCGGGTTTGTGGATGAAAAAGACCTT
>JAHFCO010000057.1 GCA_023249475.1 Bacillota bacterium | reverse complement strand
CGATCGCGGTCGGTTTGATATACGCGGAATATTTCCCGTTATGATTTGAGACATTGACAAGATAACGGACGACCCTTTCCCGTGAAGCGAAGTAATCGATGTCTTCTTTCGTAATCTGTTCCAGCGACAGGCGTGCGATGCTTCGGGGATCGATCCACACACCCATTCCGACGCGCGCTGCGACGCGTACTTTATACAGTAGATCGGCGCCTTGAAGATCCCCGCTCGGATCGGTTTCCGCATATCCCGCATCCTGCGCATTCTTCAGCGCGTCCGAAAACGACATGTTCTTTCGCGTCATCGCATCCAGGATGAAATTCGTGGTTCCGTTGAGAATCCCTTCGAAACGTTCAACCTCTTCGACTTTCCGTATCCTCGCCAAGGTCGAAAGGATGGGTAACCCGCCCCCGACGGCTGCACTGAATAAGAACGCGACTTTGTTTTCTTTCGCCAAACGATCGAGTTCTTCACCGTGTTCGCTCACGAGGTTCTTGTTCGGGGTGACCACATGCTTCTTCGCCAGGATCGCCGCTTTCACATACTCATATGCAGGGTGGATCCCCCCCATCGCTTCGACGACGATCTTGATTTTCTTGTCTTTCAGAATCGCCTGGAAATCATGGGTGTAGAGGGAGGAAGGAAGTTCCCTGTTTTCGCGCAGGAGCACCTTGGCGACATGGAACGTCGTCTGTTTTTGCGATCGGCGTAAGGCGATATGCGCAATCACCCCTTGCGCGACCGTACCGTTCCCCAGCAATGCGATTTCCATCGCTACCCCTTCTTTCCGTCACAATCATGAAAAGACTTGCAACCTAATTTGAAACATTCTATCATAGGAAGTATCCAAATACAAGAAGCGGAGGGAAGACGGCCATGCGATATACAAGTACACGGGATGAGCGAATCGATGTCTCTTCCGCACAGGCGATTCTGGAAGGATTGGCGCCCGACGGGGGCTTGTTTTTCCCTTCGACGTTGCCTCTGTTCGACGAGGAAATTTTCACGATCCTGAACTATCAGGACGTGGCGAGGAAGATCCTCGCCCCTTGGTTTAGCGACTTTACGCCGGAAGAACTCGCGGGATGCATCAAGGAAGCCTATGCGAATCGCTTCGCGATCGACGACGTCGTGACGACGAAGAAGGTCGGAGACCGTTACATCGTCGAACTCTTCCACGGTCCGACCGCGGCGTTCAAGGATGTGGCGTTATCGTTGTTTCCGCGCATGTTGGTGAAGGCAAGAGAGAAGATGAAATTGGAAAAAGACCTGGTGATCCTGGCGGCCACCAGCGGGGATACCGGTTCGGCCGCTTTGACCGGACTCAAAGACCTCCCTCATATCGGAATCATCACATTTTTTCCGGAGATCGGGATCAGTGAGATCCAACGTCTCCAGATGACGACCCAGAACGGAAAGAATCAGAAAGTCGCTTCGATCGAAGGCAACTTCGACGATGCGCAGAACGCCGTGAAACGCTTTTTAAGCGCACGTGAGGACGATCCGAAGATCCTCTACTCCAGTGCCAATTCCATCAATATCGGGCGCTTGCTCCCTCAGATCGTCTACTACGTCCATGCCTACAACACTTTGGTCGCACGCGGGGAGATCTCGATGGGGGAAAAGATCGATGTCAGCGTACCGACCGGGAATTTCGGGAACATCCTGGCCGGATATCTTGCGAAAACCTGCGGCTTGCCTTTGCGTCATCTCATCTGCGCGTCGAATTCGAACCACGTCTTGACGGATTTCTTCCAGACCGGCATCTACGATCGCAACCGGGACTTCGAGACCACGCTCTCGCCTTCGATGGACATCCTGATTTCCTCCAACTTGGAACGATTGTTGTGGGCGATGAGCGGTGGCGATTCTTCACTGATCCGTAAATTGATGGGCGACCTCAAAACCGATGGGAGATTCGTCGTTCCCGAAAGTCTGCGATCGAAACTTCAAGAGACCTTCATCGCCGGTTACGCGGATGACCAGGCTACCCTTGATACGATCCGCTCGGTTTATCAGTCCCACCACTATCTGCTTGACCCCCATACCGCCGTCGCATGGAAGGTCGCCGAAGAGCATCCTTCTTCGGTGAAATGCCTCGTCATGGCGACCGCCTCCCCCTTCAAATTCCCCCAAAGCATCGCCAAAGCCATGCATTGGCCGATCGAAGCGGATCTCGACAGTATCCAAACGATGTCGACCACCACCGGCATCCCCATCCCGGCATCCTTGGCCGCTTTGCATTCCCTTCCGGTCCTGCATCGCGACCGCATCGACCCCAACCAACTCGACGCCTATGTCAAAAGCGTCATCAAGGAGATCCTATGATCAAGGTACGTGTCCCCGCCACCAGTGCGAACCTGGGCTCGGGCTTCGATTGTTTCGGCTTGGCCCTTGCGTTGTATGCGGAGGTCGGATTCGAACCCCTTCCTTCGGGAGTAATGATCGAAGGTTGTCCGGAAGAATACCAGAACGAAACCAATCTTGTCTATTTAGCCTATCGCGAAGCGATGAAGGCGATGAACCTGCCAGTCGACGGCGTCAAGATCACGATCGACTCCCACATCCCCATCGCCCGGGGCTTGGGAAGCAGCGCCGCTTTGTTGGTGTGCGGCGTGTTGGGGGCCAATGCGATGCATGGATACCCGCTTCCGAAACAAGCCTGTTTCGAGTTATGTACGTCGCTTGAAGGACATCCCGACAATGTGGCGCCCGCTCTTTTTGGTGGATGCGTGGCTTCGGTCATGGACGATGGCAAGCCGATTTCGGTTTCCTTCGATGTCCATCAGGATTGGCAACTTCTTGCCTTGATTCCGGATTTCCATCTTTCCACCACACAAGCCCGATCCGTCCTTCCTGAAACCGTCCCTTTTAAAGATGCGGTGTTCAACTTATCCCGAAGCGCACTGTTGGGGAAAGCGATTTCCTTAGGCGACCCGGCTTTACTGAAGGTCGCGACCCAGGATCGGCTTCACCAACCGTATCGCTCCTCCTTGATCCATGATTTCGAAGGGATCGTCGATAAGATAAGAACCGTCGATTCGACCGTCGTCTTCTTGAGCGGTGCCGGACCGACGATCCTGGTCATGTCGGATCGAAAGGACCTGGAAGAAGCGATCTTCCCTCATTTAGCAGACTTGCATAACCAATGGCAAATCCTCCCCCTTCAAATCGACAGGGACGGTGCAACCATCGAAACGAAGTAAAAACGAGGGGAATCCTGAAGAAGTCAACGATTTGTAGACACTTAGAAAAAACATTTTTGCCCCCGTTCAATCATGAATTGAGCGGGGCTTTTATGTTTTAGTTTATGAGATGGTCGTTCGAAATTGAAGAATTGAATGTAGTCTTTAAGAAACGATGAGAAAGTACCCCAGTCATCCAAACAGTAATCACATTCAATTTCTGCTTTGATCCAACCATTGAT
>JAHFCO010000022.1 GCA_023249475.1 Bacillota bacterium | reverse complement strand
GAAACATTCGACCGGGCAAAAACTCGTCGACGTCTGCGACGTTGTGATCGATACCTGCGTGCCCGTGGGCGACGCCGCGATGTGGATCGACTGTCTGAAGTATCCGGTTGGACCGATGTCGACCATCGCCAACTCCGCCATCGTCAACGGGATCAAGGTACGGGTCGCCCAACTGCTGACCGAGGCGAAGAAACCGCCGTTTGTCATCACCGGCGCCCAGGTCATCGGGGATGAAGCCGCCAAAGAAGCGTTCGACGCCGTCATGGACGAGTACGATCGGCGAAGCCGCCGATAAGGCGTTAGGATTGCGATAATTCATCCGACATTCTATAATTTGTATATACAAATATAGAAGAAGAACTTCTGAAAGGGAAACCATGAACGACGTATACGCACAATACTTGAGAGCGACGAGAAAAATCGTCGACGACATCGCCGAAACCCAGATGGACAAAATCGAGGAAGCTTCCAAGCGTTTCGCCGACGCCATCGCCGACGGCGGCTTGGTCCATGTCTATGGCTCGGGCCATTCCCGCATGGCGGTGGAAGAAGTCTTTCCGCGCTATGGCAGCTATCCCGGCTTCCATCCCATCGTCGAACTTTCGATGACCTACCACAACCAGGTCGTCGGCGCCAACGGACAGCGCCAAGCCATGTTCATCGAGAACGTGGAAGGCTTGGCCGAACAGATCCTACGCAATTTCGTCTTTTACCCCAAAGACGTTTTCTTGCTTTTCTCCACCAGCGGCGTGGGCAACGTCGTCATCGAGATGGCGATGGGGGCCAAGCAGCGGGGGATGTTCGTGGTCGCGGTCGTCGCGGTTGAAAACAGCCTGAAAACCCCGGTCAAACATTCCAGCGGCAAGAAACTGATCGACATCGCCGACCTGGTCATCGATACCTGCGTCCCCCTGGGGGATGCGGCGGTCCGCGTCCCCGACTTGATCTATCCCGTCTCCCCGACCTCGACGATCGGGAACACCTTGGTCGTCAACCTCATCAAAGCCCGCGTCGCCGAATTGCTGACCCAAGCCGGACAACCGCCCTTGGTCTTGACCAGTCCCCATTTCATCGGCATCGACGCCTCCCGCGCCGTCTTCGAAGCCACCTACAACGACTATCGTCGTCGTACCTTGCGCAACCAATGAACCCGCGGCGCGTCGTCGTGATCACGGGCGCCCTGGGCGGGATCGGGCAAGCGTCGGTCAATCTGTTTCTCAATCAAGGGGACAAGGTAGTCGGGATCGACGTAAAACCTGCAGACGATCCTTTGGTTCTCGCGCTTCTTTCTTCCGATCCGGAATCTTTCCGCTATGAAGCGGTGGACTGTACCGACGAAGTTCAAGTCGAAGCCGTCCTCGAGCGCATCGAAAAGGAATTCGGCTTAATCGAGGTCCTCTTCAACATCGCCGGCGGGAGCGGACGCCGATTCGGCGACGGTCCCCTGCATTCACTCTCGATGGACGCCTATCGCCAAACCTTCGACCTCAACCTCACGACCCAGATCGTCATGAGCAAGTTCATGGTGAAGCGTTGGCTGGATGCAAACCGTCCGGGGTGCATCATCAACACCGCTTCCGTCCTGGGCATGGTCGGGGGAAACGAAATGTTTTCGACCCACGCCTATGCCGCCTCCAAGGCGGCCATCATCGGGTTGTCAAGGGCGATGGCGATCTACTATGCCAAACAACACATCCGGGTCAACGTCATCGCACCCGGCTTGATCGAAACGCCCATGAGTCTACGGGCGCAAAGCGATGAGGACATCCTGAAGTATATGGATTACAAACAACCCATCTATGCCCACAAACACACGCTGGGGAACCCGTTGTCGGTCGCGAAGGCCGCGACCTTCCTCGCAGCCGCAGAATCGGATTTCATCACCGGGATCATCCTCCCGGTGGACGGAGGTTGGACAGCCCAATGACAAACTACACGAAACGAATCGACCGAACCGTACAGACCGAGATTTTGGTCGTGGGCGCCGGTAGCGCCGGATGCAACGCCGCGATCGCTTCCGCCAGGGAAGGCCGCAAGACGATGCTGGTGGAACGCTATGGCTTCGTGGGAGGGACCAGCACCTACATCCTGGATACCTTCTACGGGTTCTATCTCCCGGGCAAGGAAGGACGTAAAGTGGTCGGCGGCATCCCCGATCTGATTTTGGATAAACTCAAGGAAAGAGGGGCGATGTTGCTGCGCCCCAACACCTACGGGGCGGGGACGGGGATCACCTATGATCCCGAAACCCTGAAAGTCGTCTATGAAGAACTGTTGACCGAATCCAAAGTCGATATCCTTCTGCATAGTTTCGTGGTCGATGTGGTCAAGGAGGGAAACAGGATCACCGGGGTGATCGTCGTCAACAAATCCGGTTTCCTGAAGATCGAGGCCGACATCGTCGTCGATGCCTCGGGCGACGCGGACATCGTCGCGCTCGCCGGTCTTCCGTTTGACGGCATCGGTTCGCATGAACCGGTCCAAGCCTTGACGACCACCTTCAGGCTATGCAACGTCGATAACGAAAAAGCCAAAACCTTCACCAAGAACCAAATGTGGGCTTGGATGAAGGAAGCCAACGCCAGCGGCAAGTATTGGTTGCCCCGTGAAGAAGGCAGCGTCCACATCACGACCCTGCCCGGCGTCATGGCCACCAACATGGTCCGTCTTTCGCTTCCCGACCCGACCGATATCGTCGAACTCTCCAAGGCGGAGATCCTGGGTCGACGCCAAGCCCTCGAGTATTTCCGCTTCATGAAAGATTATCTCCCCGGCTATGAAAACGCCGGTTTCCTGAACTTCAGCACCCAGATCGGGGTGCGTGAAACACGACGGATCTTCGGCGAGTATACCTTGACCCGCGAAGATGTCTTATCCGCCCGTCAATTCGAAGACGCGGTGGTGGAATGCGGCGCGCCGATCGAAGACCACAACCAAACCAGTTCGACGGTTTGGGCCTATCTTCCCGAAGGGCAGACCTATCAGGTTCCTTATCGTTCATTGATCCCGAAAGACAGCGAAAATCTCTTGGTCGCCGGACGTTGCCTGTCCGCGACCCATGACGCCCATGCCTCGGTCCGCAGTATGGGACAATGCATGGCGATGGGACAAGCGGCGGGAACCGCCGCCAGCCTAGCGTACATGCAACATAAAGCACCCAAAGACATCGACATCAAACAACTACAGAAAACCTTGATCGCCAACGGGGCGATCCTTACCCTACGACAGGAGGAACCGGTGTGAAAGGACAGATTTTAACCGTAATGGGCTTCGTGGATGCGAAGGATGTGGGGAACACCTATGTCCATGAACATCTCTACACGACGGCGACACAAGAAGTGGCGGCGGAAAACCCGACCATGGTCCTCGACGACCTCGACAAGATCGTCGTCGACCTTGGATTGTTTAAGGAAGCCGGCGGATCGCTCATCGTGGAAGTGACCACGGTCGATTATGGACGAAACATTTTTAAGTTAAAAGAACTCAATGAAAGAAGCGGCGTATCCATCGTCGCGACCGGAGGCTTCAATAAAGGGACGTACAACCGTGCGTTTCTTGAGAACCGGTCGATCGACGAGGTCGCACGTGAATTGATCCAAGAAGTCGAGGAGGGGGTCGACGGGAGCGGGATCCGTCCGGGTGTGTTGAAGATCGGCACCAGTTTGAACGTCATCCATCCCTGGGAGGAAATCGGACTCCGTGCGATTTCCCGCGCATCGCTCGCAACGGGCATCCCCATCACCACCCACACCCAGGCGGGGACCATGGCGAAGGAACAGCTCGACCTCTTCGTCGAAGAAGGGCTTGACCCTTCGTCGATCATCCTGGGCCACATGGATCAACTGGATGATTTCAGCGTCCACTACGAACTGGTGAAACGCGGTGCGTTCTTAGGCTACGATTCCATCCCGAAAGCGAAGTACAATACGAAAGAGCGGGCGATCGACTACATCCTGCGCTTGGCGAAAGAGAACCTGCATACCCAGATCCTGATCAGCGGCGACTTCGCGCGCCAAAGCTACTTTAAAGGATACGGCGGTACGTTCGGTCTGGACTATCTGCTGAAGACGTTCAAGGAAGAATTGAGAGAGCGGTTGGATGCGGAAACGTTGGATTCGAAACGCATCATCGACGATCTCTTCATCCACAATCCACGCCGTGTCTTAGCCTTCCGAAAGTGAGGGATTCAATGAAACTACAGGAAGCGATCGCGAAATCGGGCGTCGTCGCCGTGTTGCGCAACGCCACGGCAAGCAATATCCGCGAAGTCGTCGAAACGCTGAAGGAAAGCGGTGTTTTCGCCATCGAAATCACCGTTGAAAACGAGGGCGGCTACGCAGCCGTCGAAGCCTGCAAAGACATCGACGGGATCACATTGGGTGCCGGGACGGTACTGACCCTCGACCAAGCCCGCAAAGCCCTTGTGGCCGGCGCCACGTTCATCGTCTCCCCGATCTTGGATGTCGAGGTGGTCAAGTACTGCAAACTGCGCAACGTCGAAGTGGTCCCCGGCGTTTTCACCCCCACCGAAATCGCCAAGGCGGCTTTCGCCGGCGCGGACATGGTGAAGCTTTTCCCGGCCGTCCAACTGGGTCCGGACTACCTGAAAAACATCAAAGCGCCTCTACCCCGCATCCCCATCATGGTCACCGGCGGCATCGGCCTCGACAACGCCTACGACTACTTGTCCGCCGGGGCGAGCGCGATCGGCATCGGCAGTCAATTGGCCGACCTTAAGAAAAGCGGGAGCGAGGGGTTTCTGGAAAACATCCGACAACGTTCGCGCGAATTTGTAAGCATCGTCGAAAAAGCGCGCAAAACAATCTGAAAAACGACGGGAATCCGCGTCGTTTTTTTTACGATGGTGCTATACTTGTTGTAGATTCGGAGGACGTGTCATGTTTCATTTTGAATTGGATGTGCATACCCATACGATCGCCAGCGGTCATGCCTACAGCACCTTGGGGGAAATGGTCAACGCCGCGTCACGGCGGGGACTGAAGATCCTCGGGGTGACGGAGCACGCCGAAGGGGTTCCGGGAACCTGCTCCTATCTCTACTTCTCCAACTATAGCGTCGTCCCTCGCCATCAGGCGGGTGTCGATCTTTTGCTTGGGGTCGAACTCAATATCCTGGATTATGAAGGAACCTTAAGCATGCCGGAGCGTCTGATGAACCAGATGGAACTGCGGATCGCCGGGATCCATAAATTCTGCTATGTCCCCGGGACCAAGGAACAAAACACCGATGCGATCGTCAACGCGATGAAAAGCGGATGGGTCGACATCGTCAGCCATCCCGACGACGGGTCGGTTCCCTTGGACTATGATATCGTGACCGATGCGGCGAAGGAATACGACGTCCTTCTCGAACTCAACAACAATTCCCTGGCCCATCCCCAAGCCCGCCCCAACGTCCGTGAAAACAACCTGGAGATGCTGGGTTTGTGTAAACGGAAGGGGATCAAGATCCTGGTCAGCAGCGACGCCCATCATGAATCGCAGGTCGGCATCGTCGACAATTGCCTGACATTACTGGACGAAGTAGGTTTCCCGTTGGACTTGATTGTCAATACGGATGCGGAAGCCTTTCTGCGCCATCTTGAGAAAAAACATGCGGGAACCAAACTTCCCAACTTATACCCTCATACCCATGAAAGACAGGTGGAAAAATGAACCGTGAAGAAAAAGCCGTCGAACTCTTTCGACAAGGATACAACTGCGCACAATCCGTATTCTGCGCCTACGCCGACGATCTTGGATTGAACCTCGACCAAGCCGCCCATCTTTCGTCCTCGTTCGGTGGCGGGATGGGACACTTAGGGGAAGCCTGCGGTGCCTTGACCGGTTCCTTCATGGCTTTGGGTCTGGAATATGGCTACGGCCATCCGGTCGACAAGGAAACCAAGACGAAGTTCTATGCGGACATCAAGGAAATCGGGGAAGCGTTCCGTGACGCGAAAGGATCGACGCGTTGCGACGATCTGCTTGAATTCAACAAGTCACGCCCGAAAATGGAGATCGACGGGAAACCCGTCAAAGAATGCGAACATTTGGTGAGACAAGCCGTGCGGTTGGCGGAAAACTACCGTATGAATCAACGAAATCAAGGCTAAAGAAGGCGGGAACGTCTTCTTTTTCTTTCAAATCCCAAAATATATCTATCATTATCTCTCAAAAACTATCGTAAAAACGCATAATCTATCGTACAATAGAAACAAAGAGGTGATCGAGATGACCTGTACCCTACACTTTGCGAAAACGATCGTGCCCGGATACGGACCCAGGATCGACGACGGCATCCTGCTTGAGAAAGACGGATACATCGTCTTGGTGACCCGACCCGAAGACCCGGCGCTACGCGAGTACCTCCGCGATCCCGCGGTCACTCAGGTGCATCACGGGGCATCGACCCTCATCCCCGGGTTCCTCGACATCCATACCCACGGCGCCCTCGGACATGATTTCATCGACCCCGATCTTGAAAAGTTGGGAAAGGTCGCGAAGTTCTATGCCGGCGAAGGGACGACTTCGTTTTTGACGTCGCTGATGGCGAAGCCGAGACCCATCGAACGTGATTTACTTGAAACCTACGGGAAAATGGATGCGCCCGAAGAAGGGGCGCGCTGGATCGGGATCCACAACGAAGGACCTTTCCTGAGTCTCAAGTTCAAGGCGATGATGGAAGCCGAGGGCATCCGCAAGATCGTCAAGGGTGAAATCGACGACGATGTGCAACTCACGAGAAATAAACTACGGATGGTGACGGTCGCGCCCGAATCCGATGGGATCGAAGTGTTCATCGAAGAATGCCATCATCATCAGGTGGCGGTGATGTTCGCGCATACCGATGCGACGGCCCAACAGACCTTGCACGCCCTTGCGGCGGGCGGGGACGGGTTCACCCACCTCTACAACGCGATGACCCAACACACCCACCGCAGTCCCGGCGCCGTCACGGCGGCGTTATTGAAGGGCGACAGCTACTGTGAGCTCATTACGGATGGTTTCCATATCGACCCGTTGGTCGTGAAGCTGACCTACCAGATCCTGGGAAGCCGCCGTTTGATCTGCATCACCGATGCCAACCCGGCCAAAGGGATGGGGGACGGGGAGTTCATCTTCGGAGGCGTCGAATGCGTGAATGTCGGTCGCAAAGCGCTCACCAAAGCCACGGGACGGATCGCGGGATCGACGATCGGGATGATCGATGCCTTCAAGAACATCCTGGAGTTCACGGGATGTTCGATCGAGGAAGCGGTCGAAATGACCAGCGTCAACCCGGCGAAACTGTTGAAACTCGAGAAGATCGGCGGACTGAAACCCGGGAAATGCGCGGATTTCACGATTCTGGACGATCATTATGACGTCGTCGCGACCTATCGCGAAGGCAAACGGGTGTTTCAGCGTGAAACCGATAAAAAACTCTATAAAATCCTGCCGGTTTTCAACTACCGCATCTGGGGCGGAAACCGGTTGAAAGAAAAATACGGCTATGTCAGCGACCTCCCCAACATCGGCGAGTGCTACAACGTCATCGCGATGAAAGGGCATCTGGATTGCACGGTCGAAGCCACCGGACAGAAACTTTCCGACTTCTATCTCGCGCATCCCGATCTTTTTAAAAGCGATACCGACGAAATGCCCGTGCGGACCGCCATGGCCAACCCGATCATCCCGATGTCCATCCAGCTGCATCCCGACGATGCGTATGCGATGAAGCACGAAGGGAAGAAAGGGAAACCCGACGGCGTCTATTTCATCGAAGGGGAAGGCACGATGGTGCTCGGACATACCGCGCAAACATACGAAGAATTCAAAGCGAAGGTCGATGCGAAGGCGTTCGACGCGTTGGTGCGCGTCATCCCGGTGCGCTCCGGCGACTTCGTGGATGTCCCCTACGGGACGCTCCATGCCTTCGGCGGCGGGGTCACCTTGATCGAGTTCACCCAGAACGCGGATCTGACCTATCGCCTCTATGATTACGATCGGATCGATCCGATCACGAAGAATCCACGCCCCTTGCATGTCCGGCAAGTCCTCGACAACATCCGGATTCCCAACGACGATACCCGGCCGGTCGCCCTGCATCCCATCGAAGAAGAAGGGATCGTCCATACGGTCTTCCACGATGAACCCGGGGTCTATACCGCCGGGAAGCTGGAAGTCGAACACGAGGGGTATTTCCAACGCGACGAATTCTATTTCCTGACAATACTGGATGGAAACGGAAAGATCGACGACCAGGAATTCATTGCAGGCGAAACCTGGTTCGTGCCCTGCGAATCCCCGCGCATCAAGATCACAGGGAAATGCTGCATCGCCTATGTCACCTATCAACGGAAGGGGAAAGTATGAAAAAGCAAATCGTACATGTCGAACCGATCTTCAAAGAGAGAATCTGGGGCGGAACGATGATGAAGACAAGATTCCACGGAGAGACGGACATCGACCGCATCGGAGAAATGTGGTGCGTCGCCGCGCTCAAAGGCAACGGGGATAACCGTTTGACCGAACTCGGGATGTCGCTGAGCGAAGCCTATGAAAAACTACCGGAATGGTTCAACTGCGCCAGCGAACAGTTCCCGCTCCGCTGCACCTTGATGGATCCCATCGACAACCTTTCGGTCCAGGTTCATCCGACCGAAGGCTATGCGACGGAACATTACGGTTCGTATGGGAAACCGGAAGCCTGGTATGTTTTGGAAACCAACGGGAACCATAAAATCCAATTCGGACACACGGCCAAGACCAAGGAAGAGTTCTTGAAGAAGGCGAATGACGGGAAATGGGATGAACTTCTCTCCTATGTGGAGGCGAACGCGGGGGATTTCCTCAACGTCCCCGCCGGGACGATCCATGCGATCGGGAAAAACGTCGTCACCTTCGAAATCTCGCGCAACGCGGACATCACCTACCGTATTTTCGATTACAATCGCGTCGATGCCAAGACCGGCATGCATCGCGACCTTCATCTCGACCGTGCGATGGATGTCCTGACGATCCCCCATCAAGAAAAAGGACCGATCCATCCTGAACCGTTCCTTTTTAAAGGGTGTTTGATCAGCGAATTCATCGACGAACCGAAGAAATTCACACTACGCAAAATCGAAACGGAAACCCACGGCGTCTTCGACGACCCGCATTTCTATTTCATCACGGTGATCGAGGGCGAAGGCAAGGTCGATGACATCGACGTTCGCCCCGGAACCACATTGTTGGTGCCGGATTCATTCGGCGAAGTCGAAATCGACGGAAAGATCACGACGTTGATTAGTAGCTACCGTGATTGATTCTCAATCACGGTGCGACTAAAAGTCGAAGCGCGACTGAATATCAGTCGCACTGTGGTTGAAAATTTCTTATCTTTCGCGGACGGAGAGGGCGTTCATCTCGTTGTCGCCCTGCGTTTCGATCGTGATCTGCGCCAAGATCGATTTCAGGAAGTAGACATGATGGGTGATTTGTAAACTTAGGTCGTCGGTTTCCTTGCGAAGATGCTTCGCCTGGTTCGCGTCCAGCCGAATCGCCCGGATCGTCTTGAAATCATGGCTGATGACGTTTCCTTGGTCTTCCATGAACTGCATGATGGATCCGAACAGAATTTCCTTCGTCAAGGTCGGAAACAGTTCCACCGGCATCCAAGTTTCTTCCAACACCAAGGGTTTCTTCTCCAGCGAGCGCAGGCGAAGATAATGGACCAACCGCTTGTCGCTTCCCAAACTGAATTGGCGATCCAATTCGGGGCTGGCTTCTTCGACGGTGTATTTCAGAACCTTCGAATCCAAACGTGTCTTGCGGAAACGGTCGGACATCGTAAACATCAGGCGTTCCTGATAAAACTCTTCAGGATTCACGTAAATGCCGGAACCTTGCCTTGAATGGATATAGCCTTGTTCCTTTAGGACGTTCAACGCTTTGCGGATGGTGGCGCGACTCACTTGATAGCGTTTCGCCAACATGTGTTCGCCTTCCATGGCGCCCCAGGCGCGGTACGTCCCCGATTTGATCAACTGGATCAGATCCTGCGCGATTTCTTGATATTTCGTCATCGTCGAGCCCTCTTCTCTTATCTTTAACTTTACGGTGTATTGGCGGAAGTTTCAATGTATTCCTGCACAATTCGGAGGTAAACCATGCAAAAAAATCTCTACCGTCCTCATCCACGCATCCAAATCACAGCGGTCGATGAAAAGATCCGGACCGGCTACGAAGCGCTGCGCAACGAACTGGCGGTGCTGTTGATGACCCAGGATGTCGTCGCGATCGAAACCTATCCCGGGACAAACAAAGCACGACTGATCCAAGAACTTTCAGGGCTCTTCGATGAAGTCTTCGACACGGACCAAGCCAATCTTTCCGGCGAGGAGCTCGATGCGCTCTTGGCAAGCGATCTTACCGAGGATCGGGTTTTCGGTCACATCACCCACAAGACGATCAAGGATCTGCGACATCCCGAGCGCTCGGCGAAACTGCAGGACGATTTCGACGACTCGACGGGGAAGCGCTTGTTGATCGGTTTGGGGAGTTCGCTCTATTGTCAGGACGCGCTCATCTGGCTGACCAGCGTATCGCGTTGGGAAATCCAGCTTCGCTTCCGGCGCGGGGAGTCGGACAACTATAACGCAGGCAACTTCAAAGAAGATCCCCTGCGTATGTTTAAACGCGGCTATTTCGTCGATTGGCGGATCGCCGATCGTCATAAAATCTCGATCTGGAACCGTGTCGCCTATGTCTTGGACGACGATCTTGCCGGTACACCGAAACTGTTGAGTAAACATGCGGTCGACCTGGCGTTGCGTGAAACCGCGTCCAAGCCGTTCAGCATGGTCCCGTACTTCGACCCCGGGGTATGGGGCGGACAATGGATGAAGGAACACTGCAACCTTCCCCAAGATAAACCCAACTACGCCTGGTCGTTCAACGGCGTTCCGGAAGAGAATGCGATCTGTTTCAAGATCGATGAAGAAACCTTTACGCTCCAAGCCATGGATGCGGTCTTGTTTGAATCCAAAAACCTCATGGGGGCGAAAACCGTCGCGCGCTTCGGACGGGAATATCCGATCCGCTTCGACTTCTTGGACACGATGGGAGGCGGGAACCTTTCCCTGCAAGTCCATCCGCTGACCGACTATATCCAACGGACCTTCGGGATGACCTATACCCAGGACGAGAGTTATTATATGCTGGATGCGGGGGAAGGCGCCCATGTCTATCTCGGGGTAAAGACCGGCACGAAGCTCGACGACCTGATGGAAGATCTCCGAGCGGCGCAACGCGGGGAGAAACGCTTCGACGACGCACGCTTCATCAACAACATCCCGGCCAAGAAACACGATCATTTCCTGATCCCCGGCGGGACGATCCACTGCAGCGGGACGCAATCCGTGGTTTTGGAAATCAGCGCCACGCCGTATATTTTCACCTTCAAACTTTGGGACTGGGGAAGACTGGGCATGGACGGACGTCCTCGCCCCGTCCATCTCGACCATGCCGAGCATGTCATCCAGGTCGACCGGGATACGGAATGGGTCCATTCCCATCTGGTCAACAACATCCGACTTCTCCATGAAGAAGAGGGGATCAGACAAGAGCGGACCGGTCTGCATGAACTGGAATTCATCGAGACCGTACGCACCTGGTTCGACAGACCGTTTGAAATCGACACCGGGAACACCGTCCACGAATTGATGTTGGTGGAAGGGCAAAGCGTCGTCATCAGCGACCCCGACCACCATTTCGAAGATACCGAATTCCACTATGCGGAATGTTTCATCGTGCCCGCAGCGGTCAAACGATTCATCGTCAAACCGGTCGGCGAAGGGAAACATGCATTGATCCACGCGTTCGTCCGTGGCACAAGGGAGGATGACTATGGAAATTCGTAACACAGCCGCTTTTCGTTTTCCACTGCCTTTTTCACTCGGTGGAGACCATCTGGATGCGTATGAGAAGAAGGTCGGGGCGCTAAGCGCTTCCTACCGGCATCCGATCCCAAGCGACCTCCAGGAGAAGATCGCCTATCGCGTCGTATCGATCCCCGCGCCGACCCCGGCCGTGGCGGGGACGCTTAATTTCGGCGTCACTTACCTGAATCCGTATACCGTCGACGGGGAATACAGTTTCACCCGCGGCCATTTCCATGCGGATAAGAACTACGACGAATACTATTTCGGGCTTTCCGGCGAAGGATTCTTGTTGTATTGGGACGGAAAGGACGAAGTGTTCGCGGAGAAGGTCTTTCCCGGTTCCGTCCACTACATCAACGGGAAATATGCCCACCGGCTCATCAACACCCACGATGGCGACGTCATGGCGGTCGGGGCGTGCTGGAACGTGTTGGCGGGGCACGACTATGAAACGATCGATCGCGGCGGATTCCCGGTGCGCTGTTTCAAGGTCGACGGCCAACCGGAATGGAAAGAGGCGAACGTATGAAAAAAGAAGAACTGATCCGACAGATCGAAGGCGGTTTGATCGTCTCCTGTCAGAGTTTCGAAGGCGAACCCATCCATGGGGAAGGGATCATGCTGAAAATGGCGGAAAGCGCCAAATGGGCGGGGGCGGTCGGACTGCGTGCCAACGAACCCAAGAACGTCAAAGAGATGAAAGACGCGACCGGATTGCCGGTGATCGGGATCTGGAAACAGGAGTTCGAAGGCAGCGACGTCTACATTACGCCGACCATGGCCGAAGTCGATGCCTTGATGGAAGCCGGCAGCGACATCATCGCGATCGATTGTACGAACCGTCTTGCGCCGACGGGTGAAAAGGCATATGATTTAATCAGAAAGATCAAAGCGAAATATCCCGATGCACTCGTCATGGCGGATTGTTCGACGTATGAAGAAGGCGCCAACGCCGTCAAGCTCGGGGCTGATTTCATCGGCACGACGCTCTGCGGGTATACGGATTATTCCGACCAATACGACGGTCCCAGTTTCCCGATGATCGAAAGACTCTGCCGCGATTTCCCGGGTAAGGTCATCGCCGAAGGGAAAATCAATACGACCGACGAAGCGCGCCGTTGCATCGAACTGGGTGCGTTGTGCGTCGTCGTGGGGGGTGCGATCACACGACCGCATCTGACCGCCCAACGTTTTGTCGAAGCGCTCCAAAGGAAATAACATGGCCACCAAAATCAATCCACGCAAAACCGCCGGAAGACTGGTCCTTGACACGTTCAAGGAACATCGGGCTTTCAGCGAGAAGACCGCCCAACCGGCGGAGATCTGCAAGGATCTTCCGCTCTCTTCCAACGTCATCGCCTACACCATCACCAACATGATGGCCGACAACATCCTCATACGGACCGAGGACAACCGCTTTTACTACAGCGAGGAAAACTGGAACAAGTTCCAGACCAAGTTCAACCGCGTGTATTGGGTCATCATCGGGATCCCGGTCGTCGTCTTCATCGTCCTTTATGCGATCCAGGCGTTGGGGCTTCTGAAATTCCTTGACTAGAGACCTGGTTTGTATAGTATAATATGTCTAAACAAATCTTGTATTTCACACAACCGACAAAAACGATAAAAACATTCCAAATAATTACAATTTATTTCAAAATCGTCTTGCATTGGCTAAAAAAATAAACTATGATAGGTTTAGAAGTTAATGTAACCCCTTTCGATTGAAGGAGAACAAAACATGAAATATGTCATCTTGGTAAGTCACGGTCATTTCGCGCAAGGATTACAATCCGCCGTCATGATGATGAGCGGAAAGCGCGACGACATCCTAAGTACATCCCTGGAAGAGGATATGGGCACCAACGATTTCGCCGAGAATTTTAGGAAACTGGTCGAACCGCTCACAAGCGACGACGAAGTTCTTTTGTTTAGCGACATCCTGAGCGGATCCCCGTTCACGACGTCGATCGAAGTGTTGAACCAACGCGGATTGTTCGCCAAAACGACGGTCTTCGCAGGCATGAACATGCCGATGGTTCTGACGGCCGTCCTGATGAAAGACAATCTTGAAAAGCAAGACATGATCGAGGCGGTATTGAGCGAAGGCAGACTCGGGGTCACTCTGTTCCAGATGGACGCCGTTACCGATTATCAAGAGGAAGAACTCTAGGAGGTTAGTATGGCAATCACATTCTTACGCGTCGATGACCGGATTATCCACGGTCAAATCACCACCCGTTGGTCGAAGGAATACCCCTGCGATGCGATCGTAGCGGTCAACGACCATGCGGCGAACACATCGTTCATCAAAGCTTCGTTCCTCTCCGCCACCGGCAAACCGACCTACATCTGGACATATGCCGAATGGTTGGAAAAATGCGACAAAGTCTTACAAAGCCAGAAGAACTATTTCTTGATCACCAAGGAACCGATGCTGATGGCGAAGATCCTCGTCGACGACGGATTCAAGCCCGGACCGAAACTGGTCTGCGTCGGACCCGCCAACGACCGTCCCGGTGCCGTCAAGATCGGGAACAACCAGTCTCTGATGCAAAACGAAGCGGATGCATTCGAGAAGATCCACCAAGCCGGTTATGAAATCCTGTTCGCGCTCGTCAAAGAAGACGCGGTCGGATACTGGCCCAAATTCCGTTCAATGTTCGGATACAAGTGAGAGTGACTTGTCAATCCGATATTGATAGATTAAAAACCTGAAAGAAAGGGAGGGTTTTATGGAGATTAATATCTTTCAAGCCTTATTGTTAGCGATCATGGCATCGCTGACATCCGTCATCGGCGCTCTCGGCACGACGTACTCTTGGTACACCTTGTCCAGACCGTTGGTCGCATCTCTTGTCGTCGGTTTGATTTTAGGTGACGTGAAGACGTCCATCATGGTCGGAGCCGCGATCCAAGTCGTTTACATCGCGTTGGTTACTCCGGGCGGAACCGTATCCGCCGACTTGCGCGCCGTTTCGTATATCGGTATCCCGTTGGCGGTTGCTGCCGTTAAGGGCGCCGGTTTGAATCCTGCATCCGCGCAAGGAGCCGGTTTGGCCGTTTCCATCGGTGCTTTGGTCGGTACGGTCGGAACCGTCATGTTCTATTCCACCGCGACGATGAACCTGATTTGGCAACAAATCGGTTGGAAAGCCATCGACAAACTGAATTACAGAATCATCTATCTTACGAACTTCATCTTCCCGTTGATTTCCCACCTCGTCATCGCTTTCATCCCGACGTTCTTCATTACCTACTACGGTACCGATATCGTCGCGAACTTGAAAGAATGGTTGCCGATGGACGGTATCCCGATGAAGACGATGTTCACCCTCGGTTCGTTACTACCGGCCGTTGGTATCGGGATCCTGTTGAAACAAGTCGTTCAGAATCCAGTCGACCTCATCATCTTCTTCTTCGGCTTCACTCTCGCCGCAGCCTTGAAGATCAACTTGGTCGGAGCCGCGTTCGTCGGCGCTATGATTGCCTTCTTGAATTACAAGATTATTATGGTTGGAGCCGGTAAGAAGTCCGCTTCCCATGAGGAGGATCTCTAAGATGAGCGTTAAATTAAATAAAAAGACGAAAGATCAGGCATTCTGGTGGTGGTATAATGGAAACTTGACTGGATTCACCCACCAACATATGCAGACGTTTGGCTTTATGTGTGCGATGATCCCGGTCATCAAAGAATTGTACAAAGACGATACGCATCGTCTGCGCTCCTTGAAGACCTATACGCCGTTCTTCAACACCGAACCGCAAATCGGTTCGATGGTTGTCGGTATCTCCGTCGGTTTGGAAGAAGCCCGTGCGAACGGACATGAAGAAATCGACGATGAAATGATCAATGGTATCCGCGCTGGTTTGATGGGTCCGTTAGCCGGTATCGGCGACTCCTTGATTCCGGGCACCTATATCCCGATCTTGTTGTCCATCGCTTTAGGTTTATCCACCGACGGTTCCCCGTTAGGCGCGATCTTCTATGCCGTCGTCTATATCGGAACCATGACGTTCTTCATGAAGTATATCTTTGACAAAGGCTACGAACTGGGCGGCCGTGCTGTCGATGTCGTTATCGGCGAACAAGCCACGGCGTTCCGTGAATCCATGGTTATGGTCGGTACCATCGTTATCGGGTCCTTGGCCGCTTCCTGGATCGGCGTATCCACCGCGTTGAAATTCGACCTCGGCACCTACTACAATGCCGCCGGCGAACAAGTCGCGAATGTCCTCCGTCTGCAAGACACCTTGAACGGGATTTTCCCGAACCTCTTGTCCTTGTTGACCGTATTGTTCACCTGGTATCTGATGACGAAGAAGAAAATGTCTCCGATCACGGTCATGTTGATTCTCGTTGTCGTCGCATTGGTCGGCGTTCTGATCGGCTTCTTCGACCCGGGTCTGTCTTACTAATCTATCATTCGTTGAAAAAGCCCTGCTTAGCGGCGGGGCTTTTCTATCAAAGGAGTCCGAACGATGAAAAAAACGGAAATCGAACGTCTGCGTCAAGAAATCTTAACCAAAAACATTTATCTGCGTCAAATGAGGATTTGGTTCGTGTTGAGTACGATGTTGGTGCTGGTCTGCGCCCTGATCGCGTTCTGGGGCTTTTCAGGCGTCAGCGATGCGTTTCTCCCCAACATCAGCGTCGCGACGCGTCAACCCATCGCATGGATCGCCACGGCGGTCGGTGCCTGCGCGCTGTTTTTCTCGGGTCTGGTCGTCATCGCATTGATCAACGGACGGAAACACGTCCTTTCGCTCATCGACCAACTGAACTTGAAAACGGGCGGTAAGGTGAAATGAAACACGAAATCGAATTGATGACCGGTTATTTGAATTCGACTCAAACCCATCTGCTTTCGATTTTGGATCGCCATGAGGCGATCGTATCGAAATTGGTCGATCTTCCCGTGCATGAATCCACCCGTCTTTATTTCATCGGAAACGGATCTTCCGGCGAAGGGGCGAGGATCGCTTCCTTCCTGTCGGTAAGCCTGCTTGGCATCCTGCCTTCATGCGTCACCCCGTATTCGTTCACCCATGGGTTGGTGGAGGCGGTGCGTCCCGACGACATCGTGGTCGCGATTTCCCAGACCGGAACCAGCCATGAAGTGGTTGAAAGCCTACGTCTTGCGAAAGGGAAGAGCGCCCGTACGATCTCATTGACCGCGACGGCGGGCTCGCCTGTCGCCAAAGAAGCGGAGTTCCCCTTTGTTTTTCCCGAATGCGTCGAGCATGTCGGCTATAAAGTCACCGGGGTCATCGGCCTTCTTTATGCGTTTTGGATCGTCATTCTCGGATTGGCCTATCATAATGTCCGGATCACGAAAACCGAGCTCTATAAAAACATCGAAGAAATCCGTTCATTGACCCTGCGTTATGACGAGCTGGCGGCGATTGCGACGGATTGGGTCGAAAAGAACGTGGATGTGTTTGAGAAAGCGAAGACGATTTCCGTTTTGGGAACCGCGGACTTGGTCGAGACCGCCATGGAATTCGCGATCAAATCGATCGAAGTCCAGGGACGTTACTCCCTGGCGGTCGAAACCGAAGAATTCCTCCATGGCATCTGCGCCACCGACCCCAAAGACAATCTGGTCATCCTTTTGGTGGATGGCAAGAGCGAAGCGTTTGTCCGGCGTGTTTATCCCGTCATCCGTGCGAGAGGGCATGACGTGCTCTGGATCGGACAAGGGGCGCCGCGCGAGGGTTTGGCGTTGGAAATCATGGATTCCAAACAGTATACGACGGCGCAGTTCTTTCCCGTCGTCCATGCCTGCATCATCGCCTGGGCGCGGTTGAAGGGCTATGGCGACATCGGGACCGTCGTGTTCGCCGATTATCAAAAACAATTGAAAGTCAGGGAAGAATGAAAGAAAGTCCGCGCGAGCGAACTTTCTTTTTTTACTATTGTTTTCCTTTGAAACGGTCGATCATCCGGTTGAGGACGCTGCGTTTGTCTTCTTCGACGATCTCATCCGCGATGAATTCATACGGCGGGACATAGAGGGGTTGGTATTGTCTGAGGATCTCCGCGATGTCTTTGCGTGAAGGGAGGACATCGTATTTCTTGAAGCACTTCGTTTCGCCGGTTGATTCGGTCTCGACGAAGTTCGTGTTCTCGAGTTGTTTGTGTCCCAGGAATTTCTTCCACATCGTCTGGAAGATGACCCGTTCGGGATACCATCCCAAGAGGAAATGTTCCGTCAGGTAGACGAGATTGGCGCTGAAGTTGCTGGCGGTGTTCTTGTCGAACACAAACCACGGTTCGCCTTCATAGACCACGTCCGTCAACTTACGGCGAAAACCCAAGGCATAAATCAAGTCCGCGGTACGCCGGGCGTTCTTCCTGAATTTCTCGGAAACCGCGAATTTATTCGAGTTGGTCGACATGTAGTAGCGTTTGATCGTCGCGGCGAACACGGGGTCCGTCTCGCTATCGCGGTCAAAACGGATGGCGTTGGTGATCTGTTGGTCGGTAAGCATCTTCACCCAGGTTTCGCGCGAAACCGTCGGCAAGGTCTTTTCGGTCAGGTTGACGCAGAGGTCGAAATCGTATTTCTCAAGGGCGTCCTTCATCTGATACAACCAGCAACGCGCCGAAGAGAGGTCGCCTTCCTGAGCGAAGGGGGTCGACGTCGAAAGCAGGATGTTGGGGTTCTTCACCAGGGTGAAATACGCTTCGTTGCGCCACTTGTCGTCATTGAGCGACAATACGACATAATCTTCCTTACTCAATGCGACCGCGTACTGCAGCGCAATCTCGGGCTCGTCCCGGCCTTGCAGTAGATAACAGATTTTCATGGCTCTTCCTCGTTTCTCTTCCTTAATGATACTTTATTTTTACGATTTTTGAGCAGGGATTTGAACGATTTTAGAAGATTTTGCAAACTTCTTAAAAACGATGATGAGAGAAATATGCAAAATGACAGGGAAAAATGTGCATTCATGGTCGAAACGCCGATTTTTTGTGAAAATTCCGTGATATAATCTAAAAGTAGCCTGACATTTCACAAGGAAGACCGAAAAAAGACAAAAAAATATGACAGAAAATGTCAGAATGTTTACACATCTGACAGAATTTGGAATATAATGAAAGAAAGAGGCGATACGCATGCTAGCAAGTGAACGGTTAATGTACATTCTGGATCGATTGAAGGAACATCCCGCGGTGACCATCCGTGAGATGTCGTTGGAACTCAACATTTCCGAGGCGACGGTCCGGCGCGATCTGGACGAACTGCAACGGCAAGGGAAACTGAAACGTCAACACGGCGGGGCGGTCCTCAACAGTATGCTTCATACCATTTCGGAATCGACCGATTGGACGATCAACGAGAAAACGATGATGCATACCGAAGGGAAACGCAAAGCCTGTGAATTGGCGTCCGAAATCGTCCGCGACGGCGATTGCATCTACATCGATGGCGGTTCGACGATGAGTTTCCTGATCCCCTATCTGAAAAACAAGAAGATTCATATCGTCACCCCGAACATCCGCTTCGTACGCAATCTCGGCCATAGCCAATGCAGCGTACAGATCATCGGCGGGACCTATGAACCCTTCTTCGACATGTCGATCGGAAGCAAGGCCACGCAGGCGACGTCCGAATTCAGATACGACCTGGCGTTCTTCGGTGCCGGCGGGGTCGACCCGCTGACGAAGGAAGTCTATAGCGCGACCATCGAAACCGTCGTCAATAAAGTCGCGGCGATGAAGAACTCGCTGCGTAACTTCCTGATCGTCGATTCAAGCAAGTTCTCGCAGCGCGCATTCTGTTATTGCTGCAGCACGGACGACTTCGAAGCCGTCTTCACGGACCTGCTTCCACAAGGCGAACATGCGATGGATAATCTGCACTCTTGGGAGGAAAAACGTAGTGAAACAAAATGAAATGATTGAAAAAATGAAGGGCGGGTTGATCGTATCCTGCCAATCGTACCCCGATGAAATCATCCACAGCGACGAGATGATGGTCATCATGGCCCAGGCCGCGGAATGGGCGGGGGCGGTCGGCATCCGTGCCAACGGACCGGAACAAATCCGCAAGATCAAGGAAAAAGTCAAGCTTCCCCTGATCGGGTTGTATAAGATGTGGTTCGACAACACCGATGTCTTCATCACCCCGACACTGCAGGGCGCCCGCGACATCATCGAAGCGGGTTGCGATATCGTCGCGATGGATTGCACGTTCCAGCTCAATCAGGACGGACGTCGCGCGATCGACCTGCTGCCTGAGTTCAAGAAGGAATTCCCCGACGTCCCGGTCTTCGCCGATGTCTCCACGATCGAAGAAGCCAGGGAAGCGGTAAGATTGGGCGCCGACATCGTCGCCCCGACCCTCTATGGCTATACCAAGGAAACCGCCCACATCGAAGGGGCGGATTACCGGATGTTCGCGGATTTCTGCCGTGAATTGTCGAAGGACGCCTATGTCTTCATGGAAGGCCATGTCTATACCCCGGAAGACGCGATGAAATGCGTGTTCCTGGGTGCCCATGCCGTCGTGGTGGGGGGTGCCATCACCCGTCCGCACCTGATCGCCAAGCGCTTCGTCGACATGCTGAGCGGTTATCAAGACAACTGGCGCAAATCCGAGAACGTCAAACACTAAAAGAACGAAAGAAAGCCCTGATTCATGCGATGCATCGATCAGGGCTGTTTTTTTATGCAAAGACCAGGAAGTAGATGACGGCGAGGATGGCCAAGCCCAACACGATCAATCCGACCCGTTTGCTCTGCCTTGTCTCACGGACATAGTTGAAGGTCTTGTCGAACCCTTTGTGTTTGTACATGTTCTTGGATTTCGGTTCGTTCTTAATGTATTCCTTGACCATCCGATGATTCTTCATGTACGTCTCAAACGCTTCTTTCGTCGGCAATTCAACGCCGACCGAGAAATCCTGCAGGTACTTCTGCCACACTTCCTTCGGTTCTTGGCAATGGTCCAACGGATTGAAGTCGACGATCTTGGACGGACTGACCGTGGTCTGGATCATATCGGGGACATAGTCCGGTTTACGGTCATAGACGACGATCGTACGCGGGGTATTCATGAACTGCGCGACCACGGCTTTGGTTTTATTCAGAATCGCTTTGATCTTACTTGGATCCGTCGTCACGAAGCTTGCGAAATCCACACTCATCAGCGCATCGGCCGCATCGAGATACGACTTCGCGCATTTCGCGGATTCGACCGCATACCCTAAGCGATAATCCTTCAGGATGGTGAAACGGCAGTTGATGTTGGCTTCGGTCGACTTGATCAAATGCACGATCAATTTCGTCGCTTCTTCTTTCGTGAGGGTTTTCGCCAATTCGATCGTTTCGTCGAACACGTCTTCGATCTTCAGATAAGGCGTATCGACATAACGTTCGTCCACATAGACTTCCTCATAATCCAGTTGGGTAAAACGACTCAATGTATCATACATTTCTTTATACGTTTTCATGTCACACGTTTCCTTTCTTGCGTTTCATTTGCACGCTCATGTAGAAGACGGCCTGGAAGAATCCATAAAGCGCGATCCCGATCATCCCCAACAGATAGATTCCTTCGTACTTACTGACGAAAGCGGTGATCCCCGACATCAGCGCGACGGCGAAATAGGAGACGATCTTGATGTTGACGATTTTGGGGTCTTCCGTCATCGCCGAAGCGACGAACCCGATCTCCTTGATGTCCTCCGGGAACTTCGTCGATGAATAATGACGTACGACCAAGAATTCGAAGGCGGCTTCGCTGATCCCCCAACTCGCCAACGCGGCGAGGATCGGCCAAGGGGCGACGGTGTTGGTCAAGATGGTCAGGACCATGAACACCAGGAGAACCAGGAAGATGCGGTTTTGGTAATAGCCGATAAAACGGAAATCCGACTTGTTGATGACATAGGCTTTCTTGCGCCATTTGCGCACATAGATGAACTGACGATGGCGGTTTTTGAAGATGTTGATCCGCCGTAAGGAGGCTTCTTCTTCGGTGATGTTGACTTTCGACATGAGTGCGACGTGTTCTCCCTTTTTCCTCTCTCTTATTATAAACGGTTCTTTGTTTGTTTCCGACATAAAACGACAAAAATTCGCAAAATCTTCTAGAATCGGATTGAAACCAATGATAACCAAGTGTATAATTTGGTTAACGTTGGCATTGGAGGACGATGCATGGCAAATGAGCAACTGAATCGGCGCAAGGGAATGGCGAATCGAATCATTCAGGACGGAAAGGCGACGGTCAAGGAATTGGCCGAGATTTTCGGCGTGAGCACGGAAACGATCCGAAAAGATTTGGACTATCTCCAGCAAAAAGGGCTCTTGATCAAAGGCCACGGGGAAGCGCTGTTGAGCGGTCCCTACTCCGAACAGCCGATCGGCGTGAAGATGAGCGAGAGGACGATGCAAAAGCGTAAAATCGCCAAGGAAGCCTTGGCGTACATCCCCGAGAAATGCAAACTTTTCCTGGATCCGGGCAGCACGGCCCTTGAACTGGCGCGTCTGCTCTGGCAGAAGGAAGAACTGACGATCTTCACCAACTCGATCGCCGCGGCCTCCATCCTGCTTCCGTCCCAGCATGAAATCATCTTGTTGGGCGGCCGGGTGCAACGGAGTTCCGAATCCTTGGTCGGACGGTTCGCCGTCGACCAACTGATGGACCTGCACTTCGATTTGGCGATCATGGGCACCGACGGATTCAAAGGGCAACGCGGACCGACGACCTTCTCCTATGAAGAAAGCCTGGTCAAAAAGGAAGTGTTGCGTCGAAGCGATACGAAGATCCTGATTTTCGATGAGAGTAAATTCGATGTGACCGGAACCTATACCTATGGCAAATTCGATGATTTCGATGTCTTGATCACCAATGCGGAAGGGAAAGCGGATGCGCAGAACCTACCTTACACGAATGAATGGAAATTCACGGAGGAAATTCAATGAAACTGCAGCTCGCCCTGGATACCCTATCCCTCAAACAATGCCTGGATTTGGTCGAGAAAGTGAAGGATACCGTGGACATCGTCGAAATCGGGACGCCCGTGTTGCTTGAGTACGGACTGTGGGCGGTACGTGAAATGAAGGGGCGTTTCCCGGATCTGGAAGTCCTCGCCGACGCGAAGATCATGGATGCCGGTGAATATGAAGCCTCCCAGTGTTTCGAAGCCGGGGCGGATTATGTCACGGTCCTGGGGGTCAGCCACGACACCACGATCTCGGGTGTCGTCAGCGCGGCACGTAAATACAACCGTAAAGTCATGGTCGACATGATCGACGTGCACGACCTGCGTCAGCGGACGATCGAAGTCGATCGTCTGGGGGTCGATGTGATCTGCGTCCATACGGCTTTCGACTTACAATCCAGCGGTGCCAATCCCTTGGCGGAACTGGAGATCATATTGAGCGTCCTTGAAAACGCCAAAGCCGGAGTCGCGGGAGGCGTGAAACTGTCGACCTTGGGTGCGATCGCCCGGTTGAAACCTTCGATCATCGTGGTCGGCGGGGGCATCACCAACCAAGCCGATCCGATCCAAGCCGCGAAGACCATGAAAGCGAGGATGAACCATGAATCTGCATGAGTATTCCAACGCAGTGACAAGTGAACTGAACCAGGCGTTGAACCAGATCGATCCAAAAAGCGTCGATTTGATGATCGAGACGTTGGAAGGCGCGGACGAGATCTTCGTCTGCGGTGCCGGCCGCAGCGGATTCATGGCGCGCGCCTTCACGATGCGTCTGATGCACATGGGACGCAAAGTCTATCTGGTCGGGGAAACCGTGACGCCCAACCTGCGTCAAAGCGACGTGTTGGTCGTGTGTTCGGGGTCGGGGGAAACCAAGAGTCTGGTTTCCATGGCCCAAAAAGCCAAGTCGTTGGATGCGAAGGTCGTCCTGGTGACGATCAATCCGGAATCGACCATCGGGAAACTCGCCGATGTCTGCGTACGCATCAACGCGCCTTCACCGAAGGCCGCCAAGGAAGGGGATCTCAAAAGCATCCAGCCGATGGGGAACCTCTTCGAACAATCCCTTCTACTTTACCTGGATATCTGCGTGATGTTGATGATGGATAAGATGAATTTGACGGGCAGCGAGATGTTCACACGTCACGCCAATCTGGAGTGACCAAAGGAGCCACCATGGGAAAAGAACTCGTTTTTCAAGCCTTGCGACATGAAGACGTCGACCGTGCCCCCTGGGTGCCGTTTTGCGGTGTCCATGCGGGATCATTGAAAGGGTATAGCGCCAAGGAAGTCCTGCAGGACCAAGCGAAACTGGTCGAGAGTCTATTGGAAGTCAACCGTGCCTACGCACCCGACGGACAGCCCGTATTGTTCGACCTTCAGGTCGAAGCGGAGATTCTTGGATGCGACCTCACCTGGGTCGACGACAGTCCGCCGATGGTATCCAGCCATCCTTTAGCCAAAGACAAGAAGATCCCCTGCGAATGTTTGATCCCGGACGAACACGACGGACGGTTGCCGATGATTCTCGGGGCGATGCGTGAAATGAAAGCGAAGGTCGGCGAAACGACCGCGCTTTACGGCTTGATCACCGGACCTTTCACCTTGGCTTCGCATCTGCGCGGCACCGATTTGTTTCTGGACCTTTACGACGACCCGGACTTCGTCATCGGGTTGCTGAAATATTGTGCGTCGGTCGCCAAGAAGATGGCGGCGATGTACATCGATGCGGGCATGGATGTCATCGCGTTGGTGGACCCCTTGGTCTCACAGATCTCCAGCGACCATTTCGAAGAGTTCCTAACCTTGCCGTATACCGGAATCTTCAAAGACCTTCGTGATAAGAAAACCTTCTCTTCCTTCTTCGTCTGCGGCGATGCGACCCGCAACATCGAAGCGATGTGCCGATGCACCCCCGACAGCATCTCGATCGACGAGAACATCGACATCAAGGCCGCCAAGGCGATTTGCGACAAGTACAACGTCACGATCGGCGGGAACATCCAGCTGACCATCACGATGCTTCACGGCTCGCAGAACGCGAACATGAAAGCGGTCCTCGATATCCTGGATGCGTGCGGTACGAAGAACCTGATCGTCAGCCCGGGATGCGATATGCCCTACGCGACCCCCATCGACAACGCCATCGCCGCATCGTATGCCATCCATCATCCCGAGGAAGCAAGAGCGATGTTGGGGAGCGACGACGGATCGTTGGATCTCAGCGGCATCACGGTCGATCTGCCTGAATATTCCTTATTGAAGAAACCCTTGGTCGAGGTCTTTACCTTGGATTCCGCCAGTTGCGCCGCCTGCGGGTACATGATGGGCATGGTCCACAGTGTCAAAGAGGAACTGGGTGAAACCTTCGACTATATCGAATACAAGTTCACCAAGAAAGAAAACATCAAACGCTGCATGGAAATGAAGGTCCAGCATCTTCCTTCCTTATACATCAACGGTAATTTGGTCTACTCATCGCTCATCCCCAGTCAATCCGAATTGATCGCGGAAATCCAAAAGGTAAAAAAGTAATGGAATTGATCGTCGTCAACGGGTTTTTAGGCAGCGGAAAGACCACCCTGATCCAACGCTTCCTTCAGGAATCGCAATTACCGTTCCCCGTCATCGTCAACGAGTTCGGGAAAACGACCTATGACGCCGATCGTTTGGGACGACTCAGCGACGCCGTGACGTCGATCCATCACGGGTCCATCTTCTGTACATGCAAAGCCCCGGAATTCATCGATGTGTTGTCCAAGCTTCTTCGTGAAGGACACGATCGGATCTTGGTCGAATCCAGCGGGTTCGCCGATCCGAGCGCGATGGACGGGTTGATCGTCCAAGCGATGAACCTAGCAAAGATCGAAAGCGCCGACGTCTCGGCGATTTCACTGGTCGATCCGTCGACCTTCATGAAACTGATCGGTTCGATGGCGATGCTTCGCAAACAGGTGGAATGCGCGGATGTGATCTTGATCCACAAAACCGACATCGCCACGCTTTCCCAAATCGAAGAACTTAGTACCGTTTTGAAGCAACTTAACCCGCATGCCGTCCAACTGACGGGGAGTTATGGAAACTTCGATCGCGACCGGCTCAGGTTTCATTCTTTGTCGATCCAGGATCCGATTCATCGGGGTTCCAAAAAAGACATCTCGTCGTCCGAACTCACCGTCTTTTGCGGGAAGTGGAAGGACCTTCCCACGATCACATCGTTTTTACGGGAAGTTCAACCGTATCTTCTGCGCTTGAAAGGGACGATCCGAACGGACGATCAAGGCTATCGCATCGAAATCGCCGGGATATCCCGCTTGATCGAAATGGAGAGCGAGACTGCCGATGAGATCGTGATGCTTTATTCCGCGAAGGAATCCTCTTCCCAAGACATCCTTGAAACGCTTCATCGCCATCATCCTCAAGCGAGGCTCAAACCATGAGCCGCAGAATCATCGCCTGCGAGGTCTTCAAACCTTATCTGGACAAACTACTCGAAGAAAGCGGCGTCGAAGCCGTGGATTATCTGGAGATCCGTCAACACGACCATCCAGAACTTTTGGCCCGTTCGATCCAATCGATCATCGACGAAACGAAAGACGTCGATGAAATCCTCTTGTTTTACGGTCTGTGCGGGAATGCGATCCTACCGCTCGTTTCCAAAGGGATTCCGATCAAGGTGCTGAGGGTTCACGATTGTGCCGCCGCCCTGATGGGGTCTAACGCTGCCTATCGGAAACGCTTCGAAGGGAATCCCCACAAACGCTACCATTGCCTGTCCTATGGCGAGCGCGACGACGAGTATTTCGCCCGGACATCGCCGGAATATCGGAAAATCTCCGAGGAGTACGGGGAAGACAACGCGGATTACGTATTCTCGATGCTTTACGATAAGTTTTCGACCCCCGTCACCTACATCAAACTCGGATTGGACGGGGAAGAATCGCAGATCCGACGCAAAGAAGAAGGCTATTATTCCGTGATCGAAGGGGATTTGGGATTGTTGAGAAGGATGCTGAAGGGGGACGACGACCACGTCTGCGTCACGCTTCACCCCCATGAGAAATTCGTCGGGATTTATGATTATGAAGAAATCCTGACCACCGTCAATCGAAACCATGATCGTGAAAAAACAAGGGAGGAATGAACCATGGACCAGGCTTTTTATGAAGAATTGATTCTGAGTGTCACGCGAGGTAAAGTCAAGGATGTGGATCGTTTATGCAGGGAAGCATTGGAGAAGGGCGTCAGCGCCTTCAAGATTCTGGATGACGGACTGCTCGCCGCCATGCAGATCGTCGCCGAGCGGTGGAAAAACGGGACGGTCTTTATCCCCGAAGTCCTGATCGCAGCCCGTGCCTTGAATGTCGGATTGGCGATCCTTGAACCGTATCTTGTCTTAGGGAATCAAAAACCCAAGGCCAAAGTCGTCTTGGGGACGGTCAAGGACGACCTTCACGACATCGGGAAAAACATCGTCGGATTGATGCTGAAGTCGCATGGATTCGAATGCATCGATTTGGGTGTCGATGTTGCACCTGCTAAATTCGTTCAAGCCGTGAAGGAAAGCGGCGCGAAAGTCGTCTGTATGTCCGCGCTTCTCACCACCTCGATGATCCATTTCACCGAAGTCGTCCAAGCCTTCAAAGAAGCGGGTTTACGCGATTCCGTCCTGATCTGTGTCGGAGGCGCGCCGGTCACCGCCACCTTCGCTTCGCAGATCGAAGCCGATATCTTCGAACCGGATGCCGTGACGTTCGCCGAACATCTTGAAAGACGTTTGGCCTAGGAGGTACATATGCCACTAGATCCATCAAAATTCCCCAAGGCGAAGAAAAACATTCTGAGCCGGGAAGAAGTCAAAGCCATATTACGCGGGGAAGGGAAAACCCGTCCCGCCCAAGTCATCACCCCCTTGCTTTTCGTTCCCGAAGAACAACCCGAACGGCAAGAATTCATGCAGAATCTGATCGAAGAATACCCCGACGACGCCGTGTTCTTCGAATACACCCGTCCCGCCAATTTCGGGAAACCCGGCGACCGCTATGTGTGGTGCGATGTCGAAGGGGCCGACCCGATGTTGAAACTCAAACCTGGGGAAACGATCGGGATCGACGAAAAGACCGCCTTGGATTGGGAAACCATCCAAAAAATCACCCGGGATATCCCAGATCCCTTCGCTCCGAAATCATTGGTCCAGAACTATTTCGAAGACGACGGACGATATCGCGGTGTTTTCTGGACCCGACTTTCGTTCGAGCGTCTTTGGCATTTCCGCGGAATGAGCGAAACCCTGATGGATTTCTACCTCAATCCCGATGAAATCAAAGACCTGTTGGATCGGTTGAAACATGTCCTGATGCGTGCCATCGACCGGGCGAGCAGCGACGAATACAAGTTCGACGCGATCGCGTTCACCGACGACATCGGGATGCAGGACCGTCCCTTCTTCTCGGAAGACATCTTCATCGAATTCCTCAAACCCCACTATAAAGAAGTCATCGACTACGCCCATTCAAAGGGCTTGGATGTGTGGTTGCATACCTGCGGCAACGTCGAACCCTTCATCCCGCATTTCGTCGAAATGGGGTTGGATGTCTTGCATCCAATCCAAAAGTACACGATGGACGAGAAGAAGATCGCCGAACTTTACGGCGATAAGATCTGCATCTGGGCGGGCATGGAAGTCCAGCGCATCCTACCTTTCGGAACCCCCGAGGATGTCCGTCAGGAAATGCGTTTCCTCATGGATACCTTCTACCACCCGGGAAAGGGACATGCGGTGTTCAGTAGCGGAAACCGTCTGGGCAAAGACATCCCCAATGAAAACATGAGGGCGTTCTTCGAGGAAATGTATGAATACGGCGAAAAGATCACGAAAGAAGGTCGATCCGGCAACCACGAATCCCCGGCGACGACCAAAGACATCCATCCGTGAGTCGGATGATCATCCCGAAGACCGACCAAACCTTCCTCGCCTACCTGCAAGAACGGAAGATCCCGATCGACGCCACATGCAACGGGAAGGGGACTTGCGGCAAATGCAAGGTAAGGTTCATCGATCCCATCCCGTTGCCTTCTTCTGAAGAAATCAAGTTGCTTCAACCGGATGAGCTTAATGCCGGGATCCGTTTGGCCTGTCGTCATACGATCGACGCGGACACGACGATCGAACGTTTGGAAGAAGCGGAATTCACGATCCTTGGATCCGACGTCCGCCATTTCCATACCGACCATCCGGATGAGACGATCCGGATCGCGATCGACATCGGAACCACCACGGTGGTCTTGCTTGCGGTCGATGGTTCGGGCACGGTCCTGGATGAGATCCGATTCCTGAACCCTCAACGCGCCTATGGCGCGGATGTCCTGTCACGGATCCAAGCCAGTCAGGAACTCGGGATCAAACCGATTTCGGATGCATTGCTTCACTCTCTTGAATCCGCCCTCGTTTCCCTTTTCACCAAATACCCCGGGTCACGATACAAAATCGGTGTGACGGGCAATCCGACCATGACGCATTTCTTCATGCAAGCCCCCGTCGAACCGATCATCCGCGTCCCGTATTCCGTTTCCGTCAAGGAAACCAAAGTCTTTCAGCTCACCGACCTTTTCCCCGCATTGGACTACCCGGCCGAAATCATCGTCTATCCGCCGATCTCCGCCTATGTCGGCGCGGACATCCTCTGCGGCTTGGTCGAACTCGACTTCTTCAGTCGCAAAGGTACCCATCTGTTTCTGGATCTGGGCACCAACGGGGAACTCGTCCTGCTTAAAAACGGCATCGCCTATGCGACCAGTACGGCCGCGGGTCCCGCCTTTGAGGGAGGGAACCTGTCATGCGGGTGCGGAAGCATCGACGGGGCGATCCACAACGTGTTCCGCAACGACGACGGTTCGATCGGGTTTGAAACCCTCTCCGATGAACCGCCGGTCGGCATCTGCGGATCAGGGTACATCGACCTCTTCAGCGTACTCCTTGGCCAGGAGATGGACGAAGGGGGACATCTTGACGAAATCGTCGAACTGACCCCGGAGATCGGATTGACCCAACAGGATGTCCGTATGTTTCAGTTGGCGAAGGCCGCGATTCGAACAGGGATTGAAATTTTACTCAAAAAGACGGATACTCAAGCTAAAGAGATCGAACGTTTCGATTTGGCAGGAGGATTCGGCAGCGGCTTACGCATCGACGCCGCGATCACCATCGGATTGTTTCCGAAAGAATTCAACGGGAAGATCCACACGGTCGGAAATACCGCGCTTCGAGGAACGATGAAATTGCTTCTCGATGAATCGCAGGATCCGATCGACCTGAGTCGGATCCATACCGTCGAGTTGGCGGATGAACCCTCGCTCATGGATGAATTCGTCGATGCTTTGTATTTCAACTAAAGGAGGCTATCATGGCACGTAAAAAAGCGATTGAGATGACCCGTCTGGAATTAGCCCAATACGTCGACCAATCCGTCCTCAAACCGGAATTCACCGAGGAAGAGATTCGTAAATATGTCCAGGAAGGCGTCGATTTCGGATGCAAGACCGTTTGTATCAACCCGACTTCCCTTGACATCGCCCAGGAATTGACCCGGGGTACGCCGACCAAGATCTGCGTCGTCGCGGATTTCCCCTTCGGTCTCTCCCCGACCAAGTTACGGGTCGACCAGATCCATTACTATTGCGAACATTGGGATATTTTCGAACTGGACATCGTCGCCAACTACGGTCACATCCGCAGCGGACGCTGGGATCTGGTCGAAGAAGACCTGAAGGCCGTCACCGACGCCTGCCACCAACACAAAGTCGAGATCAAGGTCATCTTCGAAACCGATGCCTTGACCTTGGATGAAGTCCGCAAAGCCTGTGAAATCAGTGCGAAAGTCGGCGTCGACTTCGTGAAGACCTCGACCGGTTTCTTCACCGGCGGAAAGAGCGACGGCGCGACGCCGGAAGTCTTGGCTGTGATGTTCGATGCCGTGCAGGGGAAATGCAAAGTCAAAGGATCGGGCGGGATCCGTACCCGCGAACGTTTCCTTGAATACATCGATCTGGGTGTCGACCGTATGGGGATCGGCTATAAATCCACCGGTCTGGTTTTAAACACGACGATCGAAGACGTACGGGAAGGAAAGTAAACCCATGCGCCCGCAGCTTACACAGAACGTTGACCTTACAGCGATCGATCTGAACCGGATCGACCGTTTACGACGCAAGATGTTGCGTCACGACGCCTCCCTGTGCAGCGAACGGGCGCTTTTCTATACCCGATCCTTTCAAGAAACCGAAGGTCAAGCGATGATCCTGCGTAAAGCGCAGGCCTTTTCGCATACCCTTCGCCACATGAGCATCTCTATCGAAGAAGACAGTCTGATCTTCGGAAACCAAGCCTCGCGCAATTTCGCCGCCCCGGTCTTCCCTGAATATTCCATCGACTGGATCGAAAAGGAAATCGACACGTTCGCCCTTCGCCAAGGCGATGCGTTCGCGGTCGACCCCAAAGTAAGAAACGACATCCTTTCCATCGTCGGTTTTTGGAAAGGGAAGACACATCAGGATGAGGTGAATCGTAATCTCACCGAGGAAATCAAACTCGCCACACGCCAAGGCGCCCTTCACCTGGGCGGGATTTCGATGAGCGGCGACGGTCATTTGGTGCCGGATTTCCCAACGGTTTTGGCGCATGGATTCCGATCCGTCCTCGACTCGATCGACGAGACCAACGACTTTTATCGTGGCGTACGCATCGCGCTAAGCGCGGCGTTGGCGTTTGCGAAACGGTACGCGGGTTTATGCAAAGAATTATCGGATCATGAAAACCAAGCTCGACGAAAACAAGAACTCCTGGAAATGTCGGATCGGGCGAACCGCTTGTTTGAAGGCCCCGCATCTTCTTTTCAAGACGCCGTGCAGGCGATGTATCTGATCCATGTGATGCAATCGATCGAAAGCAACGGTCATTCCTTTTGTTTCGGTCGATTCGACCAAACCCTCTACCCCTATTATAAGAAAGATATGGAATCCGGCACTCTTTCAAAGGAACAAGCCCTTGAAACCCTCATCCATTTCTTCCTGATGACCAACTCCCTCAATAAACTGCGTCCCAACGCCCATACCGTCTATTCCCAAGGCTATCCGCTCTACACCAACCTCATGATCGGAGGCATCGATGAGAATGGCAACGACGCGACCAACGATCTGTCGTATCTTTGCCTTGAAGCCATGAACCAGACCGCGCTCAACGAGCCGAACTTCTCCATGCGCTATCATCGCGATACACCCGATGAACTGCTGGAAACGGCGGTGAAGCTGATCGCCACGGGAGGCGGTATGCCTTCGATGTTTAACGACGAGGTCGCCATCAAAGGTTTGGTCGATTTGGGGATTCCCTTACCCGAAGCCCGTGACTACGTCGCGATCGGATGCGTCGAGACCGGGATACCTGGAAAGTATGGACACCGTCCGACCGGGATGACCTACAGTAATTGGGGAAAGATGCTTGAACTCATGCTTTACAACGGGAGAGACCCGCAAAGCGGGATTCGCTTACTGAAGGTTCAGGAGCAGGATTCCGATGAATTCATCATTACGAACTACGACGATTTATTCAAGGCATGGCAAAACGTGTTGGATTTCTATACGAACTTGGCGGTTGAAGCCGACCAAATCTGCGACGCCTCGCTTGAAATTTATGACGCCGACCCTTTCTCATCGTCCATGATGCTCGATTGCCTTGCGCTAGGAAAGACGGTGAAGGAAGGCGGATGTCGCTACGACATTATCTCCCAGTCCAACATCGGACCCAGCGTCGTCGGGAATTCATTGATGGTGCTGAAGAAATTGGTCATCGAAGAGAAGAAATTCACCCTGGCTCAACTCAAAGCCGCGATGGAAGACAATTGGACATCCCGTGACAGCGCGATGATCCGAAGACAGGTGTTGGATGTGGAAAAGTATGGCAATGACCTCGACGACGTGGATCAAATCGTCAAGGACGTTTTCGATTCCTATCTCGAATTGTTGCCTAAATTGGAAACCCTTCGCAAAGGAAAAGGACCGCGCATCAGCGCCTATACGATGTCCACCTCGAACATCACTTCCTATGTCCCCAACGGGATGGAAGTCGGAGCGACCCCCGATGGACGCAGTGCGAAGAGTCCGCTCAACGAAGGCTGTTCCCCGACCCAAGGTAGCGATACTTGCGGTCCCACCGCCGTGCTTCTTTCCGTCGCGAAACTCCCCAACGAGAAAGTCGCGGCCGGACAGTTACTGAACATGCGTTTCTCTCCTTCCTCGATGAAAAGTCCGGAAAGTCTGGCCAAATTCAAAGCGTTATTGAAAACATCTGTCCGTTTGGGTATCTATCACAATCAATTCAATGTCCTGGATTCCAAAGTCCTACGGGATGCGATGGCGCATCCGGAAAACTACGGGGACTTGATGGTCAGGGTCGCAGGGTACTGTGCACAATTTGTCTCGTTGATGCCCCAGGCGCAAGAAGCGATTCTGGCGCGAAGTGAAAACGGAGTCAGCGTGTGAAGGGTCACGTCACCAACATCCAACGCTATAGCCTGCATGACGGTCCCGGAATCCGGACGACCGTCTTTTTAGCAGGTTGTGGTCTGAGATGTTTGTGGTGCAGCAACCCCGAATCCCTGCGTAACGAAGAGAGAATCATGGTGTTCACGTCCCGTTGCACGGGATGTGCCGCCTGTCTATTGATCGACACCGACCAAGCACTAACACTGAATGGGAAATCCTTGATCTTTGATCCACAAAAAGAATTGGCGAAATTCATCGCGGTCTGCCCGTACAAGGTATTTGTGAGGGTGAATGAAGAAATCGAAGCGGAAGACGTCGCGAAAACGTGTTTGCGCGACCGTTTGTTTTATGAAGAGTCTCGAGGCGGTGTGACCTTCAGCGGAGGGGAACCCTTACTTCAACCCGAATTCCTCAAAGAAGTCGTAAAACACCTGAAAAAAGAAGGGATCCATATCGCGATCGAAACCGCGGGGAACGTGGGGTTCGAAGCGTTCGAGGCGATCGATCCCTATGTCGATCTCTATCTGTATGACCTGAAGTTCATCGATCCGATCCAGCATCTTCGGTACACCGGACAAGACAACGAAAACATCCTGACCAACTTGGAGAAATTGATCCGGTTAAAAAAGAACATCGTTTTGAGAATGGTGCTTCTCGATTGGGTTAACGATACGGATCAAGAATGGGAGAAGCGATTCGATTGGCTCAAACATCATCCCTCGGCATTCCAACGTATCGAACTTCTGGCCTATCACAATTTCGGCGAAGGGAAGTATGTGGCATTGGGTGAGGAATATCCGATGAAGGACCAGAAGAAGACCGATAATGTAAAGATCCAAGAAATCAAAGAAAAGCTTGAATCGATGGGGTTTGATGTGCATGTGGAAAACGCCTTATAGATGAAGAACATGTTTATACTTAAGAAAACTGTAAATGCATACAAAAGGATGTTGACAAGCCCTCTATGCGAAGTGTTACTATGAAATCAACATACGGGGGAACAAGTATGAAACAATTACATCACGTTCTCATCGCAACGATCGTTACTGCGTTGGTTTTTCGTATTTGATTCAACGGGTCTGGGCAATGGATTCCATCCCGGAATCCAAGCCCACGAATGTCATTCAAGAGGTTCAAGCGGCCATCGATCCTTCCGAGGATGTCCCGATGCAGGAAGTGGAAGAGAAACGTGAAGCAAATGTCAAATACTTCCTAACCGATGATTTCCGCTATGTGGCCAAGGCATATGTTAAACTGATAGAATGGTAGGTGAACATTATGAAAATTCCTAAATTATTAATCAAGTATCTATCTGTCGGTGTTCCAATGACTGTAGTGTGTTTCATATTACTAATTAGTGGAAAAGTATCATTGAACACATATTCATTCGCAGTTGACTCGTTTGGGAAGCTATATGTAGGGAAAGATTCGAAAATTGAAGTGTACATAGATCAGTCACTAGTTAAGTCGATATTTCCAATGACTACAAAAGGATATCTTTTTACAATAGAGAATGACGACTCAATCCTTTTATCGGATGCATCTACTGTCTATGTAATGGATTTGAATGGAGTTGTTTTATCTCAAAGAGAAGACCAGTTTTCCACAGTATATAGCAAATTGAACAGCAACAAGGAAATATTCGTAACTACTAGTGGAATGAAGTACATAAAACGCAACATTTTAGGGCGTATTGAAATTATCCAAGATTTTGAGAATACAAGTGCAGTTGTTTATAGAATGCCTCTGCTAGACTATTTTGTAAAAGTAGTTTTTTGGACTATATTGGTTTCGGGGTTTATCATAACTCCATTTATCCATTCTGAGTGGAAAAAGATGTTGAAATGAACTATTGAATTGTAATAACTCGCTTACTTGATTAGGTGTATTTGGCAGTAACAACAATGTTTGTACAATTCAAGCATAGGTAGATACGAATAGGTGGACACACATGTTTTTTTTCATGATTGGATTGATTGGTCAACGATAAAATAATTGAGACTATACGCCCGAGATACAAAGTGTTGATCAACCTTCCTGTGTCATGTCCGTGACTATACAATTTGTTAAAAATAAGAAAAGTACTTCATTGAAATGAACGATTCTGCATTGAAATGGTGTATGGGAGAAATGGGAAAGGTTTAAATCAATTACTGTTGCCAACACCATGAGATAACAAATCGAATGAATGATTTTTGTTTATCCATCAATCTGTGTTTGAAAGTGGAGTTAACTGATAGTCATGGTTTCGAATGATGGCGATAACGATGGTTTCCCTAATCGAATTGATTTTGGAACTCATTCGTTATAGCTTTTTGGTTTAGTGGTTGGTTTTCCCATATTGAGAAAAGTAGGCTTTGAGAGTTGTTACTTTATTTGATTTGAGTGCATCACGACTCAATTTGCTGGATGTTGTGATACTCGGCTCACTTCCACCAACTTTCCTCCATACCTTGTGCCCGTGTTGCCTCAATTCGGGTTTTTTCTATTTCTAATTGATTCATAAATCTTCTAAATGTTTTCAAAGTTCGAAGAGACAGTAAACGCATTCAAGTGCGGTTCCATCTATCAATTTCCTTTGCTTGAATTCATTACTACAAATTTGTATATACAAGTAACATAAAAATCATTGATTTGATCGACGGAGGGGCGTATAATTCAAGGGTAAACACAAAGCGAGGGAATCCGATGATCGAACGTGTACTCCGTAAAAACGAACAAAACGTGGCGGTGGCTCCGAAAGAACCGCTCTATTTAAGCGACCTTGAACAATTGGAACTGATGGTTCGCTATACCCAGACGCATGCGTCGTATCGGGAAGATCAGAAGTTCGAACGTGAAATGGCATGCCTGCGCGTGCTTTTTCCGCGCGTCTTCCGTCCGATGTACGAGGATGATTTGATCGTCGGAAGGTATGATTCCTTACCGATCGGGTTTGGCAGCGTAACGTCCGTCGGTGCGCCGGGACATTACTGCCGCTTCGACCAAGTCGAAAAAATGAAGAAGAGATTTAAAGGTGAAAAAGACGACGTCTTGAACGAACTGATGGAATATTGGAAAATCCATGATACGCGGGAAGTCTTCTATCGCGATAACCTGGTGGAAAATGTTTCCGGACGGTTCGTCGATGTCCTTTATCCGATGATCGTCACCGCCCGCTTTAGCGGGATGTATCTCGACTATAACCTCTTGCTTGACCATGGCATCGATGGACTGAAGGAAGTCATCTCGTTGAAGAAACGCGATCTTCCGGCTTCGTCGACCCTGTATGATGCGATGATCGATGCACTGAAGCTATTGAGCGAAACGATCCATCATCATATCCAAGAAGTCGAAGTCAAACTCATCAACCAACAACTCTCCCCCAAACGTCGTCGCCAAATGGAACGGCTTCTAACAGCATTGAAGCAGATCGAACACGGGAAACCCAATTCGATGATCTCGGCCATGCAATTGGCATGGCTATACTCTTCGATGGCCGGCGTCGTCAATTTCGGTCGGATGGATGATTATCTCGGGGATTACCTGGTTTCCGATTTGAAGAGCGGAAGACTGAGCGAGCAGGATGCGATCGATCTGATCGAATCGCAATGGCGTTTGATCGAAGTCAAACGCACCAACGTCAACGGTCGGGTCATCGTCGGTGGGAAGGGCCGCCGCAACGAAGAAAACGCAGATGTTTTCTGTAAACTCGCGATCGAAGCGACCAAACGCGCCCAACTCGTCGAGCCGCAATTCACCCTTCGTTTCTATGAGGGCATGGACCCTGAAATCATGGACAAGGCGTTGGAAAGCATCGCGACCGGGGTGACCTATCCGATCCTCTACAACGACGATGTCAATGTCCCCTCCGTGATGAATACCATGCATGTGGATGAAAAGACGGCGGAGAACTATGTCCCCTTCGGGTGCGGCGAATTCGTCCTCTCGGGCATGGGGGTCGGTACACCCAATGTCTGTGTCAACCTGTTGAAGTCATTGACCATCCTATTGAATGATGGAGTGGATACCTGGGATTTCAAGCCTAGAACCGGAACCCACATAACAAAACCCATGAAAGACATCGAGAGCTTCGATGAACTTTTCGACGAATATAAGAAACTCTTGTCCTACTATATCCAAATCGGTTCAATCGCCCATACGAATTCCTACCGTACGATGAACCAGGCGGTCGGATTCATCTATACCAGCATCCTGACCCATGATTGCATCGGAAGAGGGAAGTCCGTCTTGGACGGCGGGGTTCGCCATTTGGGCGGAACCAATGAAATGTATGGCAACATGAACGCCGCGGATTCCTTGATGGCGATCAAACAGTTGGTTTTCGATGAAAAGAAGCTCACGATGACTCAACTTCAGGATGTGTTGAGAAACGATTTCGACGGGTATGACGAAATCAAAGAATGGATGCTGGAAGCACCCAAGTTCGGCAACGACCTGGAAGAAGTCGACAAAATCGCGGCCGAACTCCATGAATTCACCTGCAACGAAGTGGCGGCGCAAGCCTCCAAGATCGGATTGGACAGCTGGTTGGTCGTCGTCATCAACAATCAAGTGAATACGGAATGGGGAAGAGCCACCGGAAGTTCCCCCGACGGACGGATCGCCGGGATGTATATGTCCAATGCGAACAACCCGCAAAGCGGGGCGGATGTCAACGGACCCACGGCGATGTTGAATTCGTTGGCGAAAATACGGGCCGACCTCAGTGCCGGAACCGTACAGAACATCAAGTTCTCCCGCCGTATGTTTACGATGGAACGCGAGAAAGTCAAAGCCCTCTTCACGACCTACTTCAGAAAAGGCGGACCGCAACTCATGGTCAACATCGTCAACCAGGAAGAACTCACCGACGCCTATCACCATCCCGAACGTCATCGCGACCTGATCGTCCGTGTCGGCGGGTTTAGCGCACGCTATGTCAATCTCGACCGGGATGTCCAGAAAGAAATCCTGGAAAGGACATGCAATGAATAAAGGTTTGGTTTTCGACATCCAACGATTCAGCGTCAACGACGGTCCCGGAATCCGGACGACCGTCTTCTTTAAAGGCTGTGGTCTGCGTTGCCGATGGTGCCACAATCCTGAATCGATCGCATCCTATGTCCAACTCAGCTATGATGAATCCCGTTGTAACGGTTGCGGTAAATGCGTCGAATTCGTACAGGGTAATGGAATCACGCTTGAAAACGGCAAAGCCATCGTCGACATGCAGCTTCATGACCAAAACCTCGCATTGATCGACGTTTGCCCCAAAAAAGCCTTCGGCAAATTCGGGGATGAAATCACCGTGGAAGATTTGGTGAACGAAGTGATGAAAGACAAGGACTATTATGAAACCTCGAACGGAGGGGTAACGTTCTCCGGCGGGGAAGCCCTCAACCAATGGCCGTTCATCCAAGAATGTGCCGTCGAACTGAAGAAGAGAAACATCCATCTGACGCTGGATGTTTCCGGGAACGACCCGGCGAAACTCATCGGTCAAACGACGGATTGGATCGACCTTTATCTGGTGGACTATAAACTCAGCGACGATTCGAAGTATGAAAAGTATGTGGGAAGGAAGTTCGATCCAAAGATCATGCTGGATACGTTGATAAAAGCGAAAAAAGACGTGGTGCTTCGTTGCGTGTTGATTCCAGGAATCAACGATACACAGGATCACTTCAAACAAATCGCGCTTATTCAAGAAGCTTATCCAAACATAACGCAGATCGATCTGCTTCCTTACCATAAGCTACGTAAAAAACAAGTGTTCCATCTGGTGAACGAACGCGAATTCTATGATGTCGCGGAAGATCAGGTAAAAATGTTCTGGAGAGAAGAAATCAAGAAAAACAAAATCAAGAACGTTGTTCTTGAAAACAGCACTCTAAGATAGAGTGTGGTTTAGGAAAAGCACGCTATAAAATTCAGTGTGGGTGAAAGAGAAGGAGACTCAAAAATCCTTCTCTTTTTTCTTCGTCGTTGTGTCTTTTTTA
>JAHFCO010000021.1:14970-39956 GCA_023249475.1 Bacillota bacterium | reverse complement strand
CCAGCTTGTCTTGGGTGATCTCCAAGTTGATGATGTAAACACCATTCTTGGCGGTGTAGATGAACGGTTTTACTTTCGGATTCCACTTTCTTGTTTGGTGGCCGAAATGCGAACCATTCATGAGCAACTGCTTCATCGATACGACTGACATTTTATGTCCTCACTTTCCGTTAGTCCTCCACCGGTTCGAACACGGATAACCCCTCAGGGCACGGATCCATGAATTCCCGATGTGCGATGTGCATCCTTAGGATGCCACTGAATACTATACCATAGTTGTTTTTATCCTTCAACTGTTTGTTTGCTTCGGTAGAATTACTTATCCTTCGCCCTTGGATGAGCGCTCAAATAGGCACTTTTCAGGCGATCGACCGTGACATGCGTGTAAATCTGGGTGGTGCTGAGGTGGGCATGCCCCAGGAGTTCCTGCACGATGCGCAGATCGGCCCCGTTGTCGAGCAGATGGGTCGCAAAGGAATGGCGCAGCATGTGCGGATGCACGGTCTTGTTGAGACCGGATTGCATGGCGTATTTGTCGAGCAGATACTGTATCCCCCTGGGCGAGAGCGCCTTGTGGGTATGGTTGATGAAGACGAACTCGCTCTTCAAGCCATCCAGTAGGAAAGGTCGTGACTGGTTGATGTATTCTTTCAGAAGTTGCCCGGCATACGGATAGAACGGTACGAGGCGTTCCTTGGACCCTTTCCCCTTGATCCGCAGGATCCGTTGGTTCAGGTCGACATTCTGCATTTTCAACTGGGATGTCTCGCCGACACGAAGCCCGGAAGCATACATCAGTTCCAGCATGGCGCGATCCCGTTTCCCTTCGGGCGTCGACGTGTCGATCGCACTGAACAGTCGTTCGATTTCTTCAAACAGGAGGAAATCCGGGAGCATCTTCGCCCCCCGGGGCGCGCGGATCCGGTTGAACGGATTCGCCGCCGCTTTTCCGTTCAGGACCAGATAATTGAAGAACGACCGCAATCCGGACAAATTCCGGTTGAGTGTGCTGCTCTTCAGCACTATCTTTTGTTCGCCGGAAAGATAGGCGATGTAGCGTTTCGCGACGGCTTTGTCGACCATCGCCCAGTCTTGAACTTCGATTTCATGTAAAAACACCAGAAAACGACTCAGATCACGGCGATAGGCATCCGCGGTATGGCTCGAACCGGTGTTCTTGTTTGAGATATAGGTTAGAAAGCGTTCGATTTCTTGTTCCACTGGGTTTCGGTTTCCACGAACGATTCGACCTGTTTCAGCGCTTGTCTGACGAGCGCTTCTTTCCGGTCGGATTTGTCCGTTTTTTCTTTCAACACCATTATACCAAAATTCGCGTTCATCGGTTGAAAGGATGCGGGGTTGGCGGTGGCGATGTATTGCGCCATGGCGCCGATCATGCAGGTGGCGCCCAGTTCGAAGGTCTTCCCTTCGACCAGCCAATGCGCCATGTTGATGCCCGCCATCAAACCGCTGGCGGCGGACTCCACATACCCTTCGACACCGGTCATCTGTCCGGCGAAGAACCAATTCGGATTGTCTTTGAACTGATAGCTTTGTTTCAACAAGACTGGCGATTTGAGATAGGTGTTGCGATGCATGACGCCGAAACGCGCGAACTCGGCGTTCTGTAAGCCCGGGATCATGCGCAGGATGCGTTTTTGCTCACCCCAAGTCAGATGCGTCTGAAATCCCACGATGTTGTAGAGGGAGGCCGCGGCGTCGTCCTGACGCAATTGGACGACCGCATAGGGACGGACCCCGTCCTTCTCGAGTCCGACCGGTTTCATCGGTCCGAACAATAGGGTCTGAGGTCCCCGGCGCGCCATTTCTTCAAACGGCATACAGCCTTCGAAATAGATTTCTTTCTCGAATTGACGAAGCGGGACTTTCTCGCTGCGCAAAACCGCATCGTAGAAAGCGTCGAATTCAGCCTTGGTCATCGGACAGTTGACGTAGTCCCCGTCCCCTTCGTCGTATCTTGATTTTGAATACGCGATGCTGAAATCGATCGAATCCTTTTCGATGATCGGTGCCGCCGCGTCGTAGAAATACAACGATTCGTTGTGGATGACGGCCTGGATCGCGCTCGCCAAGGCATCGGACGTCAGCGGACCGCTGGCGATGATGGTCGGTTCATCCGGGAGTTGGGTTACTTCTTCTTTGATGATCGTAATCAAAGGATGGTTGGATACCTTATCCGTGATGTAGCGGGAGAACGCGTGGCGGTCGACCGCCAATGCGCTACCCGCCGGCAAGGAAGTCGCATCCGCGGCTTCCATGATCAGAGAACCCAAACGGCGCATCTCTTCTTTCAGAAGGCCGACGCCGTTGGTGATGCTGTTGGATCGCAGCGAATTGGAACAGACGAGTTCGGCGAAACCTTCGCTTGTATGCGCCGGCGTCGATTTGACGGGACGCATTTCATGCAGGATGACCGGGATATCGCGTTTCGCGAGTTGCCATGCGGCTTCGCTACCGGCCAGACCGGCACCGATCACATGGACGGGTTTCATGCTTCCTCCGCTTTTTCCTGATCGGATTTCTTCACGTAGGGGATGTTTTCGATGTGTTTGCATTTCGGGAAGGTCGAGCAACCGTAGAAGAAACGGCCGTAGCGGCTTTTACGTTTGACCAGGAAACTGCCGCATTCCGGACAGATCTTGTCCGTGAGTTCGACTTCGGGTTTATCGCTGGGGATCTTGGCGGTGTATTTGCATTCCGGATAGGTGCTGCAGGAAATGAATCGTCCGAAGCGACCGTTACGGAAAACCAAGGGTTTCGAACACAGCGGGCAATCGTCGCCCGTCAATTCAGGGGCGATCTTTTCCATCGTGGTGTCGGCTTTTTCGACCAACGGGATGAAATTATCGTAGAAGGTGCGCAACGCGAGCACGGAATCCCGCTTCCCTTCGGCGATTTCATCCAGTTCGTTTTCCATCTCGGCCGTGTAGTCGACGTTGATGATGGTGGAGAAATGTTGTTCGAGCTGTTCGTCGGTCAAGATGCCTTGCGGCGTCGGGACGAAGAACTTCATTTTGGAGGTCCCGGTCTTTTCCAAGGTCACATAAAGACGTTGCTGGAGGGTGTCGATGATGGTCGCATAGGTGGACGGACGTCCGATGCCCTTTTCTTCCATCGCCTTGATCAGTCGGGCTTCACTGTAGCGAAGCGGCGGTTCGGTGAAGTGTTGTTTCCCTTCGATCGATTTACTGTCAAGGTTCTCCCCTTCATCCAACAGCGGCAACATTCTTTCTTTCGTCTGTTCATACTCGCCGTAAGCCTTCAGGTACCCGTCGAATTTCAAGTGGGATCCGGTCGCGGCGAAATCCAGGCCGTTTTGCGTCAAGGTGACGCTGACGACATCGGTGGCCGCCGGGCTCATCAAGGAAGCCAAGGCACGGGCATAGATCAGTTTATAGAGTTTGTATTCATCGCTCGTCAGATAGTTCTTGACGCTTTCGGGGGTATATTCGATGTTGGTCGGACGTATGGCTTCATGGGCGTCCTGCGAGCTTTCGTCGTTCTTGACGCGGTAGTTGCCGACATAATCCTTCCCGTATTCATTGAGGATATGGGACTTGACGCTCTCCACGAAACCGCCGCTCAAACGCGTCGAATCGGTACGCATGTAGGTGATCATCCCTTCCTGACCATCTTTCAACACGACCCCTTCATAGAGTTTCTGCGCCGTACGCATCGTCTTCTTCGCGCTGAAATTCAGCTTGTTGGCGGCTTCTTGCTGAAGCGTGGACGTGATGAACGGGAGTTTGGGGTCTTTGCTGCGGGTTTGTTTGCGGATCGATTTGATGTTGAACCCGTCATTGAGACGCTCCAGGATCAAATCCGTTTCCGCTTTATTCCCAAGATGCGCCTTCACGCCGTCGATTTTTTCAAGGACCGCATCGAATTCCTGGCTGTCTTTTTCGAAAACGGCGTGGATCGTCCAATATTCTTCCGCCTTGAACGCCGCGATTTCTTTCTCGCGCAGTACGATCAGCTTCAAAGCGACCGACTGGACCCGACCGGCGGATTTCGACTTGATTTTATTGTAGAGGAGCTTAGAAAGTTTGAACCCGATGATCCGGTCAAGGATCCGGCGCGTCTCTTGGGAATGGACGAGGTCCATGTCCAACTGACGCGGGTGATGGAAGGCTTCAAGGACGGCGTTCTTGGTGATTTCATTGAAAACGACCCGGTTGACCAGGCTGGTGTCCAAACCGAGTTCATCCGCCAAGTGCCAGGAGATCGCTTCCCCTTCGCGGTCGGGGTCGGTGGCGAGATAGACGCCGTCGCTCTTTTTCGCCTTGGCTTTGAGCGATTTGACCACGTCGGTCTTGTCTTTACTGATGGTGTAGGTCGGTTTGAAGTCGTTTTCCACATCGACGCCCAAACCGCCTTTTCCACGCGTCGCAAGATCACGGATATGTCCCTTGGAAGAGACGACTTCGAAGTCGGCCCCCAAGTATTTCTCAATCGTTTTGGATTTGGAAGGGGATTCCACAATCACGAGTTTTTTCATAGCGAGACTCCTTTACTATCGGGTTATAGTTTGAAACAGAACACAACCTTTGTCAACCCTAACTTTTTATATGATGTCTAAATCAGCCAGGTTTGTCAACATCGTCGCCCCTTGCTGGAGTAAAAGGTTGCATCCCGCCCCTTCCTGACTATTAAAGGGGTATGGGACGCAATAGACCTCCCGTCCGAGTTCCAGCGCTTCCTTGACGGTCAGCATCGTGCCGCTTTTGCACTTCGCCTGCGTGACGACCAGACCTTTCGTCGCCACCGCGATCATGCGGTTGCGATAAGGGAAATGATGGCGCAAAGGCTTGGTCTTGCCGGGATATTCCGAGACGACCAGTCCTTGCCTGCAGATCCGATGATACAGGTCGAGGTTCTCGCTTGGATAGGGCGCGTCGATCCCGCAGCCCAGGACCGCGATGGTTTTTCCGTTCGCCAACGCGGCTTCATGGGCGGCCGTGTCGATGCCGCGCGCCATTCCGCTGATGACGACATAGCGCGAGGACAAGGCGGATGAAATCGAAGCGGTGACGCGCAACGCGTCACTTGTGGCATCGCGGCTGCCGACGATGCCGATGGTTGGATGGTCAAACAGACGGAGGTCGCCGATATAATAGAGCACAAACGGAGGATGGCGCAGACATCGAAGTAACGTCGGATACGAATCATCCAAAAGACAGACGCATTGCGGCAACTTCGCCGGGATCATGACGGGTTCATCCGTTTTAATCGCGCGGGCGATCTTGTAGGGATCGCCGTCATACTTCAGACTATAGGCGATCAGGGTTTCCCTCAGCATAACACACCTCCCTTCCCCCATATGCCAAAATAAAGAAAACTCCGACTAAAAGAGGCGGAGTTGGTTCATTTCGCGGATCGGGGCATAGGACTGACGGTGGATCGGAAGGATGCCGTGGGTGCGGATCGCTTCCAGATGGGCCGGGGTCGGATAGCCTTTATGTTGGCTGAAGCCATACTGGGGATAAAAGAGGTCGTAGCCGACCATGACGCGGTCGCGGGTGACTTTGGCGACGATGCTGGCGGCGGCGATGGAAATACTGATCGCATCGCCTTTGATGAGGTCGACGACTTCCTTCCCTTCGATGCTGAAGGGCATGGCATCGCTCAAGATCAAGGTGGCCGGGGCGTTTTTCGCCAATCGGATCATGGCGTTCTTGGTGGCTTGGTAGATGTTGTCGCGGTCGATGGTTTCTTCGCTGACGGCGATGACGCCGATATGGAGCGCATCCCGTAGGATGTCGAGATAGCAGGCTTCGCGTTGCTTTTCGCTCAGTTGCTTGGAGTCGTTGATGACGGGGTGAAAATAATTCAGAGGAAGGATGACGCAGGCGACCACGCAGGGTCCGGCCAACGGCCCTCTTCCCGCTTCGTCGATCCCGGCGATCGGTTCCCCTTGATTCCATTGTTTCGTTTCAAGTTCGTGGATCATGCGGGACGCTCCAGGGTGATCGCGCCGAATTCGTCCTGACGCATTTCGCGCACCAAAGTGGCCATGGACCGCTGCAGGTCGGCTTCCCCGCTCTTTAAATACGATCGCTTCGCGGCGAGATTGTTGAAGAAAACGACCGGATCTTCCACGGTCTCTAGTTCATAGCGTTTTTCCAAACGCCCGGGATAAAAGTTCCGAAGAAAATGATAGGCGGTGAATGCGACTTCTTCCAACGGGAGGACATCGTCCTTGATGGCGCCGGTCAATGCCAGGTTCATCGCCACGGTCTTGTCGTCGAATTTGGGCCACAAAACACCCGGCGTATCCAAAAGATCCAATTCGGGATGGACGCTCGCCCACTTCAAAGCCATCGTGACGCCCGGACGGTCCGCGGTCACCATGACTTTCTTCTTGCCGAGTTGGTTGATCAGGGTCGATTTCCCGACGTTGGGGATCCCCAACACCATGGCTCGGATCTTTCGCGGGCGAACCCCCTTGGCCAACCAACGGTCGAATTTCGGTTTCATGACACGTTTGCATCCGTCGACGACTTTATTGCGTACATCGTCGTTGAAAAGGTCCAAGGCAAGCACTTGCGTGTTCTCATCGCTCAGCGCCTTGATCCAGGCCGCCGTGATGTCGGGGTCGGCCTTATCGCGTTTGGTCAGGATGATCAGACGCGGTTTATTGATCGTCAGCGATTTCAATAAGGGATTGACGGAGGATTCGGGGATGCGGCTGTCACGGCATTCGATGACCATGTCCACCACTTTCAACCGTTCTTCGATTTCCCTTTTCGCCCGGGTCATGTGACCGGGAAACCATTGGATGGTCATACTTTCCCTCCTTACTTCGTCACGATGCGGATTTTGTCCAACGGAAACAGGATGTAGGCGTCTTTACTGACGATCTTGTCGATGGTAAAGGGGCCGAAACGCCGCGAATCGCTGGAATAAGGACGATTGTCGCCAAGCAGCCACACTTCGCCCTCTTTTAAGGTATACGGACCGAACGACTGGGTGAAGTCCATCCCGGTCTGTTGTTTGATCTGGGCGACGTAGCTTTCATCGAAGAAATTCTCCTCGACGGCTTGATAGTCGATGTACAAGGTTTCATCATGGTACTCCACGGTCTCGCCGGGCAGAGCCACGACCCGTTTCACCAGGTATTCCTGCAGTTGGTCGACATAGACGATGACCACGTCGAAACGTTGGATCCCGAAGGTTTTCAAGGTGAAGACGTTGGAAAAACCGAGTTCCTTGTCGACCAAGGTGGGATACATCGAGGATCCGTTGACACGGATCGGCTTCGCCACGAAGGTCGTAAACAAGACCACGAAGACGATGCTGAAAATCAGCGATTTCCCGAAGTCGAGGATCCCGAATTTCTCTTCTTTTTTCGGCGGTTTGATTTCCGGCGTTACCGGAGCGATGGTTTCATTGGTGTCCATGTTACCCCCTGAATAGATTAAAAGCCGGTTGCCCGGCTTTTACTAACGGATTTCGACGAGGCGGGAAGCCTTACCGGAACGGCCACGCAGGTAGAATAGTTTGCTTCTGCGAACTTTACCACGACGGACGACGGTGATCGATTGGATGATCGGCGAATGTAGAGGGAAAGTCCGTTCTACTCCGATTTGGGAAGACATTTTGCGGACGATGATCGTTTCCGCGACGCCACGGCCTGAACGACCGATGACGACCCCTTCGAACGCCTGGATCCGGGTTTTCTCGCCTTCAGTGATGAGGACGTCGATCCGTACCGTGTAACCGGGACGAATATCCGGGAGATCGTTGCGAAGCTGGGACTTGGTGACTTCTTGCACTAAGTTCAATTTCATGTTTTTCACGCTCCTTGTTTCTCACGGCTCTTATCCTCGGTGGGAAAGCGGAACCGCATAGCCGTAGCATTTTGCCATAGGCTTAATTAATATACACTATCCATCGGATAAAATCAATCTTTTTTGGTTTCTTCCTTCAGGACGACTTCTTTTTTCTTCGCATTCGGAAGCGCCTCTTCTTTCAGCACTTCGCCCAACAATTCCGCTTCTTCCTTGGTGAGTTTGCGGCCATGGAATAAATCCGGACGGACGCGCCAGGTTTTACGCAGCGACTCTTTCAGGCGCCACTTCCGGACATTGTCGTGATGACCCGAAAGCAGGACGTCGGGGATGGCTTCCCCTTCATAGACCGCGGGACGGGTGTACTGCGGGTATTCAAGCAAGTCGTTCTCGAAGGATTCATCCAGATGGGAGGCTTCGGTGATGACGCCTTCCACCAAACGGACGATCGCGTCCGTCATGACCATGGCGGCCAATTCCCCGCCCGTGAGCACGAAATCCCCGATCGACATCTCCTCGTCCACCAGACTGAGGATCCTTTCGTCAAAGCCCTCGTAATGCCCGCAGATGATGATGATGTGTTCATGATTTTCTTTGAGTTTACGCGCCGTTTTCTGCGTGAAGCGGTTTCCCGTCGGGCTGGTCAAAATGACATAGCTCTCCGGCGTTTTCACGCTGGCCAGCGCATCGGCGACCGGCTGGACCATCAATACCAGTCCCTGCCCGCCCCCGAAGGGATAATCGTCGACCCTCGTGTGCTTGTTTTTCGTGAACGAACGCATGTCGATCGTCTCGATCTCGACCAGATTCTTCAAGATCGCCTTCTTGATGATCGACGTGGTCATAAACCCCTGGAACATCTCTTCGAACAAGGTAAGGATGGTGATTTTCATCGCATTCCCTCCAACAGCATGACCTGGATGGTTTTCTTTTTCAAGTCGACGTTCTTGACGAACACCGGGACATAGGGAACCAGGATGTCCTTCCCCTGGGTCTTGATGCGTAACACGTCGTTGGCGTTGGTCGGAAGCACTTCGCTCACGACCCCGAGTACGTTTGATTCCAGATCGAGTGCGGTCAATCCGATCAGTTGGAACGGATAGAACCCTTCTTCTTTCTCGACGTCGATTTCCGTGATCGGAAGATAGAGGTCCGATCTTACCAAAGGTTCGACGGCGCTCAGGTCCGGATACCCTTCGAAGGTCACCAAGGCGTGGTTCTGATGAAACCGCAACGAAAGCACGGTCAGGTTTTTTTCCTTTCCGTCCAAGATGGCGATAAGTTTGCGATTCACTTTGAAGCGGTCTTCGGGAAGGTCGGTGAGGATTTTGATCTTCACTTCCCCTTTGATCCCGAAACCGCGGACAATCGTTCCGATTTTCAGTTTTTCCATGGTCCCTCAAAAAAAGGATGCGTAGGCATCCTAATACGATTCGAATTTAATTGTGATGCGTCTGTTTTCCAAACGGGAAGCGACACTCATCATGTTGCGGAGCGCGGATGCCATCTGGCCTTGACGACCGATCAAACGAGCGATGTCTTCGCTCTTGGCATACACATAAAGCAAGATTTCCTTGTCGTCCAGGCTCGCCATCGTTTTGACACTCAGACTCGCTTTGTCATCGACCATCGGTTCGACCAGGTTATGCAGCGCTTGTTCCATCGAAACCATGATTACTTGTTTCTTTCTTCGTGGAACGCCTTCATGACACCGGCTTGCGAAAGCAGGTTGCGAACGGTATCGGACGGTTGCGCACCGGTACGAAGCCATTTCAGAGCGGCTTCGGAATCGACTTTGATTTCGGCCGGAGTGGATGTCGGGTTGTAGTAGCCGATCGATTCGATGAAACGGCCGTCACGAGGACTGCGGGAATCAGCGGCGACGATACGGTAGAACGGATCCTTCTTGGCACCCATTCTTTTTAAACGTAGTTTTACTGCCATAAATACACCTCCTTGGTTTTTACTGTCTCAGTATACCATATCAATCCTACCTGTCAAGGGGAAAACCTGTACAGACTCAAATCATTTAATCTGGGAAAGAAGTAAGATCAATCGTTGTTAGTTATTCTTTATAAACCGAAATCACGTCTGAGTTGATCACTTAATTTCACTTGATCGCTGACCGATTGTGTATTCTTGCAGAGAAGACGTACTAGCTCAGGAAAGTCTTTATACCAGTAATTGAGCCTGATGATCCGACCACTATTGGAGTGGACTAGCACCATCGAGTTAAGCTTCATCAGAGATTTCCTATACTCGATTTTTCTGATCTCTTTGAATTCGAATCGCTTTGATCCGTACATCTTCTTGTCGACAATCGAATGCTCATCGATTATGATTGACGATCTCATTTCGACAAGTATGTACGCCAGATAGATGAATGCAAAGGCAAACATCCCGATCATCGTCTGTTGGGCGGTAGCTCCAGAGGATTCTGCAACCGGCTTGACCAATAAAGATGAGATGACGATGGCCGCGACAAGCGTAACCAGTAAATAAACGGTATAGTTGGTCGACTTTATAAACGTTTTCATCCGATTTTTCCTCCCGCACAGGTTATTGATCAACTTCGATTTCCGCGAAGCAGAGTGTGACTATCGCTTGAAGTTCATTCCGGATTTATTGGCCATGCGTGAGAACAAGCGCATCTGTTCCTTGGTTTTTTCGAACTGACTGACCAAGCGGTTGACATCGGTGACCGACGTCCCGCTTCCCTTGGCGATCCGCGCTTTGCGTGAAGCGCGCAACACCGACGGGTTGGAGCGTTCTTCCTTGGTCATGCTGAGAATGATCGCCTTGCTGCGTTTCATGGACGCTTCGGTGTCTTCGTCGTTGATCTGACCGGCGAGTTGGTTGGCCCCCGGGATCATTTTCATCAGGTTCTTGAGGGATCCCATTTTCGAGATCTGGTTGAACTGTTCAAGCATGTCGTCGAAGGTGAACTGCCCGCTCATCATGCGTTCCATCCCGCGTGCGCTGGCTTCGATGTCGAGCTTTTCCTCGGCTTTTTCGACCAAGGTCAATAAATCCCCCATGCCCAATAAACGGTTGGCCATGCGGTCGGGGTAGAACAGGTCGCAATCGTCGATCTTTTCGCCGGTACCGACGAATTTGACCGGGACTTGGGCGACGGAACGGACGGACAACACGGCTCCCCCACGGGCGTCGCCGTCGAACTTCGTGACGACCAGACCGGTGACATCCAATTGTTCATGGAAGGATTTGGCGACGTTGAGGATGTCCTGGCCGGTCATCGCATCGACCGTCAAGAGGATTTCATCCGGTTTGACCAGGCGTTTGATGTCGCCGAGTTCACCCATCATGGCTTCGTCGATGTGCAGACGGCCGGCGGTGTCGATGATGACGGTATCCGCGTTCTGCATCCGTGCGAAGGCCATCCCGTTGCGTACGACGTTCAGCGCGTCGGTGCTGCCTTTTTCCGCATAGACCTGGATCCCGATGGATTTCCCCAGGATTTCCAATTGGTCGATGGCGGCCGGGCGGACCAGGTCGGCGGCGATGAGGACGGGTTTGCGTCCCTGTTTCTTCAATGCCAGGTTGGCGAGTTTCGCGGCGGACGTGGTCTTCCCCGTCCCTTGCAGACCGACCATCATGATGACGACGGTCTTGCCTTGGGGGTAGGCGATTTCCGTGCCTTGCGCGCCTAAAAGTTCGACCAATTGGTCGTAGATGATCTTGATGAGGGCTTCCTGCGGATTCATCGAAGTCAGAACCTTGGTGCCCAGCGCCTTCGATTTGATTTGTTCGAGGAAACTGCGGACGACTTGGACGTTGACATCGGCTTCAAGCAGTGCGAGCCGCACGTCTTTCAGCAGGTCGTCCATGTTCTTTTCGGTGAGTCGGTCGGTCTTGGTGATGTGTTTGAACGCTTCGGTGAAGCGTTGCGTCAGGGCGTCGAATGCCATGGGGAACCTCCTAGAAAATCGCGTCTTCGTCGGATTTCAACGTCAACGTCACGGTTTGGGTGTTGGCGATCGCTTCGGCGATCAGCGGATAGAAATCGAATCGTTTTTCTTCTTTCAGTACATACTCCAAGCGGGGCTTGGTGACCGGGTTTTGGACGCTGAAGATCGTGCAGCAATCCTCGAAAGGCAGAATCGAGGTATCATACGTCCCGATCTTGTTCGCCATTTCGATGATTTCCAGTTTATCCAGCGTGACCAACGGACGCAGCACCAGCATGCGTATGGCATCCTGGATGACTTGCATACTGTAGAGGGTCTGGCTTGCGACCTGACCCAGGCTATCGCCGCTCACGATGGCGAGACAGCGTCTCTGTTGGGCGATTTGTTCGGAGATGCGATACATCATCCGACGCATCAAAGTCACGGCGTAGGTGTTGTCCGCGCTCTTGTAGATTTCGAGTTGAAGATCGGTGAACGGCACGACATGGACGGTGATCCGACCTTGGTGGATGCTGAGTTTCTTCGCGAGTTCCATCACTTTTTGTTTGGCTTGGTCGGAAGTGTACGGAGGTGCGGCGAAGTGGATCGCTTCGATCTCAACCCCGCGTTTCATCGTCTGATAGCCGGCGACCGGCGAATCGATCCCACCCGACAGCATCAGCATCGCTTTCCCGCCGATGCCGACCGGATAACCGCCGGCCCCTTTATGGGTTTTGACGGTGATGTAGGCATCGTTTTCCTGGATTTCGACCCGGACGAGGATCTGGGGATGGTGCAAGTCGACGGTATGCCGTCCCGCGTTGAAAATCGCTTCACCGACTTTCGCACTGATGGCGGTGGAAAGCATGGGATAGGTTTTCACTTGACGACGCGAATCGACTTTGAAGGTCGAAGGTTCTTCTTGCGACATCAATTCGACCGCGGCTTCGCAGACCGTTTCGATCGCGTTGTCGCATTTGACCGCGACGGAAAAGGAAGAAATCCCGAAGACTTGCGATAAGCCTTCACAGACTTTGGTTTCATCTTCCCCGTTGAGCAGGATGTAGATCCGGTTGTAGTCGTATCTGATTTTCAATGCGGGATGATCGACGAGGCGTTGACGGATCCTCTCGATCAGTTTGGCGACGAAGAGCTTACGGTTCTTCCCTTTGGTGGAAAGTTCACCGTAGCGGACGAGGATGTATTCTGCGCTATAGTTTGCCATAGGTGGTGATTCCTTCTTCTAAGACATCCAGAAACCGGTCGATTTCCGCTGTCGTGTTGGTGTAGCCCAATCCGATGCGCAGGCTGCCGTCCAACCGTTTCTGGTCGAGATGCATCGCACGGAGGGTATGGGAGGGTTGTTTGGTTTTGGAAGAACAGGTGCTTTGGGCGGATACGAAGATCTTGTGCTGGTTCAGCCAGTTCATCATGACTTCCGAAGGGACGCATAGACATGAAATGTTCAGGATGAAATCCGAACATCCATCCATCGGGCTGTTGAAGACGATGGCATCGAGGGTCGAGAGACGGTCGATCAAACGTCGTTTCAGTGCACGGACGTGCTGGATGTGTTCGACTTCGCCTTCAAGCGCAAGGCGCAAGGTCTTGGCGAAGAGGATGTTGACGATGGCGTTGGGTGTTCCCCCGCGCATCCCCATTTCCTGCTGGCCGCCGGAAATCAAGGGAAGAAACGGCACGTTCGCCCGCTTCAGCATCACGCCGCTCCCTTTCACGCCGTTGATTTTGTGGGCGGAGAAACTCGCCGCGTCCACGTTCTCAAGATCGACGGGGATCTTGCCCAAGGCTTGGACGCAATCCGCATGGAAGTATGCGCGTGAATGCTCTTTGACGACCTTGGCGAGTTCATTTATCGGCATGATCGTCCCGATCTCGTTGTTGACGTACATGATCGAAACGAGGATCGTGTCCGGTCGGAGTGCGTTTTTTAGGACTTCGGGGAGGATCCTTCCGTCTTGGTCGACCGGAAGATACGTCACGTCGAAGCCGAATTCATTTTCCAGGAATTCAAAGGAACCATAGACCGAGGCATGTTCGACGCTCGATGTGATGATGTGTTTCCCTTTATGGGCGTTGGCGAACGCGATGCCTTTGATGATGGCGTTGTTCGCTTCGGTCGCCCCGGATGTGAATACGATTTCTTCCGCAGAAACGCCAAAAGCAGCCGCTATGACCGAGCGGCTGCGTTGGATCAATTGGTTGATGCGGGTACCGGCGCTATGGATCGCGTCGCTATTGGCATAATGGATGGGGAGCAGTTCGCCCAAGGTCTTCAGGACTTCCGGATGGACCGGCGTACTGCTCACATGGTCCAAATATATTTCTTCAACTGGTTGCACTCTTCGAATTCTCCTTGATTAGTTTTTCGTAAGATATCGGATGAACCTTCTCGATCGCCCCGATGGCGACCTTGATCGCTTCGGTGTAATCGCCGTTGTGGAACAGAAGTTCCGAACGTGTCAGTTGGTCGTCGATTTCAGGATAGAAACTACGGTACTTGTTCCCGAACACGATGGCGTTTTCAACCATTTCGACCGTCCCTACGATGTTATTGACATTGTTATATAATTTGTAGATCGTATCGATCGCGTCCGTGACGGTCGCATTCAGCAGGTTGATGTTGAGGGGGTTCTCTTCCAACAGTTTCTCGATGCTGTTGACGAATTGATAGGATTTCCGCATATCTTCCTCATAGGCCGAGGAAATGCTCGGTAATCGGTGTTTGCGGATCTTGACCTGGATTTCATTCATGATGATATGCAGTTTCAGAAGCTGTTTGTTCGCACGTTCTTCATCGCTGCGCGCCCCGTTGACCCGGTTCATCGCGTTCTGCAACTCCCCGCCCAAAACATTGACGTCCTGGAGGGTTTCCTTCACGCTGATCAGCAGCGTCGATGCCGGGATCGAATGTTCCTCGCTCAACTTACGCAAGCGTTGGACGTTCTCGTCAACCGCCAACAACTTCCCTTCACTGGTCTTCAAGACGTCTTTCAAATCGTCCCATCCGAAGCGGACGGAAACTTTCTGGAACGTGATTTTCAGGTTTTGGTACAATTCCGAACATTCCTTGACGTTCTTCACGCAGGTGCGTATGGCCTCGTACAGTTCGAAATGCGCCCGGTCTTCCCGATCAAGTTGGGCCATCAGTTGCTCCAAGCGCTTGCGGTTATCGGCGAGGTGGACTTCCACTTGTTCGACGACCCCGCGACGTAGGTTGGTGATGTCTTCTTTCAAGGTGTCAGAGACAAGTTCCAGATTCTTCGGAACTTCCAGATGTTGGAGGAAAACCCCTTTTTGCTTTAGCTGGCTGTAAAGCTGGGCGATCTCATCCATCTGCTTCGGTATCACACCTTTAGCCAGCGCGATCAACTCCGGGAGTCTGGTCACCAGACTTTCCGCGTCCTCGAGCTGGGTTGCGATCTCTTCCATCTTTTCTTTGGCTTTGCCGAATTCCGAAGCGTACATCCATTCCTCGAACATCGAGAAACTCTTTTCGATCTCCGCCATGCGTTGATCCAAGGTCTCGATGCACAGACTGAGCGATGCGCTCTTCTCGCTATACTCGCCTTTCAGCGATCTGAATTGATCCTTCAGGTCGGTGATCTTGGAGCGCTGCTGCGTCTCTTCCTCCAACACCCCGTCCAGTTTCTTTTCAAGATCCTCGACGGACAGGGTCGTCCGCTCGATCATCCCGGAAATGTCGCCGATCGTCAGTTTCGCGTTTTTCAGTTTCCCCATCAAAATCGCGTCTTCGGTTTCCGCCAGAAGATTCGCGATCTGTTTCAGTTCGTTCTGAACCGCTTCGAAAGACACCTTCGCCTTCTCCGTCATCGACGCGACTTCGGCGTTGACACGGGCGAGCGCGACGGCTTTGTTCAATTTGAAAGGCAACGGGATGCTCCGTACATTATTGTAGCGGATCTCCAGTTCCTTCAACTTCTTTTTAAGATTCCCCTTACGGACCCGTCTCGCAATCAGAAATAAAAGCGCGATGGAAAACAGACCGCCGACCGTCATGACGGTCGTGGGTTGAGCTAGGATGTCTAGAACGAGTTGCATGTCCATACTTGACCACCTCATCGTTGTTATTGTATCATAAATCGAACTTTATTGAGGATATTTTGGACACTTATCGGTCTTCTTCCGCATAAATTGACAAAGCGGTAAATCTCTGATAAACTAATCAAGCATCAAAATAGCGCAGCACGTAAGGTCGTGCAACGAGCGTCATCCACGTTTTACCGGAGTAAAGTAACTTTGCTGCAAAAAGCGAAATACCTAGGATGACACAAGGCAAGATAACTTGCGCCTGTAGTTTTGAGCCAGAAAACACAAGGAGGAATATTTCTATGGCACGCATTAACGGACCTGTATGGAAGGTTGCCCGCCGCTTGGAGTTCTCGGTTTTAGAAACCGGTGAAGAACTAAAGCGCCGTCAATCCGCCCCGGGTCAACACGGAGCAAACCGTCGCTCGAAGCTGTCCAACTATGGTCAGCAACTTCGCGAAAAACAACGTATCCGCTTTATGTACGGCGTCAACGAACGTCAATTCTACAACACTTTCCTGAAGGCTTCCCACATGAAAGGCGTTACCGGCCACAACTTCCTGTTCTTGCTTGAGTCCCGCCTGGACAACGTCGTCTATCGCATGGGCTTGGGCAGAACTCGTCGTGCCGCCCGCCAGTTGGTCAACCATGGCCACATCTTGGTGAACGGCCGCAAAGTCGACATCCCTTCCTACATCGTAGCGCCGGGATCGACCATCGAAGTCAAGGAAAACTCCCGCAACATGCCGGCGATCGCCGACGCGCTGCAAGCGACCTTGAACCTCGCCGGTTATGTCACCTTCGACAAAGAAGCGAAAAAAGGCGTTTATGTCCGTTTGCCGGAACGCAACGAACTGAACACCGACGTCAACGAAGCGTTGGTCGTCGAATACTACAACCGCTAACATTCAACGAAGAAAGAAAACACACGGAATCATCCGTGTGTTTTTTGTAGTTGTTCGAGTTCGAGCGGGGTTAGGGTGCGGAATTCACCGGGCTGCAAGTGCGGGTCCAGGGTCAGCCCGCCCATGCGGATGCGGCGTAGGCGCACCACTTCGTTGTCGCAGGCGGCCATCATGCGTTTCACCTGATGGTACTTCCCTTCGCTGATGACGATGCGGATTTTCTTGGGGTCGATCACGACGACGCTTGCGGGTTTGCATTGGTATTCGGGGTCCTGGATCAAAATCCCGGTGGATAGTTCCATTTCATATCGAGGGTCCCAGTCCTTCGCCAAGTCGACTTCATATTCCTTATCCACATGTTTCTTGGGCGAGAGCAGACGATGGGCGAGCGCCCCGTCGTTTGAGACCACCAGCAAGCCTTCGGTATCGAGATCCAAACGGCCGATCGGAAACAATCCGTGGCCGGCGTTGGAGGGCAACAGGTCGATGACCGTCGGATAACGCGGATCGACGGTCGCGCTCACCACGTCTTGCGGCTTGTTCATCAACCAATAGACTTTCTCGGCATATTCAAGCGTATCGTCGCCGACGATGATTTCGTCGTTGTCGGGATCCACATGGGCGTCGTCGTCGCGGAGGATCTCGCCATTCACCAAAACATGGCCGGCACGAATGATCTTCTTCACGTCTTTTCGCGAACCATAGCCCAGATGGGCCAGTATCTTATCCAATCTCATTTGCGTAGTACCTTGGCTTTCAGTTTCGTAAAATCAAGCGAGAACAGGATTTGGGGAAGCGAGAACATCCCGGTCATGCCGAGATAGGCGATCAAGCCAAGCAAACCGTAGATCCCCAGATTGAACAGGCTGACCAGACGGTTGGGTTGAACGACCTCGAGTCCGAACAAGCGGAGCAGCATGAAGACGATCTGCATCGACCCGATGCCCATGAGGACCACAATCAATCGCTTGATCATCATGCGGAACCCGAAATTCGATGTCTTGTGGATGGCATAGAGATTCGAAACGGTGATGTAGAGCGAAGACGTGATGCTGGAAAGGATGATGCCGGGGAAACCCAGAACATAGGTGAAGGGATAGATCGTCGCGATGGCGATCAAGAAGCCGATCAAGAGGTTGCGGATGTTGACCTTACGCAAACGCAGGTTCATCATCAACTGGCTGACGACCGGATTAAAGGTTCCGAAAAGCGCGATGAACGAACTCAGCGATAATACATAGCCCCCCAGCACATAGTTCGCGCTTCCGTACATCGTGTAATAGATTTCCTCGCTGATCGCGAAAAGGTAAAAGCATAGGGGGACGCCAAGATACAAGACGGTATCCAAAGCATCTTCGATGTATTTGCGCGCTAGTTTGAAATCTTGGCGCTCGACGGCGGTGGTCAAATACGGGATGATCGCGATGGAGAAACCCATCGAGACGACCGCCGGGATACTGACGAGTTTGAGACAGGTGAAGGAAAGCAGCGAGAATAGAAGATTGGTTTGTTCGATCGTTTCCCCGTGGGCAATCATCGCCTGGTTGAAGAAGATGAAGTTGGCGATGTTCGCGTTGCTTCCCAAAAACGAGATGATGACATAGGGGATCGAAATCGTAAGCAATTCCCGCAGAAGGTCTTTCGTCTTGATCGGAGGCGTGGCCTGGCGTTTCGCCTTGTCGAGGATGACCGGGTAATCCCGGCGATCGACGACCATGAAATACAAGATCGCGGCGATCGCGCTGATCGAGGATGCGCCGATGGCGAAGTAGACCGCCCAGATGGAATCCCGGTTGAAGAAATAGACCGCCAGGATGCCCATCCCCAAAAGGAAGAGGATGCGGATGAATTGTTCGAGCACTTGGGAGAATGCGTAGGATCTCAAATTCTTCAACCCTTGATGGAAGCCGCGGAAACTGCTGAGGAACGGGGCGAAAAACATGCTGGCGGAAATGATCATGAACACGACGCGCGTCCGCTCGTAGACTTCCGTCCCCGGCGCCGCTTTCACCGTGAAGCCCGCGATCGGACCGGCGAAGACGAAGACCGTCAACATCGCGATGAACCCGGTCACCAACAAGATGCCGGTCGAAAGTTTACGGATCAAAACCACGGTCTTATAGTCGTCGCGGACGACATATTTCGCGATCATCGTCGCGATGGCATAGGGGATGCCGGCGATCGTCACGTTCAAAACGATATCATAGATCGAATAGGCGCGGGCATAGTATGTCAAGTTGTGTTCGCCCGCGATCGCGGTGAACGGCACGACATACAGAATCCCCATGACTTTCGACAAGAAAATGCCGGCGGAACTGGTCAGCCCTCCGGCGACGATCGATTGTTTGCGACGGGATACGTTATCCATCACTCTTGCACCTGCTCGCTGTATTGAACGGTCAAATCGAAATATTCCCGTTTTTGCTGCACCTTGGCGTAGTCTTTCCATACGACCATGACCTTCAGGTTGACGATCGGGTTCTCGACCAAACCGTTCAACCCGAACCCTTCCGCGAAGCCCGCATCCAGGTTGATTTGATAGGGCACGAGATTGAAGTCGCGGTCTTCGAACAAACCGATGCAGGGCATGATTTCATCCGCGATCTCTAGCGACTTGCCGTTCTCGATGACCAGGACTTCCACATCGTACATGGCGACGCGCGGACTGTCGATGATGACGTCGTAGCGGTATTCCGTATCCGAGAGCTTGTTCATGACGGCGAAAATGTCGAAATACTCCGAGTTCGACTGGAATTTATCGTTGTTTAAAATCGCGGTATAGTACGCATCGTACCGCTGAAGGTTGGCTTGATATTGCTTATCGGTGGCGGATTGGCATCCGACCGCGAGTAAGAGGATCAAACAGACTGAAACGATCTTTTTCATAATTCACCTCCCGTGTATTATACCACAGTGAATTGCGTGTTCACAATGCGCGTCGAGGATGCTAAAATGGAACTTGAGGTGAACCGATGGACTCTCGCAGCCGCTTTGGACTCGTGCTGGTATTGATCGGGATATACTGGCTCATGGGTCGTTTTTTCCCGATCCTTTCACGCTTGACGAACGCCCTCTTTCCCTGGCCGTTTCTCATGATCGTGGTCGGCATCCTGCTTCTATTTAAGAAAAGCAACCGGAATTAAACCGGTTGCGTTTTTTTGGCATCTTTCTTCGCTTTGATGACATCGGCGATGGCATTGGGAACCGTGATGACCACGCCGTTCATGCCATGGATTTCCATGTTTTTCTTGTTTTTGGGTTTCATGGTCCGGATGCTCTTGTAGCGCAGGACTTCGGTCCCGTACATGAACTCGCGTTCGTTGGCATAGAGCGCGTAGGATGTATACATCCCGATGATTTCGGACATCAGCATCAATGCGAACAAGATCCCCAACGCGACCTTCGTGAGCAATTCCTCTTCCATGAAGAAGATCATGACGAGGGCGAACCCAAGCAGACCCACATAGATCCAGACCCGTTTGATCGAGACTTTTTCACGCTTGAGCGGATGCCCAGCCTCGGCGGCTTTCGCCAAGATTTTGCGCTGATTATTCCATTCGAAGATCCGCATGCCCAAGACCAAGGCACCGATCGCTCCGGCGAATATCGTTAAATAGATCGTATCCATGGTTATTCTCCCGCGTCATGTTCGATGACGAAATAATTCTTCTTCCCTTTACGGATGACACTGAGTTGCCGACCGATCGCGTCTTCCTTTTTGAGCACGTCTTCGATCGACGTCATTTTGATTCCATTGACGGTGATGGATCCGTTGACGATCCATTCACGCGCTTCGCGCTTCGACGAAGCGATCTTCCCCTCGACCAGGACATCAACCAACAAGCGGTCTTCGTTAACCGCGATATGGGGGGCGTCGGCCAGCGCGAGTTGAAGTTCGTCGACCCCGAGCTTGCGCCATTCGCCGCTGAAGAGGACTTCGCTGATCCGTAGGGCGGTTTCATACCCTTCTTCACCATGGACGAGCTTCGTCAGTTCTTCGGCCAGCGCTTTCTGCGCTTTACGGAGATGGGGTTCGCTCGCCACGGACAAGGCATACGATTGGATTTCTTCGACCGTACAGAAGCTCAGCCGTTTCATGAAGTCGATGATGTCCGCATCCGCGACATTGAGCCAGTACTGGTAGAAATGGTAGGCATCGGTCCGGTTGGGGTCCAACCAGATGTTCGCCCCTTCCGACTTCCCGAACTTCGACCCGTCGGAGTTGGTGATCAAGGGCGACGTAACGCCGAACACCTTGGATTGATCCCCCATCTTCTTGCGGATGAGTTCGGTGCCGCTGGTCAGGTTACCCCATTGGTCGCTCCCGCCGATCTGCATCTCGCAGTGGTAGGTTTCATAGAGATGAAGCCAGTCGACCGCCTGCAGGATCGTATAGGTGAATTCGGTGAATGATATCCCGCTGTCAAGACGCGATGAAATCGTGTCTTTCGCGATCATGTAGTTGATGTTGAAATGCTTGCCGAAGTCGCGCAGGAAATCCAGGATGCTGAATTTGCTAAGCCAGTCGTAGTTGTTGACGGCGATAAGGGCGTTATCCCCTTCTTTGCTCAAAAAGAGCGCCAATTGTTTCTCGATGGCTTTCGCGTTGCTGAGCACTTCTTCCAACGAAATGAGTTTACGCTCCGTGGTCGGACGCGGGTCGCCGATCATGCCGGTCGCCCCGCCGCACAAGGCGATGGGGGTATGCCCTTGTTGTTGGTAACGCTTCAAAAGCAGGATTTGCTGAAGACTGCCGATATGCAGCGAATCGGCGGTCGGATCAAACCCGCAATAGAGCGTGATCGGTTTCTTCAACCTTTCCTTCAATCCTTCCAGGTCGGTGACATCCTTGACTAATCCACGCCATTGTAATTCTTCCAAAAAGTTCATGGTTTCTCTCCTTTTCAAATAAAAAGCGCCCTCGTCCAAGGGCGCAGGATCTGCACGGTACCACCTTAGTTGCCTTTCGGCCTCGAATCCGTAACGCGGATGGACGTCCCCGCTTTCAACGGGGAAGCTCCAAGGTGTATTCATGGAATCCGCGACGAGGGTTCGCACCGACCACCCTCTCTCTTGGGAAGCTTCATCCACTACTTTTCCTCTTCAATGCCATTCAATTATACCAAATCCAACCTTATCGTCAATTACTTCGTGGACTGACGCGGCGTGAACAGGTAGCTCAGTTCGATTTCACGATCGTCGATTTCTTCCATATGCAGCATCTTGGTCATCACACGCATCGCGACCGCGCCCAAATCATAGGATGGGATCGCGAAACTGGAGAGCTGGGGACGGACCATGGCGTTGTACTTCGTGTCGATGACACAGACGACTTCGAGGTCTTGCGGGACTTTGATGCCGTTTTCACTCGCCGCGTTGGCAACCGCAAGGGCTTGGGAATCGCGATGGGCGATGATCAAGTCATGCGTATTGGTGCGGAAGTAGTCTTTCAGGAAGACATAGGAAGAACGGTATTCGCGCGGGATTTCGATGAACTTGTCGAAAACCATGCCTTTGCGTTCGAAAGCGCGTTGGGCGCCTTTAATCAACTGTTCGACGGCGAACTTGTTCTTGCGGTCTTGGATGATCGCGATGTTCTTACGGCCTTTTTCGATGTATTGGGTCACCAATTCATAGACGGCTTTCTCCAAATCGACATAGACGGAACAGATATTGTCGGTGGACATTTTGTTTCCGATCAACACGATGGGGAAATTGTACTTCGTCAGAGAAGCCAACTCGTCGACCATCAGTTTGTCGTTGTAGATGACGACGCCGTCGACGCGCGACTTGATGATGGTTTCGACGATTTCGCCGATGTCCACGATCCCTTCGGTGGTCGTATGCAGCATGATGCTGTACTTGTAGATTTTCGCCACGTCCAACAGTCCGTTGATGATCTGTCCGGTATAGGTGAAACTCGCTTCGGGGATGACCAGAGCGATCGTCGTCGTTTTTTGCAGTGCCAATCCTTGTGCGATGGCGTTTGGTTTATAACCGAGTTTCTCGATCGCGGCTTCGACGCGCAGACGCGTGTCTTCACGGACGATTTCCAACCCGTTGATTACCCGGCTGACCGTGGCCAGGGATACTTTCGCCTCGTTGGCGACGTCATAGATGGTGACTCTTTTCATGATTCGTTACTCTTCCTTTACTTCGTTTTCTTCAACCGGTGCTTCGACCGGCGCTTCGGCTTCGTTGACAACTTGATCTTCCGGTTTCAGCCATTTTTTCAACCCGTCGACCGCTTTTTCCGCGACTTCGATGGTTTTATCCTTGGCTTGACCGACTTTCTTCTGTACGTCCGGATTCTCCCGGATCTCTTCCACTTTGTTGGAAACGAATTCGGCGCTCTTCTTCGCCGCATCGACCGTCACGTCCTTGACTTGATTCAAGGCTTTGTTCAGTTCTTCGTTCTCCTTCACTTTTTCGACGACTTTTTCGGTCGCGTTGACAACGTTTTCCTTCATCGTGTTCAACTTTTCCTTCAGTTCCTCGTCATGGCGGATCTCATCGATCTTCTTGGAGGCGAGATCGACGGCTTCACCCGTCTTTTCTTTCAAGGTTTCGAATTTTTCCTGGAGTTTCGCGTCTTGCACGAATTCCTTCGCGGAATGAAGGAACTTGTCGAACGCGGAACGTTTCTCCGTCTTCACCTTGTCCCCGATGATTTCTTCTTCTTGCGCAACCGCTTCTTCAACCGCATCGATGATTTTCTCTTCGTTTACAGGATCGTCGTTTCTTTGGGTCATGGTTTCTCCTTACTCAAGAGGTTCTTGGAACTCTTGGTTTTTCGTTTTCTTTTTGTCGAGAAAAGCTGTAATCCAATCTTTGATAAGGTCGAAATTCGATGTGACGGCGACGATAAGCGTTTTAATGGCATTCTCCGTAGCGTCCTGGACCAGGTCGACACTCCCCGATATCCTGTTGAGCGTGTGGAGCGGTCCCTTCAATTCGAGCAGGCTGTTTTCGACGGTTTGAATGGTGGAATCCACTTTTGTGACGGTACCGGAAACTTGTTTGAGGATGTTTAGGGTTTGGCGCAGAAGTAGGATAAGAAAAATCAGCACAACGACTCCCAAGATCGGGAGCAAGAGCGCTGATAACTCACTGAGTTTAAGGATTAGTTCGTCCATGGTTCTCACCTCGGTTCTATTATAACCGAGGATGTAAATATTTTCAAGATTATTGATAGCGCTTAACGAGGTCGCTTAAACCATAGATGTCTTTTGAACTCATAAAGAGATAGACGGCCGGTTGTAGACGGGCGAGTTGCTTGGCATCGTTTTCGTTCTCATCCACGATGATGGATCCCGGGATCCGTTCTTGAAGATAGGTGATGTCGATGTCGATCCCCTCTTCTTTATCATCGATGCTGGTGAAGGGACAAAGGGCGACGAAATCGGCTTTCGAAAGCGCCAGGGCGAATTCGTCCGCGAAACGAAGCACGCGTGAGACACGGTGCGGTTTGAAAACGGCGACGAGTTTCTTGTCGGGATAACGCAGGCGTGCCGCGGAGATCGTGATCGCGACTTCCGTCGGATGGTGGGCGTAATCATCGATGAATACGTTGTCTTGGATTTCTTCGACGACGAAACGGCGCGAAGCCCCTTTGAAACCGCCCAATCCCGATTCGATCGACGCGAGGTCCATGCCTTCCAACAAGCCGACGGCGACGCAGGAAAGACTGTTCCAAAGCAAATGGCGGCCGACGAAAGGCAGTCGGATCCGTCCAAGGTCTTTTCCATGGAAAACGACGTTGAACGCCATGTCGCGGGTCGATTCGACGATTTCTGTCGCCCGAAGATCGTTCCCCTCGTTCACTCCGTAATAAAGGACGGGTCGGTCGATGTTCAACCCGCGGACTTGCGGGTCGTCGCCGAAACAAATCACTTCTTTCTTAACGTTCTTGCTGAACTGTTCATAGGCCAGTTGATAATCCTTCTCGTCTTTGAAATAGTCCACGTGGTCGAGGTCGACGTTGGTGATGATCGCATAATCGGGGTAATACGCCAAGAAATGACGGCGGTATTCGCAGGACTCGACCACCATGAACTTGCTATCCTTCTCCAAATGGCCATGACCGTCGCCGATGAGGTAGGCGGTCTTGTCATGCACGTTCAACATCGCGGCCATCATCGTGCTGGTGGTCGTCTTTCCATGGGATCCGGCGATGGAGACGGAAACATAGCCTTCCATCAGATGTCCGAGGTATTCATGGTACCTGAAACAGGTCAAAGTCGGATTCTGTCTCGCCGACGCCACGTCCGGAAAATCTTCTTTGAACGCGTTGC
>JAHFCO010000021.1:0-14960 GCA_023249475.1 Bacillota bacterium | reverse complement strand
GGTCGGGGATGACGGATCCGAACGGCAGGATGGGGATCTGATGAAGATGAAGTTGTTCTTCGGTAAAGAGATGCTTTTCGATGTCGCTTCCGGTGACTTCATGCCCGATTTCTTTCAGCATGCAGGCCAGCGAAGCCATTCCGGACCCTTTGATCCCGATAAAAAAAATCATGTCGCGCCCTCCTTTCATTCTTGCGGGGTAGACTCTTCGAACAAGGAAAACTGTTCCAAGGTTTTTTCTTTCTCGACGGTTTCCTCGTGAAGAAGTTCGTCGAGCGAAAGGTTTTTGATTTCGATGGTCGGGTTCGACGGTGCGACGATGAACTCCGGCTCGAGGACCGTTTCATGTTTCTCGTCTTTTTTCGCGACGCCGTAGATCGGAGAGATGATGGTTTGCAGGGAACTATGCCGTATCGGTTGCTGCGGCGCGACGTTTTGGACGACGACGGTTTTCTTGTCTTTTTCGCTCACGCCGAAAATCGGGCTGATGACCGGCTGGAATTCATAGACGACGTTGTTCTCGTTGACGCTTCGGCGTTGCTTGATCTGAGGTTCGGGGGATAAGTCGATCCTCGTCGCGGTTTTCGGCGTTTCTTTGATGACGGGGAGTTCGCCTGTCATCCCGCTTCGCACGGGTTCGTAGGGCTTCGCCGTCGTTTCAAGGTCGATCCGCACGGATTTCTTTTCAACGTTGACGGCGAGCGGAGGAAGTTCGACCTTCTTGGTCTCTTTGATTTCCTCTTCGACGACTTCTTCCTCTTCCTCGAAAAACAAGGATGCAAGTTTCTTCCACATGGTGTTTCCCCTTTCTCAACGGTGATTATTCATTACTCGGTTGATTGCTGTCGACGGAAATCATATCGATGACTTTTCCGCTTTCAGGTGCAAGTTGGCTGAAAATATCCAGTGTTTCTTTTTTATAGTTTATGGTTTCCCGGTTTGAATAAAGGAGGGTGATCTGTTCTTCGGAAATCGTCGCGGTACGGCAGACGACCAGCATGTCATAGAGCAGGTCCGGCGCGGACGCGAACGGCGCGATCGCCGTAAACAGGAAGTATCGGGTCTGCAGACTGATCAGCACGATGTTGTTTTCAACGGGGGAAATCGTCGCCACATAGGTCATCAGGCGTTTGTCGATGGTGATGACGTCGTCGCTGCGCTGGTAGACGGGCGTCGCATTCAGGATGAACTTACGCAACGGGTCGGTCCCTTCGGTTTCATAGAACCGGTCGGAAAGCACGGATACGATATCCAGGTTCATCAGGATGTTGGCATTGTGTGCGAAGAGGACGCTTGAGGAGAGCGTGGATTCGCGGCGTCCGATATCCGGCGCAAGATAATAGTCGTAGGTCGATTTGTTTTGGTTTTGATTCATGGTCAACCGTACTTCGGAAGCACGGTCCAAGGCGACGGCGATCCTTGCTTTGATGGAATTCGTCGTGAGACTGCAACCGGTAAGCAAGACGGCCAAGAGGATCAGCCCGATCTTTCTCATCAATGTCCCTCCTTTCTAGCGATTGGATGTTTTCAAGGCTTCGATTTTCTCCGGTGTCAACGACTTGACCATCGCGACGGCCGCCGTCCTGGCATTGAGGAAATCGTCAATGTCGATGACGGAACTGTTGGTATGGATGTTGCGTGCGCAGATGCACATCGTCAAGGTCAACACCCCTTCGTATGCTTTGTGGAACGCCCCGGCATCGGTGCCTCCCAACGATTGGTAGTATTGATAAGGAAGCTTGTTTTCTTCCAATACGTCGATGTAATGGTTCAAAAAGCCTCTGTGGGGAAGATAGTTCGCATCGATGAAGCGGACGAGCGGACCGTTTCCGAGTTGTCCGAATTCATCCTTCTTCCCGTTGGTGTCGTTGGCGGGCGAGCAGTCGAAGACGATCGCCACATCCGGATTCACAAGGTAACCCGCCGTCGTGGCGCCGCGCAGTCCCACTTCTTCCTGGACGGTCGCACCGACCACCAGGTCGACGTCGAGATCGACGTCTTTCAGTTCGTCCAACACTTCCAAGCCCATGATGCAGCCATACCGGTTGTCCCAGGCTTTCGCCAGCAAGCGTCTTCTGCCTTCCATCAAAACGAACGGACCTTCGACGACGATGCCGTCACCGGGCAGGATGCCCCAGCTTTCGGCTTCTTCTTTGTCTTTCGCGCCGACATCCACCAGCATGTTCTTGATTTCCATCGGTTTGGCCCGGTCGGCTTCGCTGAGCAGATGCGGCGGGATGCTGCCGATCACGCCTCTGAAGGTCTTGCCCGCACGGTTCTTCACAAGCACGCGTTGGCCCAACAAGGTTTGGGTCCACCAACCGCCGATGGCGGTCAAGGAAAGGCAACCGGTCGAGGTGACGTCGCGTACGACGAATCCGACCTCGTCCATATGTCCCGCAAGCAGGACGGTCTTCGCGTTTTCTTTCTTCGATTTCTTCACGGCGAACACCGAACCCAAGGTATCGTAGATCACCTCGAATCCGTATTCTTTATATCGGTTCGCCAGATAGGAACGGACTTCGTTTTCTTGTCCGCTGACCCCGAAAAGCTGGGTCAGTTCCTCCATGGTGCGAAGGGTTTTCTCGCTTAGGTTCATTTTTTCCTCCAGACGGCACGGTAGATGGGTTGCCCCAGTTCCATGAATTTCGCTTCGTATTCGCTGATGGCATCCTCGTTCTGTTCGATGCGTCGGAAGTCGACGGAAAACTCGTTCATCATTAAAGGATACCCCTCACATTGTAGCACGGAATATTCGAAGAAACCCGCGTTATCCGTCTTCAGGCGGATTTCCCCTTCATCCTCAAGCAACGCCAAATAGGACGGCAGGAAGTTGGGGGAAGTCAAACGGCGTTTCGCATAGCGCTTCTTCGGCCAGGGGTCGCTGAAGTTCAAATGCAGGACCGAAATTTCCCCTTGGCTGAACCAAGTACTGATCTCAGAAGCTTCCGCGACGATCCAAACCATGTTTTCAGGGAGGATTCCGTCGCACTTTCGGAGTGCGACCGCGGAGACGGACGCGTCGCGTTCGATGGCGACCCACCCGATTTCAGGATACATCGCCGCCATCTTCGTACAGTAATCCCCTTTCCCGCTGCCGATCTCCACATGGATTTTCGTACGGTCAAGGAGTTTCGCCCAGTTTCCCTGATGGGTTTCGGGTTGGAAAATCACTTGGGGAAGCGTTTCGAGATACGCTTTCGCCCAAGGCTTTTTACGCATGCGCATCGTGTCACCTCGTCAATTCATAGATGGCTTCCGCATAGATCGCGGTGGCCAGGACCAAGGCTTCGACTTCGATGCCTTCATCCTTCTGATGGGCGTCGCCGACCCCTTGGATCACGGGTCGTTGCGGGAATTCCGCCCCGAACGCGACGAAATTCGGAAGCGTACGGGCATAGGTCCCCCCTCCCATCGTCAATAAGGGGGTCGTGTTATCCTGGCTGTGTTTCCGATAGATTTTCTCCAAGGTGCTGACCAGTTCGCTTCTAGGATCGACAAACAAGGGTCCCTTGTCGATGAGGCAGTGCGTCTCGAATCCAAGACCGGTCGAGGAGAATGTTTTCTGCATCGTTTGGAAGAGTTCGTTGCCGTCGCATTCCTGCGGGTAGCGGATGTCCAACACGAAGGAAACATCGTTTTCATGCATGCGGACGATGCCCAGGTTGACCGTCAAGTCACCCATGTGGCTTCCCTTCTTCTTGATGCCGAGTTGTTTCCCGCGATAATCCGCGAGCAAGGATGCGATCGTATGGGAAACCTTGTCCTGATAGGCGCCGCCGACGAAATTCAAGGCGTGCCATGCGGCGTTGATGCCTTCCTGCGGGACGGAACCATGGCTGAAGACACCGTCGAAATGATAGACCGTGTTCCCGCCTTCGATCCGATACGAACCCTTCACATCCTGGGTCGCAAGGTAGAAGTCGAAGTCTTTTTCTTTGGGAAGTCCGGCGACCGTGACTTCCGCTTCGCCGATGACGATGTTGGGTCGCTCGCCGGCTTCCAGCTTCAAGATAACGCTCTTCGCTTGTGCAAATACTTTGACGTTCATGATCCCTTTCTCCCCGTAGATGACCGGGAACGAAGCGTCGGGGACGAATCCGAAATCGGGGATCGGACCATGTTGCTTGTAGTGTTTCATGCACGCCATGCCGGACTCTTCATCACAGCCGGCGATCAGGTAGATTTTCTTCTTCGGGGTGAATCCTGAATCTTTCAACAGTTTCAACGCGGTGAACGCCGCGATGGTCGGTCCTTTGTCGTCGCCCGTCCCGCGTCCGTACATGACGCCGTCGATCACTTCCGCGCCGAAGGGGTCCTTCGACCAGCCGACCCCGATCGGGACGATGTCCAGATGCCCCAGGATCCCCAGGGATTTTTCACCATCGCCCCAGGACAGATACCCGGCATACCCTTGGTAATCCTTCGCTTCGAATCCGACGTTCTTCCCTTTATCCAGAAACCAGTCCAACGCCCGTCTGAGTTCATTCCCGAACGGAGCGTTCTCCGTGATCGTTGTTTCATCGTAGAGGCTGGGAATCCGCACGATTTCCTGCAGATCACGCACCAAATCCGCCTCATATTTCTTTGCCAATTGATAGAAATCCATTGTGGTTCTCCTTTTCATCTAGGTTATTTTACCATATTCCATGCATACGATGAAAAGAAAACGGCTTGCGCCGTTTTACTTTCTGTCTTTATTGCCTTGATACGGACGGCGTTCGCCGCGGTCGGGACGATCGCCACGCGGTTCGCGCGGTTTTTCGACATAACCTTCCGGTTTGGGAAGCAAATCTTTACGGGAAACGTTGACGCGTCCTTTTTCGTCGACTTCCGTGACGATGACCTTGACGATGTCGCCCATTTTCAGGACGTCGGAAGGTTTTTCAACACGTTCATAGGCGATCTTGGAGACATGGATCATGCCGTCGGTGCCCGGGAACAGTTCGACGAACGCTCCGAAGGCTTCCAAACGCACGACTTTGCCGTCGTAGATTTCGCCGACCTTCGCGGTGCGGCAGATGCTTTCGATCTTCAAGCGTGCCTTGTCGATGGACGCTTGGTCCTGATGGTAGATCATGACCCTTCCGTCGTCTTCGATGTCGATCTTCACGTTATTGCAATCGGCGATGATCTGGTTGATGATCTTGCCTCCGGCTCCGATGACTTCGCGGATCTTATCGGTCGGGATCGTCAACATGGCGATCTTCGGCGCGTAGGTTCCGACGTTGGCGCGCGGTTCGCTGATGACCGCCATCATGTTTTCCATGATTTGGTGACGGCCGATCTTGGCTTGTTCCAGCGCTTCTTTGAGGATTTCACGGTTCAAGCCCGCGATTTTGATATCCATCTGCATGGCGGTGATGCCGTCTTTGGTTCCCGCGACCTTGAAGTCCATGTCGCCGAAATGATCTTCCATCCCTTGGATGTCGGTCAAGACGGTGTAATGGTCGCCCCAGGTGACAAGACCCATCGCGATCCCCGCGACCGGCGCCTTGATCGGGACACCGGAAGCCATCAAGGCCATGGTGCCCGCGCAAATGGAAGCCTGCGAGCTGGATCCGTTGGATTCCAGCGTTTCGGCGACCAAGCGGATCGCATACGGGAATTCGATTTCATTGGGAAGGACTTGCAGTAAAGCACGTTCCCCCAAGGCCCCATGTCCGATTTCACGGCGTCCCGGCGAACCCATGCGGCCGGTTTCCCCGACCGAATACGGCGGGAAGTTGTAATGGTGCATAAAGCGTTTCGATTCGACTTCGGTCAAATCGTCGATGATCTGGTTGTCGCCCAACGGTCCCAAGGTACAGACCGAAAGGACTTGCGTTTCCCCGCGGGTGAACATCGCGCTGCCGTGGACGCGCGGCAACAAGTCGATCTGACTGTTGAGCGGGCGCAATTCGGCGATGCCGCGTCCGTCCGGACGGATCTTCTCGACGGTGATCAGGCGACGGACTTCGTCCGCGACGATCGTGTGCGTGACTTCCTTGACTTGTTTCAACGTCTTGGATTTCAACGATTCGCTAGCATAGGCGCGGGCTTCGAACATCGCCACCGCTTCGGCTTCGATTTCGTCGATCTTTCCGTAACGTTCGAGTTTGTCGTGGATGCGTACGGCTTCTTCCAAACGCGTCTGGCAGAACCCGCGGACTTCCGCGTTCAGTTCGGCGCTGACTTCATAGAGTTTGATTTCCATTTTCGGTTTCCCGACCTTGGCTGCGATTTCAAGTTGGAAATCGCAGAGTTTCACGATGAACTCATGCCCGAACAACATCGCTTCCAACATCGCTTCTTCGCTGACTTCCCTGGCACCGGCTTCGACCATGTTGATGGCGTCCTTGGTTCCCGCGACGATCAGGTTGATGTCGGATTTTTCGAATTCTTCAAGGGTGGGGTTGATGATGTATTCGCCGTTCACGCGTCCGACCTGGACACCCGCGATCGGTCCGTTGAACGGGACGTCGCTGACGCACAAGGCCAACGAAGCGCCAAACATCGCCGTCATCTCGGGCGAGCGGTCGTAGTCGACCGAAAGCACGGTGTTGACGACCTGGACTTCGTTACGGAACCCGTCCGCGAACAGAGGACGGATCGGACGGTCGATCATGCGCGAGGTTAAGGTCGCATGTTCGCTCGGACGTCCTTCACGACGAAGGAATCCGCCCGGGATCTTCCCGACGGAGTAGAGTTTTTCTTCATATAAGACGGTCAACGGAAAGAAATCGATGTCCTTCGGACTTTTCGCTGCGGTTGCGGCCGATAATACGACCGTATCCTCGTAGCGGATCAATACGGATCCGCCTGCTTGTTTGGCAATTTCTCCCGTTTCGACGGTTAGATTTCTTCCACAGAAATCTAAACTAAATACTTGTTTTGCCATGTTTTCTCCTCTTTGTTTTAACTTATTCATTTTAGCATATCCTTTTCCTAAACGCCACGAATGTTTTCTGCTTGATTTTACCCCGTTCCAAGAGAAAAGCAACCTTGCGGTTGCTTTTTCGACTTACTTACGGAGACCTAAGCGTTGTACCAAATCACGGTAGCGGTTGATGTCTTCGTTGCGCAGGTAGACCATCAGGCTGCGGCGGCGTCCGACCATCTTCATCAGACCGCGAAGCGAATGGTAGTCTTTCTTGTGTTCTTTCAAGTGATCGGTCAAACGGTTGATTTGAGCGGTCAGAACGGCGACTTGGACTTCGACCGAACCGGTATCCCCTTCGAAACGGGCATACTCTTTGATGATGGCGGTCTTTTCAGCTTTCAATAACATGTGTACTCCTCCTTGTTGAGTCCTTCTATACCGCGTGGATGGATGAGGAAATCCAAAGACCCAGTACAAAAGCATGAACAGAATATCATACAACCCGCCCTTTGGCAAGTGACCGGCGCGATTTCCCCGTGATATAATGGCTTCGAGGTAAGTAAAATGAAAAAAATAGCGTGGATCGGTACGGGAGTGATGGGGAATGCGATGGCGAAGCATCTGATGGACGCGGGGTATCCGGTCAATGTGTTTACGCGCAGTCCGCAGAAAGCGCAAAACCTGATCGATGCCGGTGCGGTCTGGTTCGATTCGGTGGCGGGGTGTGTCCAGGGGGCGGACGTCGTGTTTACGATGGTCGGCTACCCCAAGGATGTCGAGGAAGTGTATCTTGGAGAGAATGGGATCCTGCGCCATGCGGCGAACGGTACGATCTGCGTCGATATGACCACTTCGTCGCCCAAACTCGCGCAACGACTCTATCAAGAAGGAAAAAAACAAGGCATCCGCGTATTGGACGCACCGGTTTCGGGGGGCGACGTCGGGGCGCGCAACGCGACCTTGGCGATCATGGTCGGCGGGGATATGGATGCGTTTGACGAGGTCTTCCCTTTGTTTGAGAAACTCGGCAAGAACATCCGCCATATGGGACAGGCTTCGTTTGGTCAGCACACCAAGATGGCCAACCAGATCGCGGTCGCCGGGGCGATCGCCGCGACGACGGAAGCGATCCTGTATGCGCAAGCCGCGGGATTGGATGCGGACAAGATGCTGCAGGCGATTTCGACCGGGGCCGCCGGGAGTTGGCAACTCTCCAACAACGGTCCCAAGATCCTGAAGAACGACATGGATCCCGGCTTCTATATCCATCATTTCGTCAAAGACATGGATTTGGTGATGGAAGAAGCCACGGGGTTTCAGATCGGACTCCCGGTCTTAAACGAGGTCTTGAAAAAATACCGTACGCTTCTTGACGAAGGACACGGTATGTTGGGTACGCAGGCGTTGATCAAGGCGTATCGGGAAGAAAACTAAGCAGGACATCGTTCAACAGCGCGAGTCCTTCATCGGTGCAGGCCAAGCGGTTCGTCGACATGACGAGCCGTTTTTGCGCGATGTTTTCACGGATCGCATCGGCGAACCGTTCTTCCGCACGAAGGTGGAAACGGGACGCGAAGCGATCCAGATCGATTCCTTCCGTCAACCGTAAGCCCATCATGATGAACTCGAACTGTTCGTCGTCGACACTCAATTCCGTGATTTCACCGACGGTTTTCCCTTTGGCATAGTGGTCCAGATTGGTGGTTTTGACGATGCGGCGATGGTTCGTCATTTCCGTCGCACCCGGACCGAGTCCGTAGAATTCATCGTAGTGCCAATAGGCGAGATTGTGGCGTGAGGGCGTATCCTTGGTGAAGCTGCTGATTTCGTAGCGATCGAAGCCGTGTTCGCCAAGAACCTGGACGGCTTTGAAGTACATCGCGGCTTCAAGGTCGCCGTCGCATTGCTTGATCCCTTTTCGACCGAATTCGGAGTGTTCTTCGATGGTCAGGCTGTAGAGCGAGATGTGCGAAATGTCCAGCGACGCCGCATGACGCAGCGTGGTTTCCCAGCTTTCCAAGGTTTGGCTGGGGAGCCCGTAGATCAAGTCGATCGAAAGGTTATGGATGCCGTGACGATGAAGCAAGGAGATCGCGTTTGCGATGTCCTGTGCCGTATGCGTCCGATTAAGCAATGCTAGTTCTTGTGCATCGAAGGTCTGCACCCCCATGCTGACGCGGTTGATGCCGTAGCGGACCATCAGTTCGACCTTGGCGGGGGTCAGCGAATCCGGATTGGCTTCCATCGTGAATTCGGTCGCAGGATCGTGATAGCCCTCCAACGAGGACAATAACGCTTCCAGTTCTTCCATCGCCAGCGCGCTCGGTGTCCCGCCGCCCAGATAGAGCGTCTTCATCGGATGTTTGGGGACTTCTTTGATTTCGTCAAACAAGGTCAGCAGGTATTTCTCGACCAAGACCGGATGGATCTTCACCCGCGTGAAATCGCAGTAGCCGCAAATGTCCTCGCAGAACGGGACATGCAGGTAAAGGGAGTCAATCATGGGGTTTTCGAGGGATAGCGCGCGTCGATGTCGATGAACTTGGAGGTGACGACGTCGACGGGGTCCAACCCGAGGTCGACGCATAGGGAAAGGGCGTACATCAACACGTCCGCCAATTCCGACTTGATGTGCTCCAAATCGGGTTCACCCAGATAACATTCCAGCAACTCCCCGGCTTCGACGAAGACGGACTTCGCCAGGATTTCCGGCGTATCGCTGACATCCCATCCTTTGTCTTTGCGCATCTTCTGGATTTTGACGAGCAGTTCTTCCATCTTATTCGTCATCCATGGAGAGAACGGCCATGAAGGCTTCCTGCGGCACTTCGACGGAACCGACCATCTTCATGCGCTTCTTCCCTTCCTTCTGTTTCTCCAACAGTTTCTTCTTACGCGAGATGTCTCCGCCGTAGCATTTCGCCAGAACGTTCTTACGCAGGGCTTTGATGTCGCTGCGCGCGATGATCTTGTGGTTGATGGCGGCCTGGATGGGGATTTCGAACTGCTGCCTCGGGATGAGTTTGCGGAGTTTCTCCGTGATGACTTTCCCCCGTCCGTAGGCGAAGTCGCGATGCACGATCGTCGAGAGGGCGTCGATGACTTCCGTGTTCAGCATGATGTCCATCTTGACCAGGTTGGAGGCTTGATACCCGATCAATTCGTAATCCAAGGAAGCATAGCCCTTGGTGGCCGATTTGAGCTTGTCGAAGTAGTCGAAGACGATTTCCGCCAACGGAAGTTCATAGACCAAGGTGTTCCGGGTCGGGTCGATGTAATGCATGTCCTTGTAGATGCCGCGTTTCTTCTGGCTCAGTTCCATGACCGGGCCGATATAGTCCTTGGGGACCATGATCGTCGCTTTGACATAGGGTTCTTCCATGTGTTCGATGCGTTGGACATCGGGCAAGAAGGAGGGGTTGTCGATTTCCATCATCGTCCCGTCCGTCAAGAACGCGTGGTAGACGACGGAGGGCGCGGTGGCGATGAGGTTCAGGTTGTATTCGCGCTCGAGCCTCTCTTGGATGACATCCATGTGCAGAAGCCCGAGGAAGCCGCAACGGAACCCGAAACCCAAGGCTTGGGAGGATTCGGCTTCAAAGCGCAGAGCCGCGTCGTTGAGCTGGAGTTTCTCCAGGGCGTCGCGCAGGTCGTTGTAGCGGTTGGTGTCGACGGGGTAAAGTCCGCAGAACACCATGGAATTGAGTTGGCGGTATCCCGGCAAGGGAGCGGAGGCGGGGGTTTCGACCGAGGTGATCGTATCCCCGACATGGACGTCTTTGACCGAACGCACCTGGGCGGCGATCCATCCGACTTCCCCGCATTGAAGCATGTCTTTCTTCACTTCCTTGGGGGTGCGGATCCCGAGTTCCGTGACTTCGTATTCGGAGTTGGTCTGCATGAAACGGATCTTATCCCCGACCTTGACCTGTCCTTCTTTGATGCGGACATAGGAAATGACGCCGCGGTACGTATCGAAGATCGAGTCGAAGACAAGGGCTTGTAACGGATGGTCGGGGCTTCCGCCGGGCGCGGGGACGCGCTCGACGATGGCTTCGAGCACTTGGTCGACGTTGAGTCCGCTTTTCGCCGAGATCCGCGGCGCATTCTTCGCCTCCAAGCCGATGATGTTTTCGATTTCGTCGATGACCATGTCGGGCATGGCGGAAGGCAGGTCGATCTTGTTGATGACCGGGATGATTTCAAGGTTGTTGTCGAGGGCGAGATAGACGTTGGCCAAGGTTTGCGCCTCGATGCCCTGCGATGCGTCGACGACCAAAACCGCCCCTTCGCAGGCCGCCAGGGAGCGGGAGACTTCATAGGTGAAGTCGACGTGACCCGGCGTGTCGATCAGATGGAAAAGATACTCTTCCCCGTTCTTGGCGGTGTATTTCAGCTGGACGGCGTTCAGTTTGATCGTGATCCCCCGTTCGCGTTCCAGCGACATGCTGTCGAGGATTTGTTCGACCATGTCGCGCGAAGCGACCGTCTGGGTCATTTCAAGAATCCGGTCGGCCAATGTGGATTTCCCGTGGTCGATATGCGCGATGATCGAGAAATTCCGAATCTTCGATTGATCCATTTGGTTTCCTCCTTAAGTGATGATTGATTCGATGAAGCGTCGCGTCCGACTAGATTTTATCGCGGAACACCCGCAGTTTGCGAAAGAGCGGGAAAGCGATCAAGGCGCAGACGACCCCCTGCAACGCATTGTAGCCGAAAGATAGAAAGAAGACGCCGGGGTTGCCGGCAAGGATGACGTCGGTCAACCCGTAGGCAAGCGCCATCCAGAGACCGCCGGCCAGATAGACGGATAATGGTACGGTTTTGTTTTTGTGGTTGTGGACCCAGAGTCCGATCAGTAAGGCTTCGATGGCTTTGATGACCAGGGTGAACGGGGCGTAGACGCCGTAACCCAGAAGCAAGTCCGCCAGCATCGATGCGACCCCTGCGAGCGGTGCCAACGGCAAAGGCAATAGAACCGCCATGCCCATGACCATCACATCCCCGAGGTTCAGATACCCCTGGAAGATGGGAAAGGCGATGTACATCGTGACGATGGTGACCATCGCCATCATAAGCGCGGTAATGGTTAATGTTTTAACTTTCATGTTTTTCCTCGAAGCAAGCGTGGACCAGGGTTTTCCCGATTCCGTTAAAGAAGTCGCTTGCGTTGCTCTTTCCTTTTCCTTCCAACTGCACTTCATAAAGCATGAGGACGCCAGCGAGCGCTTGGACGACAAGCGCGCCCTCTTCAAGGCCCAGGATTTCTCCGGGTTTCCCTTGCGATCTTCCGGGTTGATAGCCGACGCGGTGGAACTTGATTTTCTTCCCGTTGACCACGCCGTAACCGACCGGCCAGGGGATCAAGCCGCGGATATGGTTATATACGGTCTTGACGTCACGGTTGAAGGATACGAATTCCTGTTCTTTGGTGATATTGTAGGCGAAGGTCGCCTTGGACTCGTCTTGAGGCTGCCAGCGAGCGTTTCCACCGAAGAGGAGTTCCAGGCTTGCTTTAAGCAAATCCGCTCCTGCGCGTTGCAGTTTATCGTGTAGCGTGCCGACGGTGTCGTCGTCGCCGATGTCCACTTCGACCTGCGACATCACGTCGCCCGCATCCATCCGCTTGACCATGCGCATGATCGAAATGCCCGTCTTCCCTTTTCCATCGAGGATCGACTTATGGATCGGCGCGCCGCCGCGGTACTCCGGCAGAAGCGAGGCATGGACGTTGATGCTACCGAAAACCGGCGTTTCCAGGATCCGCTGCGGAATGAATTGCCCATAGGCGCACGTCACGATCAGATCCGGTTTCAACGCTTCGATCTCTGCGGCGATGTTTCCTATTTTTTCCGGCTGCATTACGAAAATTCCGTGTTCAAGGGCTTTCGCCTTGACCGGGGTCGGCTTGATTTCATGTTTGCGACCGACCGGTTTGTCCGGCTGGGTCACCACGGCGACGACATCCAAGGTTTCCTGCAGGAGAACGTTTAGCATTTCTACGGCGAAATCCGGCGTTCCCATAAAGATAATCCGCTTTTTTTCCATGTTTTTGCCTCCCGTCGGATATTATAGCATATTTTCATGATTTGTCTTCGTCCCCCCGTCACCTTTGTCTGCATTGTTCCTTGCTTTTTAAAAGCGGGTTTGCTATAATCAGACGGTACAAAGAACAAGGAGGTGCACGCATGCCACAAATCAAATCCCAAAAGAAACGCGCATTGACGAATCTAAAGCGTAGCGCCGCGGTAACATCTGAAAAATCCGCTCTGAAAACCGCGATCAAAACCGTTTTGAAAGCCGTCGAGTCGAAAGATGCCGACGCTGCGAAAACTGCTTTGGATCTCGTGAATTCAAAGTTGGACAAAGCCGTTTCCGGCGGTATCCATCATAAAAACTACGCTTCCCGTCAGAAATCTCGTCTGGCCAAGATCGTAGCTTCCGTCTAGTCAAAACGATCAATCGAAAGATTGATTTTTTTATACAAAAATCCCGGTCATTCACCGAGATAGTAATCGACGTCGTCGTCTTTTCGATAGAATCGACTCGGGGATCCGTTGCGGATAACCCCGATTTTTTTCGATTCGGGATACGCGACGAGATCCAGGTCGGACACAGTATCCACATCCAGATAACGCAAAGGTTGATCCCCCGTGTTGACGATGCGGTGGGCGTTCCCTTCGCCGCAGGGGCAAACGACGACATCGCCCGCGTGGATCAAGACGTTTCCTTCAAGGGTCTCAAGGGTTCCGCATCCTTCCAGGATATAGAACACTTCCTCGCTTGTCAGGTGGCTGTGCATGGGGTAGTTCGCCTTCATCGGAGGGAGTTCATAAAAAGCGACCATCGTCTTCATGCCGGGTTGACGCGGCGTCACCTGATGCTTGATGTATTCGTAGGGTTCGTGTTCGTTTTTATGGACCGCGGCCAGGTTCTCTTTGTTGGTATGCAGGATGTTCATTGGGATTCTCCTTTGTTTTTCAGATGGGATCGGATCAACATGACTTTATCCAGGCGGTTCATCGCCGCATAGAGTTTGACCCATTCTTCAAGATTCCCGTAGGGGACCTTCTCCCCTTCGATGAAAACGTTCGCCAACGTCGTCGGGTCCATGTCGTATTCGACCCATCCGTCCTCGCCCAGGATCCGCATGCCGGCGATCAGATCGACCTCTTCGTCGAAAACGACGCCGCGGGCGAAGCGTTTTGACCCGAAGATGGATGATGGACCGAATTCGATCATCTTACCGTCTTGGTTGAGCAAGGCCAGGGCGAGGTCGAAGTCCCGGGGGATCACGAAAAGATCGATGTCCTTCGGTTGGATTTCGATCCCGGCGCACTGAAGCATGATCGAACCGCCGACACACCATCCGACGCCCGCTTGATTGAAGGTACGCGCAATCTTAACAAGGTTCGATGGATTCATGGTTAAAACAAGAGCTCCATTTCATCCAAGTCGACGGAACGTCCGTCGACCCTCATTTCATCATGCAAGGTCCCGACATAACGAAAGCCGAATTTATGATAAAGCGCGATCGCGGTTTGATTGTCGCTTCGGACGGTTAGGTTGATCTTCCTGATGACGCCGCCCGCTTTCGCCCAGTCGATCATCGCCTTCATCAGCAGCGACCCGACACCGCAGTGCCAGTAGTCGCGCAGGACGCTGATCCCAAGGGATGCGACATGGACCATGCGCGGTCTGGATTTGCCGGAGATGTTGGCGGTGGCGATGACTTCATCGTCGCAGAGCACGACGAAATGGACGGAAACGGTCGACGACTGGATCGCCTTCAAGTATTCGATTTCGGATTCGAGCGTGATCGGCATGTCCGCCAACCCGAAAGAAAGGTTGTCCGTTTCGACGCACACTTTTTTCAGATAATCGACGATCTGTTCCGCATCTTCGGGAACGGCTTTCCGCAAGAGGATCGTTTTCCCGTTTCTTATTGTTTTGGTTTCCATGGGAATCCCTATAAATCAATCTTCATCCGGTTTGACGACGATTTCCGTCGCCAACCCGCCAAGGGAAGTTTCCCTCAATTCCATCGGGATTTTCTTTCCCGTATAATTCATCGTACGTACGACCATGTCGAAGG
>JAHFCO010000042.1 GCA_023249475.1 Bacillota bacterium | reverse complement strand
AATCAGAAGCACTCCGGAAATCAGCAGGTCTTCGGGTCCGTGGTGGGCGACTTCCGAGATCTCGTTGAGGTCGTTGACCAAACGCGACATCAGTTTCCCGACCTTCATGTTGTCGAAATAGGAGATCGGCAAGGTCTGGATGTGTCCGAACATTTCCTTGCGCATGTCGTATTCCATATGCACGCCCAGGACATGGCCCCAGTATTCAACCACGTATTGCAGGAGCACGCGGGCGATGAAGACCAGCGCGAGGATCGCACACCACGTGAAGAGTTGCCGTAGGCTGCCCTTGGGGAGGATGCTGCTGATGAGATAATTCGAAAACCGCGGCGTCACCAGGTCCAACGAGGCGATCGTGATGGCCGCGAAGATGTCGATGAAAAACAAAAATTTATACGGTTTGTAATACTGGATGAATTTTTTGATCATGATTTCCCCCTGCTTCTCAGAAAAAAACTCCGGTAAAATCCGAAGTCTTTTTGTTGGCCCAAAAGGTTGCGATATATTCCCTGTTAAATTCAGGTGGGTAACCTGTGCTCCGATTAGGATCCCCAGCGAAATGCCGGGTCTTCAACACCAGGGAACAACATCCGGTTTCCCTTATATCAACGTGTCGGAAATAAATATCCTTTTGGGTAATTCCATTATAGCACCGATTTGGATAAAATCACTACTTGACAATTTTGATATGCAATTCATCCAGTTGTTTCGCTTCGACCGGCGACGGGGCTTCCGTGAGCGGACAGCGGGCGGAAGCGTTCTTCGGGAACGCGATGACATCGCGGATCGAGTCGGACTGCGTCAAGACCATCGCGTAGCGATCGAGTCCGAACGCGATCCCCCCGTGCGGAGGGGTGCCGTATTTGAACGCATCGACGAAGAAACCGAAGCGTTCATGGATTTGTTCATCGGTGAATCCGATCAAGGAGAACATCTTCTCCTGGACTTTCTGGTCATAGATACGCAGGGATCCCCCGGCGACTTCAAACCCGTTGAGGACCAAGTCGTAGGCGCAGGCTTGCACCTGGGCGGGGTCGCTGTCCAAGAGATGGAGTTGGTCTTCCTTGGGGCGGGTGAACGGATGGTGGCGGGCGACGAAGCGTTGGTCTTCCTCGACATATTCGAGCAAGGGGAAATCGACGACCCAGAGGTAGGCGAAATCGTCTTTCGAGACCAGGTTCAATTTGTCGCGCAGGGCCAAACGGACGGCCCCCAGGGCGTTGCAGGCTTTCTCCCAGGCATCCGCCGTGATCAGGATCAGACTGTGTTCCGGTGCCATGAGTTTGGTAATCAGGTTGGCGGATTCTTCGGCACTGAAGAACTTGGCCGCGCTGCCTTCGAGCTGACCGTTGACGACTTTGAGGACGACCAAGCCTTTGACGCCGTTCTTCTTGGCGACTTCGGTGAGGGCGTCCGTTTCTTTGCGTGTGAACGACGCCCCGTTTTCAAGGACGATCGCTTTCAGGCTTCCCTGCTTCATGGCGAGCGCGTTGCTGAAGACGGCGAACGTGGTGTTCGCGAAAACGTCGCTAACGTCCTGGAGTTCCAATCCGAAACGGATGTCGGGTTTGTCGCTGCCGAAACGGTTCATGGCGTCGTTGAACGGGAGTTTGAGGAAACCCGTCGAGAGTTCGCGACCCAGCACTTCCTTCATGACCTTGACGACCATTTCTTCGATCAGGAGCTGGAATTCGGCTTCGCTGAGGAAGGAGGTTTCGATGTCAACCTGGGTAAAGTCCAACTGACGGTCGGCACGGAGGTCTTCGTCGCGGAAACAGCGGGCGATTTGGTAATAACGTTCCAACCCGGCGACCATCAATAACTGCTTGAAGATCTGCGGGGATTGGGCCAAGGCATAGAATTCCCCGGCATGGACGCGCGAAGGCACCAGGTACTCGCGGGAACCTTCGGGGGTGGATTTGGTCAACATCGGGGTTTCAACGTCGATGAAACCGTTGGTATCGAGATAATTGCGCATCGTTTGGACGATCTTGGCGCGTTGGATCAGTTTCTTCTGCATCATCGGACGTCTCAAGTCGAGATAGCGGAATTTCATGCGCGTGTCTTCCAGAGCGTCGGTTTCGTCCTGGATCATGATCGGCGGAACCTCGGCCGTGTTGATGACCTTGACGGTATCGACCAGGATCTCGATGTCTCCGGTGGGCATTTTGGCGTTGGGGTCTTTACGCAACGCGACTTTCCCTTCGACTTCCAGGATGTATTCGTTGCGCACGTCGCGCACGAGATTCTCTTTGGTTTCATCGAACACGAGCTGCGTGATGCCGGTCCGGTCGCGCAGGTCGATGAAGACCAAGGATCCCAGGTTGCGTCGACGGGCGACCCAACCGATCAATGTGACCGTTTGACCTTCATGGATGGGGCGGAGTTCGCCGTTGGTATGGGTTCTGTTCATCGTATCTCTCCTTTAGTGTCCATGTTCGCAGACATGGTTCTCGTCGAGCCAATGGTCCAGTTGATGGATCAATTGGTCGGTTGATAGAGTCAGTTGTTCTTGGGTCGCGATGTTTTTGACGACGACCTTGTTTTCCTTGATTTCGCTTTCGCCGACCATCAGGACGACTTTGGCGCCCTTGCGGTCGACGGATTTGAACTGCGCCTTGAACGATCTTCCCGTGTAGTCGAGTTCCGTGCGGTATCCCCCGGCACGGCACATCGCGGCCAACTGGAACGCGCTTTCCAACATCTCTTTGCCGAGACTGACCACATAGACGTCGGCCGGTTCCTCGTCGGAGATGTCGATGCCTTCCGCATCCAATGCGACCAAGAGGCGCTCGATCCCCATGCCGAACCCGATTCCGGATTGGGAAGGCCCGCCGAAGTATTCGACCAACTCGTCATAGCGTCCACCGCCGAAGATCGTGGCTTGCGAGCCCATTTCCTTGTTGACGGAAACGACTTCGAAAACGGTGTGCGAATAATAGTCCAAGCCCCTGACCAAGCGGTCGCTGATTTCGACCCGGATCCCCGAAGACGTCAGGATGCGGGTGACGGCGTCGAAATAGTCCTTGCTTTCCTGATTGAGGTAGGCATGGATTTCCGGTGCGGAAACCAGCGCGGGATGCCCGGCGTCGACCTTGCAGTCGAGGATGCGCAAGGGGTTTTGTTCATATCTGCGTTGGCAGTCGCCGCAGAGTTCATGGACGCTGGGTGCGAAGTGTTCCTTCAGCGCGTCGCGATATGCCAGACGACTGGCTTTGTCGCCTAGAGTGTTGATCAGGACTTTGGTGTCCTGGATGCCCAGACGCGTGATCAGATCGATCCCCAACAAGATGACTTCGGCGTCGATCAAGGGAGACTTCTCCCCGATGACCTCCACGCCGAACTGGTGATGGATCCGCATGCGGCCCTTCTGAGGGCGCTCGTAGCGGAAACACGGTCCGACATAGTAGAACTTCTGAGGCAGGTCGGGATGGGCGTAGAGTTTGTTTTCGACGTAGCTGCGGATCAAACCCGCCGTCCCTTCGGGACGCAGGGTCAGCGATCGCTCGCCACGGTCCATAAACGTATACATCTCTTTGTTGACGACGTCCGAACTGTCGTTTTCACGATGGAAGACTTCCGTGTGTTCGAACTCGGGCGTCCGGATTTCATCGTAGCCGTAGACGTAGCAGAGATTGCGGATCAATTCCTCCAACATATGCCATTTCGTCATTTCTTTCCCAAATACGTCCTGCGTCCCTCTTGGAACCTGATAATTCGCCATGTTTTCCTCCTTGAAAATAAAAGAGCGCCTGTAAAGGACGCTCTTGCGTGGTACCACCTTTGTTTACGTATCGCTACGCACTCAATCCGTTAACGCCGGCGACGTCCATCCCTACTGATGATTCAGGATGTCTCCTCCGGGGTGTCGGCTGCGCTTTTCCTCCGGGAGCTTCCACCGATCGCTTCCCTCTCTCTTGAATTCCGTGCGCGAGTTTCCCCTTCTTCGGATGTATGGATACAGTGTAGCGTATGCCTTTGCGCTTGTCAAGTTGACTATTGGGTCATGCGGTCGACGGTGAGAACAGAGTTCACCTTCTTCAGGTTCGCGATGACGATGCGCAGGTGTTCCGCATTGTCCACGATGACTTTCAGCGTGGTGGTCGCGGTGATCTTGTCGTCGTTGACCGTCGAGTTGATCGCGCTGAGTCCGGCCTTGCATTGGCTCACCACCGTGATGATGTCGGTGATCAGGAAACTGCGGTCGGTCGCCATGATGAAGAGGTTCACTTCGTACTTGCCGGTCGTGTATTCTTCGTCCCACTCGCAATGGATGAGGCGGCGGGTTTCGTGGATGACGTTGGGACAGTCCTTGCGGTGGACCTTGACCCCCTGGCCTTTGGTGATGTAGCCGATGATGTCGTCGCCGAACACCGGGTTGCAGCAGCCGGCCAATGAAATCATGATCGAATCGACCCCTGCGACCGTGACGCCGAACTTCGAAACGTTCTTTTTGTCGGGTCGGGGCTGTTTGAACAGGCGGTCGAAGTTTTCTAATAGCGTCGGTTTACGGACTTGGAGTTTCTCGAAGACCGCCGTCATGGACAACGATTTCACCGCGATCGCGTTCATGAAATCGTTGTAGTTCTGGATGGTGAAATATTGGAACACCGTTTCCAGTTTCTTCGGGTTCATGAATTCCTTTTCATCCATCCCGCGCCGTTTCAACTCTTCCCTGAACATGGATTCACCCTTGGCGATGTTTTCGCTGCGGTCCTCCAGTTCCTTCTTTTGCAGGAAATTGCGGATTTTATTCCGCGCATGGGACGTTTTGACGAACTTCAGCCAGTCTTCGGAGGGTCCGTTGGACTGTTTCGATGTTTTGATCTGGACGACGTCGCCGGTCTTCAGTTCGGTGTTGATGGGGACCAGGATCCCGTTGACGATGGCCCCCACCGTCGCATGGCCGATGTCGGTATGGATGCGGTAGGCGAAATCGATCGGCGTCGAGCCTTGCGGAAGGTCGATGACCCGGCCTTTGGGGGACATGACATAGACATTGGCTTCGAACACGTCGTGGGTCAATAGGTCCATGTATTCGCCGGCGGCGTGGACGTCGTCGGTCATCGTGGTGAAGTCCTTGAACCACGATAGTTTCTCTTCGATCTCGTGTTGTTCCTTCTCGGGATTGTATTTGTTGCCTTCTTTGTAGCGCCAATGGGCGGCGACGCCTTGTTCGGCGATCGCATCCATGTTTTCGGTACGGATCTGCACCTCGAAAATCGCCCCGCCTTCGCCGATGATCGTCGTATGCAAGGACTGGTACATGTTCATCTTCGGCATCGCGATGTAGTCTTTCAAGCGTCCGGGGATGGGGCGGTATTTCTGATGGATGTAGCCGAGCACTTCATAACAGTTCACTTCGGTCTGCGTGACGATGCGGATCGCCAAAAGATCGAGGATCTCGTCGAAGCGTTTGTTCTTGGTCGTCATTTTCTTATAGATGCTATAAAGATGCTTGGAACGTCCGAAAATGCGGAACGGGATTTTCTGTTGACCCAACATCTCGGAGATGTCTTCGATCATCGTGTTGACCTGCGCATCGCGCTCGGCTTTCCGCATTTCGACCAAATGGGCGATTTCATAATACTTATCGCGATGGAGATAATAGAAGCTCAAGTCTTCCAGTTCGTTCTTGATTTCGCTGATCCCCAAACGGTGGGCGATCGGGGCGTAGACCTCAAGGGTTTCCCCGGCGATCTTCATCTGCTTTTCTTCCGTCATGTACTGAAGCGTCCGCATGTTGTGCAGGCGGTCGACCAGCTTGATCAATATGACGCGGACATCCTTCGCCATCGCGATGAAAATCTTGCGATGGTTGACGGCCTGGTATTCTTTCTCGTCCTTGAACTCGATGTTCCCGATCTTGGTGACGCTTTCGACCAAGGTCGCGACTTCATCGTCGAAATCCTTGGCGAGTCGGTCCTTGGAAATCCCGCAGTCTTCGATCACGTCGTGCAGCAAACCGGCCGTGACGGTCCTCGGACCGACACGCAGGGTGGCGAGGATATAGGCGACGTTGACCAGATGGATGATGTAGGGTTCGCCGCTCTTGCGGAATTGTTCTTTATGGTGGAGTTCGGCATAGGAAAACGCCTTGTCGATCAACGCGAGACTTTCCGTATTCTGGATATACAAACGCACTTCACTGCGGACATCGTCCATCGTGACCAACTGCTTTTTCGATTCCATAACTCCACCTCCTTTTCTTTTAAAAATCGAAGAGCTTCCTCTTCGATTTATTCGTAGCTGATGAGCGTAAACACATCGTACCCTTCAAGCACCCTGCGGCCTTCAAGCGCGGTCAGTTCGATCAAGAATGCGCAACCGACGACGACGCCGCCCAGTTGTTCGATCAGTTTGATGGTCGCTTCGACGGTTCCGCCGGTCGCCAACAGGTCGTCGACGATCAAGACACGTTGACCGGGGGTGATGCTATCGCGGTGGACATGGAGTTCATTGGTCCCGTATTCCAACTGATAGCTGTAGCTTACCGTTTCTCTAGGCAGTTTTCCGGGTTTACGGACCGGTACGAATCCGATGTTGAGTGCGTAGGATACCGGGCACCCGAAGATGAAACCGCGGGACTCGGGTCCGACGACGACTTCCGCATTCACTTGTTTCGCAAACTCGATGATTTCGTTCGATGCCGTCCTAAACGCTTCACCATCCGCCATCAGAGGGGTGATGTCGCGGAACAGGATGCCCGGGATCGGGAAATCTTGAATATCGGCTATGTATTTTTTGTAATCCATAACTGCCTCCTTGCAACATAGTTATTATAGCAAGAACCTTTCAAATTACAAGGACGCTCCGATCAGTTCGATCAGAATCGAGAGTTTTTCGCGATTGCGGAACCGTTCGATTTTCACTTTGCCGATCACATCGAAACTCCCCTGGCTGACTTGAGGGAAATCGGACGGGAGTTCGCCGAAGTAGACGGCGTCGACCAAGAGGTTCCCCCATTTGAGTTGCCATTTTCGGAAACTCGGGGAGAATTCACGGTAGGATTGGACGCTGCACTCCTTAAAACGCATCAAGGGCATCGGGAATCCGCTGCCGAAGGGGGCCAACGCCAACAAATCCATGAAATCCTTCGTAGTCACACTCATGGGGTCGGGGGAGAGGATCGCCAGGGTTTCCTGCGCCCCGCTCCAGTCGATCGTATCCGCGATCCGAAGCAGTCCGTCCTTGAACGCCGGAAGGTCTTCCTTGCGGATCTCCAACCCGGCGGCCATGGCATGGCCGCCATAACGGATGCAGAGGGATTGGACTTCGCTTGTCAAGCGACGAAGATCGACATCCGCGACGCTTCGCGCGCTTCCTTTGAGGGTATCGCCCTTCTCGGCCAGGATGAACACCGGTCGTCCGATTTCTTTCGCCAGACGTCCCGCGGTGATGCCGACGATGCCTTCGTGGAAACTGTGGTGGGTCAGGACGACGACGTTGCCCGATTCCCTTAGCGTCCGGGCGGTCTCGTACATCGCGTTGCTGACCTCTTTTCGTATTTTGTTGAGTTGGATGATCTGGTCGGAATTCCTTCGGATATCAAGTTCGGACTCGCTGCAGAGATAATCGACGATCCGGTTCGCGTTGGCTTGGTCGGCCAATCGTCCCGCCACGTTGAGTTTCGGCACGATCTGAAACGCGACCGTTTCTTCGTCGTACAGATCGACCGGTTTCTCCATCAAGGCTTCGATGGTGACGAAGCGGTGTCGGTTCAACAGCGCAAGCGCTTCGATGACGATGCTTCGGTTCGCCCCCCACAATTCGACCATGTCCCCGATCGTGGCGATGCCGCCCAGGACGGCGTTATAGGGGTCGAATCCGATCAGGTGGTGCGCCAGCTGCAACGCCAGCCCGCTTCCGCAACAATCCTTGAAGTGTTTCGCAAGCAAGGTCGGGTGGATCAGTAGATCACAGGAAACTTCTTCGGTGATTTCATGATGATCCAACACCAAAACCCGGGCGTTTAATGCACGGATCTTCTCTAGTGCCGCATGCGCGGAAACGCCGTTATCCACCGTAATAAACAACGTATACCCTTTATCGTGCGCCTTGACGACGGTTTCTTCGATGAGTCCATACCCTTCGTTGAAACGATCGGGGATATAGAAGCCGACATTGGCGTTGAGTTTGCGCAGGGTGCGTACCAAAATCGACGTCGCACACAATCCATCGGCGTCATAATCCCCGCAGATCAGGATTTTCTCTTGACGGTCGATCGCCTCCAACAGGATACGTTTCGCCAAGACAAAGCGTTCGTCATCGCAAACCGCAGATTCGCTTGGGCGAAACAACTCGTCCGCATGGTCGAAACCAATATCCCCCGCCGCCAACACCTGGGCGATCAAGGGGGAGATTGAATACTTCTTTTGATAAAGGTCCGCTTTCTCGATGGAAAGTTCAACGATTTTTGCCATGGTGATTCCTCAATTCTGGTTTCATTTTACCATACCCCCCGATAAAAAAGGCAAACAGCGAACTGTTTGCCCAGGTTTTAGTCGTTGATTCCGATGATGGTCATTTCGTCGAGGTCTTCTTTACGACGCGCTTTGACGACCTTCTTCTTCGAAACATTCTTCTTGTTGATCCGCATGAAGTACCAGAACTGTGCGGCGATGAAGATCGAGGAGTAAGCCCCCGAGATCAACCCGACAAGCATGGCGAAGTTGAAGGTGAAGATCGCACCCGAACCCAGCGCCAACAAGAAGACGATCGGGATGAGGGTTGTGATGGTATTGTAGAGGGAACGTTGCGCAACGGTCCGTAGGGAGTCGTTGACAAGGAACCGGTAGTCTTTGTGCGAGATGTGCGGTTTGGTCCAGGCGTTGATGTTTTCACGGATCCGGTCGAAGATAACGATCGTGTCGTCCGCCGAATAACCGATGATGGCCAGGATGACGGAGACGAGTTCGGTGTTGACTTCCAAACGGAAGATCGAGAACACCGCCAATACGATCAGAACGTCGTGGACCAAGGCTACGATCATGCCGACGGCATAGTCGAGTTCGAAACGGAACGCGATGTACGCCAACATCAGGATCCAAGCCAGGACGGAAAGGATGAACGCGGAACGAACCAGTTCACCGCCGACGATCGGGGTGACCACGGAGTCGTTGGACGCATAGCCATACTTCTCGAGCATCGCGTCGCTGATTTCCTCCAGCACGGGACGGGTCAGGACTTCCTTGGTGGTGATGTTCGCGATTTTATCGCCGGAGAATTGGAGTTGGAAGTCTTCGATCCCTAACTCGGCGAAATCGGCTTTCAGGGTGGCTTCATCCAACGCGGTGTCGGAGAGCACGGTGATTTTGGTTCCGGAGGTGAAGTCGATGCCCAAGTTCATGAAATCATCGCCCTTGACGAAGTTGAATCCGCCGACCAAAAGTCCGCCGACCAAAACGACGATCGAAGCCGTAATGAAGTACTTCGAGACACCGACGAAATCGACTTTACTGAAGATGCCGTGGTAACGGGGTTCTTCCCCTTTACTGATATCCGGCAGGTCTTTCGCGCGTACCGCGAACCAGGTCGGTTTCTTATCGAGCAGGGTGCTCTTGACGAGCAGCCCCAAAAGGAATTTAACGAAGAAAACGTTGATGAGCAAGGTACCGAAGATGGTGACCATCAACATCGTGGCGAAGCCTTTGACGGCGCCGGTACCGAACATATACATGATGACGGCCGAAATGAAGATCGTGAACTGGGAGTCGAAAATCGTCCACCAGGCCAGTTGATGACCTTCTTCAAACGCTTTTCTGACCGATCTTCCCAAGTACAGCTCGTCCTTGATGCGTTCGAACGTGATGACGTTGGCGTCGACGGTCATCCCGACCCCGAGGACCAACGCGGCGATGCCGGGGAGCGTGAACACGCCGCCCATGGTGTTATAGACCAACATGACGAAGAATACGTAAAGCAGCAGCATGATCGCCGAGATGATGCCCGGCAAGCGGTAGACCAACATCATGAACAACGCGACGCCGATGACGCCGAGAATCCCGGCGAACATGGTTTGCGAGAACGCGTTGGCGCCGTATTGGGCGCTGACCACGTTGGAATACAGTTCGGTCATCTTCACCGGCAATGAACCGGAATTGATCAGATCGGCCATTTCGCGGGCTTCGGCTTCGGTGAACGACCCTTTGATGATCGCATCCCCGTTGATCCCTTCGCTGACGGTCGCGGCCGAAACGTACTTCGGCGTTTCGCCCTTTTCGACTTTCGCCGCTTCCGCATCGTAACTGTCGACGCCTTCTTCGAAGTCAAGCCAGGTCACGATCATGTTTTTCCCGTTGGAACGGGTCGCGACTTCTTTGGTGATTTCATAGAATTTGTCTTGGTCTTTGATTTTGAGGCTGACGACGATATAACCGTTCTCATAGCCTAACGACGCCCCGCCCTCTTCAAGGATGGAAGCATCGGCCAACAACTTGTCGTCGACATCCCGGAACTCTAAATTCGCGGTCGCCGAAATGATGCGGCGCGCTTGTTCCTGGTCGTTGACGCCGGCCAGTTGGACACGGATGCGGTTGTTGCCTTCGATGATGATTTCAGGCTCGTTGACACCCAGGATGTCGATCCGCTTCGAAACGCTGCGCGCGACGGCGGACAGGGCGGGCAAATCACCGCCGTCTTCCAACGGAGTGACTTCATAGACGATTTCGAAACCGCCTTGCAGGTCGAGCCCCAAGGTCATGTTTTTACGGATATCCCCCGCAAATGCCAAGATCAGTGCGAAGAGCGCGACGACCGTGGCGATGAATACAAAGATT
>JAHFCO010000020.1 GCA_023249475.1 Bacillota bacterium | reverse complement strand
AAGAGCGCGACGACCGTGTCGATGAATACAAAGATTCGTGAGTTTTTCTTCATTCCCTCATCCTCCGATAATATCCTCGAATTCGGATATTGATTGATTTTGTCCTTCGATGATCGCTTGTCTCGATAGGAACGCGACGATTTCCTCGCCGGATAACGACAATACGTCGTTCACCGCTTCGCTGAGCGACAACGGGCGACGTTTTCTCCACTTCCATTTCAGAAGGGTTTCTTCCACTTGTGAAAACGACAGTTGCGCCAAACCATCGCGCTGTAACTGTCCGAGTTTCAAAGCGATCGTCAGGCGTAGTTGCTGATGGTTATTCAGTGATTCCATAGACATGCCCCCTGTTCGATTGCCTTTTTATTATAATGCAAATCGACCTTTATGAAAAGGACAATTTACGATTCGTTCCCGTTGACGAAATCTTTGAAAAACCGACCCCGTTGTTCGTAGTTGTCAAACTGGTCGTAGCTCGCGCACGCCGGTGAAAACAGGACGATATCCCCGTCTTTCGCCAACGTTTTCGCCACTTCCACCGCTTCCTTCAAATTCTCCACGACGATCGCTTCCGGATAGATTTCTTTTAACTGATGCTTCGTCGAACCAAACACGATCATCGATTTCACATGGTCCAGGTAAGGGACCATATCTTTAAAACCGGTTTTTTTATCATAGCCCCCCGCGAGCAGGATCACAGGTTGGTCAAACGCGTTAAGCGCGACGATGGTCGCATCGCAGTTGGTCCCCTTCGAATCGTTGTAAAAGCGGACGCCGTCACGTTCGCGTACGTATTCGATGCGGTGTTCGACGCCCTTGAATTCACGGATCGCCTGTTGGATGTCCTCCGGTCGGACACCCATCTTGTACGCCATCGCCGCCGCGACCATCGCGTTTTGAACATTGTGTTTCCCGACGATGTGGAGATCCTTGAGTTCAAACAGAGGCGTGTCGAACAGGAAAACCGTCTTGTTTTCGATCCTCAGGTCGCTCGCTTGGGTCAGTGAGAACTCGACGACTTTGCATTTCACGTCCTGCGTATAGGCGACGACATTGGCGTCGTCGATGTTGCGCAGGAACCAGTCTTCCCCGCGTTGGTTTTGATAGACGAGCGTTTTCGCGCGATAGTAGGCGTCGATCGCGCCGAAGACGTCCAAATGATCGGGGGTGAGATTCATGATTACGCTGACCAAGGGATGGAAGGTCGGACACCCGAGAAGTTGAAAGGCGGCGATTTCGAGTGCGACATCGCGTTTGACATCCCCCGCTTCGATGAGGGATTCGCAGAGCGGAAGGCCGATGTTGCCGGCCGCGATCGCCTTTTCATCCTTCCGTTTCAGCATCTCCCACAGCAGGCTGGTCGTGGTGGTCTTCCCGTTGGTCCCGGTGATCGCCCCGACCGTGTATTCTTTCGCGAACCGCAGCGCCAGTTCGATTTCGTTGATGATTTGAATCCCTTCGCGCTGTACGGTTTTCACGAACTCGTTTGTATAGGGGATGCCGGGATTCTTGACGGCGTAGAGATACTTCTGCGAAAGGATTTCCAACGGATGGCCGTTGTCGAAGACCTGCACGCCGTCGGCGATCAGCTCTTCTTTTTCCAAAATCGGTTTCATATCGGTCAAGACGACTTCCACGCCATGCTTGAGTAATAGGCGCGTCGCGGCCAAGCCGCTGCGCGCTGCTCCGATGACCAGTACCTTACTCATGCGGACACCCCGATCAAGATGCCAAGGAAGGCGCAAAGCGCCCCGAGGAACCAGAAGAACAGCACGGTGTTCTTTTCCTTCCACCCGCTCATCGTGAAGGCGTAATGGATGGGTGTGTAGATGAAGATCCGTTTCTTCCGCAATTTGACGGAGCCGATCTGGAGGATGACGCAGACCGTTTCGAAGACGAACACGCCGCCGATCACCAACAGGGCGAATTCGAGTTTCATGACGAAGGCCAGGGCCGCCAATACGCCGCCCAACGCCAACGCGCCGGTGTCGCCCATGAAGATCTTGGCGGGATGCCAGTTGTATCGCAGATAGGCGATCAACGCGCCGATGCAGGCCAGGATGAACGCGAAAAGCACTTCTTCGCCGCGCAGATAGGCGATGGTCGCGAAAGGGATAAACGCAAGCAAAGACGTCCCTCCGGCCAGACCGTCCATCCCGTCGGTCAGATTCACGCCGTTGCTGGCGCCCGCGAACATGAAGAAGACCAGGACGGCATAAAGCCATCCAAGGTTCCATTCCCATCCGGTGAACGGGACGACGATGATTGAAGAAGCGGATTGACGATACAGCAGATAGAACACGACCGCCAGGATCACCTGGGCGGTGAATTTCGTACGTGCGCTGATTCCGTCGTTCTTCTTCTCGATGACGATTTTCAGGTCGTCCCACAGGCCGATCCCGCCATAGGCGAGATACGCCAGATAGACCAGGGCGCTTTTGATTTCAAACCACGATTGGGGATAAAGGATCGTCATCGTGACGACCGGGAAAAGAACGAAAAGAACCCCTCCCATGGTCGGAGTCTTCTTCTTTTCTTTAAATTCCTTCAGTGAGTATTCGCTCACGGACTGGCTGGTGTTTTTTCGGTTGAGATAGTCGATGAAGAAGGGCATCGCGGTCACGACCGACAGAAAACCCAAGATGAGCGCCAAGATCGGTTTCATGGTTCATCCTCCCTTTTGCTTGATTATTATATCATGCTTCATTTCAAAGAATGGTCATTTTAAAGTGATTTCGACCATGACGGACGCATCGATCGCGGTGTTGGCGGCAACCGACTGCGATGAAACGTTGCCTTCCCCGTTGATGGTCACGGGGACATGGGTCAGCGCGAAGAACGCGAGGACGTCGCGGCGGCTCCACCCCGTCATCTCCGGCATCAGGATGTTCTCTTGCGACGTCAGTAAAAGGACGCGCTGGTCGCTGAGCACTTGCGTATCGGGGAGCGGGTATTGGGCGACGACGCTTTTCCCGTTGCCGATCGTCAGGCAAGACAGCGCGGCGAGCGTACATTTCGCATCGGCGTAACCGAGGCTATGGTTGGTCAAGAATGGGACGCTTGTCATGAACACCTTGGGTTTGTCGTCGTCGTCCGGATCGGTCGTCGGTTTGGTGAACCCATACGCCAGCGTGATTTTCCGCATCAACTGTTGAAGCGGCGACGTGGTGCTATGGACGTTGCGTGCATATTCCGCTTCGAACGCATAGTAGATCATGATCTTCGGGTTTTCCGCGGGGATCGCCAGCGCGACCGAGAAGAGGTTGTAGTCCGCTTCGTAGGAACCGTTGACGGCGATCTGCGCCGTCCCCGTCTTCGCGATGGAATTGACTTCCGGGATCTGATAGAATCGCCCCGTGCCTTTTTGGTCATAGACGACTTGATACATCAATTGTTGAAGCTGACGGGCGGTGTCTTCCTGGATCGGATGCCCGACGACGGTCGTTTCGGCCGTATAGACCGGTTCTTTGGTTTCGGGATCGTTGATCGATGCGACGACATAGGGTTTGACCATGGTCCCGTCGCTGAAAACGGCGGAATAGGCTTGAAGCATCTGCAACATGGTGACCGTAACCCCTTGGCCATAGCCCGCGGTCAGTTTTTCGACCGGCCATTGATAGTTGATCGATCCGGTCACTTCGGGGATGGAATCCGTATCCACGGGCTTGAAAAACCCGAAATCATCGAGATAATCGCGGTAGACCTCCGTATCGACGACTTTCGTCAGTAGTTCCGCGATGCCGACGTTGGAGGAATAGATGTAGCCGTAATCCAGGGAAATCAGACCCCAGTTCTTGTTGTTGGCGTTGTTGATGATGGCGATCGCGTTTTGGTTCTTGTTGACACGGACCGGCTGTCCGTTCTTGATCCCCATGCGGAAAGGCGAACTGTCGAAAATCGTGTTCCCCTTATAGACGCCCGTATCGATCGCCGAGGCATAGACGAAGGTTTTCATCGTCGACCCCGGTTCATAGGCGTATTGCGAGCCGATGTTCATGTAGTCTTCGATGTCCAGGACATTGGGGTCGAATCCCGGCCACTGGCTCCACGCGAGGATTTTCCCGCTGTCGACCTCCATGACCGAACCCCAGATCTTGTTTGTTTCAAACGCGTCCCTTGTATCGAACATCGCGGCTTCCAAGGCTTCCTGGATCCCTTTGTCGAGGGTCAACGTCACATCGTACCCGTCGACCGGGTCCACCTGTACGACTTTCGATCCCGGCAGGACATACCCGTAGCGGTCGACCGTCGACTGTTTCTTGCCGTTCACGCCGACCAAGCGGTTTTCCAGTCCGAGTTCCAGTCCCATTTTGCCATGGATCAGGACATTCCCGTTGCCGTTTTCATCCTCGGCTTGGGCGAACCCGACCAAATGCGATGCGAACGTCCCGAACGGATAGTTGCGCGCGACCGTCTTTTGGAATTTGATGCCGTCCAATCCCAGGGCTTCCAGCTCGGTTTTCTGGCTCTTGGAGAGGTTGCGTCCGTAGATGCCGAAATAGGTCTGATACGCCCCTGAAACGCTGAGGCGCGAGCGGATGTATTCGACCGGGGCGTTGAGATAGTCCGCCAACGCGACGGACGTCCCTTCGATGTCCGTGACGTATTTTTCATCGAAGCGTCCATCCAAGACGGCATAGACATGGTAGGCATCCACGTCCTCGGCGATGATGATCCCGTTGCGGTCGAGGATGTCCCCTCTTCTTGCCAATAGGATTTCGTTTTGGATATGCACGTTCTCGCTATAGTCGATGATGTCCGTGTTGCTTCTCAGGTGGATGCCGCCGATCGCCACGACATAGACGTTGGCCGCCGTGATGGATGACACCACCATAAACAGAACCATGACAAAAAGAAGCATGCGATTGCTTCTTCTTTTCATTTATTCACCTGAAACAACCGTGACGATGTTGCCTTGGATCAGCGTCAACCCGTCTTGTTCGGCGATCGCCGCGACGCGGGTATAGGCGCTGAGTTCCTGGATGTCCGAAGCCAGGGTCTGGTTTGTCTTCTGGACTTCGATGATTTTCTTTTGGTTCTTCTGGATCGCGACACTGAGGTTGACGTTGTACGTGCGAAGGAAAAGCGCCGAGGCCACAAAAAGGACCGCGGACAAAATGAACAGGTTCCGTATCGTTTTGGTGACGCTGAACTTCCTGCGTCGGATGATCTTGATTTTTTTCGCCATGTCAATCCCCTCTTTTCCGTAGTATTCTCAGTTTCGCGGAATGCGAACGTTTGTTTTGGTCAAGTTCATCGTCGGATGCGACGATCGCCTTGCGTGTGATGAATTCGTATTTCGCCAACGGAAGGTTCTGTACCGGCAGTTTGTGCGGCACATGGAGGGTGGAGACTTCGCCGAACCTCTCCTTGACGATCTTGTCTTCCAGCGAATGGAAGGTCAGGATGCAAAACCGGCCTTCGGGATTGAGGAGTTGGATCCCCTGCCGGAGGATTTCCTCCAAAGCGTCCAGTTCGCCGTTGACTTCGATGCGGATCGCCTGGAACGTCTGCTTGGCGGGATGCCCCTTCTTCGATAAAACTTTGGCAGGCAGGGCGGATTTGATCACATCGACCAGTTCCAAGGTCGTGTCGATCGTTTTTTCACTACGACGGGCTTCGATCTTCCGGGCGATCTGCTTGGCGAAGGGTTCTTCGCCATAACGGTGCAGGATCCGAAACAAGTCGTTGAACGGATAGGTGTTGACGACTTCCCATGCGGATAACGGTTGGGATTGGTCCATCCGCATATCCAGCCGTGCGTCGAAACGATAGCTGAAGCCGCGCTCTGGATCGTCGAACTGCGGGGAGGAAACCCCCAGGTCGGCCATGATCCCGTCGACGCCATGGATGCCGATTGCCAATAGTTTTTCTTTCATCTCGCTGAAGTTGCCATGGATGAAGGTGATCTTATCGAGGTGGTCGGATAAGACCTGTTTCGATTCTTCGATCGCTTTGAGATCGCGGTCGAAACAAATCAACCGGCCGGATGTAAGTTGTTTTACGATTTCAAGGCTATGGCCGCCGCGCCCCAAGGTCGCGTCGACGTAGGTTTTATCAGGACGGATCGCCAATCCGGCGATGGATTCCTGCAACAGTACCGAGATGTGTTCCATTTAGCGTAGGAATTCGGTGAGCGACTCGGCCACGTCCTCGATCGAAGCGCTGGCATGGGCGTAGTATTCGTCCCAGCGCGGTTTCGACCAGATTTCGACATGTTCGTTGACACCCAGCACGACGCATTCTTTTTCGATCTTCGCTTCTTCGGCCAGACTCAGGGGAATCAGGACCCTGCCCTGCGCATCGATCTCGCATTCCGCCGCCTTCGCGGTCAGGAAGTGCACGTACATGCGGGCTTCACGTTTGGTGGACGGGAGTTTGGATAACTGTTCGAGGACGCTTTCCCATTGCTTCTGGGTGTAGACCGTCACGCAACCGTCCAGTCCCCGGGTCAGGATGATGATCGGACCCAATTCGTCACGAAAGCGAGCCGGGATGATGATCCGGCCTTTCGCATCGAGATTGTGTCTGTACTCACCCATGAACATACGGAGTTCCTCCCACTTTCTACCACGAAACACCACTTTCTACCACCATTATACGCCAACCGAGATAAAAGAAAAGAGATATTCGCAATTTTCGAATATCTCTTGGATGAAATTTAAGGTTTGGTGAACCAGCGGAGGATTCCTTCGATCCGATCCCCCCAGGACGCTTCGTTGTGGGTGCCGTTTTCGATGATTTCGGATTGGAAACGGGCGGGGTTCTTCCTCGTGATGGCGTCGACGACCCGCGCCTGCGCATCCATCGCGATCTTGCTCATTTCGGGATCGTCGCTTTCATGGTCGCCGATGTCGAGATACATCCCGCAAAGGTTTCCGCCCTGTTTTTCGATGAGGTCGACCAGCGGGTCCGCCGCGACCCAGAACGCGTTGGATAGCGCGATGACCCCTTGGGTTTGTGCGGGATAGTCCAGTGCCGCAACCGTGCTGATGTACCCTCCCAGACTCGATCCGCCCATCACGACCCGCTCTTGGGAGGGATGGCGGGCATGGAGGACGGGCAAGAGTTCCGTATAGATGAAACGGAGATAGCGATCGCCGTACCCGCCGACCGTACGTTCCGCGCCGGTTTTCGCTTGAGCGAACGCATCGAAAGGAAACGGGCAATAGTCGTCGAAACGCGTGTAGCCTTCTGCACAGGTGATGCCGGCGAAGACACAGGCGGGGAAATCATCTTGGGTCAACACGTCGAGAAGGCGCCAAGAGCGTCCGTAGGTCGCCTTGGCATCCTCGAAGAGGTTTTGTCCGTCGTGGAAGATGAATAAAGGACGATTCATATCGGCCTTTCCAGAAGAAAAGACCGTGATTTCGAAATCGCGGTCCACTACGTCGGATTGGATGCGGAACATCTCCAAAGCGAAGGGTTTCATGATTAAAAAAAGCGAAAAACGCTTTTTTTACTTACCTTCGTAATGGCCACATTCACAAATGTGGTGCGGCTGCTTGTACTCGCCGCAGGACGGACATTTTACCAATGTCGGGGCTGCCAATTTGTAATGTGTTCTGCGTTTCGCCTTACGGGTCTTCGATACGCGTCTTTGTTGAACTGCCATGGGTCAACACCTCCTACTCGTCTTTAGGTTTGTAATCCCTCAGTTTTGCTAAACGGGGATCGATTTGCGATTGCTTTTCGCGTAGGTACTCTTCTTCCGTGAGCACTTCCCAGCCATCCCCTTTGGGGTAATCCTTCAGACCGGGCTTAACGACTTTCAAGGGAATCTCCATCATGATCAGCGGGTAGACGACCGGCATCAATTCGACCGTATCCCCTTTGACTTCGATGGCTTCTTCGTCGTCCGTTTTTCCAAACGCGAAGACAGGATCATCTTCCGTTTTGAACTCGACAAGCACGTCTTCATCTGTGATCGCACAAGGAACCACCATCACGCCGCTCACATCCAAATGGACGCGGAGCACGTTCTGGTTGGCGTCCCACAAACCCGATGCCGTCACATGGACTTTCTCAAGCTTGCGGAGCCGGTCGTTCCCGTCGAACGTCGCCGGTGAGAACGCGATTTCTTCGTCCAACACCAACGCTTTGTCGGCGCTACGTAGAATTTCGGTTTTCGACCACTTCACAGAATCACCTTTTTCCGTTAACGTACCTATTATAGGGAAAAAGCGACATAAAGTCAATGTATTCTTCTTCGAAGCGTTTATTTGACTTCATCGGTCGGTTTCGCCGCGTCGTCAACATAGAGACTCACCTGGTTCCGCCCTTTTTCCTTGGATTCCTTCAGTGCGACATAGGCGCATCGCAGGATTTCGTCCAGCGGGTCTTCTTTGGACCGGGTGACGGAAACGCCGCCGCTGATGGTGGTCTGGACGGTCTTCCCGTCGAAGGTGAACGTCGCCTCACGGATCAGGATACAGCATTTCATCGCCAGTTTCAAGGCATCCTCCGCTTTGATCGAAGGCAGCACCACGGCGAACTCTTCCCCGCCGATGCGTCCCACGACATCCGACTTCCGGAAGACTTCGCTTAGTTTGGCGGACACGCCGCGCAACACTTCGTCCCCGACATGGGTTCCGAAGGTCCGGTTGATTTCGCTGAACTTGTCGATGTTGAAGAGAAGCACGCCCAAGCCGCTGTCGTCGATCCGGTTGCGTTCGAACGCAAGTCTCGCCAACGACATGAACTGTCGCCTGTTCAACAACCCGGTCAAGGAATCGCGGGTCGCCAAGCGATGCAGCGATTCGCGCTCCTTACGTTTCTCGCTGACGTCGATGAGTCGGATCAGGGTCCCGAGTTGGATTTTCCGCTCATCCGTCACGTTGGTCGTCTTGATTTCAAACGTGTACAGGTTCTCTCCGTATTGGTAGTCCAAGTTCGGATGCATCGGATGCTCAAGGTGCTCCAGAAGCATCTTCCCGCGCACCAGGATCGATTTTAGGTTCAAGCCCAACACGGATTCATCCAATTCCGGGAAGTACTGCTCCGCCTTCGCGTTGAAGTCAAGCAAGGTGAACCCACGGTCGATCAGGATCATGGGGTTCTCGTCGTTCTGGAAGAGATCCGCCTTCGCGCGTTGTGCGACGGCTTTCCATGTCGAAAGTAGAATGATATAGGATAGCAGCACGATGGAGGTCATCATCCCCGTCGAAAGGAAATCCAAGCCGGTTTGGAAGGGGTCGTAGATCTCCGCCATGAAAAACAGGACGGGGATCAGGGAAACCAAGAAAGAATCGACGAAGAGGCGACGGTGCTTCTTGCCATTGGTAACCGCCGCACTCAGATAGAGTGTCGACGCTCCGATCAGCGCAACCAACAGATAAGCGAGAAACACGGTATAGAACGGTCCTTTCGTCGTTTCCAAGCGCCAGAAGAACATCCCTTGACTGCGTTGGACCGAAGTATAGAACAAAGAGTAGCGCGGATCCAGGAATCGGACGACAACCAGCGATAGGGACGACAGTCCCAAGACCAGCGGCAGGATGATTTTCCCCTTGGTCAATTTACGCGTCAGGTCGAACGAGACAAACAGCCATACCGCCGGGAAAAAGAACCAGGCGAAGAGTTTTAGGTCATGCCAAACCAATAGCGATTCCTGCGATGTCGAAACAAGCTCCATCAAATGCATGGACGCTATGAAAAACAGACAGAGGTTCAAGAAGAAGAGCGGGAACTTCCGTCCGTTTTTTGGATTGAATACGGAGTATGACGCATTGAAAATCCCCATGAAGAGGGCAAGGATCAAGATCATGTAGACGAGTGTCTGCGTTGGATTCATGAACGCCTCCCTCGGTCGTTAACCGATTTCGCTTAGGTTTTTCAGGTGATAGTTGATCCATTTGATGAAATCGTCGACGACTTCATACCGTTTCGCCTCGTTGAGGATTTCGTGCCGGCACCCTTCGATCAAACGTTTCTCGACCCATCGGTATCCGACATCGGTCAGATGGCGGACCGCTTCGCTTAATCCGCCCGGTTCGAAACATGGGTCTTCCGCCCCGCTGACGAAACGGATCGGGAGGTTCGGACGTTGGACTTTCCATCCTTCTGCGCTATAGGCATCGGTGGTGAGTTCAAGCAAATCGACGAAACCTTGCGCCGTGAACGGAAAACCGCAGAATTCGTCGTTGATGTAGTCGTTGACGTTCTTGGTGTCATAGCTTAACCAGTCGACCGGCGTCACCGGATGGTCGACATGCTTGTTGAACCCGGAGAAAGCCATGTTCAAAAGGAATTTGCTATGAGTGCGTTTACCGAAAACAAAAGCCAACACCCGTGCCAGCATGCACGCCGACGCCGTGTTGGGGCTGAGGGCGGGCGAACCGGTCATGTAGATGCCGTCCACGTTGTTTTCGTACCGCTTCAGATAACTGCGTGCGAAAAGCGTCCCCATCGAATGGGCGAAAATGAAAATCGGCAAATTCAGCCCGTCGTTGGTTTGTCGAATGAAATCATGCAGGTCGCGCAGGTTTCGGATCCACCCATCCTTGTCCGCGAAATGCCCTTTCAAGTGTTGGTCAAACAGGCTTTTCCCATGTCCGCGATGATCGACAAGCATGACCGCCAGGTTTTCAGCCATCAATTCATCTGCGAAAACGCGGTATCTTCCGCTATATTCCGACATTCCATGAAAGATGCAGACCAACGCTTTCGGTTTCTGCGGGACCAACAACGTCCCGATCAACCTTTGTCCATCCGATACGGACGTGAATGTAATCGTTTTTTCCACAGTGTTCCCCCCTGTTTCAACTTATATCATAAACTTCCCTTTGAAAGCATGCAAGGGGGTATGCTATAGTATTGGCGGTGAAAACAATGAAAATCGCAGGAATGATTACGGAATACAACCCTTTTCACAAAGGGCATAAATATCACATCGAGAAAACACGGGAAATCACGGGGTGCGACGTTTTGGTCGCCGTCATGTCGGGCCATTTCGTCCAACGGGGCGAACCGGCGGTGATCGACAAGTGGAGCCGGGTCGAAGCCGCCTTGGAAAACGGGGTGGATCTGGTGATCGAACTCCCGTTCGCCTATGCCGTCCAAAGCGCGAAACAGTTCGCCATGGCTTCGGTCGAACTCCTTAGCGTCGCCGGGGTCAGCGACATCGTGTTCGGGAGCGAGACCAACAATCTCGAGGAACTGACGTTGATCGCTTCGATGCCGATCAACGTGGATGCGATCAAGGAAAACCTCAGATCGGGGGCAGGATACCCCAAGGCATACGGGCTAAGCGCCGGCGCCTACTTCCCAAACGATATCCTGGGCATCGCCTACATCCGCGCCATGGCCGAAAAAGGCATCACGCCGCATACGATCCAACGGACCAACGCCTACCACGGTCTTGAGTTGGGGGAAGGGTTCGCCAGCGCCAGCGCGATCCGCAACGCCAAGAAGAACGATGAGGATTTTTCCGACCAAACCCCGCTGTACGATAGAATGAAGGATCTTCCGTTCATCGACTGGTCGATCTACTATCCGTTTCTGCGCTGGAAACTCTTGACGCAAAACAAAGAGGATTTGTCGGGTCTTTTCCTCTTTGACGAAGGGATCGAAAACCATCTGACCAAGCAAGCCGAGGTGTGCGACGATTGGGAGTCATTCATCAAGAAGTGTGTGACGCGGCGGTATACCAAAGCGAGGATCCAGCGCGTCTGTACGCACCTGCTTGTGCATACCAAGAAAAGCGAGATGCAGCGGATGCAGCCCCCGACGACCCTAAGGGTCCTTGGATTCAACGAGCGGGGACGAAACCTGCTTAAGGAACTGAAGGAAAAGGAAGTGCGCGTCGCCTCGCGCTTCAACCAGATTCCCAAGTACATCCGCGAACTGGAGTATCGGGCGACCCTGGCGTATGTCACCCCGCTGCCAAGCACATTGCGTAATGCGATCCTGGCGCGAGAAATCGCCGGGCCGGTGATAAAAACAAAGGACTGATCGTCGGATCAGTCCTTTTTAGCGGAGAGTTTCTCTAAGTCCTGTTTGATTTTCGTCGTCGAGATCCCGTCGGTGCGCGGAAGATAGACGACTTCGCAGAGATCTTCGAGGTAGTCGAACTTCCCTTCCCAGTCATCGCCGATCGCAAAGACGTCCACGTCGAATTTCACGATGTCGCCGCGTTTTTGTTCCCAATCGTTTTCGGGGATGACCAGGTCGACATAGCGGATCGCTTCAAGCATCAATTTGCGCTCTTCATAACTATGGTAGGCTTTCTTCCCTTTGAATTCGTTGATCTCATCCGTGGACAAGGCTACGATGAGATAGTCCCCCAACGCTCGTGCGCGCTTCAAAAGACGGATATGCCCCCAATGCAGAAGATCGTAGGTTCCGTACGTGATGACGCGTTTCATGGCTAGTCCTTGATGTTGTGATAGACGTTTTGGACGTCGTCGATCTCATCCAACATCCCGCTCAGACGCGTCCACATTTCGACGTCTTCCCCTTCCAGGGTGACGTAGTCGTGAGGAAGCATCGTGCTTTCCAACACGTCGAAGGTCACTTCGGGCAGGATCGATTCGACCGCGGCCTTGGCTTTGTAGAGGTCGGCCGGATTGACATAGACGCTCATCGTGCCTTCTTCGACTTCCAATTCCTGGACGTCGCAATCGTTTTCGATCAACGCATCCAGCATTTTTTCTTCATCGTCAAAGGCGAACACGAGGAGTCCGACGCTGTCGAAGAGATGCGACACGCTTCCGGCGACCCCCATCTTCGACTTCGATTTCGTGAAGCAGTTGCGTACTTCGCTGACCGTCCGGTTGATGTTGTCGGTCAGGCAATCGACGATGATCGTGGAGTTCCCCGGTCCGAAGCCTTCATAACGTACGGATGTATAGGATTCATCCGATCCACCCTTGGCTTTTTCGATCGCCCGTTTAATGACGTCCGCAGGCACTTGGTTCGCCCTGGCCTTTTCGACGATGCGACGAAGCCCGACATTCATGTCCATGTCGGGTACGCCGGCTTTCGCCGCGACATAGATTTCACGGCCGAAACGGGAATAGATTTTCGTTTTCGCGGCGTTGGTTTTCGCCATCGCGTTTTTTCTTACTTCAAATGCGCGTCCCATAGTATGTACCACCTTTTTTCCTTGAACATTATACCAAACCCTACCGCTTTTTTCACGGTTTTTCTATGCGCGCAGCTTCGCCTGGAGTTCAACCTCGAGCGCGCTCACGATTCTTTGATGGATTTCACTGATTTCCGCATCTTCCAAGGTATGGTCGTCGGCCTGGTAATAGAGGCTGAGGGCGATCGACTTGGATCCTTCTTCCACATGGGACCCCGTATAGACATCGAAGAATTCGACGCCTTTCACAATGGATTTCCCGGCTTTTCTGATCGTGGACTCGATCGACCCGGCGCTGACATCCGTTTTGATCACCAGGGCGATGTCCCTCTGTACGACCGGGTATTTGTTGAGGGGGGCGTATTTGATCTTCGTCGCTTTTTGTTGCAGGAAGGGTTCCAGATTGATTTCCGCCAGGATCAACGCACCGACCCCGAGTTCTTTCGCCAGTTTGGGATGGATTTCCCCGACGATGCCCAGCCGGTCTTTCCCAAGATGAATCTCGGCGCTCCGGTAAGGATGGAACTTGTCCAACGCGACTTTGGGCGTCGTATAGCGTAAGCGGTTGGCATCGAAGCCGAGTTGGGCGGCGATCGCTTCCACGATCCCTTTCCCTGTATAGAAGTCGGTGGCGACGCTGTGTTTCTGCCAGAGCGACTGCGTGAGGTTGCCGCTTAAGACAAAGGCCAAACGTTCTTCCTGTTTCCCTTTGGCATAGACGCTGCCGACTTCATAAAGCATGAAGTCCTTTGCCTTATGGGCAAGATTGTAGGCGGCGGCTTCCAGTAGCGAAGGAAGGATGCCGACGCGGACAAAGCGGCGCTCATCGCTGAGCGGAGACAAGATTTCATACGCTTCGCCTAGCGGCAGGATCGCGTTGTCGATCTTCGCTTTGGAGACCAAGGTATAGGTGATCGCTTCGTTCATCCCGAACCCGATGCATAAGGCGCGGATTTTGCGGCGTTGTTTCTGGCGTGCGTCGAGTTCCCCGCTGACCGTTTCCATTTTCGGCAGTTTCCCCTGGATCCCGTCGTAGCCGACCATGCGTCCGACTTCTTCGACCAAATCTTCGGCGATCGACAAGTCCAACCGATAGGAAGGGATCGTGCAGGTGATGGTTTCGCCCGCAACGACCGGCGACAGATGGAGGCGACGCAGAAGTTCGACGCACTGTCCGAGTTCCACGTTTGTCCCCAATAGGGTTTCGATCTGCCGATGCGTGACGGCGACTTCTTTCTTATTCAAGACGGGTTTGCCGTACTCGACCGTTTCTTCAAGATCGCTCGCATCGGCGAGTTCGACCAAGAGTTCGACGGCGCGATGCATCGCCTTGTCGGGCATTTGCGGTTCCAAACCTTTTTGGAAGCGCAGACTCGCTTCCGTCATCAGATTCACGCGGCGCGACGTATTGCGTATGCGTACGGGTGAAAACAGCGCGGCTTCGATGATGATGCCGTGGGTGTTTTCATCGATCTTGGAGTCATCCCCGCCCATGATGCCGGCCAGACCGATGGGGATGTCGTTGGATGTGATGACCAAATCGTTCTCGAACAAGGGCACGCTGCCCATGTCCAGTGTCTTCAGTTCACCCTTCAGCTGGTCTTTGACGATGATTTCTCGATGGGGGACTTTCGCCAGATCGTAGAAATGCAGCGGTTGCCCGGTTTCGACCATGACGTAGTTGGAAATGTCCACCACGTTGTTGATGGATTTGATGCCGACCGCCATCAAGGCTTCCTTCATCCATTGCGGCGATTCCTTGACCGTGACGCTTCCGACGACCTTGCCGTAGAATGTCGGGCAGGCATCGGTGGTGGAACCGATTTTCAGGTTTGTTTTGTCTCCCGCGTTCGCGGCGATGCGCGCATCGGGAAGTCTCACTTCACGGTCAAGCAGCGCCCCGACTTCCATCGCGACGGACCACATCGCGTTGAAATCGCTCCGGTTGGGGGTTTGTTTCACGTCGAGGATGATGTCGTCCAAGCCGAGATAAGCCAAAGGATCATTGCCGACGACCGCGTCGTCGCCCAACACTTCGATGCCGGCTTTTTGTTCTTCGCTCAGGTATTTCGGCGCGACCCCGAGTTCGCTCAGCGAACAGATCATCCCATTGCTTTCGATGCCGCGGACCGTCGCTTTTTTGATCGTAAGTTGTGGCAGGACCGCCCCGTTCTTCGCGACGATGACCTTCTGGTCTTTGGCGACGTTGGGCGCCCCGCAGACGATCTGGACGATTTCATCCTTCAGGTCGACCGTGCAGACATGCAGGTGGTCGGATTGCGGGTGGTCGACGCAGGTCAGAACCTGACCGATCGTCAGGTTGGACCCGTGGGCCAACGACTCGATCCCTTCGACTTCCAGACCAGCGAGCGTTAGTTTATCCGCAAGATCCTGTGCGTTGATGTCGCTGAGATCGACGTAGCGTCCCAGCCATTTCATACTGATTTTCATGGTCCCCTCCTATTCAAACCGACGGAATGCCGTCAGGAAACGTATGTCGTTGGTGTAGAGATGACGGATGTCGTCGATGCCGTACTTTAGAAGGGCGACCCGCTCTACCCCGAGGCCGAATGCGAATCCGCTGACCTTGGACGCATCGAAGCCCGCCATCGTCAAGACGTTGGGATGGACCATCCCGGCGCCGAGGATTTCGATCCACCCCGTCCCTTTGCAGGTCGGGCATCCCTTCCCGCCGCAGATGTGGCAGGAAACGTCGACTTCGACGCTGGGTTCGGTGAATTGGAAGTAGGACGGACGGAAACGGATGACCCGTTCGTTGCCGAACATCCGGCGTGCCAACAGTTCAAGCGTTCCTTTGAGGTCCGCCAACGAAATCTCGTGGCCGACGACCAAACCTTCGATCTGGACGAATTGATGGCTGTGCGTCGCATCGTCGTCGTCTTTGCGGTAGACTTTCCCCGGGCAAATGACTTTGACCGGCGTTCTGCCCGCGTATTCTTCCAAGGCACGGGTCTGGATGGCGGTCGTGTGGGTGCGCAGCAACCATTCCATATCGATGTAGAAGGTGTCCTGCATATCCCGTGCAGGATGGTCCTGGGGGATGTTGGCGCGTTCGAAATTGTAGAAGTCGCGCTCGACTTCCGGCCCGTCCTTGACGGTGTACCCCATGGAAATGAAGAGATCCTCGATCTCCTGTTGGACGATGGTCAAGGGGTGCAAGGTGCCGACCAACGGCGCGTGGGCGCTCAGGGTGATGTCGATCTTCCCGGATTCCAACTGTCTAGCGATGGCTTCTTCTTCCAATGTTTTCGTTTTCAGATCCATCGCGGCTTCCAATTCTTGCTTCGCCAGATTCACCAAAGCGCCGAATTTCGGTTTTTCTTCATTGCTTAGATTCTTCATCTCAAGCATCAACCCGCTGATCAATCCCTTTTTGGAGAGATAGACATTACGTACGGATTGAAGTTCCGTGAGATCGTTCGCCGCTTGGATCGCGGCCTTCCCTTCGATAAGGAGTGTGTTTACGTCGATCATGGTTCTTTCCTTTCAAATAAAAAACGTCCCTGACACAGGAACGTAAGACTACGCGGTACCATCCTGATTCGCCCGAAAGCGCACCTTGATTCGGATAACGGTCCGTGCCGGGAGGGATTGGCTCCACTCAGGGGTGAAATTCGCGGGGGCGTGAACGGTTTTCAGCCGATGACCGTTCTCTCTGGATGCCGCTACTGTGTCCCTTCAATGAGATATCCCTATTATAAGCACAATCCGCCGAATTATCAAGGCTTGCGGAAACGGTAGCAGAGGATTCCACTGGCGACGGCGACGTTCAGACTCTCGAAGCCGTTGATTTCGATCTTGACGATTGCGTCGCAGAGGTGCAGGATTTCGGGTCGGACCCCCTGCCCTTCGTTACCGAGGATGATCGCGACGTTATCGCAGTCTGGGATCGCCGATAACGGGATGGAATGTTTCAAACCCGTCCCCAAGATCATCAGTCCGTTCTTGCGGCATTCCTCGATGGCGGATTTCATCTCGCGTTGGATGACCGGGAGATGGAAGATGGCCCCTTGGCTGGCACGCAGAACCTTCTCGTTGGTGAGGTCGACGCTGTTTTCGGATAAAACGACACAATCATAACCGAAGGAATGGGCGGTACGGATGATCGTGCCGACGTTCCCCGGATCCTGGATCTGGTCCAGAAGCAAGACGCGGTCCCCTAAGGACGCGGGTTGGTCCCACAACCGGCAAACCGCGATGCATTCGCTGTTGGATTCGGTTTGACAGAGTTTATGGAGAACTTCGGGCGTCACTTCGACGCGGACATCCACGTCGAACTCGATCGGCGAATCCTTCAGCACGATCAAGGTCTCCACCAATCCCGCCTTCAATGCCTCCTGGATCAAATGTTCGCCTTCCGCCAGGAAAAGACCGGTTTCGCGGCGGTATTTGCTTTGGTGGAGCTTGGTCCACGATTTGATTTTCTCGTTGGTCAACGAGTTGATTTCGTAGGTTTTCATCATCGTCATTATATCAGATTCATGGATGAATCCAAAAAGAAACACGTCTTGCGACGTGTTTCCTGATTTATCCAAGCAATACGCTTTGGCAACGCGGGCAGAGTCCGTCTTCGGCTCCGTTTTCGGTGACGTTCCAGCACCGCGGGCAGGTGACGCCGGGGGCGACGGTTACGTCGACCCGGGTTTCTTCTTCATCCGAGCTTTCAAGGGTCGCCTTGGAGACGATGCACCACTGGGCGAACGCTTCGCCGAGGTGCTTCTGCGCCAGTCTGGCCAACGGATGATGGAGGCGGACATGGATGGACGCTTCCAAGGACTTACCGATGATCTTCGTGTTGCGGGCTTCTTCCAAGGCTTTGAATACGACCGACCGGAGGTCGAAGAGTTTGGCGAAATCTTCTTTCAGGCTCTCTTCGTCCATCAGTTCGAGCGGTTCAGGGAAATCACCCAAATGGACGGATTCCGATCCGGGGACGAAGTGATCCGAGACTTCCTCGGCGGTATGGACCAGGATCGGAGACAGCAGGCGGTTCAGTGCCGATACGGTATGGTAAAGAACGGTTTGGACCTGACGGCGACGGTTTCCGTCCTTCTTCTCGATGTAGAGGATATCCTTGGTATAGTCGAGGTAGTAGGCGGACATCGTGTTGGTCATGAAGTTGGAGATGGTCGAGACCACGGACATGAAGTCGTAGTTGAGATAATCATCCAAGGTCGTGCGGATGACGTCGTTCAGCAGGGCGAGCACATGGGCGTCGGCCGTGGTGAGGGAGGCCGGGGAGACCAGGTTCTCGACCTTGAAATCGCCGGGGTTGATGTTCCCCAACATGAAACGGAAAGTATTGCGGATCTTGCGGTAGTTCTCCATGACTTGCTTGAGGAGGTCGTCGCTGATGCGGACGTCGGATTGATAGGCGATGGAGGCCGCCCAAAGACGCAGGATGTCCGCCCCGGAGGATTGGACGACTTTATTGGGCTCGACGGTGTTACCGAGGGATTTACTCATCTTCTCCCCTTTTCCGTCGAGGACGAAGCCATGGGATAGAACGGTTTTGTAGGGGGCGTGGCCGTGGACGGCGGTGGATACGATCAACGAACTGTTGAACCAGCCGCGGTATTGGTCGGATCCTTCCAAATACAGGTCGACCGGGAGTTCCCCTCCGCGTTCTTTGATGACGGCGGTATGGGAGGAACCGGAGTCGAACCAGACATCCATGATGTCGGTTTCCTTGGTGAAGACGCCGTTGGGAGATGCGGGGTTGGCGTAGCCTGCGGGAAGTAGTTCTTTTGCATCCCAGGAGAACCAGACGTTGGATCCGTGTTCCTTGAACAGTTTCGCCACATGGTCGAACACGCCTTTGTCCATGACGGGGTTTCCGTCTTCGGTATAGAAAATCGGGATTGGGACGCCCCAGACACGCTGACGGGAGATGCACCAGTCCCCGCGGTCCTTGATCATGTTGTATAGGCGGACTTGGCCCCATTCCGGGATCCACTTGACCGAATCGATCTGTTCGAGCAGCTCTTTGCGGATCATGGCGATGGAGGCGAACCACTGGGTGGTCGCCCTGAAGATGACGGGTTTCTTTGTCCGCCAATCGTGGGGATAGCTATGCGTGATCCATTCCAGCGCCAACAGGGCGCCGAGTTCGTCGAGTTTCTTGGTGATGGTTTTATTGGCGTCTTCCACGAATTGACCGACCAGCCAATCCCCGGCTTCGATCGTCATCTTTCCGTGGCCGTCGACTGGACAGAAGGCTTCCAAGCCGTATTTTTGTCCGACCAGGAAGTCGTCCACGCCATGACCGGGGGCGGTATGAACGCAACCGGTCCCGTCTTCTTCGACATGGTCGCCCAGGATGACGACGGAATGGCGATCGTAGAACGGATGCTTGGTCAAAATGCCTTCAAGTTCATAGCCTTTGAAGGTTTTCTCGATCGACCAGTTCTCGAGCTTGAACTTCTCGCTTAGTAATTGCGCCGAGGATTTCAGATAGATGAACTTCCCTTTTTCGCTGTCGATTAAGGCGTACTCGAGATCTTTATTCAAACAGATCGCGAGGTTGGCCGGGATGGTCCAAGGGGTCGTCGTCCAGATGACGAAACGGACGTCCTCAGAGAGGATGCCTTTCCCGTCGACGACACTGAAGGCGACGAAAATCGTCGGGTCTTTCTTGTCGTGGTATTCGATTTCGGCTTCCGCCAAGGCGCTCTCGCTGGAAGGGCTCCAATAGACCGGCTTCAAGCCTTTGTAGATCATCCCGTCCAACGCCATCTTCGCGAAGATTTCGACCTGGATGGCTTCGAACTCCTTTTGATAGGTGATGTAGGGATGGTCGTAGTCGGCGACCGTCCCCAGGGCTTTCATGTCCTTCATCTGCTTCTGGACCTGTTCCTGGGCGTATTCGCCGCACAGTTTCCTGAATTGGGCGACGCTCATTTCCTTGCGGTTGTAGCCCAGTTTCTGCATCGCGCTTTCGATGGGAAGGCCGTGCGTATCCCAACCCGGGACAAACGGCGTCTGATAGCCCATGCGATAGCGGCTGCGGACGACCATGTCCTTCAGGATCTTGTTTAAGGCATGGCCGATATGGATGTTCCCGTTGGCGTAGGGAGGACCGTCGTGCAAGACGAAGGTCGGGGCGCCGTCCCGTTTTTCAAGCATTTTTTCATAGAGGTTGATCGCCTCCCACCGTTTCTGGAACTCCGGTTCCTTCTTCGTCAGGTTCCCTCTCATCTCGAACGCCGTATCCGGCATCCACAACGTTTCTTTGTAGTCCATGTTGTTCTCCTTTTTCATAAAAAAACGTCCTGCTAAGGACGTATAAACACGCGGTACCACCTTAGTTCGGCCCTTACGGACCGCACTCGACACGATAACGGTGTGACCGGCGTCCCCTACGTATCGGAAACGCGACTCCCAAGTGATATCCCCTTTGATTGTGTCTTTCCTCGCACCGGCCGGAAAGTCTCTGGAACGCCTCAAAGCGGCTTGTCTTGTTCTTCGTCTTTGGTTAAAAAATCTGGATTCGGAATCTCGGGGATCTCGAAATCCTCCAGCGCTTTGGCCAGCGCCTGCAACTTCATCTGCATTTCGACCTTCACATCCTTGGCGTCCTGTCCGATCCTTGCGATTTCCGTCAAGAGGAAACGGGCGGTGGAAAGCGCCTCCCTCACGATCGTATCGGCGTTGTTCTGCGCCGTGTCGATGATGATGTTGGCTTCTTTCAAGGCAAGCCGGGCGATGTCGTCCGCGGCCTTTTCGCGGACGGTCAACTCGGAAATCAACGCTTGATAGCGGGTTTTGATTTGGCTCAGCTGTTCCCCCGCATGGTTGACCTGGCTGCGGTAGGAATCCAGTTGTTTTCGCATCGTCTCATTCTCGAAAAACAACCGGTCCACGGCATCATCCACCGCAAAACGATCATATCCGTTTTTCATAAGACGGAACTTGGGTTTATTGATACTCATGGTACACCCCCGATTCACAGGTATTGATATTATGCCATAGGCTCATGCAAACTTCAAGTTGCGTTTATTCTTCGTCTTCGCCGTCCAAACTGATCTTCCCGTGGACGCCGATCGATTTCGGCGTGCAAAGGATGACGTTGTGTCCGATCTTCTGGATCGAACCGTCCAGCGCGAACACCACGCCGGTGAGGAAGTCGATCGTGCGTTGGGCGAAATCACGCGGCAGACGATGCAGGTTGACGACCGCTGCACGACGTTCTTTCAGATGTTTCGCGACTTCTTCGGCTTCATCGAACGAACGCGGTTCGAACAGCACCATCTTGGTGTCCAGATTGACTTTGCTTAGGGTTTTGTTTTGGGGTTGCTCGTACTCGCTGATGCGCGCCGATTCTTCTTCGTCCAATTCCAATACTTCATCTTCCTCGATGGGTGCGATGAAATCTTTGAGTTTCTTACGTAACGACATAGATACCTCCTGCTATTTTTATCAATTATAGCACATTTAACCCCCGTTCAATAGAAAAGGACGGCGATTTGCCGTCCTTGGCTTGTTTTTATGCTTCTTTCGACGTCTCCAGTAAACCATATCCGCCGGCGAGACGCTTGTAGACGACGGCGATTTCATCGGTTTCCTCATCGGTGTAGATGAAGAACGAATGACCCAGCATTTCCATCTGCATGATGGCTTCATCCAAGACCATCTTCTGCGCCACGATCGTCTTCGTGCGGACCGGTTCTTCCTTCACTTTGGAAGCTTCGGCACTGACGGACTCGGCGAAGTTGACCGAGAGTTTCTCGCGATGGCGACGCGAGAGCCGTGTTTTCTGACGGCGGATCTGGTCTTCCAGCTTATCGATGGCTAAATCCACGGCGGCGTAATAATCCTCGTGAACCACTTCGGCGCGAAGCAGACCGATCTTTGTGACGATCGTCACTTCCACCTTCAGGTTGGTCGGATTCACCTTGACGGCGACATTGGCTTCGGTATCTTCATCGATCATGAAGTACTTGTCCAGAAACGAAAGTTTCTTGGTCGTCCGGTTTTCCATCGCCTCGGTAATCGTAACATTCTTTCCGTGAATATTGAGTTTCATAAACAACTCCTCCTTACAGGTATTATACCTGTTATCGACGTTCCGTGTGAGTCTATTGATTTTATGCGAATTGTGCTATACTTTTCTTGTGAGCGAAAAAAGCGCTCTTTTTTTATTTCAGGTTTTTTTCAAAGAACGAAGCGGCGTTCCCCCAGGCGATCTTCCCGGTTTCTTCTTCGCTGAAACCGTTATCGAGGAGAGCCTGGATGAGGTTTTGCGATTGGGCGGCGGTTTGAAGGTCGCTCGCCATGGCGGATGTCCCGAAGGGTCCTTCAAGGAAATCCATGTAGTCGAAGCCGATCGACAGGACGTCGATCCCCGCGATGTCCGCGATGTGGCGGGCGTGTTTCGCCAAGGTATCGGCCGTCTGCAGGTCGACTTCCGATGAAATGAAGTGGCGTGCCGCCACCAGGCCGATCAGGCCGCTTTGGGCGGCGATCGCTTTGATTTGCTGGTCGCTGAGGTTGCGTTCAGCGTTGGCTAACTTACGAGCGTTGCTGTGGGTGGCGATCACCGGGGCGTGGCTGACGCGCAAGATGTCCCAGAAGCTTTTTTCGGACGCATGGGAGACATCGACGATGATCCCGACGTGGTTCATGGTCTTGACGGCGAGTTGCCCTTGAAGGGTCAATCCTCTGGACGGATTTCCTTTGACACCGGTCGACAAGGTGTTTTCGTCGTTCCAGCTGAGTGAGGCGACGCGTACGCCTTGACGATGCATCCATCGGATGGTCGAGGGGATGAGTTCCTGGACGGGGCACATGCCTTCCACCGTGATCATGGCGTTGAGTTTCGTTTCGTGCGGATTTCCGCCGGTATACAAGCTGAGGGTTTCAGGATTGTCCAGGATTTCCTTGCGTAAGGTTTGGATCATCGCCTTGAAGTCGTCCATCGTTTCATGGCCTTCGAAGAAACAAGCCATCCCGACCCAACCGATCTCCCCTTGCTTCAATTTATCGATGTGGTGATTCCGTAATACGTTTTTCTCACCTTTACGGTGTTTGCTTAGGACATCCATTCCGATGTCCGCATGCAGGTCGCAGATGCGCATAGTTTCCCTCCCCTAGTAGATCGGATCGTAGTGTTGCATTTCGGGCGGGTTTTTCATGCCCGTGTCATAGGTACGGTCATCGAGCAGACCGATGAGCTGGTCGACGATGTTCTCTTTAAACAAGACGTCGTTGAGGGCGCACAGGACCCCCGTGGCGCGTCGGATCGCGCTTTGATAGAGGTCGATGAAGGATTCATCGGATTCTTTCGTCGCATCGCAAGGATGCTTCCAGGTCGTATGGTTCAGGTTCAGGACATCGCGTTTGAGATCCATCTTCCCTGTGACGATGTGGCCGGAGAATTTCCATTTCACCCCCAACAAACTTTCTCCGAATTGGACAAGCGGGAATTTGATCGTATAGGGGTCGTAAAGATAGCTCGCCAAGGTATGGATCGACGTGACGCATTCCTTCAGTTCCTCTTCGCTGGCTTCTTCGCCGAAAACATCCGACAGGATGGGGCGATAGAGTTGCGCGACCGCTTCTTTCGTGGTTTCGTCGACCTTCACCAACGACGGCATGTCGAACTTCGAGAGTAAGTAGCCTTTGGTTTGCTTGACCATCAAGGTGTCGATCATGCTTTCAAGGCGGAAATGCCAGTATTTCGTAGCGCCTTGGATGGCGCCGGTTTTATAGAAGACATAGGGATGCGCGACCGTATCCAGACTCCAATGGGTCAGATGCCCGGCCAGATACACCGTCATGATTTGCCTTAATTCGCCATGGGGGGTCGCTTGGATGATTTCGACCGCTTTGCGGTAGAAATCGTCGATCTTCTGCGAGTGGACGAGATTTCCCATCCGGTTGAAACGATCCGCCCCGGCTTTGGACTGCCAAGGCAAAGAATGGTAATAGAAAAGGAGATCCGGTCCGTTGGACCCAAGGAAATAGGCCTTGGGATAGCGTTCGATGAGTTGGGCCAAGCGGGTAAACGGTGCGTTGTCCAACACATCCTGCGCCAACAATCCGTGGGTTGCGATATTGGGCATCGTGCCACCTCGATTCTTGTTGTGTCTATTGTATCTCGTTTTCGTCGATCGGCGTTTCTTTTTGCCCGACCAACGAAATCAGCCAGCGATAGATTTCCACCATCGCATAGGTATCCATCGAACAATATTCCAATAATTCCTTCTTGCTTTGGCCATCGTCTTCATCTTCCGAGTCTTCCATTTCACGGTACTGGTAGACCGCTTCCATGCCGTGTTGGATGGAGAGCTGCGAATAGGATAAGTCGGGGTTGATCGCCTGGATGATTTTCTTGAGCGAGAAATTCCCCCGCATTTTCAGGTCGTAAACCGAACCGGCGATGAACGGCTCCGCCAAATCGCGCATGCGCAGGATGATGGCTTCGAGTCGGTCCGCGTACTGCGGGAATTGGCGTGCCAATTCCTTGAGCCGGATGGCTTCGGCACCCATCGCGTTGTAGGCGTAGACCGTTCCCTCTTCAGGGAGTTCCTTCAATAGGTTCTCGATGAATCCGAGCCGGCAATCCTGGGTTCCCAGGAATTCCATATGGCGCAGGACACCGTCTTCCAAGACATGCAGGGAATATTGGAACGGGAGGACGTCGAAAGGACGCATCCCTTGATACGGCGGTAAAGCGTAGGTGTCCCATTCGAAATCAAGGAAGGAAATCGGTCCGGATTTCGTTTGGTTGAGCCAATGGTCCAAGGCGTTGCGGTCCGCGAACAGACCGCCAAGACGATCGGCCATGATCTGGGCGAACTGGATGCGCGTCCCTTCGATCATGTCCAGGGGGATGTCGCTGAGGCGCTGGATTCCCATTTCGATCATTTCCTGCCGGCGGGCGGCCTGGGTCAGGAAGACGACGGAATGGTCGGGCATCGGGGCGTCCGCATAGAAGCATTTCTCATAGTGGTCGCAGCGGACCGTATACGGGCATTCTTCCAGCGTGATCGGATAGTCATCCCACGCGTCGACCGCGAACATCGCATCCAACGCGGGTTTCAGGTCGCGCATCTTCTCTTTGACCTTTTGGGTGATGTTGACATGGGCTTGCCCGTTGGGTTTATAGAAGACATCGGAAACCATCAGACAGGCATTCAGGTCGAGGGTTTCCCCTTTGATGTAATGCGAGTCGAAATGGACGATCCGGATCTCGTTGATCTGGATGCCCTGCCGTGCCAACACCCAGCAATGGTTGGCATAGAAGCGGACGTCGTCGGCCTTGGGAAGATTGCCCATGTAGGTGAAATAGACGTCCCAGCCGTTCTCGACCTTCCGGATGGCCGGGATCTTGACACGCAGGCCGTCGGCTTCGAAACGCCCTTTCAAAATCCAATCGTGGGTTTCCATCGCAAGTAAAACAGCCGTGACGTCGATTCCCTTCACGGCGGTGAATGCATTGGTGATTCCGAGTTTTTCGATCAGACAATCGCTGATCGAACGATCCATACGAACGAAACGGCGAAACGATTCCCTCGGTTCGCGGTTGTAGCTCCAGAATAAACGCGGGCAATAGAAAAAGCGTTTCAAATCGGAGTGATGGTACATTTCGTACTCCTGACTAACAAAGTTCCGTATAAGGGGTGAATTCTAGATCCAAGGCCGTCGCGACCGCTTCATAGGTCAATTTTCCCTGACAGGTATTGATGCCGGCGATCAAGCCGGGTTCTTTCATGATGGCTTTCTTCACGCCGTTGTCGGCGATCAGCAATCCGTAACGCAAGGTCGCGTTGGTCAGCGCGATGGTCGAAGTGCGGGGTACCGCACCCGGCATGTTGGCGACGCAATAATGGATGATCCCGTCGACCTCGAAGGTCGGGGCGTCATGGTAGGTCGCATGCGTCGTTTCGAAGCATCCGCCCTGGTCGACCGCGACATCCACCAAAACGCTGCCCTTACGCATCAAGGAAAGCATTTCCTTCGTGACGACTTTCGGTGCGCTGGCACCCGGGATCAAGACGGCGCCGATGACGACGTCCGCTTTCCGCAAATATTCGCGTACGCTGGCCGGCGTGCTGTACACGGTTTGGATCCGGCTTCCGAAAAGCTGGTCCAGTTCGCAAAGACGATCGATGTTGCGGTCGAATACGCTGACATCCGCACCCATGCCGATCGCGATCTGCACCGCATTGGTCCCGACGGTTCCCCCGCCGATGACCATGACGTGACCTTTACGGACACCCGGGACGCCCGCCAACAAGACACCGGCACCCCCGAAGGGTTTCTCAAGGTACTTCGCGCCTTCCTGGACGCTTAAACGGCCGGCGATTTCGCTCATCGGCTTGAGTAAAGGCAAACCTCCCGCGCGGTCGACGATCGTTTCATAGGCGATTCCGATCGCCTTGCTTTCCATCATCGCCAAGGTCAGTTTCTTGTCCGCGGCCAAATGAAGATAGGTGAACAGAATCTGGTTTTCACGGATCAGAGGATATTCTGCCGGCAGAGGTTCTTTGACTTTGATGATCATTTCGGCTCTCGCCCAGACTTCCTCGGCGGTATCGATCATCACGGCACCCAGTTTGACATATTCATCATCCGAGAACCCTGAACCGACGCCTGCGTTTCTCTCGATCAGGACGGTGTGCCCGTGTTCGATGTAGTTGAAAGCATGCTGTGGGGTAAGTCCGACGCGGTATTCATGTTTTTTGATTTCTTTGACGCATCCGATAATCATGTTGTTTCTCCTCATTCTCTGAATTAATTGTATCACAATAAACCTTGCTCGGTTTTATGCATTTGACATTGATTCCATGAATTTTCATGTTTTGGGTTGAAGTTTTTGACTTTCTCTCGGATTTTGCAGATTCATGTCTAAATCCATGTATTTACATCAATAGTTCCATGAAATACACTGCGATTTTCATCGGAATACGACTCAAAATATTCCCTGTTTTCACAGTATTTTCAAAATTCACATCCTTTTTTTCAATATTTCTTCAATAACTGACAACTTATATGATATATTTAGTATGTCAGTATTAGACATGGAGGAGAAATACATGAGAAAAAAGAAGATGTTTTTATTTTGCGCACTTTCGCTAACCCTACTGCTCACCGCATGTTCACCAAGCGGTTCGAACACAAAGACCGTTGTCTTCGCCGACGCCGGATGGGATAGCATCCAGATCCACAATGCGGTCGCTGGGTATGTTTTGGAGAAAGGGTTTGGCTTTGAGTGGTCGCAAGTCACGGGATCTACCGCCATCACTTACCAAGCTCTCGTCGATGGGGAAATCGACGTCTACATGGAAGTTTGGACCGACAATATCGCGCCTTACTATGACGATAAAGCATCCGGTTCCTTTGATGAATACGGAATCAACTATGATGACAACAACCAAGGGTTCTACGTTCCTCGATACGTCATCGAAGGCGATGCTTCGCGAGGGATCGCCGCGTCCGCCCCGGACTTGAAAACGGTCGCCGATCTGAAAAAGTATCCGCATCTCTTCAAGGATGATGAAAATCCTTCGATGGGTCGGGTTTACGGCGGTATCCCCGGATGGGCGGTCGATACGATCTTGCTCAATAAGTTCAATTTCTACAACATGGATGAGAATTTCGTCTACTTCAGACCGGGTTCGGACGCCGCGTTGGCGAGCGTTCTGACGGCGGCCTACGAGAAAGGCGAAGCGATCGTCGGCTATTATTGGGAACCGACCTGGTTGTTGGCGAAATACGACTTCGTACTCTTGGAAGACGCCCCGTATGACGCATCGACGTTTGAAAACGGCGAGACCGCTTTCCCGGCGGTGAAAGTCACCATCGCAGGACGTAATGGATTCAAAGACGAATACCCAGACGCAGCGGCTTTCCTTTCGAAGTACAGAACATCCAGCGCCTTGAATTCGAGCATGTTACTGCATATGCAGGAAACCAAAGACAATGCTTTGGATACGGCGGTATGGTTTCTGAAAGAGAATCCCGAGCTGCTTGAAGCCTGGTTGGAAGCGGATGAACTGGCGAAAGTCAGCGCCGCTTTGGAAAAGGAATAGCCATGGATTGGTTCTTCAACTTCCCTTTTAAATCCGAATGGGATCCGGAGTCGATCGACCGTGTGATCAAACAATTCTCGATCAACAACAAAGTCTTCTTCGACGGTATAAAAGCCGGGCTTAACGGCATGATTTCGACTCTATACAATATCCTTTCCTGGGTTCCCTGGTGGGGTTATCTGATTTTGGTCTTCGTCCTGGGTTATCTAATCAAGAGAAGTTGGAGAACGGCCGCACTGTTCTCCGGCATGCTTTCATTGGTCGGTTTCTTCGGACTGTGGGATTTGATGCTGATCACCCTTTCGATCGTCCTGACTTCCGTCTTTCTATCCTTGCTGATCGGTTTTCCGGTCGGAATCTTCATGTCGTTTTCCGATCGTGCGAATCAGGTCCTGCGTCCTGTCCTGGATACGATGCAAACGATGCCGGTCTTCGTCTATCTCATCCCCGCCGTCATGTTCTTCGGGCTTGGAAAAGCGCCGGCCGTGTTGGCGACGACGATCTACGCCGTCGTTCCGATCATTCGATTAACCAATTTGGGAATACGGCAAGTCGACGAAGAAGTCGTCGAAGCCGCGCGAGCATTTGGTTCAACGCGGATGCAGACGATGGTTAAAGTCCAGATCCCCCAAGCCAAGGCGACCATCATGACAGGGATCAACCAGACCTTGATGATGGCAATGGCGATGGTCGTCACAAGTTCCATGATCGGAGCGAGCGGATTGGGCATGGAAGTCCTGATCAGTGTCAACCGGATCGAAATGGGGCGTGGGTTTGTCTCGGGGATGGCGGTCGTCATCGTCGCGATCATTCTTGACCGCCTTACGCAAAGCGTCGTGAAAGAGAAGGAGAAAAGTCTATGAGTGAAAACGAAGTAGGGAAGGAAATCCTTCGCCTTGAGCATATATCGAAGGTTTACGGGCGAAATAAAAAGGAAGCGGCCGAGTTGGCGCATAAAGGGCTGAAGAAAGATGAAATCAAGCAAAAAACCGGAGCGACACTCGCCTTGCACGACATCAACCTAAGCATCAACCAAGGTGAAGTGTTCGTCATCATCGGTCTATCGGGATCCGGGAAATCCACGCTTGTCCGCTTCATCAATAAGTTGCATGAACCCAGTACCGGGAAAATCCTATATGAAGGGAAAGACATCCTAACGCTAAGTAAGAAAGACATGATCGCGTTTCGACGGGATAAGGTCTCGATGGTCTTCCAGCACTTCGGCTTGATGAGCCATCGCAACGTGATCGACAATGTGGCCTATGGTTTGGAAGTACGCGGGATCGAAAAAGAAATCCGCTATGCGAAAGCCCGCGAAATGCTTCATTTGGTGGGGCTTGGCGACATTGAAGAACAAACCATCGACAGTTGCTCGGGCGGGATGAAACAGCGGATCGGGTTGGCGCGGGCGTTGGCGAGCGATAGCGAGGTCCTATTGATGGACGAACCGTTTTCCGCGCTCGATCCCTTGGTCCGAAAAGAAATGCAGTTCGAACTGTTGACGATCCAACGTCGACTGAAAAAAACCATCGTCTTTATCACCCATGACATGGATGAAGCGTTCAAACTCGGGGATCGTGTCGCGATTCTGCGCGAAGGACGTTTGGTGCAAGTCTCCACACCGCAATTCATGATCACCAATCCGGCGGACGATTATGTGAGAACGTTTATCGAAAGTGCGGATAAGACGAAGGTCGTCAGCGTCTCGCAAATCATGCAGACACCGACATGCGTCGTCCGCTTAACCGACGGTAGCACACGGGCATTGACGCAAATGCGTCTCAACGGGGTTTCTTCGGCCTATGTGGTGAATCAACAGATGAAACTTCAGGGCATCGTGACGGCGAAAGACGCCTTGGATGCTTCCGCATCGAAGAAGCTTGTCGCCGACTTCATGTTGCAGGATGTCCCGACGGTGGAGATCGACGCCATCATCGCAGACATTCTCCCGATCGCCGTCTCAGCACCGTATCCGATGGCCGTCGTCGAAGATGGCATACTTCGCGGTATCGTCACCAAAGCCTCGGTCATCTCGACCATGTTATAAAAAACCCGGAGCGAATCCGGGTTTTAGTTTACTACGTTTTTAGGACGACCTTCCTGGTATGCCGCCAGGTTCTCTTCCACGATCGCCATCAATCGCCGGCGTGCTTCGATCGGCGCCCAGGCGATATGCGGCGTGAGGATGCAGTTCTCGATTCCAAGGAGAACATGGTCGGCTTGGATGGGTTCCTTGGATACCACATCCAGTCCCGCATATGCGACTTTCTTCGCGTTCAGGGCGTTTGCCAAGTCGTTTTCGTTGATCAACGGACCGCGTGAAGTATTGATCAGAATGACCCCGTCTTTCATCGATGAAATGCTTTTCTCATTGATCATCTCTTTGGTCTCGTCGCTGAGGGGGACATGGAGGGAGAGGATGTCGCATCGACGATAAAGTTCATCCAACGACACCTTCTCGACGTAGTCGTCGCTGCCTTCCCTTCCCCGATCATAAGCGAGAACCTTCATACCGAAAGCCTGGGCGATTTTCGCCGTCGCTTTTCCGATCCGTCCATAACCCAGGACCCCGAAGGTTTTTCCGTTGAGTTCCATCAGGGGGAAGTCCCAGAAAGAGAAATCCGTGCTGGCGGACCATCTCCCCTTCTTCACTTCCGCGTGATGATGGCCGACATGCGACGTGATTTCCAACAACAGTGCGAAAACATGCTGGGCGACCGCCTGGGTGCCGTAGTCGGGGACGTTGGTCACGACGATGCCGCACTCTTTCGCCGCCTTGACATCGACGACGTTATACCCGGTCGCCAACACCCCGATGTATTTCGTGTTCTTGAGTTGAAGCAACGTTTCGCGCGTCAAGGGGGTTTTGTTCGTAAAGAGGATATGGGCGTCTTTCGCCCGCTCTACGATCTTTTCTTCGGGTGTCCGGTCATGGAGAACCAGATTCCCGTATTTACCGATGCCCTCCCAGGATAAATCCCCCGGATTGAGCGTATAGGCATCCAATACCACAATGTTCATGTCGAGTACCTCTTTCTTAAGTATATCGTAAACCCAAAGAAAATGCCGTCGCCGGCATTATTCGATCTCCAATTCATAGTTCAGGAAGTAATAGGTGGACGCATAGAGGACGGCGATGGCGCACAGTTGGATGATCAGTGATATGACGAGGTCGCCGTTGCGTAGGACATAACTCCCGTCGACCAAGACCCCGGAAGGTGAGATCATCGAAATGATGGCGTTGAAGATGAATGAAACCACGAAATAGAGGACGACCGCCATCACCTTCTTGTTTTTACGGAAATAGCGGGTATGAACAGCCGAACATACGAAGGAAATCAATAGCAGGAACTGAACGAAACTTAAGATCCAGCTCGCATAGAAGAAAATCCAGTGTTCGGTCCTCAGGACGAAGCCGGCGTTCTGCATTTCGAACACGAAGAATTGATAGAACTCTCCGAGCATGGCGAAGCCGTTTTGCGCATAAAGGATCGCACCTAAACAGGCGACGAACACCGCGATCGAACAGAAAAGCCAGAAAACGTTGATCAGGATTTTCGCGATGAGGTAGGTGTGGGTCGAGATCGGCAAGGTGAAGTCGAGTTGGGCTTGCGGACCGAATATCGACTTCTCAAACGTCGAGATGATCGTAATGATCAAGAGGACGAAGCAGGCGAAGAACGCCAAGGTGAAGGTCGCGACGATCGGTTCGAAGTCGTCGAAAACGATCACCGAGATCGTCAACAGGGCGATCCCGAGATACAGGATGCCGAATTTGCGCGAGGTCGAGAAGAACTCGTGTTTCAGAAAGGTCATCAGCATTTGAACACCTCACGGAAGACGTCGTCGATGGACTTGCCTTCGCGTTCGATCACGCTGTTGCGCGGTTCATGGAGGACGATCCTGCCGTTTTTGATGAAGATGACTTCATCCAGTATTTTTTCCACGTCTTGGATGAGGTGGGTGGAAATCAACAACAAACTTTCCGGGTTGAAGTTGGCGAGGATGGTCTGTAGGATGACGTCGCGGGCGGCCGGGTCGACCCCGCCGATCGGTTCATCCAAAAGATAGATTTCGGCCTTGCGGCTCATCACCAAGGCCAGTTGGAACTTCTCCTTCATCCCCTTCGACATCGTCTTGATGCGCATTTTCGGGCTGAGTTCGAATCGGCTCAGCAATGCCGCCATGACGTCGGTCCTAAAGTCGGGATACATATCCTTGAACAGTCGCGTCGCGTCCTTGATTTTCATCCAATCCGCGAAATAAGGCGAATCCGGCAGATACGACACGATGCGTTTAGTGTGCAGGTCCGGCGAATGTCCGTTGATGGTCACCCTTCCGTCATAGTTCATCAATAAACCGGACAAGATTTTAAGCAACGTCGTCTTCCCGCTGCCGTTGGGTCCCAATAATCCGATGATCTTGCCTTTGGGCAAGGTAAGATCGATCATTTCAAGCGCCATGGTCTTCCCGTAGTTCTTACTGAGACCGCGAATCGCGATGCCTTCTCCGTTTGTCATCGTCATCCCCCTTTTCATTAGGTTTAGCGTACCGAATGTTGGGGGTGGATGTCAAGCGAAAAAAGACACTTGCCGAAGCAAGTGTCCCTGGTTTTACTTTTTCGCCTTCAGCGCGGCATGGGCCGCCGCCAAACGTGCGATCGGTACTCTGAACGGCGAACAAGACACGTAGGTCAAGCCCGCGTTGTGGCAGAATTCGATCGAACTCGGATCGCCTCCGTGTTCGCCGCAGATCCCGAGTTTGATGTCCGGACGGACTTCTTTCCCGAGTTTGCAGGACAAAGTCACCAGTTTGCCGACGCCGTGTTGGTCAAGGCGGGCGAAGGGATCCTGTTCATAGATCTTCTTGTCATAGTAGGAATTCAAGAACGCCCCGGCATCGTCGCGGCTGAACCCGAAGGTCATCTGCGTCAAGTCGTTGGTCCCGAAGGAGAAGAATTCGGCTTCTTTCGCGATTTCATCCGCCAACAAGGCAGCGCGCGGGATTTCGATCATCGTTCCGACCATGTACTTCAGATTGACTCCGCTTTCGGCGATGAGTTTGTCCGCGACGCGGACGACGATGTCTTTGACATATTTCAATTCTTTGACTTCGCCGACCAGCGGGATCATGATTTCAGGAACCAGATTCCATTCCGGATGGCGTTTCGCCACGTTGATCGCGGCTTCGATGACGGCTTGCGTCTGCATTTCGGCGATTTCCGGATAGGAGACGGCCAAACGGCATCCGCGATGACCCATCATCGGGTTGAATTCATGCAGACTGACGACGACGTTCTTCAATTCTTCGACCGGCAGGTTCATTTCCTTGGCCAACGCGACGATGTCTTCTTCGTCCGTAGGGAGGAATTCGTGCAGAGGGGGATCCAAGTAACGGATGGTGACAGGGAACCCTTCCATGGCTTCATAGATGCCTTCGAAATCGCTCCGTTGCATCGGCAATAGTTTCAGCAACGCTTTGCGGCGTTGGTCTTCCGACTTGGAGACGATCATTTCGCGCATCGCCTTGATGCGGTCGGCTTCGAAGAACATATGTTCGGTACGGACAAGTCCGATCCCTTCAGCGCCGAATTCAAAGGCTTGACGGGCGTCTTTGGGGGTGTCGGCGTTGGTGCGTACTTTCAAGGTGCGGATTTCATCGGCCCATCCCATGAGTTTTCTGAAATCGCCGGTGATCGCCGCGGGGACGGTCGGGATCTTTTCGCCGTAGATGTTCCCGGAGGTGCCATCCAAGGAGAGCCAATCGCCTTCGTTGTAGACTTTTCCGCCAAGTTCGAAGGATTTGTTTCCGAACTTGAGTTCGCCGCATCCGGAGACGCAGCATGTGCCCATGCCGCGGGCGACGACGGCCGCATGGGAGGTCATCCCGCCGCGTGCGGTCAAGATCCCTTGCGATACGTGCATGCCTTCGATGTCTTCAGGCGAAGTTTCCAAACGGACGAGAATGACTTTCTCTCCGCGGTTCTTCCATTCGACGGCGGTGGCTGCGGTGAAGACGATGCGTCCGGAAGCGGCACCCGGGGATGCCGGTAGCGCACGTCCGATCGGTTTGGCTTCTTTGAGTTTGACGGCGTCGAATTGCGGGTGCAACAGGGCGTCCAATTGTTTCGGATCAACCTGCAAGACCGCTTTTTCCTTGGTGATCATGCCTTCTTCGACCAAGTCGACGGCGATCTTCAACGCGGCGGCCGCGGTACGTTTCCCGTTACGCGTCTGCAACATGTATAGATTCCCGTGTTCGATCGTGAATTCCATGTCCTGCATGTCTTTATAGTGGGTTTCAAGCTTGTCGCAGATTTCGACGAATTGGTCGTAGGCGTGCGGCATGACTTCTTTCAGCTGGTCGATCGTCTTGGGCGTACGGATCCCCGCGACGACGTCTTCCCCTTGTGCGTTCATCAGGAATTCGCCGTAGAGTTTCTTTTCGCCGGTGGCCGGGTTGCGGGTGAACGCGACGCCGGTCCCCGAATCGTCGCCGGTGTTCCCGAAGACCATCGATTGGATGTTGACGGCGGTGCCCCAATCCGAGGGGATGTCGTTCATGCGGCGATAGTAGATCGCACGTGCGTTGTTCCAGGAACGGAAGACCGCTTTGACCGCTTCGATGAGTTGGTCCTTCGGATCCGAGGGGAATTCGCTGTTCTTGTGTTCGCGATAATAGGCTTTGAAACGGCGGACCATTTCCTTCAGATCGTCGGCGGTGAAGTCGGTATCCTGCTTGATGCCTTTTTCTTCCTTCATTTCATCGATGATGACTTCGAAGTTGTGCTTGGGCAGTTCCATGACGACATCGGAGAACATCTGGATGAAACGGCGGTATGAATCATAGGCGAAACGCGGGTTGTTCGCGAGTTTCGCGAAGCCTTCGACGACCACGTCGTTCAAACCGAGGTTCAGGATGGTGTCCATCATCCCCGGCATGGATGCGCGGGAGCCGGAACGGACGGAAACCAACAAGGGATTGTCGGGGTTCCCGAACTGTTTGCCGGTCAATTCTTCCAATTTCGCCAAGTAACTGAAGATTTCAGCCTTGATATCGTCGGCGATCGTTTCTTTGTCCTCATAGTAACGGGAACATGCTTCCGTCGTGACGACGAAACCTTGCGGGACGGGCATTCCGAGATTGGTCATCTCGGCCAGGTTGGCACCTTTGCCTCCCAAAAGATTACGCATGCTTCCATTACCTTCGGAGAATGTGTATACGTATTTCGTGCTCATTTTTCCTCCTTCGGCTTATGCCATATAACGCTTACATTATAGCGAAAAAAGTGCTAAAAAGCCACAGGAAACACGTTCCTGCGGCTCTCTATTTTCACGCTTTAGCGCAATGTTTGTAGTTTTTGCGCCGTCATTTCGTGTTGACGACGGTACTCGGCGAGTTTTTGGCGCTCTTCTTCGATTTTTTGCGCCGGGGCTTTCAAAACGAAGCGTTCGTTGGCCAACATGCCTTCGCAACGCAGGATCTCGTTGTCCAGTTTCGCAAGTTCGCTTTCAAGGCGTTTGATCTCGACGTCGAGGTCGACCAACTCGCTCATCTTGACGCTGAAGCTACCGCCGCGGATCGGACGAAGCAGGGTTTCCCCTTCGATTTCTTGGATCAACGTTGTTTTGACCATCTTCTCCAGGATGAGTTGCTGGAAGAGGTCGACCGTCTTCCCATCCTCGAGATTGAGTACGATGTTGAGGGGGGATGCCGGTTTGAGGTTGTATTCCGTCCGCAAGGTGCGGATTTCGCCGATCAGCGAAATCAACAGTTCGACCTGTTCCAAGGCCGTCGCGTCTTGTCTTTCGATCGCGACCGGCCATGAAGCGACGCAAAGCGCCCCCTCTTCCAGCGCCTCGTAGATCGCTTCGCTGACGAAAGGCATGAACGGGTGCAACATCTTCAAGATTCCGATCAGAACGGTCTTGAGGGTCGTGCGGGTCGCCTGGACGATTCCGGGGTCGCTGCTGTTGAGCCCGGACTTGGCCAATTCGATGTACCAGGAACAGAAGTCGTCCCAGACGAAGGCGTAGAGATGGTTGCCGGCCAGCGCGAAGTCGTATTTCTCCATCGCCGCACTGACGTCGCCCAAGGTCGCGTTGAAGCGTTGAAGGATCCACAGGTCGATCGGCGATAGGTCGCAAGCACCTAGGTCTTCACTCTGGAAGTCTTCGGGCAGGTTCATCAGGACGAAGCGGGAAGCGTTCCAAATCTTGTTGATGAAGTTCCAGGAAGCCTCGACTTTTTCCTGGGAGTAGCGCAGGTCCTGTCCCGGGGCGGAGTTGGTGCAAAGGAAGAAACGCAGGGCATCGGCCCCGTATTGGTCGATCACATCCATCGGGTCGACGCCGTTGCCCAAGGATTTGCTCATCTTGCGTCCTTCGCTATCGCGGATCAGGCCATGGATGACCAAATCGTTGAAGGGAACGCTCTTGGTGAAGTGACGGGCTTGGAAAGCCATGCGCGCCGCCCAGAAGAAGATGATGTCGTAGCCGGTGACCAAGACGGAGGTCGGGTAATAGCGTTGGAAGTCTTCGGTTTCCTGCGGCCATCCCAAGGTGCTAAACGGCCACAGGGCGCTGGAGAACCAGGTGTCCAGGACATCCTCGTCCTGATGCCAGTTCTCGATGTCTTGGGGCGGGTTCATGTCGCAGTGGATCTTGTCTTCCGTGTTGTGATACCAGACCGGGATGCGGTGCCCCCACCATAACTGACGGGAGATGCACCAGTCTTCGATGTTTTCCATCCAGCGTTCAAAGACGTTCTCGAAGCGTGGCGGGATGAAACGGATGGGGTCTTCCCCGCGCTGTGCATCCAGGACGTCCTGCGCCAAGGGTTTCATCTTGACGAACCATTGTTTCGAAAGGTAGGGTTCGACGATGACGTCGGTCCGTTCGCTGTGTCCGACCTGGTGGATGTGGGTTTCGATCTTGACGGTGTTGCCTTCTTCGCTGATCCGTTTCGTCAGGGCTTTGCGGCAATCGAAGCGGTCCATGCCTTCGAATTCCCCTGCCCGTTCGTTCATCGTCCCGTCGGGGTTCATGCAGACGATCATTTCCAGCTGGTGCTTGATCGCCAGCGCGTAGTCGTTGGGGTCGTGGGCCGGCGTACATTTCATGGCGCCCGTACCGAATTCGATGTCGATGTAGTCGTCGACCAGGATCGGCAGGATTTCATGGTTGGCCGGGTTCTCCACATGCATGCCGTGGATGTGTTTGTATTTCTCGTCTTCCGGATGGACGACGACGCAAACGTCCCCGAACATCGTTTCGGGACGCGTGGTCGACACGCTGATGAATTCGCCGGTCTCGACGACTTTATAACGGAAGGTATAGAAACTGCCTTCGACTTCCTTGTGGATGACCTCGATGTTGGAGAGGGCGGTTTGGGCCAGCGGATCCCAGTTGATGATCCGTTTCCCTTGATAGATCAATCCTTCGTTATAGAGTTGGACGAAGACTTTCTTGACCGCTTCGCTAAGTCCGTCGTCCAAGGTGAAGCGTTCGCGGGAATAATCCAGCGATAAGCCGAGCTTCGCCCATTGCTGGCGGATGAAACCGGCGTATTCTTCTTTCCACTCCCAGGCTTTCTCGAGGAACTTCTCACGGCCGAGGTCATAGCGCGAGATGCCTTGTTCACGCAGACGCGCGTCGACTTTGGCCTGGGTCGCGATCCCCGCATGGTCCATACCCGACAACCAAAGCATATCGTAGCCTTGAAGCCGTTTGAACCGCGAGATGATATCCTGCAGGGTGGTGTCCCAGGCATGCCCGAGGTGGAGTTTGCCGGTGACGTTGGGTGGCGGGATCACGATGGTGAACGGCGGCTTGCTTTTGTCCCCGGCGGTGAAATATCCGGCTTCGACCCAGCGGTCGTAGACGCCGCTTTCAACGTCGTGATGGTTGTATTTGGTATCCAGTGTCTTTTTCATGGTTTCACTCGCTTTCGATGTCTTGTTTGAGTAGGGCATAGAACGGAAAATCATAGTATTGCCCGTCTTTTTCGCTTCTTAACTGACGATAGACCCCTTCTTTGATGAATCCGGCTTTTTCGATGACTTTTCGGCTGGCGATGTTGGTGATGTTGTGCATGATCTCCAACCTACGGAACCCCGTCATGGCGAACCAGACCGGGATGGCCGCCTTGAGCGCTTCGCTCATGTATCCGTGGTTATGGTAGGTGCGGTTCAGCACATAACCGATCTCCCCCACATCCTCGAAGCGGACGGTGTGCACGTCGACCGTTCCGATCATCTTTCCATTTTCCTTCAGCACGATCGCGAAGGCTTCGGGGATGCCCCGCTGCGGACGTGTCAGAAAGTGTTCATTGATCGATTTCACGCTTCGCTCCAGCGTTTCATGCCGCGGCCAGCTCAACATTTTCACGACTTCCTCGTCCGAGGCATAGTCAAAGAGATCCTGCGCGTCTTCGATGCGGATCGGTCTGAGGATCAAACGATCGGTTTCGATCGTCGGTACATACAATTCCAGCATTTCTTTCCCTCCTTCGCAAAAAAAGCGCCCTGACAAGGACGCTTCTGCGTGGTACCACCTAAATTTCACATTGCTGTGCTCAACCCGGTAACGTCGGTGTACGTGTTTTTCTACACTGTTCGAAAAACCGGCTCCCGGACGACTGTTCGCTTTGTCTTTGGTATCGTTCCATCACCCCGATACTTTCTATCTTCCCCGACAAGGCTACTTCTTCCGTTCTCTGCCATTGGAGTAATTATAGCGACCGGTTCACTCTTTGTCAAAGGGGTATGTGCGATGATCGACGTCTTTCCCCTTTTGTTTCGCATCGAGATAGGAGTAGAGGCATCCGCAGTATTGCTGCTGGTACATTTTCTCTTCCTTGGCGATCTGGATGCTCCGGTCGATCCCTTTGTTCTTCTTGAAGTTGGAATAGAAGTACTTCAGGTCGGGATACGCGGGCATCAAACGTCGCGCGATGTCGTTGATGAAGGCGCTGTTCTTTTGCCTGGAGATCGTCATGACCGTGCTTACATAATCGAAACGATGTTCGGATGCATAGCGCATCGCCTCGTTCATACGCAAGGCATAGCACATGCGGCAGCGTCCGTAACCTTCTTTATCTTCGGCGCGCTTCGCCAAATAGGTCTCATGGTACTCCTCCCGTTTGATGTCGTACGGGACGATTTTCACGGTTTGGTTATTTCGTTGGTTGAACCGGTCGACATAGGCGCTCAATTCATGCAGGCGGATGTCGTACTCGATCATTGGATACAGGTTATGGTTGTTGTAGAGCAGGGTGATGTCGAAGAATTCGCTCAGGTATTCAAGGGGATAGGAATTGCATACGGCGCAACACGAGTGCAGCAAAAGACTCGGCTTGTTCGGCAAAGCTTTGATTTTTTCGAGTTCTTCAATTTCCCATGCATACGCATCGAATTTCTTCATAGGATCAGCATGCTGTCTCCGAAAGAGAAGAATCGGTACTCCTCTTTGATGGCTTCGTGATAGGCTCTGAAGATCAGGTCTTTGGTGGCGAAGGCGCTCACCAACATCATCAGCGTCGATTTAGGGAGATGGAAATTGGTGATCTGCGCATCGACCGCTTTGAACGTGAAACCGGGGTAGATGAAGATGTCGGTGGATGAACGTTCGGCTTTGAACTCATCGAACTTCTTCAGTTGGGTTTCCAAAGTCCTGGTCGACGTGGTTCCGACGGAAACGATCCTCCGTCCTTCTTTTTTCGCCCGGTTCAGACGGTTCGCCGCGTCTTCAGAGACAGTATACATCTCTTCATGCATTTTGTGGGTCGCCACGTCTTCCACTTCGACGGGACGGAAGGTCCCCAGTCCGACGTGCAATGTGATTTTTACGATCTCGATCCCTTTTTTCTCGAGTTTTCGAAGGAGGTCGGGGGTAAAGTGCAATCCGGCGGTCGGGGCGGCGGCGCTGCCCTTTTCTTTCGCATACACGGTCTGATATCGGTCGGGATCCTGCAGTTTTTCTTTGATGTAGGGGGGAAGCGGCATGATGCCAAGACGATCCAGGATCTCATAGAAAATCCCGGTATAGATGAATTTGAAAATGCGCAAACCCTCCGGTAATACCTGCAGGCATTGCGCTTTGAGTTCGCCGTCACCGAACGAGACGATCGTCCCGACCTTGACGACCTTCGCGTTGCCGACCAGGCATTCCGCCTCGTCGTTCTCATGCTTCAGGATCAACAATTCGACATGCGCGCCGGTTTCTTCCTTCACCCCGAACAAACGGGCCGGCAGCACCTTGGTTTCATTGAGGACCAAGACATCCCCGGCATGGAGATAATCGGGCAGGTCGAAGAAGTGACGGTGGGTGATGTTTTGGGTGGCTCTGTCCACGACTAAAAGCCTTGAGGCGCTCCGGTCGCTTAAGGGGGTTTGGGCGATCAATCGGGGTGGAAGATGGAAATCGAAGTCTTGTGTTCGCATTAGAAACCTCTCGAATCGATGCTGTTGAGTTTGTGTTTTTTGAAATATTCGTTCTTAAAAT
>JAHFCO010000041.1 GCA_023249475.1 Bacillota bacterium | reverse complement strand
GATGAAGGCCATCGCCGAAAAAGGCGGTAAAGTTCTCTTCGTAGGAACGAAGAAACAATCCCAACCGGTCGTGTTGGACGAAGCCCTCAGAAGCGGCGCGTTCTACATCAACCAACGTTGGTTGGGCGGGACCTTGACCAACTTCAAGACCATCCAGAAGCGTATCCGCCGTTTGCTTGAAATCGAAGAGATGGAAGCCAGCGGAACGATCAACGTCTATCCGAAAAAAGAAGTCGCGCAACTGCGCAAAGAAGCCGCCCGTTTGGAAAACTTCCTCGGCGGTATCAAAACCATGATCAAACTGCCGGATGCGGTATTCGTCGTCGACCCCACGGAAGACCACAACGCCGTCGCCGAAGCACGTAAACTGGGGATCCCCGTCTTCGGTATCGTCGATACCAACTGCGACCCCGACCTCATCGATTTCGGCATTCCCGCCAACGATGACGCCATCCGTTCGATCAAACTCATCTGTGGTTTGATGGCCGACGCGATCGTCGAATCCAAAGGCGGATTGTTGAGCTTCGCCTATGCCGACAAGGATCTGGAAAAAGATGTCACCATGACCGATGTCATCATCAACGTCGAACAACAAAACGAAGAAAACGAACGGCGCCGCAGAGCGCGTATCGAAGAACGTCGCGCCAGAGAAGAAAAAGGCGGTCGTTACGGCACGCGTCCTTCCTATGGCAACCGTGATGGCGGAGAACGCCGTTACCCGCCGCGCGAACCGCGCAACTATGCCGAAGCTCCGAAAAAAGTCGTTGAAGAAGTAAAAGCCCCGGCCGAAGTCAAGCCCGCTGAATAATCAAGAGGAGGAATGATCATGATCACAGCATCCCAAGTCAAAGAATTACGCGAAAAAACAGGCGCCGGTATGATGGATTGCAAGAAAGCGTTGGAAGAAACCCAAGGCGATCTCGACAAAGCCGTCGATTGGCTCCGTGAAAAGGGAATCGCGAAAGCCGCGAAGAAAGCCGGACGCATCGCTGCGGAAGGCTTGACCCGTGTCAAAGTATCCGGAAACAAAGCCGTCATCTACGAAATCAACTCGGAAACCGACTTTGTCGCCAAAAACGACCAATTCCTGCAACTGCTCGACCTGACCGGTGAAGCGTTGCTGGGCAATTCCGTGAAGACCTTGGAAGAAGCCTTGTCGGCGCCGGTCAACGGACGTACGGTCGGGGACTTCGTCACCGACGCGACCGCGACCATCGGTGAAAAAATCACCTTGCGTCGTTTCGAAGTCGTCGAAAAGAGCGATGACGAAGTTTTCGGAAGCTACATCCACATGGGCGGAAAAATCTCCGTCGTCGTGAAGTTAAGCGCCGGATCCTCCGCCGAAGTCGCCAAGGACATGGCGATGCAAGTCGCATCCATGAACCCCAGCTTCATCTCCCGTGCGCATATGTCGCAGGAATTCATCGAACATGAACGCAATATCCAACGCGAAATCATCAAGAACGATGAAACGCTTGCCGGCAAGCCGGAAAAAGTACGCGAAGGCATCATGGAAGGCCGCTTAAGCAAGTCCTTGCAGGAAACCAGCCTGGTTGACCAAATCTACTTCAAAAACCAAGACATGAAAGTCGCGGACGTCCTTAAACAAGAAAAAGCCGAAGTTTTCAGTTTTGTACGCTACGCCGTCGGCGAAGGCATCGAGAAGAAAGAAGACAACTTCGCTGAAGAAGTCTACAATACGTTCGGTAACTAGTTTTACCGTTGAAGGACACGGTACGTGTCCTTTTTACTAAAACACGGGAGGCAAACCATGTATAAACGCGTACTTTTGAAACTCAGCGGGGAAGCCCTGATGGGGAAAACCGGGAATGGGTTCGATCCCCTCGTTTTGTCCCAAATCGCCAAGGAAATCAAGGAGATCCAGGAAATGGGGGTCGAATTGGCCATCGTCGTGGGGGGAGGCAACTTCATCCGCGGCAAATTGTCCGAACAGATGGGCATCGACCGGGTCCAGGCCGACTATATGGGCATGCTTGCGACCGTCATCAACGCCATCGCGATCCAAGCCGCACTTGAAAAGATCGGGGTGGAAACCCGCGTCCAGACCGCGATCGAAATGAGCAAGGTCGCCGAACCCTTCATCGTCCGCAGGGCCGTCCGCCACCTTGAAAAAGGCCGGGTCGTCATCTTCGGGGCGGGAACCGGTTCGCCTTATTTCTCCACCGACACCACGGCCGCGCTGAGAGCCTCCGAAATCAAAGCCGACGTCATCCTCATGGCGAAGAACGGCGTCGACGGTGTGTATAGCGCCGACCCGAAATTCTTCCCCGAGGCGCAGAAATATGATCTACTCACCTTCATGGACTTGATCCAGCAAGGGCTCGGCGTCATGGATACCACCGCGACGTCGATGTGCATGGACAACGATATCGATCTGATCGTCTTCAACATGAACGAGGAAGGCAACATCAAACGCGCCGTCCTGGGCGAAGAGATCGGAACCAGGATTACAAAGGAGGGATTGCCCGCATGAAGAAACATCTCGACAGTGCCAAAGAAAAAATGAATGCCGCCATCGCCCAGTACGAACATCATCTCACCAACATCCGTACCGGTCGCGCCAACCCCAACATCCTTTCCGAAGTCCACCTGGACTATTACGGAACGGCGACGCCGCTCAACCAAATCGCAAGCATCTCGGTTTTCGAAGGGAAACAGTTGATCATCAAACCTTACGATACGCATTTCCTGAAGAACATCGAAAAAGCGATCTTCGAGGCGAATCTGGGGTATACGCCGCAGAACGACGGTTCCGTCGTACGCGTCAACGTCCCGCCGCTCAACGAACAAACCCGCAAGGACTTGACGAAACTCGTCAACAAGCATGCGGAAGAATGCAAAGTCGTCGTACGCAACGTGCGCCGCGACATCAACGATCTGATCAAGAAAGACGATGAACTGACGGAAGACTTGGAAAAGGAAGCACTGGAGAAAGTGCAGAAACTGACCGACGAAAACATCAAGCGCATCGATGCGATCACGGAAGCCAAAAACAAAGACATCATGACGGTATAACCATAAGCCCACGATTGTGGGCTTATTTACCCTGGAGGATGGATATGTCAGCACAATTCAAACACGTCGCCCTGATCATGGACGGCAACGGACGGTGGGCAAAGAAGCAGAACCAGGAGCGGACCTTCGGCCACAGCTCGGGAAGCGAGAACGTCCGCGAAATCGCGATCGCCGCGAACGAACTTGGCATCGAGGTCTTGACCCTTTACGCTTTTTCCACCGAGAACTGGAAACGTCCGATGGATGAAGTGAAGTTTCTGATGAAGCTTCCGGAAATCTTCTTCGCCAAGTTTTTACAGGAACTGATGGAGAAGAACATCCGCATCCAGACGATCGGGGAACTCGACGCCTTTCCGAGCGACACCCAGAAAGTACTCTTGCGCGCCATCGAAACGACCAAGCACAATACCGGGATGATCCTTTGTTTCGCCATGAACTACGGCGGTAAAAGGGAAATCCTTTTGGCGGCGAAACAATTTGCGGAAGACTTGAATCATGGTAAAATAAGTATGTTGGCGGACGAAGAGATCTTCGAAAGCTATTTAATGACCAAAGACTATCCTCCCGTGGATGTGTGTATCCGTACCAGCGGGGAGCAACGGTTGTCCAATTTCTTGCTTTGGCAGCTTGCGTATGCCGAACTGGTCTTCGTCCCCGAAGCCTGGCCGGAATTCACACCAGAACGCTTCAAAGAGGTATTGACGCAGACCGCCGATCGGGAGCGTCGTTTCGGAGGAATCTAACATGAAACAAAGAATCATCACCGGCTTCATCCTCTTCGCCATCTTATTCCCGGCCCTCTATGTCGGAGGATGGCCTTTACGTGCGGTGGTGGTTTTTTTCTTGTCGTTCAGCGCCTATGAAACCATCAATGCGACCGGGAAGAAGTTTCCCAAGTGGTTGATGTTCATCCTGTTGGGATGCGTCCTCGCCCTGGGCTTGATCGATCTGACCTATATCCTGCCGTTGACGATCACCTTGATCATCTTCCTCTTCCTGATGGTCATCGTCGACGAACACTTCACCCTCGACGACATCGCCTATCTTTTTCTGATGACCTTGATCATGGCGCTGACGCTTCGTTCCGTCGCCGAGATCCAGGCTTTGGGGACACGGTTGGTGGTCTACATCGCTTCAATCACATATGCGACCGACACGGCCGCGTATTTCACCGGGTATTACTTCGGAAAACATAAACTCAACCCGCGCATCTCCCCCAAGAAGACGATCGAAGGGTCGATCGGGGGATGGATCAGCGGATTCTTGATCGGGATGTTGTTCGGGTTTCTTTTCATCAAGAACCTGCCCTTTGAACTCATCCTGCTCTCGTCCTTCGTCTTGCCGGTGATCGGACAGATCGGCGACCTGGCCTTCAGCGCGATCAAACGCCATTACAACATCAAGGATTTCGGGAGTCTCTTCCCGGCCCACGGCGGGGTGCTCGATCGCATCGACAGCCTGATTTTCAACCTGATCTTCTTTTTCGTCTTATTGACTTTCTTCATTTAAGGAGCCTACATGAAAAACATCGTCATCTTAGGTGCCAGCGGTTCGATCGGGACGCAAACGCTCGATATCGTCCGCCAGCACCCGGAGGAACTCAACTGCGTCGGCATTTCCGTCGGACGCAACATCTCGTGGCTGAGGGAGATTCTTTCCCGTCGGTCTTTTACGTATGTCTGTGTCCAGCGTCAGGAAGACGCGATCCAGCTTCAAGAGGAATTCGATGAACCCGCATTCGTGTTCGGGGAAGAAGGGCTGGTTTTTCTGAGTACCTTGGACGAAATCGACACCGTGGTCAACGGCTTGGTCGGATTCGCAGGGCTTGCGCCGACGTTAAGCGCCATCAAGGCAAGAAAAGACATCGCGTTGGCCAACAAGGAAACCTTGGTCGTCGCCGGTGAACTGATCACCAGAGCCGCGAAAGAATACGGCGTGTCGATCCATCCGATCGACAGTGAACATTCCGCCATTTTCCAATGTCTTCAGGGTAACCGCATCGAGGACGTGGAGAAATTGTGGATCACCGCGTCCGGAGGCAGTTTCAGGGACAAAAGCAGGGAAGAGTTGAAGCATGTCACGGTCGACCAGGCACTGATCCATCCCAACTGGTCGATGGGTTCGAAAATCACCATCGATAGCGCGACCATGGTCAACAAGGCCTTCGAAGTGATCGAGGCGCATTGGTTGCTCGACCTGCCATATGAAAAAATCGAAGCATTGATCCATCCGGAAAGCGTCATCCACTCGATGGTCGAATACGTGGACGGATCGGTCATGGCGCAACTGGGGACACCGGACATGCGGCTCCCCATCCAGTATGCCCTGATCGCCTCACGTCGTTATCCGATCGAAAACCATAAGCGCTTGAATCTGAAAGAAATCGCAAAACTCCATTTCGGTGGATTATGTCCGATCCAATATCCTTTGTTTTATCGGATCATCGACGAAGCGAAACGCGGGGGCAACCGTTCGACCGTCGTCAACGCCGCCAACGAAGTCGCGGTCGCCGCGTTTTTAGAAGGGAAAATCCTGTACCTCGACATCGAGGAAATCGTAGTTTCCACCTTGGACGCCGTCCCTTATCGTACCGTAGAGAATCTGGAAGACTACATCCGCTGCGACCGCGAAAGCCGCGAAATCGCCAACGGAAAGATCGGAGGATAACATGGACTTCATTTATTTCGCACTTGTACTCGGGGTGATCGTCTTCATCCACGAACTCGGCCACCTGTTGACGGCCAAGATGTTCGGCGTGTATTGTAAGGAGTTCGCCGTCGGGATGGGGCCGCGTCTCTTCTCGATCCAAGGGAAAGAAACGGTCTACAGCATCCGCGCCTTGCCGCTGGGCGGTTTTGTTTCGATGGCCGGGGAAGAAGGGGTGGACACCGCCGAAATCCCGTTCGAGCGAACCATCAAAGGCATCAAACGCTATCAACGCATGATCGTCATGCTGGCGGGGATCTTCATGAACATCCTGCTCGCCTGGGTCATTTTCGTCGGGATGTACGCGATTTCCGGACAGGCGACCGTCGCGCCGAAACCGGTCGTCGACGGCGTGGTCGAGAATTCGCCGGCATCGCAAGCCGGGTTCCTTTACGGGGACGAGATCCTCAAGCTGACCTTCTCCGACGGGACGTCGATCCAACCGATGGACTTCTATGAAGTCGTCCAATACATCCAACTCTACAACGACGAAACGGTGTTCCTGGTCAAGCGCGACGGGGAAACCGTGGAACTCCGCGTCACCCCGCAATACATCGAAGACGAACAACGGTATTTCGTCGGATTGAAACTGCCGCCCGCCGAAGTCGTCGAAATCAACTTCTTCCAAGCCTTCGGGTATGGGACGAAAACCCTGGTCACCGGGGTCGAAAGCATTTTCTCGACGCTTAGCCGCCTTGTGCGCGGCATCGGGTTGAAAGCCATCTCCGGTCCGGTCGGCATCTTCAACGTCACCTCCCAGCAAGCCGAACAAGGCATCGGTTCCCTGATCCTGTTGATCGGCGTGTTGTCGCTGAACGTCGGGATCTTCAACCTGCTGCCCATTCCGTTGCTTGACGGGGGGCGCGTGCTCTTGACGGGGGTCGAGATGATCCTGCGTAAACCGCTCAACGCCAAACTCGAACAAATCCTGTTGACCGCCAGCGCTGCGCTGATGGTCCTCTTGCTTCTGTTTGTGACCTGGCAAGATTTGCTTCGCTTATTGTAAAAGGGGGAAACACCATGAAAGTCTGTGTCATCGGAGGAGCCGGGTATATCGGTTCCCATGCCGTCTATGAATTGATCCGTGCGAAACACGAGGTCGTCGTCATCGACAACCTCTCGACCGGGACCAAGGATGCCGTCCATGAAAAAGCGAAACTCTATCTCGGAGACATCACCAAGAAAGAGGAACTGCACGAGATTTTCGCGATCGAATGCGCCAAGAAACCCTTCGACGCGGTGATGCATTTCGCCGCCAAGATCGTCGTTCCCGAAAGCGTCGAGAAACCCTTGGAATACTACCATAACAACGTCGAAGGCGTACGGGTGATGCTGGAAACGATGCGCGACTTCAAGATCAAGAACATCGTCTTCTCTTCGACCGCCGCCGTCTACGGCGACGTGAAGAAGGATTTGTGTCTGGAAGAAGACCCTTGCGCCCCCATCAACCCCTACGGCGAAACCAAGTTGGCTTCGGAGAAGATGATCCAGTGGGTATGCAAGGCCTACGACATGAACTATTGCATCTTCCGCTATTTCAACGTGGCGGGGGCGGATGAATCCCTGGAAATCGGATTGAAACGCGACAACCTGACCCACATCATCCCGATCACGGTCCAAACCGCCCTGGGCATCCGTCCTTCGATGATCGTCTTCGGCAACGACTATCCGACCGAGGACGGCACCTGCATCCGCGACTACATCCATGTGGCGGATCTGGCCTACGCGCATGTGCTGGGTGCGAAATACATCTGCGACAACCATGTCTCCCTGACCTTGAACCTGGGTTCCAATAACGGTTTTTCCGTCTTGGATGTCATCAAGGAAGTCGAGAAGTACCATCCGGTCAAGTATACCTTCGGTCCGGGACGTGCCGGCGATCCCGCGAAGCTGATCGCCTCGTCCACGAAAGCCAAGGAAATCCTGGGGTGGATCCCCCGAAGAAGCCTGGCCGACATCATCAAAACGGACATCGAATTCAGAAAGAAACACGAATTGAAAAAGTAGGGAAAATCCCTACTTTTTTTCATTCATCCATGAAATCGAAGGCTCGCAGCAGTTTCAGATTCCTGATCGCGATCTCCGCTTTCCACCAATTCTCGCTGATGGCGAACGCTTCGGGGTAGGCACCCCAGTTCCATGTCAAATCCCAGATCCCGTCGGCGTTGCGTCCGACGATTTTTCGTTTGAGATCGGCCTCGACGACGTCTTTCAAACGCTCGTAGAGGGGGTGTCGGGGAGAATCGATGAAGATTGTCGGAAGACAGGCATAACCGTCCCACAGCCCCAGATCGCGTTGGATGAGATCGAATTCATCCTGGATCAGTTTCTGCTTCGCCCCCTTGAACCAATCTTCGTCGTCCAGTCCGACTTCTTCAACGATGGTATAGAGAAACACGAGGTTCAGCAACGGATGCATCTCCATCGCTTCGCGTGCGAGGTGAAGCCGGACGAGATCCTTCGCCAGCGCCAATCCCAAGGCATAGAGCGGTGTTTCCTTTTCGGCATACTTAAGGATGAATCCCGCCAGGATCGGCGTCGGGTTGAATTCACGGCGCTCTGCGGCGTCCGTCGCGCTATGCCACCAAGGGGCATGCGGGAATCCGTCGTTTTCCTTGACGACGTTCTCCCACCGATCCCCCTGAAAATCTTTCCCCGAAGCGAGATATCGCAAGATCCCTTGGATCATCGGATGATTGCGGTCCAACCCTCCGATCGCTTCGATCTTTTCGACCGCGGTCGAGGTTTGAAGGGGGGATGAAGCGGGGTTCCAGGCATCCGCTTCCAACGCATGCCCGAACCCGCCGTCCTCGTTCTGATAGGCGGTAAGGGCGACTTCGACGTCGTCGTTGCTTCGATACTCAAGATGATATTTCCACAACGCAAGGTCCAACGGACGGGCGTTGCGATAAATCCATTTGCGGATGCGCTCGATTTCCTTGGGTTCAAGTTTCATAGATTCCTCCGTTAAAGATAGAAGACGATGGCGATGAAATGCGTCAAGGCGGCAAGATTGATGAAGATGTGCCAGACCAGATGGAAATATGGACGCGTCTTCTGCATGTAGAACCAGGATCCCGCCGAATAGAGCACGCCGCCCAGAACGATCAGACCCATGAACAACAACGACGTGTTCTGGATCAGTTGCGGGATGAAGAACAAGGCCGCCCACCCCATGCTGAGGTAGATCAGGACGCTCAACTTGGGGATCGACTTCTGCGCGATCGATTTGTACAGGATGCCGAACAACACCATCGACCACTGCACGATCAGGATCACCCAGCCGCGCCATCCGCCGATGGCGTATAGAGCGATCGGGGTGTAGCTCCCGGCGATCGCGAAGTAGATGAAGATGTGGTCGAGGATGCGGAAGACATATTTATGCGGTGTGTCATAGGCCATCGCATGGTAGAGGCAAGAGGTGAGGAACATCAGGAAGATGCTGATGATGAAGATGCTGGTTCCGGCGGCCAGCAAGGCACCGCCTTTTTCAAAGGAGAGGATCGCCCCGTAGGGTAGAAAGAAAAGGAGAAGCAGGCTCATGACCCCGTGGGTGATCGAGTTCCCGACTTCTTCGCCAAACGACAACTTAATCAGATTCTGCATCGATTTTTCTCTGGACATGGCATTTACCTCTTGATGATTGTAACATAAAAACCTTGATCGGACCCGCTTGACAAATCGACATCCAAAGGATTATCATTAAGACATACACAAAAACAAGAAAGTGTGAACGTATGATTGAAATTCTAGAACGCAAAAGGGTCTATACGACCCAAGAACTCCGTGATTTCGGATTCAATGCCTATGATTGCCGGAAACTGACGCAAATGCGTAAACTGGCCGCGATCAAGCGCGGGTATTACGTCCGCTGCGACCATCAGCTGGACACGATTTCGTTGGTCAACGAAACCTTCCCCGACGGGACGTTCATTTTACAGAGCGCGCTCTATCTGCACGGCTATCTTTACCGTACGCCGGGCGTGGTCATCGCGGCGAAGAAGAGCGAGAACCGGATGAAATACCACAGTTCATACATCCCGATGAAAGTCTTGTATCGCGATGATAAATACGCGGATCTGGGAATCACGCGGGTCAATTACCATGGGAAACAGATCAAAGTCACCGATCGCGAACGCACACTGATCGATTGCATCCGACGCAAGGACCTGTTGAGTTTCGAGGAATACGGAAGCGCGATCCGCGCGTATATCATGGATCCGAACAAAGATATCGATCGCTTGATGGAATACGCGGCGATCCTCCATGTCGAACTTAAGGTGAAAACGATCCTGCAGCCTTGGATGAAATTTGAGTCGTTTGTGCAGATGAACCTGCAACCTGTGATACAATAGGCGGGAGGTCATCATGAAAAAAGATCGCGACATTCTAGGCATCGTAGCGTTGACGCTGGCATTCGTCCTGATGGTTTCCGGAGGTTTGTTCATCTGGAATACCTTCTTTGCCGGCGAACCGAAGCCGGATGATGAGGATCCGATCATCGAGGAAACGGTCATTGAGGTCGAGTTGGAAGACGCGACCGTTTTTCGCTTGAAGGAACTTGACTTTCAGTTCGTCATCGCCGAAATCACCGTGACGTCCAATAAAAAAATCAATTTGGGACTGGAGATGTTTTCGACGTCGGAGGGGATTGCCCTCAACAACGTGGCGTTCTATACCGACAAAATCAAAGAAAACGGATTGACTCTTGAGAAGCTTGGGTTGATCGACCAATTCGTGAGTGATCAGACATCAATCACCGGCAAGGTGTTTATCCCGATCCTCGACAAAACCGCCAAAGCGATGACGCTCAGTGTGAATCTTGAGAATAAAATCGATCTGGTTTTCGATTTGAATGTCGCCACAGGCACGAAATACGACATCGGATTAACGAGCGCGGACTTGATAACGGATGGCAATTCATATAAAATCACACTAGGCAAAATGGTTTCGCTGAACAACGAGCCGGTATTCCACTCGACACCCAGCGGGGAGAAGGATCTCTATGATTTTTCCGAAACTTCGAACCTTGCGGCGCTTGAAATCAGCATCGAAGGGTTGAATGCTTCATCGGTCGGCATCGACGACGCGCAGTTCATCGCGGATGGAAGCGCCGTAAGCGCCTATGCGCTGACCAAAAGTTATACCAGCGACGGTTATCTGAACGTGATCGACATGGCGGTGACCGAGGTTAAAACGGGGTACATCTACCTGCAGATCAACGACAAAGACCAATCGATCCTCGACAAGAACGGGACGTTAAGACTGAAACTGACGGGAAGTCAGGAATGGATCATCGTT
>JAHFCO010000019.1 GCA_023249475.1 Bacillota bacterium | reverse complement strand
GCGGAAGAAAAGGAAGAGTTGAGTTTCGCCATCGGGAACGAAAACTTCGCCGTCTCGCGGCGCGGTGCGCTCAAAGTCATGGCGGAATTCGGCATGACGGTCAAAGGGTTCATCCTCTTGATCCAACTCACCGTGTTCATGCTGGGGGGATATCTGGTGTTCAACGGGGAGATGGCGATCGGCGGGTTGGTCGAGTTCATCCTCTACGTCCAGCTCTTCCAGCAACCCATCAACCGCATTTCCGGGTTCATCATGCAATACAACGCCGCGATGGCGGGGTTCGAGCGTTTTCTCGGTGTTTTGGGGATCAAGCCGCAGGAAGACCGCGCCGGTGCCGGCGACCTTCACGACATCAACGGCGAAGTGACCTTCGACGACGTCTCCTTCGAATATGGCGACCGCAACGGCAGCCATGTGTTAAGCCACATCAGTTTCAACGTCCAACCCGGTTCGAAAGTGGCGTTCGTGGGTCCCAGCGGATCCGGTAAAACCACATTATGCAGTCTGATCCCGCGCTTCTATGAGATCGAAGAGGGGTCGATCCGGATCGACGGGACGGATATCCGCGATATCCGTCTGAAGAACCTACGCGACCATGTGGGGATCGTCCAACAGGACGTCTTCATCTTCGCCGGGACGATCGCCCAGAACATCGAATACGGGAAACCCGGCGCGACGCGGGAAGAAGTCATCGCGGCCGCCAAGATGGCGAAAACCTGGGAATTCATCGAACAGCTTCCCGACGGCTTGGACACCTACATCGGCGAGCGCGGCGTCAAGCTCTCCGGCGGGCAGAAACAGCGGGTTTCGCTCGCCCGCATCTTTTTAAAGAACCCGCGGATCCTCCTCTTGGACGAAGCGACAAGCGCCTTGGACAACGAAACCGAGAAACAGATCCAGGAAACCTTGGATGAATTGGCGAAGTCGCGGACGACCTTCGTGATCGCGCACCGTTTGTCGACCATCACGGATGCGGACGAGATCTTCGTGCTCACCAAGGAAGGGATTGTCGAACGGGGGAGCCATGATTTCCTGCTTTCCCAAAAAGGGCTCTACCATCGTCTCTACCACATGCAGGACAGCGACTAGAAAGAGGATCGGATGGACTATCGATTGAATCTACGGAAAGTGGGGGTCCTGATCCGCCACTACCGTACCCAAAGACTCTCTCTACCCGAAAAAGAAAACTACTCCCAGGACGCCTTCCTGATCGTTTCGACCCGACATCCGTTTTTCGAATTGCTTCCGGGATATCCCGTGTGCTCGCGTGCGACGCTATCACGGATCGAGAACGGTAAAGACATCTACGAAGAGGACCTTTACCGTTTTTTCTTGCGTAAACTCGATATGGCCTATCGTTTCTCGATCCACGCCGAAACCCGATACGAAGCGTGTTTCCATGCGATCGACACGATTCTGCTGCACGGGACGTTGCGGGAGTTCGAGTCGTTCGCACTGCCCGAGCGACACCCGGACAACATCCTGTATGCCTTCTACGACGACTTGATCCAAGATGCGACCGCATTTTTCAAGGAGGGTCGCTTTCCATCCCTTGAAGCGCTCAATCGCGTCAAAGACTTGTGGTATTGCGTCCCGCATCCGCTCAAACCCGCGTTTCGATTCATCTTCGTCCTGGCGCGCGTCGTCCATCCGTTCTATGACCGGATCGAACTGGAACCGGTTTTCGATTGTACGATGAAGCATCCCCTCAACGCGTTGGTGGTCGCGATGATGTCGATTTCCGACCATCGCTTCGCCCTTTGCCAGCGGATCTTGAAACGGTTCGAGGAAGATCCGTACCCCGGGGAGTTGATCGCGCGGGTCGTGTCGCACATGCGGATGTACTTCGGCGTCGCGACCCTCAAACAAAGACACGAAATCCCGATGATCGACTCGGTCGCGCATCCCTTGCACCGTCTGATCCTCGCTTCGTTCTACCTGAGGCTTGGGAAAGACGCGGTCGACCGACGGGACTTCGACGAAGCCATCGGTTTCTTCGCTTCGTTCCATGACTTCGACGAACCCTTTTGCGTCTTTTCCTCCATCGTCACCGGGAAAACCGGTCGTCGCGTCGACCTCATGAACCCGAAACTCAGGGTCATCCAGACGTATCTGAACCAAGTCCGGTTCAAGGATGCGTCGAGTCGGCTCGATTTCCTCCTGTCCGAATTGCCGCCCATCCTCGGCGAGACGGACCGCTTCATGAAAATCTGCTTCAAGCGCGAGATCCTCGGCTTGGTCAGCGAAACCCGCCGATACAAAAGTCTCTACGACTACATCGTCAAAACGGAGACGCTCTGAAAACATGCGGACATTCCGCGACTAAGCCGGTGAAACGCGATGCGTGTGCGAGTTTATGCGATAAACCGAAGGATATGATAGAGTAATGCTGGCGGGGTTGGACAAACCCTGTTTCTGCCGCCATGCAGGAAGATGAACGCCGGTTCCAACTTTGGTGAAGAAAGAAATCTTGGTCGGTTTCTTTCTTCGATTTTCTGTTTGAAAAGACGCCTAATCATGGTAGAATGTATAAGAAAAAGGATGGTGACGTCATGAATGATTTTTGGTTATCATTAATCAACCTTCTCATCGGAGGTGCGATCGGTGGTGGGTTGGGTTTCTACTTTACGCGTAAAGCCATGATGAAGCAGTTGAAAGAGAATCCTCCGATCAATGAGAAGATGATTCGTGCGATGTTTTTGCAAATGGGAAGAAAGCCTTCCGAAGCACAAATCAAGCAGATCATGAAATCGATGGATCAATATCGTTAGAAACACAGCTTGACTGTGTTTTCTTTTTCGGGAGGCAAAACCATGATTCGTTTCGGAATCCTCGGCTGCGGTAAAATCACCGAACGCTTTTTGAAAGGATGCAAGCTTTGCGACGAGGTCGTCGTGAGTGCCGCGGCATCCCGGGACCTGCATAAAGCGCAGGAGTACTGCGCCTCTCATCACATCCCTTACGCCTACGGGTCCTACGAAGCCCTGTGTGCGGACAACACCGTGGATGCGGTCTATATCGCCACGCCGCCGTTTGCCCACTACGAACTCGTGAAAATGGCTCTAAACCATGGTAAGCATGTATTGTGCGAGAAACCTTTCGTCGCGAGCGAACAGGAAGTCGAGGAATTGTTCGAATTGGCGCGAAATCAAGGAGTGATGCTGATGGAAGCGATGAAGGCGGTCTTCACCCCGACCACGAAGCAGGTCAAAGCCTGGCTCGCTCAAGGGAAAATCGGAAGGTTGCGCTATGCCGAGGCATCGTATTGCTATCTTTCACCCTTCGACCACGACCACTGGGTTTTCGACGCCAAACGGATGGGCGGGGGGATCCTCGACGTCGGGGTCTACGCGATCGCCTATCTCAACGAACTGATCTCCAAGGACATCCAGGAAAGCGTCGCCATGAGTACGATCGGCGAAACGGGCGCGGATGAATTCATGCAGATCCTCATCAGGTATGAAAACGGGGTTCAGGCGTCCGTACGCGGCGCACTGAACGTGAAAACGAAAAACACCGCGTATTTCTACGGAAGCGAAGGATACATCGAAGTCGAGGATTTCTGGAAGACCACGAAAGCGAAACTTATCCGATATGACGGCGAAATCGAGGATTTCGACGGCGCGTTTGAAAGCGAGTTCTACTTCCAGATCGACCATTTCGTCCAATGCATAAAAAAAGGGACCGTTCAAAGTCCCGTGATGGGCGAGCGTGCCAGTAAAGCCGTCATCCGGCTCATCAACCGGCATCTATAACCATTTCACCTTGTTTTCGTTCCCGTCGCGCAGACGCTGGATGTTGGAACGGTGGCGATAGACCACCAGGACCGTCAGAGCGGCGGCCAACAGCGAAATCATCAGATTGTCCTGGACGAAGAACATCAGGATCGATGCGAGCGTCACGACGATCATGGCGGATAACGAAACGTATTTCGTGAATTTCAAAATGATGAAAAACAACCCCAGCGGGAAGACGAAGATCCAGAACACCGCCCAGGGGGTGGCGAAGTAGACGGTCACACCGAGATAATAGCCAAACGCGGTCGAGACGGCTTTTCCACCGCGGAAATTCGCGAAGATCGGATAACAATGGCCGATCGCGGCGGCGAATCCGGTCAAAATCGCGGCGTTGGTATCGCCGGGCATCGCCAGTACGGTGATGGAGATGGCGATGAAGCCTTTCAATCCGTCCAACAACGCGACGGAGAAACCGGCCTTGCTTCCCAACACGCGTCCGGCGTTGGTCCCGCCCAGATTCCCGCTACCGAACCCGCGGATATCTTTACCGTAGAACAGTTTACCGATGACCAGGGCGAACGGGATCGACCCGAACAGATAACCCAGCAGAATCGCGAAGTAGATCATGTACGTACCTTCTTTCCGATTTTCATTATACCAAAACCGTTCGACCTGTCATTTGTTTTTCATCTTTTCTTGTGTATAATTGACAATGGAGAGGGGATTCGCATGGCAGCAACTAAAAAATACGATGAGACGAGCATCCAGATCCTGGAAGGACTTGAAGCCGTACGAAAACGCCCCGGGATGTACATCGGATCGACCGATGCGCGGGGTCTTCACCATTTGGTGTGGGAAATCGTGGACAACGCGATCGACGAAGCGCTCAACGGATACGGGAAGACCATCAAGATCACCGTCGAGAAAAACAACGTGATCCAAGTCGAGGATGAAGGACGCGGCATGCCGGTGGGCATGCATAGTTCAGGCGTCCCCGCGCTACAGGTCATTTTCAGCGTGCTTCACGCCGGAGGGAAGTTCGGCGGCGAGGGCGGGTACAAGACCGCGGGCGGATTGCACGGGGTCGGCGCTTCGGTCGTCAACGCCTTGAGTTCGTGGCTGGAAGTCACGGTCGCCTACGACGGCAACCTTTACCAAATGAAGTTCAGCGACGGCGGGAAGAAAGTTTCGCCTTTGATCCACTTGGGAAAAACCAATAAGTCCGGAAGCATCGTCCGGTTTTTAGCCGACAAATCGGTGTTTTCGACCTTGGACTACAACATCGCCCTCATCAACGAACGGGCGCGCGAAAGCGCGTTCCTGCTCAAGGGCATCACGATGATCGTCAAAGACGAGCGTACCCAGAAAACGGAAACCTATCATTATGAAAAAGGGCTGGACGCTTTCCTGGAGTACCTCAACGAAGACCGTACCGTCCTGCATAAGACGCTTTCGTTCTTCGGCACCTTCAACGACATCGGGGTCGAAGTCGCGCTTCAATACACCGACGACTATCAGGAAAACACCTACTCTTTCGTCAACCTGGTGCGGACGGCCGACGGCGGGACGCACGAGATCGGCTATAAATCCGCACTGACCAAAACGATGAACGATTTCGCGCGTAAACTCGGGATCCTCAAAGAAAAAGACAAGAACTTCGAAGGCAACGACATCCGCGAGGGATTGACTTCCGTGGTTTCGGTGACCGTCCCCGAGAAAATCCTGCAGTTCGAAGGACAGACCAAAGGGAAACTGGGAACGCCGGACGCGAAGTCGGCGGTCGAGAATTTCGTTTCCGAAAAACTGATGTTTTATCTAGAGGAGAACCGCGATTTCGCGACGATGATCCTCAAGAAGATCCAAAAAGCGTCGCAGGCGAGGGAAGCCGCAAGGAAGGCGCGCGAAGATGCGCGCAAGGGAAAGAAGAACGGTCGCAGCGAACGGATCCTTTCCGGGAAACTCTCGCCGGCCCAATCCAAGGACGCGCGTAAAAACGAACTGTTCCTGGTGGAAGGCGATTCCGCCGGCGGCAGCGCGAAACAGGGAAGGGATAGCAAATACCAGGCGATCCTGCCGTTGCGCGGCAAAGTCCTCAATACGGAAAAAGCCAGTCTGGGGGAAATCGAAAAGAACGAAGAACTCAACACCATCATCCATGCCCTGGGTGCCGGCGCGGGCAGCGACTTCGAAGTCGAGGACTGCAACTACGGCAAGGTCATCCTGATGACCGACGCCGATACCGACGGGGCGCATATCCAGGTTCTTTTACTGACGTTCTTCTATCGCTATATGCGCACGCTGATCGAGACGGGGCATGTCTACATCGCCCAGCCTCCGCTCTTCAAGATCACCCGCGGTAAAACGATTGAGTATGCCTATGATGAGAGCGAACTGCAGGAAAAACTGAAACGGATCGGGAAGAGCGAGATCCAACGCTATAAAGGTCTGGGCGAAATGAACGCCGAACAATTGTGGGAAACGACGATGGATCCCGCCAAGCGCGCATTGATCCAGGTTTCGTTGGACGACGCGATCGCGGCGCAACGCACGGTTTCCGTCCTGATGGGCGATAAAGCCAACCTGCGGCGCGAATGGATCGAAGACAACGTCTCTTTCACCATGGAAGACCGCTTCGAGACGGAGATGAAGCCATGAAAACCAATGAGAACAATAACAATCTGATCCAGTCCCTGCAGGAGTTGATGCAGGACCGTTTCGGAAGATATTCGAAATACATCATCCAGGAAAGAGCCTTGCCGGATGTCCGCGACGGGTTGAAACCCGTCCAACGCCGCATCCTCTACGCCATGTACGACGACGGGAACACGCATGACAAAGGGTATCGCAAATCGGCCAAGACCGTCGGTCTGGTCATCGGGAACTACCATCCCCACGGAGACAGTTCGGTCTACGAAGCGATGGTCCGGATGTCGCAATATTGGAAAATGAACCTTGAACTGGTCGACATGCAAGGGAACAACGGGTCGATCGACGACGACCCCGCGGCCGCGATGCGCTATACCGAGGCGCGTCTGTCCGCTTTCGGCGAATCGCTCTTGGAAGACATCCGTGAAAACACCGTGAATTTCGCCCCCAACTTCGACGATACCAGCAAGGAACCGACGGTTCTGCCCGCCCGGATCCCCGAACTGTTGACCAACGGGGCGACGGGGATCGCCGCCGGCTACGCCACCAACATCCCGCCCCACAATATTTCCGAAATCATCGACGCGGCCGTCTACCGCATCCATTTCCCGACGTGTTCCTTGGAGGAACTCGAAGAGAAAGTCCAAGGACCCGACTTCCCGACCGGAGGCATCGTCCAGGGGACGGACGGCATCCACGAGGCGTTTCTAAGCGGGAAGGGAAGGGTCGTCATCCGCGCCAAGACCACCTTGCATGAAACCCGTACGATCAACCAGATCGTGATCACGGAAATCCCCTATGAAGTGGTCAAGGTCAACATGGTCAAGAAGATCGACGAGATCCGCCTCAACAAGAACCTCGACGGCTTGTTGGATGTCCGCGACGAATCCGACCGCAACGGTCTGCGGATCGTGTTGGACATCAAGAAAGAAGCCGACGCCCAGCTCATCCTGAACTATCTCTACAAGAACACCGACCTGCAGGTCTACTATAACTACAACATGATCGCGATCGTCGACCAACGTCCGGTCTTACTGGGGCTAAGGGAAATGCTTGACGCCTTCATCAAGCACCGTAAGGAAGTCGTCTTGCGCCGCAGCCGTTTCCAATACGACGATTTGGAAAAACGCTGCCATATCCTGGAAGGCCTGATGCGCGCGGTCAGCGTCCTGGACGAAGTCATCACGATCATCCGTTCATCCAAAGACAAAGCCGATGCGAAGTCCAACCTGATGAAACGCTTCGATTTCTCCGACGCCCAGGCCGAAGCCATCGTCACCTTGCGTCTTTATCGCCTGACCTCCACCGACATCGTCGAACTCCGCAACGAGTTCGCCCTGTTGGTCAACGAAATGGAATACCTCCAATCCGTCATCAACAGCGAAGAGATGCTGAAGAGCGTCATCGTGAAAGAGTTGAAAGAAGCGAAAACGAAGTTCGACCGTCCGCGCCGGACGATCATCGAAGGGCAGGTCCAGGAAATCGTCATCGACAAGATGTCCATGATTCCCAACGAACGCACCGTCGTCACGGTCAGCCGCGACGCCTATGTCAAACGCGTTTCCCTGCGTTCGTTCCAAGCAAGCGAAAACACCGATACCGGACTGAAGGAAAACGACCAGTTGGTCGGTTCGATCGAGTGCGATACCTACGATACGCTGGTCCTGTTCACGCAGAAAGGGAATTACGCCTATCTTCCGGTCTATTCCATCGAAGATGCGAAGTGGAAGGAAGTCGGCAACCACCTGAGCCATTATCTAAAGGCGGACGGCGAGAAGATCGTCTCCGCGATGATCGTCAAGAACTTCAAGACCTATGCCTGGATCGTCACCGTCAGCGCCCAGGGCTTGATGAAGAAAACGGCGATGTCGGAGTTCGAAGTCACCCGCAACAACAAGACCTTCGACGCGATGGTTCTTCAGCCCAAAGACAAATTGGTCAGCGCATTCGTCCTTTATGAAAACGAAGACATCCTGTTGGCCAGCCAACAAGGGTACATGGTGCGCTATGCCGGGGATTCGATCTCCGAAATCGGCACCAAGGCCAAGGGCGTCAAAGCCATGAACCTGTCGACCGGCGATTTGGTTGGTTATGCGTCCGCGATCAAGGATGGGACCAACGCCGTCCTCTTCTATACCCACACGGGGCAATACAAACGCATCCGCCTCAGCGAAATCGGGAAGATGAACCGTCCTGCCAAAGGTGAACTGCTAGCGAAGCGCGTCAAGAGCAACCCGCAGAACATCAGTTACCTGACGACCGTAGGATCCTACGACGTCCTCCGCCTGACCCAGGATAAAGAGCAGTGGGTCGCCGTGAAAGACGTGCCGATCATGGCGAAGGACGCGACCTTTTCCGTCGGACCCAAGGGGGAGAACCTCTATGTCCTGACCGGGATCGAAGAAGTCAAGATCATCGACCTGCCCGTCAAGCCAATCGTCCAAGAAGAAGCGCATCACGATGTCGAGATGCTGAGTTTCGATCTCTAAACCAAAGGGTATCGCGGTGCGATACCCTTTCATTTACTTCAGTCGTTTTAGGATCCTCAACAGAAGAAAGGTCAGATACGCCGAAGGCTCCTTCTTCTGGCCGAAGTCCCAGTCTTTATAACGTTGATAGACGGATTCGGGGACAAGCATCCCTTCATCGCCGACCTTGCGTTTCAAAAGTCCGATCATTTCGAGGAAACGGGGGTCGGTATGGACGGACTTGACCCGGCTGAGGACGTCGCAGACGCTCAGAAGGTCGTACCAGGAGGTCGGTCCTTTGACTTTACGGAAATCGTTCCCCATGTAGAACATGTAGGGATGCTGGGTCAGACTGTCCAACCAAAGGTCCAGCAATACGTTCGCGCAGGTCCTTGCCGGTTGGGAATCCTGGTACTCGGGGATTTCGACCAGCAGTTTCAGCATGATCAGACTCGCATAGGGGCACGGGTCTTCTTTTCTGCCCGGTCCGCGGAACGTGCCGAGTTCCTGCGACCCGATGCAGGGGAACCCGTTGGGACGCAGGGTCGAAACAAGGTGGTCGACCCCGGGTTTTATGTCGACAAGGTAGTCTACATCCGCTTTCACCAAGGCCAGAAGCAAGAGCGGGGCGTCGCACAACGCCCAGGTAAAGACGTTTTCCCCGGTCCCGCCGTAATTGACGGAGATGTTCATCAAGGTTTGATAGACCCCGTGTTTATCTTTATGGGCAAGGATGGCTTGGACGGCCTGGTCGATTTCCATCACGGATCGATCCAAGCCCAGATCCAGTAAAAACAAAAGCTTATGCATCGGGTTGTTTACGTTCTTGTGGCCGTTCACGACGAAACCGTGGAAATCGGAAATCTCCTTCAGGAGCGACTTGATCCGCGCGTCTTCCAACAGTTCAGCCAATAGAACTTGATCGTTTCGTGTCGGGTCCGCTTCAAGTTGCCGGTGGATCGCGTAGCGCAACCAAGGCTCGCTACGCATCATCAGTTCATGCGATGAAATCATGACATCACGCCCCTTGTCCTCTACGATGATTTTATCACGATTTACGGATAAAAAAAGCAGCGGGGCTGCTTAGGTTTCAAACCGGAGAAGGAAGGGGTTCTTGGCTTCATTTTCATGGGTAAGATACGTATCGAATTCCTTCAGCGAAGCGAACTCCTGAAAACTGTAGGCATATTCTTCTTCGTTGCGCTCGAATACGGACTCAAGATAGACGACCCGGGTGTGGGCTAGAAACGCGGAAGTGACGCCAAGGACGCTGTTTTCGACGACCAGGACCTTGTTGGGATGAAGGGCGGCCATGCGGCAGGCTTTGAGGTAAAGGTCCGGTTCGGGTTTGCCTTCGTTGACCTCGGATTGAACCACGCTTACCACGGGATGCATGAACGCATGCATCGAAACCAGGGTATCGAGCAGATCACGCGGCATCGAAGAGACGAATCCGTACTCGAAATGACGCTCAGTCAGGGAGTGGAGGAAGTCGCGGGCATCGGGCGCAAGGATCCGCCGTTCTTCGATCTTGCGCTTGATTTGCGGAAGATAGAGTTTTTGCGCTTCGCTGTGAAGGTTGGCTAAGGCGGGGAATTCGCGATCCAGCTTTTCACGCGACGTTCCCCGCGCATCGACGACGCGTTTGAGAAACGAAGCGGGAAGCGGGATGGAGGATTCCGCGGCGAGGCGGGCATAGGCACTGTGGATGGGTTCGACGACATCGAAGATCGTGGCGTCGACGTTAATCAGAATCAAGTTTCTTTTCATTAAAATCACCGTTTCCATCTTACCCTAAGTCAGTGAAACGGGCACTCGATATGCCCGTTTCCGCGTTTCAATCCGTCCGCTTTTTTGGTATAATAAGGCAACGGAGGAACACTATGCGAACGATGTATCCGAAGATGCTGGTTGATTCCCCGTTGGGGATCGAAATTTCGTTTTTGGCGACGCATAAGATCGACACGGTATTCATCGATGTCGACAACACCTTGCTCGCCCCCCGGGAGCGTCTTTCTTCCGAAGAACTTAAACTATGGATCAACCGCGTCAAGGCGCAGGGGATCCGGGTGTTCCTGGTTTCAAACAACACCTCCAAAAGAATCTCCGATTTGTCGCGGGATTTGGATGTCGAAGGGTTGCCCAGGGCCTACAAGCCGTTCGTCTTTCGGATCAAACGGTTCATCCGGAAGCATCAAGTCGACGCTTCGACGTGTTGCTTCATCGGGGACCAGTTGTTCACCGACATGTGGGCGGCCTACCGCCTCGGCATGATGGGGATCATGGTGAATCAGATCAGCCCCAAGGATTATTTTTATACACGATGGATCCGCAAGATCGAACAATGGGTTTTGCGTCAAGGAGGATTACGATGAGCGAACTGAAGAAATGTGTCGGATGCGGGGCGATGCTGCAGATGCAGGATCCCGAGGCGGCCGGGTATATCGTCAAGGATGGGCAGACGCTTTGCCGGCGTTGTTATCGGTTGAAGCATTACGGGGACACGGCCGTGTTGAAGGTGTCCAAGGCGGATAGCGACGAAGTGCTGTCGCGGGTCGCCAAGATGGACGTGCTGGTGGTTTATGTATTGGATTTGTGCGATGTGGAAAACGGCTTGCTGCCGGGTTTGCATCGTCACTTGATGAATAAAGACGTGATGTTGGTGGCGACCAAGCGGGATCTTCTGCCCGATACCTTGGGGAACGACAAGCTGCTTCAGTTCCTTCGCAGCCGGCTGCGTGAAGAGGGGATCGAAGTCAAAGGGGTGGTCGTCGTCGGCGACCACGCGAAAAGCAGCCAGGGCATGGTTTCCGACATGATCCATGTGTTGAGGAAAGGGAAGGACGTCGCGGTGGTCGGAATGGCCAACGCGGGGAAGAGCACCTTGCTGAATGCATTGATGCCCTCGGCGAACCTGACGGTTTCGCCCTATCCGCATACGACCCTCGATTTCAACCCGATCGCCTGGGAAGGGATCACCGTCTACGATACCCCGGGGATCAAAGTCGAGGACAGCCTGTGGGAACAACTCGACCCCGCGTCGATCAAACTGCTCGGGCTGAAGTCCGCTTATAAACCCCGGTCGTTCCAACTGACGTCTTCGCAGAGTTTCGTGTTGGGCGGTTTGGCGAGCGTGACCTTCGTCGGCGTGAAAGAGGCGACCGCGACGTTCTATGTCAGCGACAACCTGAACATCCACCGCACCAAGGCGGAAAATCTCACCGAATACCTTGAAAAGCATTTCGACGAATTGACGCCGCACGTGCTCGTCAATCCGGAACTGACCAAGAAGTTCACTTCCAGGTATCAGCCGCAGAAAACCGACGTGGTCTTCGGCCAGATCGGCTGGGTATGCATCCAGGGAAGTTATGAAAGAATCGATGTCAACGTCCCGCAAACGGTGGACGTACACTTCAGAAAGGCGATGATCTAATGTTGAATTCGAAACAAAAAAGCGCGCTGCGCAGCCTGGGGCAGACCCGCAGGGCCTTATTCCAGGTCGGCAAGGAAGGGATGAGCCTGAACTTGATGAATACGGTGGGCGATTCCCTGGAAGCGCATGAATTGATTAAAATCAGTGTCTTGAAATCCTGTCCCGTCCCGGTGAACGAAATCGCCTTGGACCTTTCCTCGTCCACGCACAGCGAAATCGTCCAGATCATCGGGAAGACCATCCTTCTTTATCGACAAAGCGAAAAGAAGAAGATCGAACTTCCGCGATGAAGAAGGTCGGTCTGTTCGGAGGGAGTTTCGATCCCATCCATACAGGGCATCTCCAAATCGCACTGGATGCCAAACGTCAGCTCTCGCTCAGCGAGGTCTGGTTTTTACCGACGGTTTCGACACCGCTTAAAGAAGGTCAGACCGTTTCGTTCGACCATCGGGTCAAGATGATCCGCCTGATGGTTTCACCCTATCGGAAACTAAAAGTATGTTTGATCGAAGCTTCGCTTGATCAACCCAACTATACCGTGAACACCGTGAAGGAATTGTTGAAGGAGTTTCCCGACCATGAATTCTATTGGATTCTGGGATCCGACCAGGCGAATCAGTTCAGCCGGTGGAAGGACCACGAAACCCTACGTCGACTCCTGAAGTTCGTGGTTTATCCCCGTAACCCCAAGGATGACATCCCGACCTGGATGGTTTCGCTGAACCCCAAGGATTACCTGAAGTACTCCTCGACCCAAATCAGACAAGGGGAAGTGGGGCTGACGTCGCGCAAGGTCGTCGCCTACATGATGCAACACGGGTTGTATGTGGAAGAAATCGGGAAGGCGATGGTGAGCGCGAAGCGCTGGATCCACGTCGACTCCATGCGTAATTTGGCGTTGAGGCTTGCCAAAGCGCATCGTCTCGATGAAACGAGGGTCAATCTGGCCGCGCTTCTGCATGATTGTATGAAAAACAAGTCGATGGATGAACTGCGTGCGATCTTGACGATCGCCGAGCCCGACTATTTGAAACAACCCCCGGCGATCTGGCATCAGAGAGCCGGTATGCATTATGCGAAAAGAACCTTGATGATCAAGGACAAGAGCGTCTTGAAGGCGATCGGTCATCATGTCGAGGGGGATGTGGAAGATCCGTTGGTGAAGGTCATCTATCTTGCCGACAAACTGGATGAAAGCCGAGGCTACGACTCAAGCGAACTGATCGGATTGGCGATGAAGAACCTGGATCTCGCCGTGAAGCAAGTGCGTCTGAACCAACAGGCGTATCTTAAGAAGGAGGGTGTGGATGTCTGAATTACTGCAAGTGGTCGTGAACGCCGTCGATGATAAGAAGGCGAATCAAATCATCGTGTTGGATATGCACGAAGTGAACCCCTGGGTGGACTATTTCGTGGTCTGCGATGCGCAAAGCCTGCGCCAAGTGCATGCGATCGCGGATAACGCCGTCGAACAGGCCGAGAAGGCCGGTTTCTATGTCGACCATGTGGAAGGCGGGGAAGAGAGCGATTGGCTGCTGGTGGACTGCGGCAGCGTCGTGGTGCATGTCTTTAGCGCCGAAGCCCGTCTAGTCTATCAATTGGAGCGCTTATGGGCGGACAAAATCGTGAAACGCTGAATTATTCGATCCTGGCGGGGTATTACGACCGCTTGGTGAAGGATGACGAAGCGTCGGCGCACTGGTGCGCCTATACCAAGAAAAGAGTCCAAGGGGATAAAATCCTTGAGTTGGCGTGCGGAAGCGGGGAAATCACGCTTCGCTTGGCGAAACTCGGGTTTCGCATGACCGCCTTGGACTTATCCCAAGACATGATCCGCAAAGCCAAGGAAAAGGACGTCGACGACCGGATCGCGTATCATGTCGGGGACATGCGCGACCTGTCGGGATATGAGATGTATGACGGGATCCTTTGCTTCTGCGACAGCATCAACTATCTTTCGTCCATGGCCGAACTCAGGAAGATGTTTCACGAAGTCCATGACCATTTGACGACGGGTGCGTCCTTTCTCTTCGACATGCATACCGAAGCCCGCTTGGCCGAATTCGAGGAACCCTTCATCGAAGAAGGGTGGATCGACGATACGGGATACCAGTGGGCGATCGAAAGCGACAATCCGCGGGTCATCCACCATTTCCGGTTCTACCGAAACGACGGTTCCGTGCTATCCGAGACGCATGTGCAAACCGTTTTCCCCTTGGACGAGGTCGTCGAAGCACTGACGGACATCGGATTCAAGGTCGAGGTCACCTCGGATTTCGAAGAAGAAAAAGACGCAGAGGCGGAGAAGTATTTCATCCATGCCATAAAGGAGTGAACCCATGATCGCAATCATCGGCGCCATGCCGGAAGAAGTCAAAGAAATCGTGCGCTTGATGCACGATGTGAAGGAAGTGAAGATCGATGCCCATTTGTTTCATACGGGGCTCTTGAACGGGACGAAAGTCGTCGTCCTTCTCAGCGGCATCGGGAAGGTCGAAGCCGCGATCAGCACGATCCTGTGCCTGAAGAATTTCCCCGTGAAGGGGATCGTCAACATCGGGACCGCCGGCGGGTTGAAAGAAGACCAGGAAGTGCTGGACGTGGTCGTCTCGACGAAGACCGCCTATCACGATTTCGACCTAACCGCCTTCGGAGAGCCGAAAGGTTTCGCCACCTCGCGGTATGTGGTCGACGCGGATCCGCTCTACATCGACGCGTTTCGCAAAATCATCGGCGAAGAGCGCCATTGGATCGGACCGATCGTTTCAGGCGACATGTTCGTCGGGGATCCGATGGTCGTCGCTTCCATCACCAAGGCTTTCCCCGAAGCGATCTGCGTCGAAATGGAAGGGGCGGCGATCGCCCATGCCGCGAAGATTTTCGACACGCCGTTTGTCATCCTGCGTTCCTTGTCGGATATCGCCGTCAAGCACGGGAATGCGATGACTTTTGAAGAATACCTCGTGAAGGCGAGTGAACGCAGCGCCCGTTGGTGTTATGAAGTGATGCCGCTGCTGGAAAGCATCTAGCATGATCAAACAGGTCGAGGAGTGGATCCTTCTCATCTTGTCCGAGTCGTTCTGGCTGAACCTGTTGGAACAGTTCAGGGGTTTCGGACCCTTGGCGCCGATTTTTCTGGCGATGCTTGAATCCTTCATCCCCGCGTTGCCTTTGGTCGCCATCGTTACGTTTTCCACGGGGGCATTCGGACCGTATCTCGGTTTCCTTTTTTCCTATATCGGAAGTCTGGTCGGGTCGATCCTCGTGTTCCTGATCATCCGCACGGTCGTGAAGCCGTATTTCATGCATTGGGTACCCAAACGGAAGAACCTCGACCGATGGATGCGTTGGGTTTCAAAACAAACCCCCGACACCATCATCATGCTCTCGGCCATGCCGTTTACACCCAGCAGTCTGCTGAACCTCACGTTCGGCTTATCGGATTTCATCGCGACGAAGTACATCGTGTCGATCGCCATCGGGAAATTCATCATGATCGGGGCGATGGCGATGTTCGGGCATACGATGATCCGTTCCTTGGGGGATCCTTGGGTTCTCTCGGGGTTGGGGTTGATCTATCTTGTCGTCCATCTTCTCTACCGGAAACTCAAGGCGAAGGCGAAACTCAGCGAGATCGAGGACGAAAAAAAAGAAGAGTGACCTCTTCTTCAGTTTGTATATTCGGCACGCCAGATCCCGACGTTCTTCATCCACGTCTTGATCTCGTCCATCGTGAACGGTTGGTCCGCATTCCATTCCAATACGTTTCCGATGATGATTTCACCGCTTGTGGAATCATAGGCGACAAACGCCGGATAATGGGAGAACCCCCACGCTTTACGTATCGCGTTGGAGGAAATGTCCTTGGACAGAGCGGCCATGTCGACGGGTTCGATGTCTTCGAACAAGGTCACGTTGGCGTCGTCGGCCAGTTTCACCAATAAATCGTTCTTGACGAATTCGCAGTCCGTACTCGCCGTTTGGCAGAAATAGATGTAATGCTTTCCCGGATTGTCCAGGAGATAATCTTCAAGGTCGCCGAACGCGACGGTCGAAGCCTTCAGGCTGGTTTGTTTCAAGACATCCGCATCCTGCGGACGGAACACGAAATAAAGACCGGAAGCCGTAATACTGAGGATAAGAACGAAAGCAATGATGATTTTCCAGAATTTCCGCATCACGCACCTCCTGCACTTCGCATTTTAGCACGAGTGTTTCAAATATGCAAATCGGGGACACATCCTAAAGTCCGCATCGATATCCTATAGAAGGAGGAAGAACATGCCGTCCAACCTGAAATCCAGTTTACTCAATCTTGGGTTGATCCTGATCATCCTGGTCATCGTACTCTTCAACCTTTTCGTTTTTGTCAGCGGTCCGGCCCAGAAGAGGGCGGCGGAGCGTGAAGCGGCGTTGAGCCGCGTCGAGGAAAACTTCGGCATCGACGATGCGGTTTCCTTGTATGACAGCGACTACAACCAGTCGTTGTTCATCGGGGAAGGCGTCGAAAACGGGACCGAAGTGTATTTCGCCGCCACGCTCAACGGGAACGTGCTAGATACGATCGCGAAGGCGGAATTCGATTTCAACGCCGCGTTGGCGAAAGCGGGGCAGTCGGTCGAGTTCATCGACCCCGAAGTCCGCGTCGCCTATTACAAAGGGGTCTTCGTCATCGCCGTCCTTGAAAAGAACCGCGAGACCTTGCTTGAGAGACTGGAATATTCGGTGGTGTTCACCGTGGAGATCAACGTATGAGAAACAAAATCTATAACGAGCCATATTTCGATCGGATCGGATGGATCCTCGAAAACATCGAGAAGAGCCAACTGACTTCCATCGAAGCCTTGGTCGTGTTGCAACTCGAACATATGCAGAAAAACAAGATCCCCGTCGATCTGGACGTTCTCGCCCGGCGATGCAAGGTGGATGTCGAACTGATCGATCTGATCCTCGAGTCCTTGCGGGCGAAGGATTATCTGCGCATCGAAGTCCAGACCTCGACCATCGTCTATGATTTGGAAGGGCTTTTCGACCATCCCGAGACCCTGGCGACCACCGACGAGGACGTTTTCAGGATTTTCGAACAGGAATTCGGGCGTCCCCTAAGTTCGACCGAAATCGATAAGCTGATCGATTGGCTGAAGAACGCCGGCACGCAGTTCTGCATCCATGCCTTACGTGAAGCCGTCATGTACCGCAAACTCAGCTTCGGCTACATCGATAAGGTGTTGTCGCAATGGCTCAAGAGCGGTGTCACCCTTGAACAGTTGAACGAAGGCCGACGCAACGATGACGCGAACGACTGAGATCCTGGATGTCATCGAAGGGATGTTCCCTGACGCGCGATGCGAGCTTCTCTACCAAACGAACTTCCAGCTCGCGGTCAGTGTCATCCTGAGTGCCCAAACCACCGACAAGGCGGTCAACGAAGCCACCCCGGCCTTGTTCGACCGTTTCCCCGATGCGGAAAGTATGTCGATGGCGACGACCGATGAAATCGAGCCCTACATCCGACGGATCGGGCTCTATCGCAATAAAGCCAAGCATATCCTCGCGTTTTCCAACGCCTTGGTATCGGACTTCGGCGGGGAAGTCCCGTCTTCGTATGAGGAATTGGTGAAACTTCCAGGAATCGGCAGCAAGACCGCCAACGTCATCCAAGGGGTCGGATTCAACATCCCGTCGCTGGCCGTCGACACGCATGTCCATCGCGTCAGCCTTCGGTTGAAACTTGTCCCGAAAGACTCGGATGTCGGTGTGACCGAAGCGACCCTGAAACGCAAGATCCCCAGGGAACGATGGATCATGGCCCATCATGCGATCCTGTTCTTCGGCCGATACCACTGCAAATCCCAAACACCCGATTGCGACCGTTGCCCGCTCAAAGACCAATGCGGATACATTCAAGAAAAAACCCGGAAACGTTAAGTTCCGGGTTTGTTTGTCTTAAGGGATGATCAGCGTGATTCCATCGGGCTTCAATGCGCTCAGCATGTACGTGTCTTCGTTGGTCACGAGTACGCCGTCCACACGGACTTCGGTGATCAGCGTCCCGACGGTCGTTTGGAAAGTGCATGTGATCAGACCGCAGATCTTGTTGGCCTCGGCCTGCGCTTTTGTTTTTCCGATGAATTCGGCGTTCAAGTCGACGCTTTTGTCGATCACGGTCACGGCGATGTTCATGGCTTCAAGTTCGGTCAGGGTATACTTTTTCCCTTCGATCGCCGGAGAAATCAGCGAAACGGTCCCGAGTTGATTGGATGTCGCGGTGTTGGGGAGCGTATAGCCGACGACCTGGTCGTTGATTCCATAGGAGGCCAGAAAGTCGCGGGTAAACGAATAATCACGGCCGGTGAGGTTGTTCGGGACGTTCACTTGCGTATCCGCCACGACGATGTCTTTGCAGATTTCGGAACTCGTGATGCCCGAGCTGTCATAACCGAAGTAGCCGCAGGCTCGGACGGTCGACTTCGGAGGCACGTCGACGATTTTCGAGAAGGCGTTGGTCGACTCCGCATACTCCGCGATCACGGTCGAACCGATGCTGAGACGGACTTTGTATCTGACGGCTCCGAAAATCCAAGAAGGATCGTAGAGCCTCGTCCCGACGGCGGAATAGGTCTTGTCTTTTACGATCAGTTCCATATTCAAGGTCGGAGGCGCGATGGTCAAGGCTTCGGGGTTCGGATAGGGATCGAAGACGAAATCGAATTGCTTTTGCGATCCGCTGTCGACCATCGTCGCGTCGAAACTCGTCGGGTTGCTTAACGCCGGGGGGACCAAGGTGCCCAACTGGGCGAAACTCTTCTTGATCAACGCGGTGGTGATCAGGGACGGATTCATGTCCGCAAGCGGGGATACATAAGGGAACACGCCCAGGACATGGGTGATCGAGACGACACCGCTGGGTTGTTTGACCGAAGCGGGTTTGGCGCGTTCTCGATAGAGTTCGTTTAGAATCAGACTGTTGACGTTGCCGGGGAGATTCATCCGGCTGACGTCGTTGGTGATGTAGCTGATCTGGTCTTTGCTGGCTTTATCGTATCCGACCCAGACGGCGGTGGTGAACTGGCTGGTCGAAGCGACCATCCAACGGTCTTTGACCGATCCCTGGGGGATGCCGTATTCCAAGCCTTTGTCGCCCCAGTCGCTGGTACCGGTTTTGGCATAGACTTCATAGTTGCGCTTTAAAATCTGCATGTAGTTCTGATACGGACCGGTGACGTCGTATTCCATCATCTTGGTGGAAAGGTAGGCGGCGTCTTCGGAAATGACTTTGGTCGAGGCGTAGGTCGGAACGATCGGCTCCGAGCCGTCCTTGAATTCGATGCGTTGGATCGTATGCGGCTTGATGTAGTTGCCGCCGTTGACGATCGCCGCATGCGCCCCGGCTTCCTGGACCGGCGTGATTTCGAAACTCGATCCGCCGATGGCGTAGCCAAGGTCGAAGTTGCCGGAGTTGACCTGGTCGAACCCGATGCTGTTCAGATAGGCGATGACTTTCTTGCTGCCGATTTTGTCGATGACTTCCTGCAGCGTTTTAAGTGCCGGGATGTTCAACGAACGCGCGATCGCGGCGCTCAGCGTGACTTGTCCGTTGTATCGTTCGTCGAAGTTGGAAACGACGATGTCGGTCCCGCGATAGACATAGGGTTCGTCCAAAATGACATGCTGGGTCGAATACCCGAGGTACTCGAAGGCGAGGGCGTAGGAGAGGATCGGCTTGAGGGACGATCCCGGCTGTTTCTTCATGGTCGTCGCACGGTTGAACAGACGTTCGCCTTCATAGAAGCGTCCGCCGCCCATCGCGACGATTTCACCGGTCTTGTTGTTCAGGGTGACCATCGCGGTCTGGATGATGTCGTTGGGCCATTTGAGTTTGGTTTCGCCGTTTTGGATGGCTTCGACCGTATCCTGCAGTTTGCGGTCCATGCTGGTATAGATCATCATCGGCGTCGTGTACGGATCCAACCCGGTGGTTTCTTGAACTTCCGTAATGACTTCGTCGATATATGCCTGGTAGGGGCTGCCGATCTTCTTACTGGAACCGCCCGCGAAGGTGTCTTCCAGATTGATGGATTTCGCCGCGGCGGCTTCTTCTTCGGAGATGTAGCCGTGATAGACCATCAGGTTCAACACTTCGTTGCGACGAACGGTCGCGACTTCGATATCGCCGTTGATGAAGGGGCTGATCGCTCCGGGGGCGTTGATGACGCCGGCGAGGAAGGCCGCTTCGCTCAAGGTGATTTCCGAAATCTCCTTGCCGAAGTAATATTGGGCCGCGTTGTTGATTCCGCGCGTCGTCCCGGCACCGAAGTTGATCATGTTTAGGTAAAGCTCAAGGATCCGCTTCTTGCTGATCTGCTTATCCAATTGCATCGCGAGGTAGATTTCCTTGATCTTTCTTGGAATCTGCTTCTCGGCGCTAAAGTACGTATTCTTGATCAATTGCATCGTGAAGGTGGATCCGCCTTGGTCAAACGAGATGTTGCGCGTTTTGATCGAAGTGATGAGGTTCTCGATGGCGGCTTTCGTAAACCGAGGCAGGTCGAATCCGTTATGCATGAAAAACCGCGAATCCTCGATGGAGATGAACGCGTCGATCACGACCTGGGGCAGGTCGGCATACGTGATGTTCTCACGCAGTTCCTCGCCGATGTCGGCGATCAGAATGCCTTCGCTATCGAAGATCTGGCTTGATTCCGGACTTTCGAAATCCTCGATGTTGAGGGTCGGGGCGGTTTGGATGACGGAATACAGGTAATAGCCCGCGACGCTCGTCCCGACGATCGCCAAAACGACGATCGATGCGACGATGGAGGCGAAGACGCGTGTGACGCGACCTTTTTTCCGATTGATTTTCTTCTTCTTTTCAGTCATTCAGCATTTCTCCTTTGAAATAATACGCATCGACACACGTCAGGTAGTCGATCGGAGGGGTAAGCCTCCAGGGAATCCGCATCCCGTTCTCCCGGATCCATACGATGGGGATCGAGCGGCGGGTCGTAGAGTCGATGAACGCCAACAATCTGTCCGCCGGGACGAAATACGTTTCGTCCAGCGATGTAAAACGGATGATCATGAAGGTCAGTGCCCCATGACGTAGGACGCTGCGCATGTGCGCGATTTGATGTTCATGCAGGTAGGCCAGGGCGAAGCTCGTCTTGGATTGGGTTTCCTTCGCTTCGTAGTCCACCGCCTTGCAGCGGTACACGCCGTTGTAGTCGGTCGTGCTCGGCACTTTGAAATAGGCTTCGGTGATTTTGGCCTGGCTTCGCGACGGATAGGAAACCGTGGCGATCATGATCGGGGTCGGCTTCTTGTGCACGTTGGCCCGATCGAGTTCCAGATAATACGCATTGGTCTTGTTCAAGTCGTCCTCCAGGCTCATTCCACGCTTGGAAGTCGATTGAACCGGACCGGTTTTCTGAGGCGTTTTCTTCGTTGGATATCCGACCATTTCATCACCTTTGATTATTATATACGAATACGGTCCGTTTTTCCATCTTTTACGATGAGGCCGGAAGACCCCGCACTTGCAAATCACGCGCGGATTTGCTTTAATAGAAGCGCAGGAGGAACCGGATATGAACAAAATCGGAAAACTGGACGCACAGACGATTTATCAGAAAGAGTTCAATATCGAATTCAAAGGGTACTCCGCTTCCGAAGTCGATGCGTTTTTGGACCTTGTGATCAAAGACTATCAGCTCTACGACGAGACGGTCGAGAACCTTCGCGACCAAGTCGAACAACTGAAGAACATCAACCTTCAATTCCAGAACAAGCTGACGGAGTTGCAGGGTCGGATCGAAGCCGGCGATGCGGTGGAACCCGCGGTGAATTCCGTGGATCTCCTTAAGCGTTTGGCGAAGCTCGAGCAGGAAGTATATAAGAAATAAGTCATCACACTAGGACAATCGCTGGGTCACCAGAGGAAAGTCCATGCTCGCACCGTCTGCGACGACGGTAGTGATTATGCTGGATGAAACCATAAATCCAGGCGGGAAACCGACGGCTGACGAACTCCTAAAACGCAAGTCATGGACGGAATCTATAAAAGTGCCACAGTGACGGAGTCCGATGGGAAACCACCGGAGTGGAACGAGGTAAACCCCATAAGCGAGAAACCCAAATTTGGTAGGGGAACTTGGCGATGCGAACTGAAGCAAAACCGAGGCGTGCAAGCGCAGATAAATGATTGTCGCCCGCAAGGGAACAGAACATGGCTTACATAGTGTGATGAAAACGGGATGCAAGTCCCGTTTTTGATTTTACATTCATCAGTGGAATTGGTATAATCATAAAAGATGGACGGAGGTAGATCATGACGGAAATCGGGAATATCATCCGAAGCAGACGTGAAGAACTTGGTTTAACGTTGGCGGAAGTCAGCGAAAAGACGAAAATCAGCATGATCCATCTCGTAGCGATCGAAAACGGCGACATGGATCATTTTAAGCATGATATGGTGTTCTTGCGGTTCTATCTGAAAACGATCAGCGTCGCGCTCAACCTTGATTTCGAGACCATCGCGCATCAATTCAACCTGAGCAAGGATGACTATACCAACACCATCTCTTTGAAGAAAATCAAAGAGAACGAAGCCAGTGAAGCCAACGTGGTAAAAAACAGGCAACTCTCGGACAGCAAATACATCTATCAGAACATCAAGAAACGGCGGGTCGACGTTTCCTTCATCACCCTTTTGATCGCGATCGTCTTGATCGTCATCGGATTGGTGTTCGTGTTTTTCAACAGCGTACTTCCGTTGCTGACCCGCGACCCTGAACTCGTCTATCAGCCGGTCGACGAGATCCCATCCGAAATCACGCCGGAACCCGAACCCGAGCCCGAACCCGAGCCCGAACCCGAACCGACGATCATCGTCGTGACGAAAACGGGGTTGACCGCGTATTCGATCACGGATTGGGTCGAAGGGAAGCAAGTCAAGTTCGTCGTCAGTTTTTTCTCGAACTCCATGATGAAAGTCTACATCGATGACGTGTTGACCAACAATCCCAGTGCGCGGATCTACAACTATGGTGAAACGATGGAAGTCATCGTCGAAGCGGCGGCGAACCGGAAGGTTTCGATCAGTTTCGGATACATCAAGCGGAACACGATCAAAGTCGACGGCATCGACGCCGTGATCGATCCGACGATCGCCAACCTACCGCGTTCATACCGTATCGAATTCACATTCGCAGGAGGTTCCTGATGAATTTACCGAATCGTCTGACCTTGGTGAGGATCGTCATGATCCCCTTGATCGTGTTGATCGTTTTGTTTCCTTTCGCCCAGTTCAACATCTACATCGGTCATTTCTCGATCGAACATATCGATTTATCCTTTCGTAACGTCGTGATCCTCGTTTTGTTCTGCATCGCCAGCTTCACCGATTTCCTGGACGGCTACATCGCGCGTAAGCACAACCTGGTCACCAGCCTTGGGAAATTCCTCGATCAGATCGCGGACAAACTTTTGGTCAATACGATGTTCATCCTTTTCGCATGGCAGGGGATCATCCCGGTCGTCGCGGTCCTGGTGATGTTATGGCGGGATACCGCGGTGGATGCGATCCGGATGATCGCGTCGCAGAAAGGCCGCGTCATGGCGGCGGGGTATCTGGGGAAGGTGAAGACGGTCGCGCAAATGGTGACGATCATCCTGATTTTGCTCAACAACCTGCCGTTTGAACTCTACTCTTTGCCCGTTTCCGATTTGATGGTCTGGTTCTCGACCTTCATTTCATTGATCAGCGGCATCAGCTACTTCCTGCAAGCCAAGGACATCCTGCTGGAGACGAAGTAGATGGAAGAACTCTTAAACCTGCTCCGCAGCCTGGGTTTGACGATGAGCTGTTGCGAGAGTTTCACCGGAGGGTTGTTCGCGACGCGGGCGACCGCGATCGCGGGGGCGTCCGACGTGTTCCTAGGCGGGATCATCGCCTACTCCAACGACATCAAAGCCAACGTCCTTCACATCGATCCGAAAATCCTGGCGGAATACGGGGCAATCAGCGCCCAAACCGTCGAAGCGATGGCGAAGAACGCACAGGTTTTATTTAAGAGCGACCTTTGCGTGTCCTTTAGCGGAAACGCGGGACCGGCCGTGTTGGAAGACAAGAAGAACGGCGAAGCCTATATGTGCATCGTATATCGGGATGTTTTACGGGTCTATCACGATGTGTTTCGCGGCAGCCGCGAGGATGTCCGCTATAGCGCCGTGGATGCGGCGATACGCCGCATCAAAGAGTTGGTTAGGGAAGTAACAGAACCTTGCGAAAAAGGGGTCGGAGGATAACCATGGAAAACAAAAAAGATGCATTGTTGGAGGAAGCGCTGAAGCAGATCGAAAAACAGTACGGCAAGGGCTCAATCATGCGGCTTGGCGACCGTGCCAACGTGGACATCGACGCCATCAGCAGCGGATCGATTTCGATCGACCTTGCGCTGGGGATCGGGGGATACCCCAAAGGACGGATCGTCGAGATCTACGGTCCGGAATCGAGCGGTAAAACGACGCTTGCCCTGCATGCGATCGCCGAAGTACAAAAACGGGGCGGCAAAGCCGCCTTCATCGATGCGGAAAACGCCATCGACCCGCGATATGCACGCAATCTGGGCGTCAACATCGACGACCTGATCCTGAGCCAACCGGACAGCGGGGAACAAGCCCTTGAAATCACGGAACTTCTCATCAAGAGCGGAGCGATCGACCTGGTGGTCGTGGACTCCGTCGCGGCCTTGGTCCCGCAAGTCGAACTCGACGGGGAAATGTCGGATGCCAACGTCGGCCTGCAAGCCCGTTTGATGTCCAAAGCGATGCGCAAACTCTCCGGTGTCATGAACAGAAGCGAATGCACCGTCATTTTCATCAACCAGTTGCGCGAGAAAGTCGGCGTCATGTTCGGCAACCCCGAAACGACATCCGGCGGACGCGCGTTGAAGTTCTACGCTTCCATCCGTATCGACGTCCGTAAAGGCGAAGCCATCAAGAACGGCAATGACATCGTCGGAAACAAAGTGACCGTCAAGGTCGTCAAAAACAAGGTCGCGCCTCCGTTCAAGGTCGCGCTGGTCGAAATCATGTACGGCGAAGGGGTGTCGAGGATCGGCGAGTTGATCGATCTGTCAGTCGAACACGATGTCGTCCAAAAATCCGGCGCATGGTTCGCATACAAAGGCGAAAAGATCGGGCAAGGGAAAGAAGCGGTCCGCGCTTTCTTGAAATCCAATCCGGTGCTGGAAGCCGAAATCACCGAAGAAGTCAAAAAGAAGGCGTTTTTCAAGCAAGAAGCCAGTCTAAAATAGCAGGGGAACCTGCTATTTTTCTTGTGCTGAGCAAATGTTATTGTGAATTGTCCGCAAATTCGTTATTATGTAAAAGAGTTATATCTAACTCATCAATAGGTACAGGAGGAAAAGCATGCCTAAAGACATTCTCTTTTCCGTCTTTACCGGTATCAGCGGTTTTGCTTTGGGACTGATCGTGATGGTTTTAGTCTCAAAGTTAGGGTTAAATAGAGATCAACAAAAAGCAAGTTTACTCATCAGCGAAGCAACAAACAAAGCGGATAACCTAGTACGCCAGGCGGTCCTTGAAGGAAAAACGCAGGCGTATGAATTGAAACTTGCCGCGGAGAAGGAAATCAAGGAGCGTCGTCAAGAAATCCAGGAACTGGAAAACAAGATGTCGCGCCGTGAGGATAACTTCCATTTCCGTGAAGAAACGTTGACGAACAAAGAAAAGCAGATTGATGATAAAAATAAACAATTAACCGAAAAATTGAACGTACTGGAGAAGATGGAACGTGATTTGCAGTCGAAGATCGATATACAGGTGACGGAACTCGAACGATTCGCGAACATGACGCAGGCGGAAGCCAAAAAAGAATTAATGAGCGCGGTCGAGAAGAAGATCCAAAACGAAGTGACGGCTTATATCCGTGAAGCGGAAGACGATGCGAAATCGATTGCGGCCGATAAGGCGCGCAACATCATCGGAATGGCGATTCAACGTTATGCCCAAGAGGAAACGTTGGAGCGTACCGTTTCGGTCGTCGCACTTCCCAGTGAAGAAATGAAAGGCCGCATCATCGGCCGCGAAGGAAGAAATATCCGGGCGATCGAACAAGCGACGGGTGTCGACCTCATCATCGACGATACTCCCGAAACCATCACGCTATCTTGTTTCGATCCCATCCGACGGGAAATCGCCCGTCTAGCGCTTGAGACCTTGATTAAAGACGGACGGATCCAACCCGGCCGTATCGAAGAAGTCGTGAATAAAGTGACCAAAGAGCTCAACGAAACCATCCAGAAGGTCGGCGAAGAAGCCGTCTTCAAGTTGAACATCGGGAAGATCGACCGTGAAATCGTCGGTTTGATCGGACGTCTGCGCTACCGTTACAGCTATGGTCAAAACGCATTGCAGCACAGTATGGAAGTCGCCTACCTGGCAGGGATGATGGCCGCCGAACTCGGGTTGAACCAAACCTTGGCGAAACGCGCCGCGCTTCTGCATGATATCGGGAAAGCGATGGACTTCGAAGTCGAAGGAAGCCATATCGAAATCGGGGCGCGGATCGCGAAGAAACACGGTGAAAACGCCGTCGTCATCAACTCGATCGAATCCCACCACGGTGAAGTCGAACCGACCAGCATCATCTCGGTCTTGGTCGCCGCCGCGGATACCCTGAGCGCCGCCCGTCCGGGTGCGCGTTTCGAATCCTTCGAAAACTATATCCAACGTTTGGAACAACTTGAAAAAATCGCGACGTCGTTCGACGGCGTCGAAAAGACCTATGCCATCCAGGCCGGCCGCGAAATCCGCGTCATGGTCGTGCCCGAAAAGTTGGATGACTTGGCGTGTCATCGCATCGCACGCGAAATCCGCGAGAAAATCGAAGCCGAACTGACCTATCCGGGTCAAATCAAGGTGACGGTCATCCGCGAAACCCGTGCATCGGACATCGCAAAATAATGAAAATTCTGTTTATCGGCGACATCGTCGGTAGCAAAGGAAGGGCAGCAGTCAAACAACTGCTGCCTTCCCTACGATTGGCCTATGACGCGGATGTCGTGATCGCCAACGGTGAAAACGCGGCGCACGGCAAAGGGATCACTCGAAGAATCTATGAAGAACTCTTAAGCTACGGCATCGATGCGATCACGCTGGGAAACCATGCGTTCTCCAAGGCCGATCTCTATGACTTCATCAACCAGGCCGACCGTTTGGTCCGGCCGATGAACCTCATCCCGACCGGCTTGGGACGCGGACATCTGGAAATCGATGTCAAGGGCACGCCGTTGGTGATCGTCAACATCTGCGGGACCGTCTTTATGGAAAACACCGATGAAACGCCGTTCGAGGCGATGCATCGGATCGAAAAAAACTTCACCGACAAAATCGTCCTGGTCGACCTCCATGCGGAGGCGACCAGCGAGAAAATCGCCTTCGCCTACATGTTTCAGGACGTCGTCAGCGCCGTCGTCGGAACGCATACGCATGTCCAGACGGCGGATGAGAAAATCATGAACGGCTGCGCCTTCATCAGCGACGTCGGCATGACGGGTCCCTACGACAGCGTCATCGGGCGGGATGTGATGGAAGTGCTTGACCGTTTCAGCGGCATCCGCAGCGCGCGTTATACCGTTTCTGAAGGGGAGTCCCAGCTCTGCGGACTTTTCATCGAGATCGACGAGACGACGCGCCGCGCGGTCAAAATCGAACGGATCCAAATCCGTCCGAAGAATGAATCCATAACTCGTTCTTGAAGAACCTTTAAATCGTGATATAATTATCCTAGATCAAGGAGGGTGTTGGAAATGCCGGTAGTAGTAGCAAAAGACATTTGTATCGGTTGCGGAGCGTGTGTTGGCGTATGCCCGACGGGAGCGTTGTCGTTGGACGCCGACGGAAAAGCAGAGTGCGACGAATCGCTGTGCATCGATTGCGGCGCATGCATCGGGGTCTGCCCGACGCAAGCCATTTCGCAGAAGTAAGAAACCAAGCGTCGCTTGGTTTTTTTAACCGGAGGAATCCATGAAAGAAATCAAAGACTACTTCATACTCCCGAATCTAAAAGAAGCGCAGAAACGATCGAAAGACCATGCGGTCATCGAACGTTCGCTTTTCCATATCGACGACGCCGCGAAGAACCTCGGTAACGGCCGCAAGTATTTTTTGCGCACCTATGGCTGTCAAGCCAACGAGAGGGACGGCGAAACCATCCGCGGGATCCTGGAGGAAATGGGTTACCTGCCGGTCATGGACGCCGAAAGCGCCGATTTGATCCTTTTGAACACATGCGCGGTCCGCAAGAACGCGGAAGACAAGGTGTTCGGTGAAATCGGTCAGCTCAAACGGTTCAAACTGAAGAACCCGGATCTGATGTTCGTGGTCTGCGGATGCATGGCGCAGGAAGAGGAAGTCGTCCAAACCATCCTGCAGAAGCACCACCACATCGATTTGGTGTTCGGCACCCACAATATCCACCGCCTACCCGAACTGCTCTATAAAGCGACCTTGACGCGCGAGCGCGTGATCGAAGTTTATTCCCAGGAAGGCGACGTCATCGAGAACCTTCCGGTACGACGCGTCTTGAGCACCAAAGCCTGGGTCAACATCATGTATGGCTGCGACAAATTCTGCACCTACTGCATCGTCCCCTATACCCGCGGGAAAGAACGTTCGCGGACCATGGAAGACATCCTTGAAGAAGTACAGACGCTGAGAAAAGAAGGATGCAAAGAAGTCACCCTGTTGGGGCAGAACGTCAATGCGTACGGAAAAGACCTGTACGGGGAACATTGTTTTGCGAAACTGATGGAGAAGGTATCCCAAACCGGGATCGAGCGGATCCGGTTCACCACCAGCCACCCCTGGGATTTCACCGACGAACTGATCGATGCCATCGCGACGCTTCCCAACGTCATGCCCTACATCCATCTTCCGTTTCAGTCCGGCAACGCCGAGATCCTGAAAATCATGGGAAGACGCTATACCCCCCAGGAATACCTGACTTTATTCCATAAACTCAAAGACAGAGTGGAAAACGTCGCGTTTTCCACCGACATCATCGTCGGCTTCCCCAATGAAACCGAAGAACAGTTCAACGATACCTTGGCGATGTTGGAGGCTTGCAAGTTCGACAATGCGTTCACCTTCATCTATTCGCCACGCGAAGGGACGCCGGCCGCGAAGATGGAAGACAACGTGCCGACGGAGGAAAAGCGCAAACGATTGCAGATCCTAAACGCGAAGGTGGCGCAACATGCGCTTGAAAACAACAAGCGTATGATCGGAAAATCCGTGAAGGTCTTGGTGGACGGCCCGTCCAAGAAAAACGCGGAAGTCTATTCCGGGTACACCGAAAACAACAAACTGGTCAATTTCACTTCGAACGACGATTGCACCGGCGAAATCGTCGAAGTGCTGATCACCGATGCGAAAACCTGGACCTTGAACGGCAAACGGAAATAGAATCGGGCCAGCGTTTGAAAAAAGAGACCCGCTAAGGTATAATGGTAGAAAAGCAGGAGGAAATATCATGGATAAAATACGCATTTTTGCGTTAGGCGGGCTGGACGAAGACGGCAAAAATCTTTATGTCGTGGAAATCAACAACGATCTCTTCGTCATCGAAGCCGGAATCAAATACCCCGATATCGAACAATTGGGAATCGAGATGATCATTCCCGATATGAAATATCTCGTCGAAAACAAGGACAGGGTGAAAGCCGTGTTCATTACGCATGCGCACGACGATGCGATGGCGGCTTTGCCGTATCTGTTGAGGCAGGCGAACGTCCCCATCTATACGACGCCGCTAAGCGCCGTGATGATCGAAGAGATGCTTAAGAAACAGAATATCAAGGAAGTGAAGATCCACCGCATCAAGCGCAACGGGAAACTGGCGATCAACGGCGTCAACATCCGTACTTTCGGACTGACGCATTCCATCGCCGACGCCTTCGGATTAGCGATCGAGACCGACCAAGGGGCGATCGTCTATGCGGGCGAATACATCATCGACTTGAACGCACGCAACGCGGCGTTCGCTTGCGACATCACCGAATTCGCGGATATCGGGAAGAAGGGGGTTTTGGCGTTGTTGACGGAATCCGTCTATGCGGAGAAACCAGGCTTCACGGCGCCGAACCACCGCATCACGGACCATATCGAAAGTGCCGTCGAAGACGCGCGGGGACGGGTGTTCATCACGCTGTATGAACAAAACCTTTACCGTTTGATCGAAGTCATCGAACTCGCCAACAAATACAAGAAGAAGATCTTCTTCTACAACGACAACCAACGCAACCTACTGCGCCAGGTCGAAAAACTGGGCTATTACCATGTACCGGCCGGTTTGGAACTCAGCGCCGAGAAATTCACCAACGACTACACCAACGCGATCATCATCGTCAGCGCCAGCGGTCCCAACGTGTTCAAGGTCATGCACCGCATCGCGATCTCGGAAGACACGAAGCTTGAACTGCATAAAGAAGATACGGTCATCATCGCTTCTCCGGTCGTACCGGGGACGGAACGCGAAGCCAGTAAAATGGAAAACGAACTCTATAAAGAGGGCGTCCGCGTCGTGACGCTGGACCGCAAGAAGATCTTCTCCATGCATGCTTCCGCCGAGGACATCAAAATGATGCTGTCCTTGCTGAAACCGAAGTATTTCATCCCCATCCATGGGGAATACCGTCAATTGATCGTGAACGCGAACATCGCGTTGGATTCCGGTTATTTCGCGGACCGCATCGTGGTTCTCGACAACGGCCAAGTCGCCTTGTTCGAAGACAAACTTTTGAAAAACACGTCGACGATCCTGCCGTTGGAAGATCTGATGATCGACGGCAACGAATCGCTGGATGTCAGCGGGATGGTCTTGAAAGACCGTGAAGCCTTGTCGACAGACGGCGCCATCGTGGTCGGCGTCGTCGTCAACTATGCGACCAAGGAAGTCATCGGCGGACCCGATGTCCAGTCCAGGGGCGTCATCTATCTCAAGGAAGCGGACTACATCGTCAAGGAAATCGGCAACATCGTCGAACGCGTCATCATCGACGCGGTCGCCGCGAACAAATATGAAAACATGTCCGTCCGCATGGACGCCAAGGACAAAATCATGCGCTATGTCCTGAAGGAAACGGGTAAACGCCCGATGATCCTTCCGGTCATCGTCGAAATCAATGTGAATGAGTAATCACGGAGGGTTGCATGGCACGCAGAAAAACACTACGGAAAGAGGAGCGTAAGCTTCTCTACATCATCAACGCCCTCATCCTGTTTACGTTGACCATCATTTCGTTTCAACGTTTCGGGATCGTCGGCATCTACCTTGACCGTTTGGTGCGCTTTTTTGTGGGCGAAACGATCGTATTCTTTTACGTCCTCATGTTTCTTTACGCCTTGTTCATCCTGTTTTGGCGAAAGAACCCCAACCTTCGTTTAAAGACGAGCATCGCCTTGGGGCTGATGCTGACGGCGATCATCCTTACCGCCTCTTACCGCGCCTATACGCGGTCGGATATCGGCTTCGCGGTCTTCGAGGAATGGATGAGCAACACGCCGGAAATCTTCACCGAAGCGCTGTCCCCCAACGGGGGGTTGGTCGGGGTGTTCCTGTATTCGCTTTTCACCCTTCTGTTCGCCCGGACCGGGACGCTGCTTGTCGTCGTTTTCCTCTATGTCGTGGCCATCCTGCTCTTCGTGGATTGGAAATACGTGAAGAAAGCCATCGCCAAGATGCGTTCCGCCAAAAACCGCGTGATGACGCAAATCGGCGAAGAGATGGCTTATGAAGAAAAAACCGAACCGGAACTTCCCAAGAAGAAGCACCGGTTGAAATTCCTGACGCCGGATGTCAAAGAACCCGAGGTCCAGGAAGTCGTCGTCCCCGAAAAACGTTCGACCGTGATCGCGAAACCGAGTCTGTTCGATGAAAGGGAGGTCACGACGAAATCCGCCGCGACCGTCCACAACATCGGCAACTACGTTCTGCCGGACATCAAGATCCTTGATGAAGTCGCGGCCAAGGGCAAATCCAGCGCCAACGCCAACGCAGCCGTCTTCAAAGGGAAGAAACTGCTTGAGATCCTATCGAATTTCGGCATCAACGCAACCTTGGTCGCCACCCATATCGGCCCGGCGGTCACGAAGTTCGAAGTGCGTCCGGACTCCAACGTCAAAGTATCGAAGATCGCTTCCATCCAGGACAACATCAAAATGGAATTGGCGGCGAAGGACATCCGCATCGAAGCCCCGATCCCAGGCCGCAACGCGGTCGGCGTCGAGATCCCCAACGTGGAGATGATCCCCGTCCGCATGGCGGAGATGCTGAAGGAAATCCCTCCGGAAAAGATGAACAAGAAACTCTTGTTCGCGCTGGGCAGGGACTTGTCGGGCCGGCCGATCTTCTCGGAACTTGACAAAATGCCACACCTCTTGATCGCGGGGGCCACCGGCAGCGGGAAATCCGTCTGCGTCAACTCGATCATTTCGACATTATTACTACGCACGACCCCCGATGAAGTGAAGATGATCTTGATCGACCCCAAGAAGGTCGAGTTCACTTCGTTCCAAAAAATACCGCATCTGATCTGTCCGGTCATTTCCGACGCATCCGAAGCCGCGAGGGCGCTGAAAATCGTCGTCAAGATGATGGAGAACCGCTACGAAGTCTTTTCCAGATGCAATGTCCGCAACATCACCGCCTATAACGAACTACTCATCAAAGCCCCGCAGGAACATCTCGAGCCGATGCCGTGGATCGTCGTCATCATCGACGAACTCGCCGACTTGATGATCGTCGCCGGGAAAGAAGTCGAATCCAGCATCCAACGGATCACGCAGTTGGCGCGTGCCGCCGGGATCCACCTGATCGTCGCGACCCAGCGTCCTTCGGTCGACGTCATCACCGGGATCATCAAATCCAACATCCCTTCGCGCATCGCCTTCGCCGTCTCCAGCGGCGTGGATTCCAGGACCATCCTGGACCATGTCGGGGCGGAAAGACTGCTCGGATACGGGGATATGCTGTTCATTCCGGTCGGGGAGCCCGCTTCCGTCCGTATCCAGGGGGTTTTCGTCTCCGACGATGAAGTACGCCGTTTGGCCGAAACCACCGCCGCACAGCGCAAACCGACCTACGACGAAGCGTTCATCAATCCCGAGGACGGGGAAGGCTTGTCTGAAGGCATCGCATCCGCCTTGGATGATCCGCTTTTCGATGAAGTCAAAGACTATGTCATCGAAACCCAACGGGCTTCGACCTCCAGCATCCAACGCCGGTTCGGATTGGGATACAACCGCGCGGCGCGCATGATGGATGTCCTTGAACAAAAAGGGATCATCGGACCGACGCAAGGCAGCAAGCCCCGCGACGTCAGGGTCCGAAAAGCCGACGATGAAGATTAAGCGGTTACAAAACCGCTTTTCATTTGGTTTGCTTAGTTGACTTTAAGTGTAAAAAATACTAAACTGAGAAGGAGCAGATACACTGCGAAAAACAATGGAGGAAGAAGTAATGAAGAAGCTTTTGATTCTTTTGACTGTATTCCTGATGGTATTCGGACTTGCTGCATGTTCGAAACCCGAAGACAAGGGATTTGAACTTGCCTTGATCACTGACGTCGGCAACATCGACGACAAGTCGTTCAACCAAGGCGCATGGGAAGGTCTTGTCAAGTATGCCGAAGAAAACGACATCACCCACCAATACTACAAACCGACCGAACAATCGACCGCTGCCTACGTCGATGCGATCGAATTAGCGGTTACCGGCGGAGCGAAAGTCATCGTCACCCCGGGATTCTTGTTCGGACCGGCCGTATTCGAAGCCCAAGATTTGTTCCCGGAAGTCAAGTTCGTCTTATTGGATGCGGACCCGCACAGTGAAGACTGGACGCAGTTCCGTGCCGAAGACAATGTTTACTCGATCTATTATGCTGAAGAACAATCCGGCTTCCTGGCTGGCTACGCCGCGGTTAAAGACGGCTACACCAACTTAGGATTCATGGGCGGCATGGCTGTTCCGGCCGTTGTCCGTTTCGGTTATGGATTCCTTCAAGGCGCCGAATATGCCGCCGCTGAATTGGGTTTAGCCGATGTCATGGTCAAGTACCACTACACCGGTAACTTCGACGACACCCCCGATAACAAAGCGAAAGCCGCTTCCTGGTATCAATCGGGCGTCGAAGTGATCTTCGCCGCCGGCGGTAAAGTCGGGAACTCCGTCATGTCCGCTGCCGAAGAAGCAGACAAGAAGGTCATCGGCGTCGACGTTGACCAATCTCCTGAATCCGACACCGTCATCACTTCCGCGATGAAGGAACTCGGAAACTCCGTCTATCTCGCGCTTGAAGCGTACTATGCCGATGAATTCCCGGGTGGCGAAATCGTTACCCTGCGTGCCGATGTCGACGGTGTTGGTTTGCCGCAAGACTTCAGCCGTTTCACGACCTTCAAGCAAGCCGATTACGATGCCGTCTATGCCAAACTCGTTGACGAAACCATCACGTTGAAGACCAACGCCGATGGCGGAAACGAAGCCGGCGTACCGGATGCAGCGAAATTGGGCCTGACCGCAGTTAAGATCACTGTAGAATAATGAATCCAGAGCGGACCGAAAGGTCCGCTTTTTTATGTTTAGTGCCAACAAATGCACCATTTTCGGTCAAAATAAGATATAATTCCAACATAGGAGAAATACCCATGGAATATGTAATCGAAATGCTGAATATCACAAAAGAGTTCCCCGGTATCATCGCCAACGACGACATCACCCTGCAAGTCCGCAAAGGTGAGATCCATGCGTTGTTGGGCGAGAACGGAGCGGGGAAATCGACTCTGATGAGCGTCCTTTTCGGTTTGTATAAAGCCGAAAAAGGAACCATCAAGGTCAATGGTCAGGTAGCGAAGATCCATAACCCAAACGATGCCAAGAAGTATGGTATCGGGATGGTGCACCAACACTTCAAACTCGTCCACAATTTCACCGTGCTCGAGAATGTCGTGCTTGGCGTCGAAACCGTGGAAAACGGGTTTTTGAAGTTGAAGGACGCACGCGAGAAAGTCGAAAAGATCTCAAAGCAATACAATCTATTCATCGATCCGGACGCGTTGATTTCCGACATTTCCGTCGGGATGGAACAACGGGTCGAAATCCTGAAAATGCTGTATCGCGAGAACGAAATCTTGATTTTCGATGAACCGACCGCCGTGCTTACCCCGCAGGAAATCGACGAACTGATGAAAATCATGAAGAATCTCGCTTCGGAAGGGAAGTCCATCATCTTTATCACGCATAAGTTGAACGAGATCAAACAGGTGGCCGATCGTGTCACGGTCTTGCGTAAAGGGAAATACATCGCGACGGTCGACGTGGCGACGACGTCCAAAGAAGAAATGTCGGAAATGATGGTCGGACGGAAAGTCTTGTTCGAAGTCGAAAAAGGGGAGCAAAAACCCGGTGAAGTGATCCTTGAAGTCAAGAATCTGGTGGTGAAGTCGAAACACAGTCACAAGAACGCCGTCAACAACGTGAGTTTCAAGGTACGGCGCGGCGAGATCCTTTGCATCGCCGGGATCGAAGGCAACGGTCAAACGGACCTTGTCTATGCCTTGACCGGGTTGACGCCGATCGAGTCGGGTTCGTTGCTTTTCAAAGGTTCGGACATCACCCATTCGACCATACGTCAGCGTTCGGTTTCCGGGATTTCGCATATACCGGAAGACCGCCACAAACACGGACTGGTTTTGGATTATAACCTGGCGGAAAACCTCGTTCTGCAGTCCTACTTCCAAAAAGACTATCAAAACAACGGTTTCTTGAAATTCGAAGCCATCTACAAACATGCAACCGACTTGATCCAACAGTTCGATATCCGCAGCGGCGAAGGGGCCAATTCGAAGACCCGCAGCATGTCGGGCGGCAATCAGCAGAAGGCGATCGTCGCGCGGGAGATCGACAAGAACCCGGATCTGTTGATCGCGGTCCAACCGACCCGCGGACTGGATGTCGGCGCGATCGAATACATCCACAAAAAACTGGTCGAACAACGGGACGCCGGGAAGGCCGTCCTACTGGTTTCCCTTGAAATGATCGAAGTCATGAACGTCAGCGACCGCATCTTGGTCATGTATGAAGGGGAGTTGGTGGGTCAGGCGGATCCGCGAGTCGTTTCCCAACAGGAACTGGGTCTCTACATGTCCGGATCCAAGAGAGAGGTGATCGAATGAACAAGCTTCTTAAGTCAAAAGGCTTCCAGAACGCATCCGCGTCGATCCTCTCGATCATTTTCGGTTTTGTCTTCGGTTTCATCGTATTGCTCATCAGTAATCCGGCCAATGCGGTCGGTGGTTTCTTGACGATCTTGTCCGGCGGGTTCACCGGCGGGATGAAAGGCTTGGGTCAGACGCTTTATCTGGCGACGCCCATCATCATGACCGGCTTGTCCGTCGGGTTCGCCTTCAAAACCGGTCTCTTCAACATCGGGGCGTCCGGACAGTTCATCATCGGGGCCTTCACCGCCGTCTTCATCGCCGTCAAGGCGACCTTCATTCCGACCGAGATTTTGTGGCTGGTCGCATTGACCGGTGCGTTCGTCGCCGGGGGATTGTGGGCGTTGGTCCCGGGATTCCTCAAAGCTTATCGGAATGTCAACGAAGTCATCGCATCGATCATGATGAACTACATCGGGATGTACTTGGTGAATTTCATGGTCGTAAAAACGGTATTCGACGCGGCACGGAACCAATCGATGACGCCGACGCGCGCCATCATCCCCAAGGTCGGGCTGGATACCTTGTTCAACGGGTCCAACGTCAATCTTGGCATCATCATCGCGATCCTCGTCGCGATCATCGCCTACATCGTTTTGGAGAAAACGACCTTCGGCTATGAGCTGAAGGCTTGCGGTTACAACCGTTCGGCGTCCCAATACGCCGGTATGAATTCGAAGCGGAACATTCTGTTGTCGATGGTCATCGCCGGGGCGTTCGCCGGGTTGGGCGGAGGTCTGCTTTATTTGGCGGGATCGGGGAAACACATCCAGGTCGTCGATATCCTGGCGGCCGAAGGGTTCAACGGGATTCCCGTCGCCTTGCTGGGCTTAAGCAACCCGATCGGCATCATCTTCGCCGCGATCTTCGTCGCCTACATCAACGTCGGCGGCTTCTACATGCAACTCTATAAATTCGTTCCGGAAGTCATCAGCATCATGGTGGCTGCGATCATCTATCTCAGCGCCTTCTCCTTGTTCTTCAGGGAACAGATCAGTGCGTTCTTCAAGAAACGGACGGAGGGTAAATAATGGATACCATCTATTTCGTCTTTCAGAATTCGTTGTTGTTCACGGTCCCTTTGGTCGTCGTCGCCTTGGGCGGAATGTTTTCCGAACGAAGCGGTATCGTTAACATCGCCTTGGAAGGGATCATGGTCATCGGAGCGTTCTTCAGCATATTCTTCATCAAAACGTTCCAGGGATCGATTCCGCCTCAACTCCTCTTCATCCTCGCCATGTTCATCGCAATCATCGTCGGGGTCCTGTTCTCCCTCTTGCACGCCTATGCATCCATCAACATGAAGGCGAACCAGACGATCTCCGGCACCGCGTTGAACCTCTTCGCCCCGGCGTTCGCGGTCTACACCGCACGGATGGTCCAAGGGGTTTCGCAGATCGACTTTGAGAACAATTTCCGTATCCCGAAGGTGCCGCTGCTCGGCGATATCCCCGTCATCGGGAACCTGATTTTCCAGAACGTCTACATCACGACCTACATCGGGATCGGAATCCTGGTGGTCGCTTCGATCATCCTGTACAAAACCCGTTTCGGTCTCCGTCTGCGTGCCTGCGGCGAGCACCCGCAAGCCGCCGATTCGGCCGGGATCAACGTCATCAAAATGCGCTATACCGGCGTCATGTTGTCGGGCGCCTTGGCGGGCTTGGGCGGATTGATCTTCGTCGTCCCCATCAGCACCAATTTCAGCGGTAGCGTCCTGGGGTATGGTTTCTTGGCGTTGGCGGTATTGATCTTCGGTCAATGGAAACCCTCTCGCATCCTCTTCGCCGCGTTCTTCTTCGGGATGATGAAGACCATCGCCTCGACGTCGACCATCATTCCGTTCTTGGCGGATCTCAGCCTCGACCCCGCCATCTACAAGATCACACCGTATCTGGCGACCTTGATCGTACTGGCCTTCTCTTCGAAGAACTCCGCCGCACCCCGTGCCGCCGGGGAACCCTACGACGCAGGCAAACGTTAAAACAAACACACTCCGCATATCGCGGAGTGTGTTTTCTTTTTATGGTGCTTACTTGTAGTCGTGGTACTGGTTATCCAACGCTTCTTTTTGGATGATCCGGGGACTTTGGGCGACGACCACGCAATCCGAGCCGACGTCTTTGACGACCACGCAGTTCGCCCCGACCCTGACGTTGTCGCCAAGCGTGATCTTTCCGATGAGTTTCGCACCGGCGCCCAGATAACAATTGTCCCCGAGGCGGGGGCTACCGAAGAAAGGATGGTTTTCGATCGTATTGGATCCGATGGTCACCTGTTGGAAAATGACGCAGTTCTTACCGATCTTCGCCCCGTTGGAGATGAAGATCCCTTGGATTCCATGCGGGAAGACGGGGTCTGTCTCGAAGACGCATCGATAACCGATCCAACTCCCCATTTTTTGGAGTTTCTTTTCATAAGAATAAACCAAAAGGTCCTTCATGAACCCGTCGTTCAGGCGAATCAGCCGACGTTTCAGTTTCAACACCCCGCCGTTGAGAAAAACCAGGATTTCATGGAAAGGGATCCCCAAGACCCGTATCATCGCTTTTCTTAGTTTACGCATCGCTTTACCTCGTTTACAGATTCTTCATCTATTATACAATAAATTGGTGTTTCACCATGGCTAAAAATTAAGAAAAAACAAGACCGGAGAGGGATCTTCGGTCTTGCGGGATTCAGCGATTATTTCCTGTTTTCTTCGATCAAGCGGTTCTTCAAGTTCCACAACGTCATTGAGAGGTCGACGTAATAGCGATGCGGGTTGCGTAGACGCTTGACTTCATCCCACATGGTCTCCATCTGTTCCTTACAGAAATCGCGCGTCTGAAGCGTATCCCGGGTCGTATACACGAGATTGCCGTTCACGAAGACAGGGACTTGAAGCTGTTTATAGGTGTAGTTGGTGATGACCTTCTTTTTCCAAGGCGTCACGGGGTCGAACAGGGTGTAGCTGTCATACGGGATGACTTCATCCGCCATGCAGACCAGGTCGCCCAGCGCCTTATGGGTGTCCTTGTCGTAGAAACGGATCAGTTTCTTGAACCCGGGATTGGTGATCTTTTCGATGTTTTCGCTGATCTTGATCTTGGGTACGATCTCACCTTCTTTTTCATATGCAACGACTTTATAGACGCCGCCCAGGACGGGGGAAGACTTCGACGTGATCAGGTTCTCCCCGACCCCGAACGAGTCGATCTTCGCATCCTGTAAAATCAGGTCGTCGATGATTTCTTCATCCAGCGAATTGGACGCCAGGATCTTACAATCCGTCAAGCCGGCGTCGTCAAGCATTTTCCTCGCCCGTTTGGATAGGTAGGCCAAGTCGCCGCTGTCGAGGCGGATGCCTTTCAATCGATATCCGTTGGGGATCAGGAAATCCTGCGCGACCTTGATCGCATTGGGTACGCCGCTCTTGAGCGTATCGTACGTATCCACCAACAGGATCGCGTTCTTCGGTTGGATCTGAGAATAACTCAAGAAAGCCGCATACTCGCTTTCATGCAGTTGGATGTAGCTGTGGGCGATGGTTCCCGAAATGGGGATCCCGAACTTCATCCCGGCCAGGGTGCAGGAGGTGCCGACGCATCCGGCGATCACCGCCGCACGGGCGCCTTCAAGCGAAGCGTCCATGCCTTGTGCGCGTCGCGCACCGAACTCCATCACCGCGCGACCACGCGCCGCCGTCACGATCCGGCTCGCTTTGGTCGTGATCAGGATCGGATAGTTGACGCATAGGAGAAGCAAGGTTTCGATCAGCTGGGCTTGGATGTAGGTGCCGCGGACGGTCACCAAGGGCTCGTTCTCAAACACCGGCATGCCTTCTTCGACCGACCAGATGTCCAGGTTCAGCTTCAAATGGCGCAGGTAATCGATGAACTCGTCGTCGAACACGTTGGAACGCTGCAGATAGGTCAACTGTTCCTCGGTGAAGCGGAAACTTTGGATCGCCTCGATCAAACGGTTCAGCCCGTTGAAAATCAAATAGCCTCCGCCATCGGGGATCCGACGGATGAACATATCGAAATAGGCGATTTCTTCATGTCGTTTTTCCTTGAAGTAGGCATAGGCCATCGTGAATTCGTAAAAGTCGGTCATCATCGTAATGTCTTGTGTGTGCATATTACTCTCTTTCCAAATGGGGGAGGATTTCGATCCCGGCGCTTCGCATCAGTTTGAATGAAAATCCGTTGAACTCATCGCGGGGGTGGCCGGGCAGGTCGAAGGTTTCGACCGCGTCTTCCACGACGATCATCTTCGTATCGAGTTTGGCTTGCTGCAGGTAGGTCTTCATCGTCAGGGCGAACTGAAGGACGCAGATATCCGTGCAACACCCGGTGACGACGATGCGGTCGAAGGGTTCGTTTTCCTTGATGAACCGCTGGAACCCGTCGCTGAGAAATCCGTTGGTGGTGTCTTTTTCGACCACGACCATACGGTCTTCATACGCCTTGATCGCAGCGACCAGTTCGCTCTCGACCGTACCGTCGATACAATGCGGCGGATAGAAGTCGAATTCTTTGGAATCGACAGCATGGGCATCCCTGAACGCCACGACACTCTGACCGCGTTCGGTAAACTCCTTGATTAATTCGACGTTTTCATCGATAATGGTGCTAATCGCGGGGTCGCTCAGCGGACCGGTCTCGATGAATCCGCGGACCATGTCGACAACCACAAGCAACTCCCTCGGTTTCTTAGGATGGGATCGCATGTTATCACCTCGATTAAGAATATTATATCACACAAAACAAAGTGCGATGAAGGAGCGAAACAATGGAAACATTTCAGCATAGCGGACGGTTTCACGTCATGGAAACGGAGAAGTTCAAGGACGTCACCTGTTCGATCCGCTTTTTGGGGAAAAACGAAGAACCCTACGTCAGCATGCGCAATCTACTGGCGCAGATCTTGATCGACCGCAGCGAACATTACCCCAAGAAAAGCGACATCGCGGCGGTGTGCGACGCGTGTTACGGGTTGAACGTGGATTCCAAGACCACCGCCTATGGGAAAGCCCACGGACTGGAATTCCGCTTCAAGACCATCAGCGACCGCTATGCGCAAGACAAACCCTTCGAGAAGGCGGACGCGTTCATCGCGGACCTTCTGCGTTTTCCTTTGATCAACGAAGCGACGCTGTCCGAGGCCAAAACCAATGTCCTGGCGTCGTTGTTGCGCTACGAAGACAACCCGTCCCAATACGCAATGATCCAAGCCTGCGGATTGGCGGGGGAGGCGTATCCCTTATCGGTCTTCAGCCAAGGGAAGAAGGAAGTCGTCGAAGCGATCGGGGTCGACCAGCTTCGGGACTATTACCGCGATCTGATCGAAAACGACCGTTTCGATTGTTTCGCCGTCGGGGACTTCGACGCCCCGGAGATGATCAACACCTTGCGCGACGCGTTTTCGTTCCTCGACGAGCACAATGAAATCGACAGCGCCTATGCGCTGGATGCCAGCGAGTTCAGGTCGGGTCATACCCAACGCGACATCGAACAGACCAATCTGATCCGCCTCTACACGATCCATCGCGACGTGTTGGATGAGAAATACACGGCGCACCGCCTGGCGGTCGTGATGTTGGGTCAACTGCCCAATTCGCTTCTTTTTAGGGAAGTAAGGGAAGCCCGTTCGCTCTGCTACTCGATTTATTCCGGGATAGTCCAGTTCGACGGGGTCGTTTCGGTCTCGACCGGCATCGACGCACAAAAGAAGGAAGAAGTCGAACGCCTGATCGAAGCGCAGATCGATCTGCTCCGTTTGGGCGACTTCGAACCGAAACTCCTGCAGACCGCCAAAGACATGATGGTTTCGTCCATCAAGTCCGCCGGCGACGATGCCACGTCGATCATCAATTTCCACCACCAACGCATTTTGACGCGACGCGAGGAAACCTTCGATTCCGCCATCGCGAAAATCATGGAAGTCAAATTCGACGAGATTACAGAAGCGGTATCGACCTGGACGCCGATCGTTTCCTATACGGTCGGGTTGAAGGAGGGGCAATGATTACCTACGAAAACAAGAAACTCAACGAGAAAGTCACCGAAACGACGCTCGATAATGGATTAAAGGTCTTTTTCA
>JAHFCO010000018.1 GCA_023249475.1 Bacillota bacterium | reverse complement strand
TTTCCATGTCCATCTCACCAAAAGGATCCCTTCGCAGGCGGGTCTGGGCGGAGGAAGCAGCGATGCGGCGGCCGTCATCAACTGGTTCGATGTCACCTATGGTTGGAACCTAAGCGATCAAGAGAAAATCGACATCGGGGTGAAAATCGGGGCGGACGTTCCTTTCTGCCTGTTCAGGAAACCGGCGAGGGTACAGGGGATCGGGGAGAAGCTTCGCTTCTTCGACGTCGATCTCCCGATGTGGATCGTCCTTGTCCAACCGAAACGGGGCGTGAGTACACGCCAAGCCTTCGGCAGTCTGCAATTCGACAACCTCCTGCATCCCGAGACGTCGTTGGTGGAAGAAGCGCTTCATACCAACAACTATCCGTTGTTCCTCGTTTCCATCGGCAACAGCTTGGAGGCCAGTGCGATCAAGATGGTTCCCGATATCCAGCAACTCAAGCAGCGTCTTGTGCGGATGGGATGCGATAAAGCGATGATGACGGGGAGCGGATCGGTCGTCATGGGTTTCACCCAACACGAAGAAATCGCCGACAAAGCGGTACGGAGTCTGAAATCCGCCTACCGTTTCGTGATAAAAACGAAATTACTCCCAAAGTAGGACCAAACCACGGTGTTTTTTGGTAAAATAGGAGAGGAGGATAAAAACATGAGAAACGCGATTGTTTTGGCCGCCGGAAAAGGGACGAGAATGAAGAGTTCCTTGTCCAAAGTCATGCATCCGGTCTTAAGCAAACCGATGATCGGACATGTGGTCACCAACCTGAAGAAGATCGATGTGGAAGACATCGTCGTCGTCGTGGGTCACCAGGCGGATCAGGTGCAGGCCTATCTGAAAGATTCGGTTCAATATGCGACGCAAATGCCCCAACTCGGGACGGGACATGCGGTCATGCAGGTCCAGAGCCTTCGAGGCAAAGAAGGGGAAACCCTGATTCTTTACGGGGATTGCCCGTGCATCAGCGAACAGACGATGGAGAAGATCTTCATCCACAACAGCGATTGTGCGATGACGGTCTTGACCGCCGAGTTGGACGACCCGCAGAAATACGGACGGGTGGTTCGCGACGAAGACGGGAACATCGAGAAAATCGTGGAATTCAAAGATTGTACACCGCGCCAATTGGCGATCAAAGAGATCAACACCGGGATTTATTGCGTGAAGACGGATCTGCTCTTCAAGCATCTGGACGAAATCACCAACGAGAACGCCCAGAACGAATATTACCTGACCGATCTGATCGAGATCTTCAATTCGCATGGATTAAGCGTCCAAGCCCTTCCTGTCCAGGATGTCGACGAAGTCGCGGGCGTCAATGATCGGATCGATCTCTTGGCGGCGCAACGGTGGATGCAGAAGCGCATCAACCGGTATTGGCTCAACAACGGCGTCACCTTCATCGATCCGGATCTGACCTTCATCTCGGCGGACAGCGAAATCGGCGAAGATACGATCCTCTATCCCAACGTCTATTTGGAAGGGAAGACGACGATCGGGACGGGATGTACGATCCTGCCTCAAACATTCCTGGTCAATGCGACCATCGGAAACAACACCAAGATCGATGCCTGCCGCATCACGGACAGCATCGTCAAGGACAACGTGAATTTGGGACCCTTCGCGCATCTGCGCATGAATTGCGTGGTCGAGGACAACAACCGGATCGGGAACTTCGTCGAGATGAAGAACGCGACGATCGGATTCGATTCCCGGTGCGCCCATCTGACCTATGTCGGGGATGCGGAGGTCGGAGCCAAGGTGAACTTCGGCTGCGGGGTCGTTACCGTGAACTACGACGGGAAAAACAAACACAAGACGATCATCAAGGACGGGGCCTTCATCGGATCCAACGTCAATCTGATCGCCCCGATCACCGTCGGGGAGAATGCGGTCGTCGCCGCGGGAACCACCGCCAACAAGGATGTGGGCGACGGGGAGATGGCGATCGCACGGACACGCCAAGAAAACAAACCGGGTTACGGCCTGAAATACAAAAACAAGAAGAAAGAGGGAGAACACCATGGTTAAGGACATTATCGTATTCGCGCTTTCCTCCAGCACCGATCTGACGGATGAAATTTGCGGTCATCTGGGCATACCTCGCGGGAAAATCTCGGTCAAGCACTTCGCCGACGGCGAAATCATCGTCGAACCCGAACAGTCCGTCCGTGGGAAGAACGTTTTCCTGGTTCAATCCACCTGTACGCCCGTATCGGAGACCTTGATGGAAATCCTGGTCGCCCTCGATGCCTTCAAACGTGCTTCCGCAGGGGAAGTCACGGTCGTCATCCCTTACTTCGGCTATGCGCGTCAAGACCGCAAAGCCAGGGCCCGTCAACCCATCACCGCGAAACTGGTCGCCGACCTTCTGCAAGTCGCCGGTGCCGACCGTGTCGTGACGCTTGACCTCCATGCCCCGCAGATCCAAGGATTCTTCAACATCCCGATCGACGATCTGACCGCCGTTTCCATGATCGGTCAATACTTCCGCGCGAAACACTTCGCGGATGAAGTCGTCATCGTCTCCCCCGACCACGGCGGGGCGACGCGTGCCAGAAGGCTCGCCGACGCGATGCCCGGAACCACGATCGCGATCATCGATAAACGCAGAACCAAACCCAACGTCGCCGAAGCCGTCAACCTCATCGGGGATGTGAACGGGAAAATCGCCATCATCGTCGACGACATCGTCGATACCGGCGGCTCCCTTTTGGGCGGCGTCAACATGCTTTATGAAAAAGGGGCGACCGAAGTCTATTGCGCCTGTTCCCACGGCATCCTTTCCGGAGATGCGCTGACACGCATCCATGACTCCAGGATCAAGGAACTGGTCATCACCAATTCCATCCCCCTCAGTCCGGAAAAACGCAAAGAACCCAAGATCAAACAGATTTCCATCGGCTACATGCTGGCGAAGACGATCGAAGCGATCCAAAACCACACCCCGGTCAGCGAACTGTACAATTTATTCATCGACTAGACGTAACGATCCGCAAGGATCGTTTTCTTTGGCATTCTTTTTCACTTCTTTTCATTACTTTGACATGACATTTCATGTGAATCCTGTTATTATTAGTCCATTATATTCAAAGGAGCTGCCCCCTATGAACATTATCGGATACCTCGCCGCGGTATTGACGACCTTCTCGTTCCTTCCGCAGGCGTTGCAAGTGATCAAGACAAAGGACACCCGAGGCATCAACCTCACCATGTACGTCATGTTCGTGGTCGGCGTCTTCTGTTGGACGATTTATGGAGTCTACCTCAAGGATGTCGCAATCATCCTGGCCAACGCGGTGACCTTGCTTTTCTCCAGCGTCGTGCTGGGATACAAGTGGAGATATCGATAACCATGGAAAACTTGCACAACATGATTCTGGAGTATGAGAAAGATTTCTTCAAGAAATCCTTCTGCGAAGATGATCAAGCCGTATCACAGCGTTTAGATACCGATTTCCTGGAGTTCGGTCAATCCGGGAAGATCTACCACCGCCATGAAATCTTGGAGTTTCTGCGCAACGCGGGCGACCGCTATGCGGAAATCAAAGATTTCCATCTTGAAAAGTTATGCAAGAGTTGTTGTATCGCGCATTATCGTTGCGAGAACGATGGGAAACATGCCCTGCGCACGTCCATCTGGATTCGGATCGACGATCAATGGAAACTTAAATTTCATCAAGGAACACCGGTGACCCTGTAGGGACATCGGTTTTTTTATGGATTGAGGTATAATGGAAGAAAAAAGGGGAAGAGACATGAGAACCATCGGATTGATCGGCGGAATGAGTTGGGAAAGCACGGTTCCCTATTACACGATCCTGAATGAAGAGGTAAAGAAAGCATTAGGCGGTTATCATAGTGCGAAGATTCTACTCTATAGCGTCGATTTCGACGAGATCGAAAGAGACCAGGTCGCAGGGAATTGGGACCATATGGGAGAGACCTTGGGGGACATCGCGAAAACCCTGCAGGATGCCGGAGCGGATGCAATCGTGCTCTGTACCAATACGATGCATAAGGTCGCGCCGCGGATCGAATCCAAGATCAGCGTCCCCTTCCTTCATATCGCGGACGCAACCGCCGAGGCGATCCAGGAGAAAGGGTTGAAACGCGTCGCCCTTCTGGGGACGATCTATACGATGAGCGAGAACTTCTATCGCGACCGGTTGATCTCCCAAGGCTTGGATGTGGACATCCCGTCATCGGAAGAACGATCCATAATCCACGCCATCATCTTCGATGAGTTGGTCCATGGCATCCTGCGCGATGAATCACGAAAAAAACTCGTCGCCATCATCGACCGGCTTGCGAAAGACGGGGCGCAGGGCATGATCCTGGGATGTACCGAGATCGGCTTGTTGGTGAAACCCGAAGATACGGATGTGGTCTTGTTCGATACGGTCGAACTACATGCGAAGAAAGCGGCGCGATTCATGCTTGAAAACGAAAAGAAGGCTTAGTTGCCTTCTTTTTTGATGTGGATGCCATAGTCGTGTAATTCTTGGATGACCTGGTGCGTGTTCTTGAAGACGATGCCATGGATCCCCAGGGCCTTCGCCCCTTCGATGTTTTCCGCCAAGTCATCGAGAAACAAGGTCTCGTCCGGATTCAATCCGTATTTGTCGAGAAGATGCCGGTAGATTTCTGGCATCGGCTTGATGAGTTTGAGTTGATAGGAAATCACGGATCCATGGGCAAGGTGAAGCAAAGGGGTCTTTTCCCACATCTCCATGAACCCTTGTTCGGGATAATTGGAGAGCAGATAGACGCGATAGCCTTGCTCGACGATGTCGAGGAAGATTTTCGACGAGTCTTCCAGGAGGGTCGGCATTTCGACCCAATGGTCCATGACATATTCGATCTCCCGGGCATAGTGCGGTGCTTTCGCGAGATAGATTTTCGTATGTTCTTCCTTGCCAAGCAAGCCCTGGTCGGCAGCCCGCCATTCCGGACTACGGAAGATGAGTTGGGTCAGATCCTGCACCTTGATTGGGTCGTATCCCAGGGATTCGAGGAAACCCTTGGGGTCGTATTTCAATAAAACATTTCCTAGGTCGAAGACGACGTTACGGATGATTTTCATGGTGCACCTCCAGGATTTCCTTCAAATTGAAACTATAAAGGAAGGTCTTCACTTCTTTATCGGGATAGACGATCCGCAATGCCTCGAAGTAGGCGCGAAGTTGTCCTTGATAGCGCTCGATCAACTGGGTTGCGGTGCCAAAACGATCGGTCTTGAAGTCGACCAGTTCGACCCGGTCCGGATAGATCGCAAGCATGTCGACGACCCCGTTGATCAAGCGATTCCGCTCAAGGATGGCGAAGGGGAATTCACGTTCGACGATCGCGGATTTCGCGTTTTGATAGTAGTCCGTGTCATGGAAAGCGATCAGCGCTTCGATTTCATCCTGCGTACACGCCGGGTCGATCGAATGGATCAGTTCAGAATCCCAGGTGGTCATCGGTAATCGTTCGATCAAGCGATGCAAACGGGTTCCGCGTTCTTTTCCATCCAAGACATCCCGGTAATGCAAGGTAAAGTCGGGGAAGAAGACTTGTTCCTGGCTGGAAGGGGTTTGGAAGTCAAACGTTTCTTCTATACGCGGAATTGGGGTGAATTCACTGGTTTTTTGTGGAACCGACGGGGCAAAGCGTTCGCTGACGTTCCCGAACACTTCCGTTTCGTTGTATAGATCGGAGGTCTTGTTGGAAAGGATGGTCGCCAACCAACCGGAATAGCCGATCCGGCGGAAGACCGCACTGCGTGTCAGCGCCGAAGCGTAGGCCTTATTGGATTTCGCATCGACGATCACCAACAGATGTTGGGGGCGGGTCAGTGCGACATACAAAACCCGCATCTGTTCTTCCATTTCTTCTTGGACCGCCTTGGTTTCGATGGCGATCCGGATCGGGTTGTTTCGGACATAGCGTTGGGGAAGCAAGATCGATCGGATGCCGATCCCAAGCTCGCTGTCGCTGATGATTTCATTCTTAAGGTCCAGTACATCCTGTCGTAGCGATGACCAGAAGTAGACGACCGGGAACTGAAGCCCCTTGGATTGATGGATGGTCATGACGCGGACCACATTGTCTTCCAATGAAATGGGGATGGCTTCCGAACTTTTCTCATCCTTGATCTCTTCGATCAGGTCGAGGAATTTCGGAAGACTTCCATGGTTCTCCTCGAAACTCAATGCTTTTTGAAGGAAGAGGTCGAGATTAGTCCGTTGGGAGTGGGTACAGATGTCCGTGTAGTAATGGTTGAAGTCGAAGAGAAGGGGAAGCAAGCGACGCATCGGAAACGTCGTCGCATATTCCGAGAGCTCGCGGATCCGGGCGTCGACCTCGGGGTGAAGGGTTCTCAGCGTCTCGCGCAACCCGGCTTTGCCTTTGGATCGATAAAGGGTTGCGATGTCGTCCTGGGTGAATCCGAAGAACGGTGAAAGCAATGTTCCGACAAGCAACGGGTCGTTCTCAGGGTGAAGGCAGAGGTGAAGGAACTGTAGGCAGTCTTGAACGCTGTCGGCTTGGTAGAAACCGGATTGGACATCGATGAAATAGGGGATACCGACCTCGTCGAACGCTCTTTTCAAATAGGTCTTGAGTTGATGGGAGCGTACAAGGATCACATAGTCGCTCCATTTCGTATACGGAGTGCCCTGTATTTTTTGCAGGATATCGTCCGCGATATGCCGTGCCTTCTTTAGCGCCACCCCCGGTTTCTCATCGACCTCAAGGGAGGGAGCGGGGTCTTGGTCATCGTTGTTTTCATCATCGCCGGGCTCATCGCTTATTTCATCCGCTTCTTCCTCATCGACGACCCAGTGGATTTCCACCGGGAAACCTCCGTTTTGGCGATCGGATCCGATCGATACCGCATCCTCCGCCAAGTAGGCGCTGCGCATCCCCTCGACGTTCATCGCATGGTCGAACACAAGATTGTTGAACTCGACGATGGTCTGGTCCGAACGGAAATTCTGCTTCAAGTAGATCAACAGATCATTCGCATGATTGCGTTGGATCAGTCCTTGCATGATCTGAGGTTTCGCGTTACGGAAGCGATAGATCGATTGCTTGATGTCGCCGACACGGAAAACGTTGTTACCGCGACTGATCAGTTCCACCAGGAGGTCCTGTACGTCGTTGGAGTCCTGGAATTCATCGACCAGGATTTCCTTGAACTGTTCCTTATAGACCTCTCTTATCTTGAATTTCTCATCGCGAAGGATCGCAAGGGCGAAATGTTCCATGTCGTCGAAGTCGATGCAATTCTGATCTTCTTTGATGGAGGCATACTCGTGTCTGAAGTCCCGGGTCAATTCACCCAAGCGAAAGAGTCGGCGACGCATCGTGTTCAAATCGTCGATCCATAACGCTTCATCGAAAAGTTTGGGTAGGGTATCCTGGATGAATTTCGCGACGCTCTTGCGCGCCTCTTTCACTTCATCCAACGCTTTGTTTTTGGTGGCCGGCAGATTCTCCGCCATCGTGAAGAACGCTTTCCGTATCTTCGAATAGTCATGGGCTTCGATCGCCGATTTTGCGACCTTGATCTGGGTGCTCAGGATCTGAAGGCATAGCATGAAGGCGTCGTCGGTCAGCGGATCGTTGAGGGCAGCCCCCTTCAGTTCGCTAAACCTCTCTTCAAACTCTTCGATCGCGAGCTGCCAATGCATGAAAAAGTAGGAACGCAAGGGTTCGCTTAAGGTGGAAAGGGAGTGTTCGACGGAATAACTTGAGACCGAGGATTTCAACCATTCTTCCGGATCGGGCTTCGACCCCAAGATCGTCGCCAGACCCGCGATGGCGTCGCGTACCCCCTGATCCGCTTCGGGACGGGAAGAGAAATGTTCCAAGAGCTCGTCGAAAGCATCGGGGTGGGTCGCATAGGCACGGTTCAAGACACGATCCAAGGCGTCTTTCTTATAGAGGGAGGCGGTGGCTTCATCCAGGATGTTGGAAGCCCGTTTCGGATCGAGGTTCAGTACGTAGGAGTAGTTGCGGATGACGGAGAGACAGAAGGAGTGGATCGTCGAAATGTTCGCATTGGCCAACAACGTGATCTGGGTATAAAGAAAAGGATCCTTCGTTTTCTCGTACTTTTCATTGAGTTTCTTCGACAATCTACGTTTCATTTCCCCCGCGGCAGCCTCCGTGAAGGTCATCGCCAGGATTTCATTGACCGAAACCCGGTCTTCTTCGATGCGCTTCATCAAACGTTCGATCAAGACGGTGGTTTTACCGGCACCGGCCGAGGCGCAGACAAGGATGTTCTTGTCGACGGTACGGATGGCGAGTTCTTGTTCTTTGCTGGGTTTCATTGGTCGCCATCCCCTTTCTGGAGTTTCTTCAAGGTGGTTCGATTCTTGACGTTCAGCGGTTCCCCTCTGAATTGACACAGGCGCACGAAATCGCAATAGGTACAGGCATCCGGCGTACAGGCGCGACTGATGTCTGCGTTGGCGATCCGTGTCCCGAAATCGGTGTAGAGTTCATTCAAGGCTTGTTTCACCAGTTCGATCGAGTACGGTTTACCTACGGTCACGACATTCCCGTCCTTGTTTAGTTTCAGTTTATCGATGTTTCGCGCCTTGAAATCCAAATTCCTCGGATCCGCGAACGTCCACCCTTTGAGTTTATGGATTTTCCACGCTTGTTCCTGCCAGAACTCCTCGTCGTATTCCTCCACGTTCACCGGTCGAAGGGAGACTTTACCCGCTTGAATGGGGGTGTTCTCTTGCTTGAGCGAGATATAGTAGGCACCGGCCGCCTCTTTTCCCAATTCTTCGCTGGCGATCCAAAGATAGGTCATCAGTTGGAGTTGTTGGCCGGTCAGGACTTTCTTCTCATTGAGTTTCTTCCCGCTGCTCTTGTAGTCCATGATGCGAAGCTGATCCGCGGTCGTATCGACCCGGTCGATGAAGCCCCCGAGCTTCAGTGTGATCGTCGGATGGATCGGCAGATCTCGTTCGAATTTCATTTCGGTATGGCTCGGGACGAACAAAGTTTCGGCTTCGACGTGGACAAGCCGGTCGAACACTTTGCGCACTTGAGTCAACAAACGGGTCTTCAAGGTTTCGATGTAGTCGCTTCGATGGGGATAGAGGCGATGCAAGTCCGTGAAGTACGGTCGGGCCAATTCGGCGATCGCCGAGTCCTCCATCTTGGGATAGTCTTTGTGGCGTTGTTCGATGGCGTGCTCAAAGATCGCATGCATCAGGGTACCGATGATGTTGGTTTCGATTTTCGCCTCGGGTTTGGTGCGAAGCCGCAACGTCGTCGCCAGGAAGTATTTGTAGGGACATTCGAAGAATCGTTCGATCGCGGAAATCGATCCTTTGACTTCCCCGTTCGGATAAAGCAACGCTTTCATGTTTTCCTTACTTAATTTCGGCTCGCCTTTGAATCTTCCCGTTGCTTCGACCAAGGGCCATGGTTTCGCCTTCACATGATGTTTTTCGCAGAAACTCTCGATCTCAAAGGAAAGCTCGTTGCTTTTCCCCTCGTAATTCCCGGTCGCATAGGAGAACACCAGTTCCGGCGACCAGGTGAAAAGATCATCGACCCGCTTCATGTGGGCTTCATACCTCTCCTTTAAGGAAGGCAGTCCGGTCTTTTCACGATAGACATCGTCGAACAACCCGCTGTAGGTCGCCAACTGCGGATAATTCTTCTGGCTTGCGGACATGACGAAGATCCGTTGGATCCCCGGGATGTGGAAATGCCCCAAGTCCGTGATCAAAACCCCCGAGGCTTTCGTTTTGGGTCGGGCGCGCAATGCGCCGACCAAGAAACCCAATAGATCGGAAGCCTGGGGATGAGTGATGAGCGACGGGACGGCTTTCTCAAGCACCCGTTTCACTTGTAAAAGGGCGAGTCGGCCATCTTCGGTATCTTTCGCTTGTTCGACACAGATCGAATAGAGAACTTCGACCTTTTCCTTCCAAGCCATATCACAGGCCAAGGTCGCTTTTTTGAGGAGATTCTCCGTCGATCGGCGGAGTTCTTCCGCCCTCTCCTCCATCTGCAGGTAGGTCTTTTTCTGGGTGCCATCCCACAAGGTCGAATCCGCCATGGCATCGCTCACATGATGGAGCGGGGACAGTAACGCACTCAGTGGGATGCCGAAATCCTCGATGTAGTTGATCAAGGGATAGGCATCGCTGAAGCTAGAGAGGGAAAGCACACGGACCCAGTTCTCGATGCATGGGTTTTCGCTATGGTTCAAAAGCCGGTTGAACAGCTCGGCTTCGGGTAAGACAAAGGACTCAAAAAGTACGGTGAAGGGGAGATTCAACCGCGTGAAATTCGCTTTGAGAACGGGAAGGTCGGCGGTGGGATCAAGACAAACCACCATCTGTCGGTGGAAATCCATCGGATCGCTTGCGATCTTCTGCGCGATCCCCAAGGCCTCGGCACGGGAGTTGACAGCATGGTGTAGAATGGGGGTAGGTGAATGGGAAGCGAATCCCAATGGTTTCGCCCCGTTGGATATTAAACGATGATAATACTTCGCGGTAAGCAGATCCTCATCCGAACTGGACAGATAGACCGGGCGATGATTGGTTTGGGCGAGAAGTCGGTCGAAGGCGCTACGGATCGTTTTCCCCGGAAGGTCGCACTCGCAAAGTCGTCGAAGACATTTCTTGACATCCCTTTCCTTGGGCGTGCTTTCAGGTAGTCCGTCGACATCCACATCGTAGGCATCCAGTTCCAACATGAAGTCGGCGATCTCCTTGATCGTCTGCGGAAACGCCAACATACTGCCTAAAACCTCCAACCCATCCTTCATTTCATCGCAAATCCGTGCGACCTCACAAAAAAAGACGGTCGGATCTTTGGCAGAACTTTCCAAGCCGCGGAGGTAGTTTGCGAGTGAAATCGTTTGCACCCCGGCCATTACCGGCGTCTTTTCCAAAATCTTGCGAATCAAAGCGGGTTGCGCATGGGGTTCGCTGAAAATTATCGTTCCATTTTCAAAAGAATGGTTGTTCATCGCCTGTACCTCAGTTATAATTATAAATGATATTTCAGAGGTGCGTATGACGAAAAACAAGAAGTACGGGAAAACGGCCTTATTGGTTGCGTCATTTCTCTGGGGCATCGGATTCATCGCCGTCCAAGGAGCCTTGGATAGCGGTTGGCATCCTTATTTATTACTCGGTTTCCGCGGTTTAATCGCCGGAGTGAGCCTGGGGGTCTTTTCCTTCAATCGGAAATGGTGGACGAAACCGCCGCTGATACGCGACGGGATCCTCGCCGGAAGCTTGATGTTTCTGGCCTTCGCTCTACAAACCTTCGGTCAACAGGCGTCTTCCGCAACCAACGCATCCTTTCTGACTACCTTATATGTCATGTTTACACCCTTGCTTCTCTTTCTCTTCACGGGGAAGAAAGTCGGCGTGTCGACTTTGATAGCCGGAACCCTTTCGTTGATTGCCACGGCGTTACTGACGTTGCGCGGATCCTTCACCTTGTCCTTCGGTGATGCGTTATTGATCGGCTGTGCCATCGCCTTCGCCCTGCATATCCTTATGCTGGAGAAGACGGCGTTCCACGACGATGCGCTCTCACTGACCGTGCTTCAGTGCCTGACGATGAGTGCTTGGTCCTTTCTCTTTTCAATCTTTTTCAAGACATCGGTACCAACGCAAGGATGGGGTTATGTCGCTTATTGCGGCATCGTGAGTAGTGGATTGGCTTTCTTCCTTCAGACCTATGGTCAGAAACACGTGGATTCGGCGATCGCCGCGATCCTGCTGACCATGGAGGCGTTGTTTGGCGCGATCGGCGCCATCCTGATCCTCAAAGAACCCTTCGGACCGACGTCGATCCTTGGGGGGATCCTGATGATGGGCGCCATCGTCTTGTTGGAAACAGGTCCCATCCTGTATCAGCAGTATGCTAAAGCATTCCTTATCGCTAAAAGGGAAGTTGAAAAAGAACCTTAAGGGGGACACACCAATGTCAATCGTAGACGTATTATCCAACATCAGCGATCGTCGCAAAGGCGGCGACCAATGCCAATTCAACGGTTATCTGGAAGATTATCTGGAAACGCTGGAAGACGGGAACCTCAAGACGAGCCTGGCTCATCTGTTCGAGGCTGAACCGAACCTGCGTATCATCGTCGACCTTTCGTTCGATGTCAACAAAGACGTGATCTCGAACCAAATCATCCGCTATAAAGATGCATCGAAGTTGCCGAAGGGATTCTTGAAGGCGCCGTACATCGTTTACGGAAAAGCCGCGGGAGATGCGGAAATGGGGATTCTGCTCATCGACGGCGACAAATCCGATTATCCTTTAGCGAAGGGCTTGTATTACTGCTTGACGGAACAAACCGGCATGCTGGAAAACGCACGCAACGAATTGGTCGCGGTCAACACCGACCAACCGGAAGTCGTCGCTTCCATCGGGAAGAAACTTTTGGCTCAGACCCAACGCGTCGGCGCATTGCAACGCGAAGTCGACCGCCACTATTACAACTCGTTCAATGCATTGAACGAACTTGTCTTAGCGAAAGCCGAAGACCTGAAGAACAGCACGATCGAATCCTGCAAAGAAACCCAAGAACGCTCGGATCTGATTTACGGAGCCATTTCGAAGTGGTACTTGCTGAAGAAGACCGTGTATGTCCAATACATGACCAACAAGGATTTGCTTGAGAAAGACAACGAAGGCAACATCAAGAAACAACGCCACAATGCGAAACTTCATGCGGACCAGGTTCCGTTCATGGCGTTCAGCGAACTCTGGCGCGTATAAACGAATCATTCGACCAAAGCTTCCGAGAGGAAGCTTTTTTCTATTGCCAAGGATGAAAAGATGGACGAAATTAGTTCATTTCGAGATGGTATAATGGAAGAAATGCGAAATGCAACCACCGGTTGACAAAGTGGGTGGTATCGATGGTAGTGAAATGAAACGATGATTCTGTACACTATGGGGGAGGTGGAAGTATGAAACGATCGGAAAAGATATTGGCGAACCGTAAACGATTGAATTTATCCCAGGAAGAACTGAGTGAGAAACTGAATGTTTCCCGCCAAGCGGTTTCCAAATGGGAGTCCGACCAGGCGAATCCTGACATCGACAAGATCGTCGCGATGGCGCAGCTTTTCGGGATCAGCGTGGATGAATTGGTCAACGAAAACTTCGAACCGAGAGCGGTACCACCGGTTCAGGAGAGAATCGAAGTCAAGACGGAGCCGGTCGTTGCGAAATCACGGAAAGGGAAATCCTGGATGATGCTTTCAGGGCTCATCGTGTTCGCGCTTCTCCTTTTCTATATCGTCGGAGGGTATGAAGCCCGATTAAGTTACTTGGAAAACCAAATCAACAGTCTGAATATGAATATCGGACGGATCCAGTCGGATATCCAATTGTCGGTGAGCGGCTTGATCCAACAGCTGCGTGATGAGCTGGTTTATCAAAACGGAATCATCGCGGAGTATTCGGTCAAAAAAACTGCGATCGATCTCGAGGAAGAGAAAGTCACCTATGCTTTATCGTTCCTACTCAAAAAGACGGATCAACTGTATGACGTGGGGATCACGATCTCAAACAGTGAAGGATACAATCAAATCGTCGAACTGAAGAAAGATGCCGGCGGCTACTTCAAGGCGGAGTTCGACTATCCGATGACCCAAACCGATTTCAAGGTGAATGTGAACCTCGAAAAAGAGGGGGTCGTCGAAACGCAGAGCCTCGGTTCGTATAGTGGGTATGGATATCTTCTCCATCGAACGTTGTCTGCGGATCCGACGAGTTACTCATACAACTCGGCGGGAAATGAAAAGAAGGATCAATTGACCTTGATGAACGGGATGTGGGTCGGGTTCAGCGGCTATTATCCACAAGGGCAGAACCTTGATCGATTGAAGTATGCATTACGGATTTATGAAGAAGGGAAGACAACCCCCGCACTCACCTTGATGTTCGACTTCAAAGACCAAGAGTGTATAAATGAACAAGAGCTAGACATCTGTTACAGCGACGTCGGCCGTTTGGTCGAATTTGACGATTTCAACTTGGACTTCAATGTCGGTGATGTCATTACGTTCACACTGAGTAAAGCGGATGGGAATATCCTGACCGATGAGAGAACGGTCTACACGCTGACGCGTGTCAGTCAGAACGAGGTCAAGGACGAGCGAGTCGAATACACTGAATAAACAGACTCCGCGATGATTGCGGAGTCTTATTTCTTGATGGGGACTTCGATGTCGATGATTGTCTGCGATAGTACTTCGAATTGCCCCGAACAAAGGGTTTGACAGGGTTCCAACCACGCGTCGTCTTCACTCACCAGGGTCAACACGACACGTTCTTCGAATTCCTTCTTCAGGATCGTCGTGTTCTTCAAGAGGTTAAGAAGAGGGTCGGTGAAATTGATCGGAAAGGAAACGACGCTTTTGAGTACTTTTCTGACTTCGGTCAGTTCGGCTTGGTCAAGACAGAGGGATACGCTTTGGGAATAGGCACGGATCAAGCCGCCGCTCCCCAACAATGTTCCACCGAAATAACGCACGACCACCGCAAGGATGTTTTCCATGTTTCGCTTACGCAGGACCTCAAGGATCGGAAGTCCCGCCGTACCCGAGGGTTCGCCATCGTCGTTGCTTCGCTCGACGGTCTGGGTTCCATGGAGGATGACGCCATGGCAGACATGCCGGGCTTTGGGGTGCTCTTTTCTGACTTGCTTGATTCTTTCACGTACTTCGTCTTCGCTGGTCACGCTGAAAAGAATCGCGATGAATTCGGATTTCTTGACGACTAAGGAATAGGATGCGGTTTTGGAAAGTCGATACATAAAATCACCCTCTTCATTATACCCAGAATGAAATTTTTATGCTCCCTTTTCATTATAAAGGACTTGTGGTAAACTATGTGCATGTTACGGAGGGTCAGTCGGATGCGATCAAAAATTGCTCTTAAATCACACGAAGTAACAGTAAAAAACATAACATAGGGGTATTGCCGCCTGTGTTTTTTGTTTTTTAACAATCCAATCCGTTTTGTATAACTGCGGAAATACGGTCCGCAAGTCTCTACCCTGTCACCTCAAACGACGGGACTACAAAACAAAAAGTGCTTTTTAGCGTTTTTTGTATTGTACGAGACACCGGACCAAGGTGTCTTTTTGTTTGAAAGGAGCAAGCGATGGAAAACATCCAAGTGTCGATTGTCATGGGATCCGTCAGTGATTACGAAACCGTCAAGGAAACGGTCAAGATCCTGGAAGACTTCAACGTATCTTTTGAAAAGAAAGTGGTGAGTGCGCATCGCACCCCCGAGGATATGGTGCTGTATGCGAAAAGCGCCAAAGAGAAGGGAATCCAGGTCATCATCGCGGCGGCCGGCGGGGCGGCGCATCTGCCTGGAATGATCGCATCGTTGACGGAATTGCCAGTCATCGGGATTCCGATCAAGAGCCAAGCGCTCAACGGGATGGATAGTTTATTGTCGATCGTGCAGATGCCTGCCGGGGTTCCCGTCATGACGATGGCGATCGGTGTCGCCGGCGCGAAGAACGCGGCCTTGGCTGCGCTGCGTATCGTCGGTCTTCAGGATCCGCTTCTTCAAGAAAAACTTCGTCACTATCAAGCGGAATCCGCACAGCAGGTTCGCTCCGCCATCCTTCCATGAGTCGATTGAATCCGCCGGCGATGATCGGAATCATCGGGGGTGGGCAACTCGGACAGATGATGGCGATATCGGCGAAGAAGTCGGGTTATCGGATCGCCGTGGTGGATCCGGATAAGAATTGCCCATGTGCTTCTCTTGCCGACGTGTTCATTTGTGCGAGATACGACGATGAGAGCGCGTTGGACCGGTTGGTAAAGATGAGCGATGTCGTCACCTATGAATTCGAGAACGCGGATGCGGACTTGATCCGGAAATATGAGATGAAAATCCCCCAAGGGCATCAAGCCTTACGGTATTCCCAACATCGCCTAGTCGAAAAAGACTTCGCAAGATCTTTAGGTATTCCGTGTCCGAACTACGTTTCGATTCATAGCGAGATTGAACTCCATGCCTTGAATGCTTTCCCGATCGTGTTGAAAACATGCCGATTCGGGTATGACGGGAAGGGGCAATGGTTGATTCGATCCAAAGAAGATCTAGCGAAACATCGGATTTCGTTCCCCAACGACTATATCGCGGAATCCTTCGTGGGTTTCACGAAAGAAATCTCGGTCGTGTGTTGCCGTTTCAAGGATGGGATCGCGGTCTATGAACCCTTCGAGAATCGTCATGCCCAGGGCATCCTACGGGAAGCGACCCATCCGGCGTCGGTTCCCAGCGGAATCAAAACCCAAGCCATCGAAGCGACGAAGAAGATCGTGGAAAAATTGGATTACATCGGTGTGCTTGCGGTGGAATACTTTGTGACCGACGACGGGATCCTCTTTAACGAGATGGCGCCGCGTCCCCACAATTCCGCCCACGGGACGATCGAAGGGTGTGATTACAGCCAGTTCGACCTCCATATCGCGGCGATCACCGGTCAAGCGATGATTCAACCCAAGATTCGATTCAATTCGAAAATGATCAATCTGTTGGGGCAGGATGTGGAAGAAGCTCAGATGAAATGGAATCGACTCGATAAACAGAATGTATTCATGCATCTGTATGGAAAACCGGAAATCCGCGTTAACCGAAAGATGGGACATATCACCGTGATCGCCCGATCCAATGAAGAATTGGAAGAGATCGCAAAACCGTGGAGGACGAAGGAATGACGTTGCGCTGTCTGATTCAAAAGAGGAAGGGATTCGACCATGACTCCCACGCCTTATCCAAAACCATCCAAACCCAACTGAAGATCCAGGCGAACGTCTGTTTGATCAATGGATATGATGTGGAGGGTTTACAAACTTCCTTGGTGGACGATGCGGTCTCCCGGATCTTTTCCGAAGCCATGGTCGATGAAGTGTTATCCGGGCTGCCTAAAACCAAGGGGAGTCTGATCGTTCGTGAACCCTTGCCCGGTCAGTACGACCAACGCTCGGATGCGGCGATGCAATGCCTGAAACTATTGGACGGGGAATGCCAGGCCAAGGTGAAGACGTTTGAAGTTGCACAGTTCGATGAGACATTAAGTGATGAGGAAAAGAAACGCTTCATCCATTATTGGATCAACCCGATCGAAATGCGCTTGAAAGACCTCGATCATGACCTGCCGATCGACGAAGAAGAATCGGATGAAGGGGAATGCATCGGATTTACGACGATGAATAAGGATCAGATCCTTGATTTCCTCAAGCAAGAAAAAGCGGCGATGAGCGAATTGGATCTTGAATTGATCCAGCGGTTTTTCAGGGATGTCGAGAAACGCAATCCGACCCATACCGAATTCAAAGTGTTGGATACCTATTGGAGCGACCATTGCCGTCACACGACCTTCGAGACCCATTTCAATGAAATCATCGTGGAAGACGGACCGTATGCCCAAGAATTGAACGATGCGCTAGAGTGTTTCCACGCCTATCGGCGTCAGATCCATCGGGAAGACAAACCGGTGACGTTGATGGAAATGGCGACGATCGCAGGGAGGGTCATGAAAGACCCGAGGGTGGAGATTTCGACGGAAGTGAATGCCTGTTCGGTAAGGATACCGGTTAAAACAAAAGAAGGCGTGGAGGATTGGTTGGTCCAATTCAAAAACGAGACCCATAACCATCCCACGGAGATCGAACCCTTCGGCGGGGCGTCGACCTGTATCGGCGGAGCGATCCGTGATCCATTGAGCGGAAGAGCCTACGTCTATCAAGCGATGCGGATCAGCGGGTGTGGGAACGTACTGGAAGAATTGGATGAAACCTTGCCGGACAAACTCCCTCAGCGCGTGATCGCAAGCAAGGCGACCAAAGGGAATTCCTCCTACGGGAACCAGATCGGCGTCGCGACGACCCATGTGAAAGAAATCTATCATCCTCGCTACACCGCCAAGCATCTCGAATTGGGTGCCGTGGTGGGAGCGGTCAAAGCAAGTTCGGTGACACGCGAAACACCGCAGGAAGGCGACATCATCGTCCTCTTGGGGGGAAGGACGGGACGCGACGGAATCGGGGGGGCGACGGGTTCATCCCAAGCCCATACTTCCCAAAGCCTAAGCACCTGTGCCAGTGAAGTCCAAAAAGGGAACGCACCGGAAGAACGCAAGATCCAACGCCTCTTCCGAAATGAAACGGTATCCAAATGGATCAAGAAGTGCAATGACTTCGGCGCCGGCGGGGTCTGTGTCGCGATCGGCGAACTTGCCGATGGATTGACCATCGACCTGGATGTCATCCCGACAAAATATGAAGGACTCAACGCCACGGAACTGGCGATCAGCGAAAGTCAGGAACGGATGGCGGTCGTACTCGATCCCAAGAACGTCGAATCGTTCATGGAAGCGGCACGGCTTGAAAACCTTGAAGCGACGATCGTCGCCAAGGTAACCAAAGAAAACCGTTTGGTGATGAAGCATAAAGGTCAAACCGTGGTCGACTTGGATCGGGCTCTGATCGATACCAACGGGGTTCGTCAATGCGCAAGCGCACGATTGATCCCCACAAGACCAAGAACGATCAATAAAGAAACATTCACGGAAGAATCCGCACTTAAAAAACTAGCTTCATTGAATATCGCATCCCAAAAAGGATTAATTGAACAGTTCGATGCTTCCATCGGGGCGACGACCGTACTCTTCCCCTTAGGTGGTAAGACACAACTCAGTCCGACCCAAGGTGGGGTACAGAAGATCTGCATGGAGAACGGAGAGAGCGATACCGTTTCAATCCTAACCCATGGGTTCATTCCCGAGCTCAGTGAAGAAAACATGTATCTAAGCGCCCAAGGCGCGGTACTTGAGTCGATTGCGAAAACGATCGCGCTTGGGGGCAAGATCGAAGATCTCTTCTTCTCGTTTCAGGAGTACTTCCCCAAATTAGGGAAGGATTCTAAGAAATGGGGTTCGGTCGTCCAAGCCTTGCTTGGGGCGCTCAGCGTCCAAGACAAATTCAAGCGTCCGGCCATCGGCGGGAAAGACAGCATGTCGGGATCCTTTAAGGACATGGATGTATTGGAAACCTTGGTTTCCTTCGCCTGCACGAGTGCGGACGTCGATGCCATCGTATCCCAAGAAGCGAAGAAAGCAGGGAATGCATTGTACTTCGTCGAAGCGAAACGAAAAGACAACGGACTCTTCGACCTCGATGCCATCCTCAATGCGTATATTGATGTCCAACGCGCCGTTCAAAACAAAGACGTCGCCGCGGTACGGGTTGTGGAAAACGGGCTCTTTGCCAGCTTGTGTGCGATGGTGTTCGGGAATCGGTTGAAAGCGAAGATCGATACGAAGATTGACCTCTATGCACTCCATCCCGCGAGTTTCCTGATCGAATCGTCCATGGAGAACGTACCCGCATCTTGGGTCAAGATCGGTACGATCACCGACGACGAATTCAGTTTCAACCAAGTACGTATCGATTACGAAAAGGCCGTCGAAGCCTATACCCATGGATTGGATTTCCTCTATCCCGTTTATCAAGAGAGTGAAGCGAAATTCAAAGCGATCCCGGATACGGATGAAGAAGCGATGGGATATCGTGGTCCCGAGGTGGATGAAGTCAGGGTGGTGATTCCGTTCTTTCCGGGGACCAACTGCGAAATCGATACGAAACGGGCATTTGAAAAAGTAGGGGCGAAAGTGAATGTTCATGGCATACGCAATCTCACACCCCAAGATTTGACGGAGTCGATCGATACCTTCTGTACACTGCTGGATTCATCCCAAATCTTGGCGCTTCCCGGAGGGTTCTCCGCCGGTGACGAACCGGACGGAAGCGCGAAGTTCATCGTGAACGTATTGCGTAACGACAAGGTGAAGAAGTCGGTCGAGGGGTTACTGAAACGGGACGGGTTGATCCTCGGGATCTGCAACGGATTCCAAGCCTTGATCAAAACGGGTCTGATTCCCTATGGGGAATACCGCGAACTTGATGCGACGGACGCCACGTTGGCGCACAATGCGATCCACCGGCATATCTCCGCGATCGTCACGACACGGATCACTTCCAACAAGTCGCCATGGCTGACATCGATTCGACCCGGAACGTGCGTCCAGGTCCCCCTCAGCCATGGGGAAGGACGACTGAGCGTCAGTGAAGAGCGATTCGATGAATGGACACGAAACGGACAAGTGGTTTTCCAATATGCCGATCCAAGTGGAATCGCGACGATCGAACCCCGATACAACCTGAACGGTTCGGATTATGCGATCGAAGGATTGATTTCACCCGATGGACGGATCCTTGGCAAGATGGGACACACCGAACGCGTTCAAGAAAACCTGTATAAGAACATACCCGGGATGACGGATCTGCCAATCTTTCAAAACGGGGTCGATTACTTCAGAAAAACCAGGAGGAAACAATGATGGAAAAGCTTCAAATGATTTATGAGGGGAAAGCCAAGCAGTTGTATACCTGTGAGAGGGAAGATGCCTTGATCATCCATTACAAGGATGATGCGACGGCGTTCAACGGGGTGAAGAAAGCGCAGATCGAACACAAGGGCGAACTCAACAACGCCATTTCGACGATCATCTTCAACGAATTGCACAAACACGACATCCCGACCCATTACATCGAAACGCTCAACGATCGCGACCAACTGTGTCATAAAGTCAAGATCATCCCGTTGGAAGTCATCGTCCGCAATCTGATCGCGGGGTCGATGGCGAAGCGCTTGGACATCAAAGAAGGCACGCCGGCGCCGCGTCCGATCTACGAACTCTGCTACAAGAACGACGATCTGGGCGACCCTTTGATCAACGAAGACCATGCGTTCGCTCTGGGTGCCGCCAGCGAAGAAGACTTGGCGACGATCAAGAAACTCACCTTGGAAATCAATCGCGTATTGATCGACCTCTTCGACAAGATCGGCATCATCCTGGTCGACTTCAAGATCGAGTTCGGCCGCACCTTGGATGGACGGATCGTCCTGGCCGATGAAATCTCGCCGGACACCTGCCGTTTCTGGGATAAAGAAACACGCAAGAAACTCGATAAAGATCGTTTCCGCCGCGATTTAGGGAACGTGGAAGACGCGTATCAGGAAATCCTGAACCGTCTGTCCACATTGAAATAAACATGTCGGAAATCAGTATGCTTTACGACCGTGAACTCCACGAAGAATGCGGTGTCTTCGGAGTGTTCAACCTAGCGAATGCGTCGGAACTGACCTACTACGGTCTTCATGCCCTCCAACACCGGGGACAGGAAGGCGCCGGGATCGTCGTCTCCGACGGTGAAAAACTGAACAGTGTGAAAAACGAAGGCAGCGTGCGTTTTGTTTTCCCTGAGTCGGTGTTAAAGAAACTCCAAGGCAACATGGCGATCGGCCATGTACGATACTCGACGACCGGAGGCGGGGGCATCCTGAATGTCCAACCCTTCCTCTTCCGCCACGGCGAAGGCGATTTCGCCCTTTGCCACAACGGGAACATCGTGAATTCGAAGGAACTCAGAAGAAACCTTGAAATGAAAGGAAGCATCTTCCAGAGTTCATCGGATAGCGAAATCCTGGCGCATTTAATCAAGAAAGACTATCGCAGTACGCGGCTGGATGCGCTGAAAGAAGCGCTGATTTATCTGGAAGGCGCGTTTGCGTTTTTGGTGCTGACCAAAGATAAGCTCTACGCTATGCGCGACCGTCACGGACTTCGTCCGCTTTCCATCGGGAAATTGGACAACGGTTACGTGGTGACCAGCGAAACCTGTGCCTTGGATGCGGTCGGTGCGACGTTTGTGAGGGACATCGAACCCGGTGAAATCGTCATCATCGACAGCAACGGGATCTATAGCGATTTCTATTCCCGGGATACCGAGGACAAGATCTGTGCGATGGAATACATCTACTTCTCGCGTCCGGATAGCGACCTGTTGGGCCTGAACGTCCATCGTTCGCGCAAAGAATGCGGAAGGATCCTGGCGAAAGAAGCGGCGGTCGAGGCGGATATCGTCATCGGGGTGCCGGATTCATCGCTCTCCGCCGCCTCCGGCTATGCGGAAGCCTCCAAGATTCCTTATGAAATGGGACTCATCAAAAACCGATACATCGGACGTACCTTCATCGAACCTTCCCAAGCCTTGCGTGAAAAAGGCGTCAAGATGAAACTCTCCCCCGTCCGTTCGGTCATCGCAGGGAAACGCGTCATCCTCATCGACGACTCCATCGTCCGCGGGACGACATCGAAGAAGATCGTGGAAATGCTTCGCCAAATGGGTGCGGCCGAGATCCACATGCGCATCGCCTCCCCGCAGATCATCTCCCCCTGTTTCTACGGGGTCGATACGTCGACCTACGAAGAATTGATCAGCGCCTTCCATTCGGTCGAAGAAGTACGGCAGTTGATCGGAGCCGATAGCCTGGCCTTCCTCTCGATGGACGGACTGAAGGAAGCCTTGGGAAACCGCGACTTCTGCCATGCCTGCTTTACGAAACACTATCCGACCCATTTGTACGATTTGATCGAAAACGCCAATAAAGACGGCAAGTTCTAGGAGGAACCCCATGAGTGACCATTATTCCAACGCCGGCGTGAACCTTGAAGCCGGCTATGAATCCGTACGACGGATCAAATCGCATATCGACCGTACCCGCCGTTTGGGCATGGTCGACAACATCGGATCGTTCGGAGGATTGTTCGACCTTTCCCTTCTCAACATCAAAGAACCGGTATTGGTTAGCGGTACCGACGGTGTCGGTACGAAACTGAAAGTCGCGTTCATGTTGGACCGTCATGACACCGTCGGGATCGATGCGGTGGCCATGTGCGTCAACGATATCCTCGCCCAAGGGGCGCAGCCGATCTATTTCCTCGATTATATCGCGATCGGGAAAAACAAACCCGAAGTCATCGAAGCCTTGGTGAAGGGTGTCGCGGACGGATGTGTCCAATCCGATTGCGCCTTGATCGGCGGGGAAACGGCGGAAATGCCTGACATGTATACCGAGGGCGAATACGACATCGCCGGTTTCGCGGTCGGGGTCGCGGAGAAATCACGTCTGATTTCACCGCTCAACGTCAAAGCGGGGCAAGCGGTGATCGGATTGGCGTCCAGCGGCATCCATTCCAACGGATTCTCGCTCGTACGCAAGGTGCTCTTCAAAGACAACCAATTGGATCCCAAGATGGAATTCAACGGTTCGACGCTAGGGGAAACGATCCTGACGCCGACGAAGATCTATGTCAAACCGGTCATGGCCGTTCTGAAAGAAATCAAAGTCGCCGGCATCGCCCACATCACGGGCGGGGGCTTCTATGAAAACATGCCGAGATGCCTTCAAGAAACCCAAGGCTTGAAGATCACGAAAGGCACGTGGGAAATCCCCTCGATTTTCCGATACATCCAAACCTTAGGGAACATTCCCGAAAAGGAAATGTATAACGTCTTCAACATGGGCATCGGGATGATCCTTGTGGTGGATCAGGCGGATGTGGAAAAGACACTCGAGATTCTTAGAAGCCACAATGAAACCGCAAGCGTCATCGGTGAAGTCACCGATACGCCGGGCATCGTCTGGGCATGAAGCGGGTCGTACTCTTCGCCTCGGGGAACGGATCCAACTTCGAAGCCATCCTTCAAGCCGTCGCACACAAGGAATTGAACGTGGAAGTCGCGGGACTCATATGCGACCATGAAGGGGCGTATTGCCTGACACGGGCGAAGAACCATGCGGTTCCCTACGCCATCTACCTGAAGAAAAACTTTGCGACCAAAGCGGAAATGGACACGGCGATCGCCGACCAATGCGACGCCTGGGGTGCGGATTGGTTGGTACTGGCGGGATACATGCGCTTGGTCTCCACCCCCATCCTCAGCCGCTACCCCCACAGAATCGTCAACATCCATCCTTCCTTACTCCCGAAATACAGAGGCAAGGACGCGATCGGACAAGCCATCGCGGCCGGTGAGAGAACCATGGGCGTGACGATCCACTATGTGGACGAAGGGATGGATACCGGGGAAATCATCGCCCAATTCCCCTTCGACGTAATGGAAAACGAAGCACGATCTGAAATCGAAACCAAACTCCATGCATTGGAGCACATCGCATATCCCAAGGTATTGAAACAACTTCTGGAGGAAACACTATGAAACGAAGAGCGCTATTGAGTGTCAGCGATAAGACCGGATTGATCGAATTGGCGAAAGTCTTGGTGAAACACGATGTCGAGTTGATTTCGACCGGCGGCACCAAGAAGACGTTGAGCGATGCCGGCTTACCGGTGATGGGGATCGAAGACGTCACCGGGTTTCCTGAAATGCTGGATGGAAGGGTCAAGACCCTTCATCCCTTGGTCCACGGCGGACTGCTTTTCAGACGCGACCTTCCCGAACATGTCCGGCAGGTCGAAGAAGCCAGGATCCATCCGATCGACTTCGTGATCGTCAATCTCTATCCGTTCCAGGCGACGATTTCGAAACCGGAGTGCACGGTCGAGGAAGCGATCGAAAACATCGATATCGGCGGACCGTCCATGTTGCGTAGCGCCGCCAAGAACCATCAGGATGTCACGGTGTTGTGCGATCCGAGCGACTATGCGAAATTCATCGAAGTGTTCGAGAAAGACGATTCGACGGACTTCACGTTCAGACGTGAACTCGCGGCGAAAGTCTACCGTACGACCGCCGCATACGACGCCTTGATCGCAAAATACATGAGCGACCTGTGCGGAGTCGAGAATCCAGAGAAACTGACGGAAACCTATGTCCTCAAACAAACCTTGCGCTATGGGGAAAACCCCCATCAGAAGGCGGCGTTCTATGCGACACCGTTCAGCGAAGAATATTCCCTGGCGGATTGCGTCCAACTTCATGGCAAGGAACTCTCCTACAATAATATCCAGGATGCTTCCGCCGCCCTTCAGATCCTCAAAGAATTCGGCGACGCTTCCGTCGTCGCCCTGAAGCATATGAACCCCTGCGGGGTCGGTGTAAGCACCGACCTGTATTCCGCCTGGCGTAAAGCCTTCGAAGCGGACCCCGTCAGTATCTTCGGCGGGATCGTGGCGTTCAACCAGGAAGTCGACGCGAAAATCGCAGTCGAATTATCAGAGATCTTCCTTGAAATCATCCTTGCCCCCTCCTTCACCACCGAAGCTTTGGAAATCCTGACCAAGAAGAAAAACATCCGTCTCTTGACCTTGCCCGAGAAAACCGCCAAGCGTTATCTCAAGACGTCCGTGCGTGTCGCCGGAGGCTTGTTGGTGCAGGATACCGACCGTGTCAGCGCCCATCCTTCGCACTGCACCGTCGTGACGAAAACTAAACCGACCAATCCCCAGTTCATCGATGCCTTGTTCGGGGAGAAGGTATGCAAGCACGTGAAATCGAATGCGATCGTCATCGTGAAAGACGGACAAACCCTCGGCGTCGGTGCCGGACAGATGAACCGTGTCGGAGCCGCCGAAATCGCCTTGAAACAAGCCGGTTCGAAAGCGCAAGGCGCCATCCTGGCCAGCGATGCTTTCTTTCCGATGTCGGACACCGTCGAGCTGGCCGTGAAGTACGGCATCGCATGCATCATCCAACCGGGCGGGTCGATCAAAGACCAAGAATCGATCGATGTCTGCGACCAACATGGCATCGCGATGATTTTCACCGGCGAAAGGCACTTTAAACACTAATGGGAAACAGAGTCCTTGTGATCGGTTCGGGTGGAAGGGAACATGCCTTGGCCGCCTGTTTCGCCAAGAGCCCGACCGTCGAAAAAGTCTATGTCGCACCCGGCAGCCACGGAATGAAAGACGTGGCCGAAATCGTCGTCATCGATGCGATGGATTTTCAATCCCTCATCGCATTCATCAAGTCGAATCGAATCGATTTGGTTTTCGTCGGACCGGAAGCCCCTCTATCCCAAGGGATCGTGGATGTCCTATCGAAAGAAGGCATCCGGATCTTCGGACCGACCCAAGCCGCCGCCCGGCTTGAATCCAGTAAATCCTATGCGAAAACCATCATGAACAAATACGATATCCCGACCGCGAAACACTGTACCGTCCATTCGCTCGATGAAGCGTTGGCGTATCTTACCCATCATCCCGCCCCGATCGTCATCAAAGCCGACGGCTTGATGGCGGGCAAGGGCGTCACGGTCGCCATGGACGATGAGACGGCCAGACAAGCCGTCCACGACATCTACCCCGATCATGACCTGCGTTGCCCCCTGGTCATCGAAGAGTGCCTCATCGGCGAGGAATTCAGTCTCATGGCATTCGTGGACGGGGAGAATGTCTTCCCCTTGGACATCGCCAAGGATCATAAACGCGCCTATGACAACGATGAAGGACCCAACACCGGAGGGATGGGGGCGTATTCCCCGGTCCCTTCCATTTCCCGGGAAATGGTGGAAGAAGCGATGGACAAGGTCATGCGCCCCATCGCCAACGCCATGGTGAAGGAAGGGAACCCGTTCACCGGGATTTTGTACGGCGGGTTGATGGCGACATCCGACGGGATCAAGACCATCGAGTTCAACGTCCGGTTCGGCGACCCCGAGACCGAGGTCCTGCTCCCCCGTTTGCTTACACCGCTGGACCAAGTCGTCTTGGATGTCCTTGACCACAAGCACGTCACCCTTGAATTCGACCCTCGTTTCGCCCTGGGCGTCGTCCTCGCTTCGAAAGGATATCCCCATGCCTATGAGAAGGGTTTACCGATCGAAGGCTTGGATAAGGTCGATGCCAATCTCTTCCACATGGGCACAAGTTACGACACCGTCTACCGAAATACGGGCGGACGGGTCCTCTTTGTGATGAATTACGGGGTAACCCTTGAAAAAGCGCGCGAAAGCGTATATAAAGAAATTACCTCGATCCATGCCCCCCAGTGTTTCTATCGGACGGACATCGGAAAGACGCAAGGAGATCCTCAATGATACAACGATATTCAAGACCCCAGATGGCAAAACTATGGAACGATGAAGAACGTTTCCAATCCTGGTTGGCCGTCGAGCTGGCGGTCGTGGATTATTATCACACGAAGGGATTGGTCAGCGACGTCGAATGGGATAAACTTCATCGCGACGCTTCCTTTAAGATCGACCGGATTCTGGAAATCGAAGAACAGACCCGGCACGACGTCGTCGCGTTCACCCGCGCCGTCAGTGAAACCTTGGGCGATGAAAGCCGCTGGATCCACTACGGGATGACGTCGACCGACGTGGTCGATACAGCCTACGCGGTGGTCTTTAAGAAAGTGAATGCGATTCTGCGTCAGGACATCAAGTCGCTGATGGAGACATTGAAGAAACGCGCGATCCAATACAAACACACCCCCTGCATCGGCCGGACCCACGGCGTCCATGCGGACATCTCCTGCTTCGGTTTGAAATTCGCTCTGTGGTATGACGAACTCAACCGTCAACTCAAGCGTTTCGAATCCGCGGCGAACGATGTGGAAACCGGAAAGATCTCCGGAGCGGTCGGCACCTTCGCCAACACCTCCCCCGACCTGCAGGATTTCGTCTGCAAGGAACTCGGCATCCATTCCTCCAACATCTCGACCCAAACCTTGCAACGCGACCGCCATGCCCATTATCTGAGTGTTTTGGCCTTGATCGGTTCGACCCTGGAAAAGATCGGCGTCGAACTCCGCCACCTTCAACGCACCGAAGTGCGTGAAGTGGAAGAAGGCTTCAAGCAGGGTCAAAAGGGTTCGTCCGCCATGCCCCATAAACTCAACCCCATTTCCTCGGAAAACATTGCAGGCTGCGCACGTGTCCTGCGGGGATACATGGTGAGCGCCTATGAAGACATCCCGCTCTGGCATGAGCGCGACATCTCCCATTCCAGCGCCGAACGCATCATCCTCCCCGATGCGACCATCCTCTTGGATTACATGCTGGACCGCATGAACCGCATCCTTTCCAACTTGACCGTCTTCGAAGACCGCATGTTGGAGAACATCGATGCGACCCACGGCGTCATCTTCGCCCAACGCGTCATGACCCTCTTGATCGAACGCAAAGGCATGACCCGCGAAGTCGCCTATGACCTTGTCCAACCGATCGCCATGGAAGCCTGGACGAAGCGCACGGGTTTCCGCGAACTTCTCCTTGAAAACAAAACCATCCTGAGTTCCTTATCTTCCGAAGAGCTGGATGAAGCGTTCTCGCTTACTTACCATCTACGCTATGTCGATGCGATTCTCCTGCGCGTCGGCATCGAAAAGTAAATCGAATCGTCCGGAACCCTCCGGACTTTTTTCTTTCCATGAATCCCTTTACTTGCCGACCCGTTTACGTTATATAATACCGTAGGGGAACCCCTCGAAAACCCCCGATTATTTAATTTAGTAATCATCAAAATCTTTCTAATAAAATACATTATCAGCGGTCTATTCCACGGATTGAAAGGGAAATCATCATGAAAAACCTCTGTATCGGACAATCGACATTGGACATCAGTCTGCCTCTCGACAAGGAAATCAAGGAGAACGAGAAGTTCCGGGTCTTCGATAAACTCGAATCCGCCGGGGGACCGGCCACGACCGCGGCGATTTTGCTTGGCAAATGGGGGGAAGACATCACGTTGATCTCCCGCCTTGGCAAGGATATGTACGGCCAAAACATCGCCGACCAATTGAAAGCTTCCAACGTAAAGCACCGGGATATCCCCTGTGACGGGTTCTCGACCCCGATCAGCGTCATCCTCACCAACAAGCAAAACGGGAATCGAACCATCTTCAATTGCCCGGGGAATATCCTCCCTAGCGACCTTGAAGTCAAAGAAAAGGTCGGGTTCATGCTGACGGACGCCCATGAACCTGAGATCGCCCACCGCTTTCTCGACCAACATCCCGAAACGGTTTCGATCCTGGATGCGGGCGGATTCAGATCCCCCACGGTCGAAATGGCGAAACGGGTGACGTGGCTGGTCTCCTCCGAAACCTTCGCGAAAGGGTACAGCGGAATCACGATCGACCTGCACGACCCGCAAACGTGGTACGATCTCTTCAGCAAGCTCCATGAACTCAACCCCCACCCCGTCGTCACCTTGGGGGAAAGAGGGTGCCTTTATGAAGAAAACGGACAGGTGCATCATCTTCCTTCGTTCCCCGCGCTCGCCGTCGATACCAACGGCGCCGGCGACATCTTCCACGGGGCCTTTGTCTGGGGAATGGCCCATGGACTACGCTTGAAGGACATCCTCACCCTGGCTTCCATGACCTCATCGATTTCAGTCACGCGGCGTGGCGGAAGTCTCTCGATCCCGGAGTATGCCGAAGTGCTCGACGCCTTGAAAGGACAAGTCAATGGATAAACAATTCCTGTTGAAGCAATTCAGACTTGGATTCAAATCGGTCAAAGACAAGAAAACCGGGAAGGTGTACTACGCCACCGGGACGCTTGCGAAGAAGATCTCGCGTTTGAATTATTATGGATTGATCATGGTCGGGGTGAATTCCGTCCTCTTGATCAATACGACCCTAAACAACCCCGCCTTGAAATTCGTGGTCGTGATCGGCTACTTCTTCGCCATGACCGCGCTATTCTTCTGGTTGGGGAAACGCATCATCGTTCTTGACGATCTGAAAGACATTGTGGAGAAGTAATCCAAAAAGGAGAAACCATGATCCCAAAAGCGGTTTTCAATCTTTTCAGATATGGATTCGCGGAAGTCACCGACAAACGAACCGGCATCACTTATGTGGCGACCGGCGACCTCAAACACAAGGTGCGTCAACTCAAGACCAACATCTTCATGACCCTGATCTATGCCCCCCTTCCGATGATCATCTTCATCCCGAATTCCTTCCCCTATAAACTGCCCCTGATCGTTTTCATGTACGTGGTCAATCCGATCATGCTTTTGGTGACCGGACGCTTGATGATCACAAGCAAGGATATGAAAGACGTACGGGTCAAAGGGGAACAGTAACATGATCATCTACTGTACGAAGAAGCTTGCGGATAAACTGGAAGTACCGGTCGAAGGAATCGACTCGCGAAAATATTGAAAAAATTTTCAACGCTTTCAGTTGACATTGCCCATGAAACTGAATAAAATGAAACTCAGAAAAACTGTGAAGAGAAAAGTAGTTCCTGAGGATTTCATAGAGAGCCCTGAAGTGCTGGAAGGGGTAGATCCGATCGAATGAACATGGTCTTGGAGTTGCATACCGAGGGGAAACCTTAGGCTATGACGGAAGCGCCCGTTAACGCGATAGAGTATAAACCGGATTCCGGTCGTACTTGATGAGGTTGTTTCTTTGAGGAAACAACAAACAAAGGTGGTAACACGGGTAAGCCCTCGTCCTTAGGATGAGGGCTTTTATATTTTACCGGAGGGAACATGAAAACGGAACTTCAGAAAAGAATCGTCGACTATGTCGACCGACAGCTCGCGGTCTATCAGGACATCGCGAAAGATATCCACGCCCGTCCCGAGACCAGCAATCACGAGTATTATGCATGCGGGCGTTTATCGAATCAGTTGATCGAGGAAGGGTTCATCACCACGATCGATGTGGCGGGGCATCCGACCGGCTTCGATGCGCGGTACACGACGAAAGAAGGACCGGTGATCGTCTTCCTGGCGGAATACGACGCCTTGGAAGGCTTGGGACACGGATGCGGACACAACCTCTTCGGGGCGACCTCTTCGCTTGCGGGGGCGGCGTTGAAACAAGTCATCGACGAAGTCGGCGGGGAAGTGCGGGTCTACGGCACGCCCGGTGAAGAAGGCGGGGAGAACGGCAGCGCGAAAGGCAGTTTCGTCCGCGAAGGGTTCTTCAAGGATGTGGATGCGGCTCTATGCGTCCATCCCGGCGATCGGCATAGTCCCACCGTCGCTTCCTTGGCCAACGATCCGGTGGATATCGTCTTCCACGGGAAATCGTCGCATGCGGCCAGTGCCCCGGAACAAGGGGTCAACGCCCTGGACGCCTTGATCCAAGTCTACAACGGCATCAACGCCCTGCGTCAGCATCTTCCTTCCGATGTACGCATCCACGGGGTCATCACCCATGGGGGGACCGCCGCCAACATCGTCCCCGACCTTGCCAAAGCGCGTTTCTATCTCCGTGCGGCGACCCGTGCGACACTGGACACGGTCTACAAGAAAGTGGAAAACATCGTGCAAGGGGCAGCCCTTCAAACCGGCTGCACCTACGAATTCGGTCTCTTCCAGAACAGCGTCGACAACGTCGTCCCGACCCCGTTGTTCGATGAAGTCTATCGAAAACATCTTGAATCCTTCGGACAGAAGTTCACCAACCATCAAGGGATCGGCTCGACTGATGTGGGAAACGTCAGCCAGGTTGTGCCGACCATCCATCCCCACATCCGAATCAGCGAGACGCCGATCGCGGCCCATAGCCAAGCGTTCAAAGAGGCATCCATTGGCCAACTTGGTTTGGATTCCATCGCCTTGGGTGCGAAACTCCTTGCCCTGAGCGCCCTGGATCTCCTCTTGGATCCGCGATTGCTTCAAGAGATCAAAACCCAACACGCGCAAGAAGTCGCCAAGCAGACAACGTAAAGGAGAGACCATGATCGAACTACGCAACATCACGAAAACATTCAACCTGGAAAACAAATCGATCCACGCCGTCAACAACCTTACCTTGACGATCCCGGAAGGATCGATCTTCGGGGTGATCGGCGAGAGCGGAGCCGGCAAGAGCACCTTGGTGCGATGCATCAACCTCCTCGAACGTCCATCCAACGGGGAAGTCGTACATCACGATGTCGACTTTATGCGATTGAAACCCGACGAACTTTTGAAGGTGAGAAAGAAGATCGGGATGATCTTCCAGCAATTCAACCTCTTTACCTCGCGGACGGTCTATGAGAACGTCGCGTTTCCGCTCAAAGGGATGAAGACGGAAGACGTCCGCAAGAAAGTCGTCGAATTATTGACCTTGGTCGGGATCGAGGAGAAAATCAACGCCTATCCCTCCCAACTCAGCGGAGGGCAGAAACAGCGGGTGGCGATCGCCCGGGCTTTGGCGAACGACCCCGACGTCCTGCTTTGCGACGAGGCGACCAGCGCGCTGGATCCGCAGACCACCCAACAAATCCTGTCCCTATTGAACGATCTCAACCGCAAGCTCGGCATCACGATCATCCTGATCACCCATGAAATGGCCGTCATCAAAGCGATCTGCACGCATGTCGCCGTCATGGACGGTGGGAATTTGGTGGAGACCGGCAAGGTGGTCGAGGTCTTCTCCGAACCCAAACACCCCACGACCAAATCGTTCGTGAAGAGCACGCACCAAGCGGAGCGCTTCATCGAACTGTTACGAAACCCGCAAGGGACCTTCAAGATTTCCCCCGAGGACGACATCCTGCGGATCGACTTCGTGGGTTCCCAAACCGCCGATCCCCTGATCTCGCACATCTCGCGACGATATCAGGTCGACACCAACATCGTCTATGCCAACATCGATATCATCCAGGATGTCCCGCTGGGAACCCTGGTCGTGATATTGAGCGGCTCGGTCGAAGGAAGACGTTCCGCGATCGAAGCGCTCAGAAACAGTGTGAAAGTGGAGGTGATATCCCATGGTTGATGGCGTACTGAAATACATCCCGAACCTGATCGAATACTTCGACGAGTTCTTGATCAGTATCCAAGAAACCCTCATCATGCTTGGGGTTTCCGGTTTCTTCTCCTTCGTGTTCGGTCTGACCTTCGGGGTCGTCCTGGTGGTCACCCGACCCAAAGGCATCCTGCCCCATCCGATCGTACACGAAGTCCTGGACCGCATCGTGAACTTCTTCCGCTCCATCCCCTTCATCATCCTGTTGACCGCACTGATCCCGCTCACACGGATCATCATGGGCACGGGATTGGGGGTCAAAGGCGCGATCGTTCCCTTGGTCTTCGGCGCCACCCCCTTCTTCGTCCGTCAAGTCGACATGGCGCTGTCCAATGTCGACCACGGTCTGATCGAAGCGGCCCAATCGATGGGAGCCACCCCCTTCGAAATCATCACCCGCGTCCTCTTGCGTGAAAGCATCCCGTCGCTTGCCCGCGGCACGACCATCACCCTGATCAGTCTCATCGGTCTGACGGCCATGGGTGGGGCGGTGGGCGGGGGAGGATTGGGTGCCTTCGTCATCCGCTACGGACACAACCGATTCATGAGCGACATCACCTATGTCTCGGTCCTCGTCATCCTGATCCTTGTCAGCCTCGTCCAAGGGATCGGGAACTACGTGGTCAAAAAGACCACCCATTGATTCTATAGAAAGAAAGAGAGAACAACCATGAAACACATCAAAACCGTCCTCGTCCTCCTGGCCCTTGTCTTAACGCTTGGAGCATGTTCCGCCAAGAAAGAAGCCGTCGTCGTCAAAGTCGGGATCATCGGCGAATCCAGAGCCTGGACCTACGTCAAGGAACAAGCCGCCAAAGAGAACATCACGATCGAAATCGTCGCCTTCACGGACTACCCCCAACCCAACGCCGCATTGAATGCCGGCGAACTCGATTTGAATGCGTTCCAACACGTGATCTACCTGAATAAGGAAATCGCGGCCCAGAACTACGACCTCACCCCGATCGGCAAGACGATCATCGCGCCGATGGGTTTGTATTCGGACAAAATCTCGACGATCGCCGAAGTCAAGGACGGCGACATCGTCGTCATCCCGGACGATGTCACCAACGGAGGACGCGCGATCCTCTTGCTTGAAGCGCAAGGCTTGATCGAAGTGGACGATGCGGCCGGATTGATCCCGGGACTGAAGGACATCACGTCCAATCCCAAGAACCTCGACATCAAGGAAGTCGCCGCCACCAACATCCCCCAACTGCTACCCGACGTCGCCTTCGCGGCGATCAATTCGGGCGTGGCGGAAGACGCCGGGTTCATCCCGACCGAAGACGCCTTCGTCCTGGAACAAGTCAACCTGACCTCCGACAACCCCTACATCAACGTGATCGTCGCGCGTACGGAAGACAAGGACGATGAAGTCCTGCTTCGCATCGTCGAACTTTTCCAGACCGACGAAGTCAAACAGATCATCCTGGATGACTATAACGGGTCCCAGATCCCGGTTTGGTAAGATTTGTCCGAATTTACGGACAAATCGATTCGAATTCGCACCGTCCCCTTTACAAGCACCCCGTTGTCCTTTACTGTAGTCTTGTGCACACGGGTGGGTGCGCCGTCGTGGGGGCGGCGCGAATCGAATCCTGAGAAGAATGTCCTGGACATTCTTCTTTTTTTACGGCTTGGACCCCGGGATAACGTGGCTTGAAGATGAAAATTTCTTGATATCACCCCTTATCTGACAACTTTCATCTAAATGGGGTTGTCAGATTGGGGAGGGGATGGTACAATCCCCCCGTTGATGTTAAAAAGAAGGAATGGGGATTCTTGGCAAGAATCCACAGACCAAGCGAGGTAAACATGAAGAATAAACTAAAAGTTTTTGGGATATTATCCGCATGCATCGTCGGGGCGTTTCTGCTGATCACGTCGCAGTCGCCGGCAAGCGCACAGGCGGAGAGTAAAATGAACGTGGGCTTCCGCTTGATGATCGACGGGACGAGCTGGGGGGTCGCGGAAGATAAAGGCGAGCTCCAGCAAGTCATCGAAGACTACAAGAAAAGCACGTTGACGGATGTGGAAGGCGAAGTGACGATCGAGAGCACCGCGACCACGCAGTTGATCGAAATCGTCGAAATCGAATTCGAAGGCGACGACTTCACGACGATCGAAGCGATCCGGGAGAAGATCCAATCGGACGAAATCGCCGAAGTCGCATATACGGTGAAAAGCGGCGACAGTCTCTGGGCGATCGCTCAGAAAAACAAGATCCCCGTCGCGACGATCCTTGAACTGAATCCTGGGGTGGATGCGGAAAACATCCATGCCGGGCAACAGATCGTCTTTCAAACGAAAGACCCCGTGATCGACGTCGTCGCGACCGTGCAAAGCACCATCGTCGAGCCGATCCAATACAAGACGGAATACGTCAAGGATCCGACCTTGATGAAAGGGAAGCAAGTCGTCGCACGAAAAGGCGTACCTGGAAGCAAGAAAATCACGTTCGGACTTCAACTGGTCAACGGGTATGTGGAATCGAAGGAGATCGTCAAAGAAGAACAAGTGGCCGCCCCCGTGAACGCGGTGGTCAAGGTCGGGACGAAAGTCGCCGTCGTGCAGAAGACGGCCACATCCGCCAGCCGCACGGTACGCAACTACGGCATCGTGACCGGAAGGCTCTCCAGCGACTACGGGTATCGCAACGACCCCTTCACCGGACTGAGGACCTTCCATACCGGGATCGACATTTCGGCGCCTTACGGAACCCCGGTCTATGCCTATGCGGGCGGGAAGGTCGTCGTCTCCACCAGCAATTCCGTCCGTGGGAACTATGTCACGATCGACCACGGGAACGGGATTCAAACCTCCTACCTCCATCTCTCCTCGCGCTTGGTGAAGGTCGGGGATGTCGTGTCGAGCCGGCAGTTGATCGGGAAAGTCGGATCGACCGGATCCGCCACGGGCAACCACCTGCATTTCACCGTAACCAAAAACGGGACGCTTGTCAGCCCCTGGAACTACTTCTAAATCTTGCATTCTTCAACCACCGTACCGCGGTGGTTTTCTTGTCCGTAAAATTGACAAAAATCCAACGTAAAGTAGGTTTGACAAGAAAAAATAAAGCAGTATGATGAAGATAACTCAATTTTACCAAAGATCAAGGCAGGGGGCGGTGTCTTGGAAGAATCGCTGTATCCTCAACTCATCAATCAAACGATCAATGATCCGTTCAAACCCTGGAAGGATGTTTTCGACCATCTGGTGTGCGGGGTGGTGTTGATCGACGCCTCGACGCGTCGGATTTCCTATGCCAACCGCGTCGCACTGACAATGACGCAGTGGGAAGAGGGGGAAATCCTTGGCGCGCGCTGTCATGATTTCATCTGCCCGGCCGAAGCGGACCATTGTCCTTTCTTGGATCATGCCCGCTCGATCGATTTGGACGAACGGATGATCCTCGGGAAGAACGGGAAGAACATCCCGATCCTTAAGCGTGTCACGCGGATCGAAATCGAAGGAAGACCGTATGTTCTGGAGAGTTTCACCGACATCCAGGCGCAAAAGGAGCGGGAGTCCGAATTGGAAACGCTCTACGGCACCGATACGCTGACGGGTTTGCCCAACCGGGCGAGTCTGGAGAAGATCATCGAGGATTTAAAGATGGATGACCCGATGCACCCGCAAGGCCATTCGTTGATCATGGCGGACCTCGACTTGTTCAAGAACGTCAACGATCGCTTCGGGCATCAGGCCGGCGATGAAGTGTTGCGCGAGTTCGGTTTCGTGTTGAAAGAATCGATGCGGAAGGTCGACATCGTGTTCAGGTGGGGCGGGGAGGAATTCTTGATTTTCGCCCGCAACACCGATAGCGCCACGGCGTCGCAGATCGCCGAGAGACTAAGGAAACTCGTGGAGAAAACCAAATTTCCGATCGTCGGTCACATCACGGCCAGTTTCGGGATCGCGCAATCCCGACCCGGGGAGACCTTTGAGAAGTGGTTCCATCGAACGGACTTCTGCCTTTCCAAAGCCAAACACGACGGGCGGAACCGGATCGTCGATTGGGAAGGGTTCGTCAGCGATTCCTGGCACCAGGGGAAGATCCCTTGGATCAAGCTCTTGGATTCCCCGGACAAGGAACTCAACCATCAACACAAAGAACTGCTCCATCGGATCAACGAACTTCTGCAAACCCTGATCCCGCTGCAGGAAGATCCGCAACGGATTGCGAGGATCGAGGCGTTCATCGCGTTCTATCGCGACCATACGCAGTATGAAGAAAGACGCTTCAAGGAAATCTCCTACCCCTACCATGAGTTCCACGAAACGGAGCACCAACGCATCAAACATGACCTGGCGTTGATGAAAACCAAGTTGGATAGCGGATTGGCGGATTATTTTTCCGTGGTCGACTATATCGTACGGGAGATTTTCGTGTATCATATGTCCATGGAGGATACGAAATTCTTCCCGTATCTTGAAACCAAAGAAAGTTGAGTTCCATGGATCCACTTCAGATCACCAAAGAACAGGCAAGACGCTTCATCCTGTTGAAACAAGGCTTGCTTGGAAAGAAGAGGTTTACGAATAAAGAAGGGGCGTTGGCGTATATCCGGCAGGCGGGATGCATCCAATACGACCCCATCGATGTCTGCGGGAAAAACGCCGAACTCGTCCTTCAATCCCGTGTGGAAGGATTCAAGAAATCCGACCTGGACGAGCTACTTTATCATGATCGTAAATTGGTCGACCACTTCGATAAAGTGATGTCGATTTTTCCGCTTGAAGATTGGCCGGCGTTTACCCGCATCCGCGCCCGTCATCAAGAATATGGCAGAAGCCGTGAAATCGTACATGAACACAAAGAAGACATCCTGAACGTCATCCGATCCAACGGTCCGGTCTGTTCACGCGATTTGGACAAGACGCAGAAAGTGGATTGGTACTGGTCGGATACGAACTTAGGTAGAGCCGTCCTGGAATCAATGTACTTCGATGGCGACCTGGTCATCCATCATCGCAAGAACACGATGAAATACTACGACTTGATCGAACGTCATTTCCCCCAAGAGTTGATCGTAGCCCCCGATCCCTTCGATTCGGATCTCACCTTCACGAAGTGGCGCATCCTGCGCCGCATCTCATCCGTCGGGTTCCTGTGGAACGCTTCCTCCGATGCGTTCATCTACATGCATCTTACTTCCGCGACACGCACCCAAGCCTTCCATCAACTCGCCCACGAAGGATTCTTGCGCACCTTCCACATCGAAGGGCGCAAGGAATTGTTTTACTATCTCACCATGGACCATGAGATTCTTGAACTCGCCCTCACCGAGGAGAAATTCAGTCCCCGTACTGAATTTCTCGCGCCTTTAGACAACATGTTATGGGATCGCAAGTTGATCGCCTTCCTCTTCGACTTCAAATACACCTGGGAAATCTACACTCCGGAAGTTAAACGGGTCTATGGCTACTACGTCCTCCCCATCCTCCATGACCAGGCCATCATCGGACGGATCGAAGTCCTCAACGATAAAAAGAAGAAAACACTTGTGGTCAAGAATGTTTGGTTGGAAAATGGAGTCAAGGATACCAAGAAACTTCGTAAAGACCTGACCACGGCCTTGGTCCGCTTCCAGCGCTTCAACGCCATGGATTCCTTGGACTTTAACGAAGACACCATCCATAAGGAGTAGGCAATGGAAACGCACGCCTTGATCGAGCATTTCAAGTCCAGAGGCAGAAGCGACGAAGAAATAACGGCGATCCTACACGATGTGAAGGAACTGGAAGACTTCATCCATGGACACAACGTCGAACTTGAGAATCTAACCGTCCCTCTTCTTCGTACCTTCATCGCGAAACTCATCCAAGAAGAACGCAACACCATGGACCGTCTTATCCATCTGATGCGCTATTTCGCCGCGACCCGCCAATATGACCTGTACATCTTTTTCACCTCGCTGGTGAACTCCCCGGGCGTCATCGACCAGATCGTCCAACGGCTCGACCCTCAAACCAAAATCGATGTTGACTTCCCGCCCTTGGGCAGCGATATTTCGGAGATGCCTCAAGCCACGGCACGTTTCATGAACCAACTGAGTACGACGATGGATCGTACCCGATTGCGCAAAGCGTTGGCCGGAAACAACCATGAGATACCAAGAGAAGCCTTCTCAAAAGAAAAGGAAATCTTCGACCAAACCGATTCCCTGGATGAATATCTCGTCGGATTGAATCAACGTGGCATCGCAACCCTGCAGAAACACGCGGACACCGGCCTCGTCTGGTTTGAACAAATCATCACCCAGGAAGTGGTGGACTACGTGAAAACCAATCCTGAAATACTATCGGCGACACGGGTCGGAAACAAACTCTACACCGCCAAGATCCCCTTCGATACCGTCAACTTCCTCAACGCCACCGACCTGGATACCAAACGTTTCTACGCCTGCCACTGTCCTTTCGTGCGAACCTCGCTTCTCACCCAACATCCCAAAGTGGATAAGGATTGGTGCTACTGCAGCGCAGGCTTCGGCAAGTTCCTTTATGAAGTGCTCTTCGAAGAAGAACTCGAAGTCGAAGTCCTTGAGACCCCTCTCTCCGGGTCCACCCTCTGCCGATTCGCGATTACGATCCCACAACGGATCATGGCTCTCAAAACGCCTAAGGTGCACTATGAAAACGATCGTTATTGATTTCCTTTATCTCGACCTGAACACTTGCGAGAGATGCATGGGGACCGAACACGTCCTTGAAACCGTCATCGCGGACATCACCCCTGAACTCAAAGAGAAGAACTATTCGATCTCACTCAAGAAAACGAAAATCGACTCCGTCGAAGTCGCGTTCCAATATCATTTCGTCAGCTCTCCGACCATCCGTGTCAACGGCATCGACATCCTGGGCGAAGTGAAAGAAAACATCTGCGAATCCTGCGGAGAGATCTGCGGTACGGAAACACTCTGTCGGGTATTCGAGTATGAAGGCAACTTCTACAATGAACCTCCCTATGGCTTACTGAAGGAAGGGATCCTGAAGGCGATCAACGGATCCATGAACAAAGAGAAGAAGAGTACGTATCAGATACCGGGGAACATAAACAACTTCTTACATAAATCACAGAAAAGCTAGAATAAAAGGCGAGAAATCGCTTTTTATTTCATAAAATTGCCATTTGCGAATATCCTCTTGTTTTACATTGGAAGGATTTGTTAACATAGAGACACTGAGGGGAAAATATGAGAAAATCTAGAACTCTACTTATCAACAGTATTTTAGGATCATTGTATATTCTTATAATTCTAGTATTTCAGAATATGCTAAAGACTTTAGATTTTGAAGGGTCTGCACGATTTGGAGCTGCAGTTGTTTCACTTTTTTTAATCCCGCATATCTTCATTGTATTCTTGGCAGTACTCTTCGGATGGCTCGGGTACTTCTTGAGAAGATCTGGATTTGCTTTGGCATCAGCGATTCTCTACTGTGTTGCAGCAGGACTATTTTTCCCATTCGCACCATTCCTAATCCCTATGATTATTCTTGGATTCATTGCTTATAGTTATATAAAGAAAGCACTAGCTGCAGAAATCGCTTGAGTTCATAATCACTCCCATAAATTTTTTAGTCAATTACCATGGAGATCTTGCTTCATGGTTTTTATTGTTCTACACTAAGCATATTGGGGGGAGTATGAATGGAAAATCTATTACTATACAGACTTAAGCATGAGTTAATAACAAACGATAGCTCAAATACTATGTATGACGAGCTGACGAGTTCATTATCAGGATGTAAATCCTTTTTATTCAATGTTGCATTCATAAGTTACAGCGGACTTCAACTTCTACTCCGTGCATTATCTCAATGTGAACTTAGAAATGCTACCGGGAGAATAATTACTTCAGACTATCTTAACTTTACGGATACAAAATCTCTGAGAAAGCTTAAGGAATTCAACACAATTGAAACCAAGATTTTTATTGCGAAGCAAGATAAGGGATTTCACTCAAAGGCATACATCTTCGAATATGAGAAGCATTACAAAATCATTATCGGATCGACAAATATAACACAAAGTGCACTAAAGACGAATATTGAGTGGAATGTAAAGATAGTCACCAAAAGAAATCATCCATTCACAGTGAAAGTAATCCATGAATTTGAGGAACTTTGGGGTAAGACACAAGTAATTGATGATCGGTTCCTTGAAGAGTATGAAAAGTTTATAGAGATGTTAAGAGAAGCTAATGAGAAAGAGACAGAGATTTTCTATCAAGATCATACGGTAATCGCGAATACAATGCAGAATAAAGCAATGTATAACCTTAACTGGCTAAGGGAACGTGGGGAAACCAAGGCACTCGTAATTGCTGCGACCGCGACTGGGAAAACCTATATGTCGGCATTCGATGTCAAACAATATCAACCCAATAGAGTTTTGTTTATTGTGCACAGAGAGAATATCTTGATAAAAGCCGAAGAATCCTTCAAGAGAGTTCTAGGAGCCAAGATAAATACAGGGTTTCTAACAGGTAATAGAGATGAGAGAAATGCAAAATATGTTTTTGCTACGATTCAAACACTAAATAACCACTATCAAGAGTTTGGCAGGGAAGATTTTGACTATATCATTGTAGATGAAGCACACCATGTTTGTGCACCTACATACGAGAATGTCATGGAATATTTCAAACCAAAGTTTCTGTTGGGAATGACTGCCACTCCAGAGAGAATGGATGGGGTAAATTTGTTTGATGTTTTCGACAATAATATTGCACTTGAAATTCGTTTACGCGAAGCAATGGAGTCTGATCTGGTTGTACCTTTTCACTATTTTGGTATTACGGAAATTGATGAAGTGGATTTAAGTGATTTAGATCCAAAGGATGAGAATGATCTTGTTAATCGTCTATGTATAAACGAGAGAGTGGACTATATTATAGAGAAAATGAAATACTATGGTCATGATGGAAAAAAGCGTAAGACACTTGGTTTTTGTCAAAATGTTCGACATGCGAGATTCATGGAAGAGCAGTTTAATCTTCGAAACATTCAAAGTATAAGTATAACAGGTGAAAATCCCATTCTTGAAAGAGAATACGCGATAAGAGATCTTGAGGATGATAATAATCCTTTAGAAGTTATCTTCACTGTGGATGTATTCAATGAAGGTATAGATATTCCATCAGTAAATAACGTTCTTATGTTGCGCCCGACGAATTCGGCAATCGTTTTTATACAACAACTTGGCCGTGGGATGAGAAAGCACAAAAACAAGGAATATTTAACAGTACTTGATTTCATTGGTAATTATAGTCGAGCGTTTCTAGTTGCGATCGCTCTTAATGGAAGTAGATACTATGACAAAGATGGACTTATGATTGCTGTTAAAAACGATTTCAATGATATTCCTGGCCCGACATTTATCCAAATGGATGCAATTGCAAAGGATCGAATATTAAGGCAACTCGAGGCAGAAAACTTTAATGCGATGGAGCATCTTAAAAACGAGTATAACTCATTCAAGATTCAAATTGGGAGAGATCCCATCTATCTTTCTGATTATGAAGCATATGATGGAGCGCCTGACCCATTAAGATTTATAAACAAAAAGGGATCATACTATGAGTTTGTTTGTGGAATGATTGGCAATGATGATTCATACAAAACCCATTTGCAGAATCTAGATTTCGTTAAGATTTTACGTCAAATATCTGACTTTCTTCCGTTAAAAAGACCACATGAATTTGTGCTGTTGAAATCAATTTTCGAAGGGCAGATAGAAATGAATGAATTCTATTCTAGATTAAGTAGCGTAATCGAAGTAGTTAATGTTGAAATGTGCGCACACGCCATCAGCAATCTTGATCTTGAGTATAAAGATGATGCTCAACGATCGAGGACTATAAAGATGATAGAGAAAAACGATACCACAATTGGAGCTTCAAACGCTTTAACGATTCTTCTGAATGATGTAGCTAAAAAAGCAATTCTGAACGATGTGATCCAGTACGGATTGCTAAGGTATTATCGAGAATTTGGTTCTATTGATTATGGTACACCATTCTTTAAACTCTATTATCCATATCAAATGGTGGATATCGCATTGCTGTCAAACTATGAGAAATCACATTCATCTTACCGTGGTTCTGGTTTGCTGACGAATGGAAACCATTATTTTCTGTTCATTGACTTGCATAAAGAGGATAATACACCAGCTGCTATTTTCTATAAAGACAAGCTTATTGATGACTCTCATTTTCAATGGCAAACACCAAATAGCACAAGTCAAGACTCTGAAAGAGGTAAGAATATTATACTTAATGTAGAGAGAGGCATACATCTACATTTATTTATCAGAAAGTTCAAAAAAGTTGATGGAATCTCACAACCATATATCTATCTAGGTGAGGCGGAATCAGTTAGTGCTGTAGGTAATAAACCAATCACGGTTCAGATGAAACTAATAAATCAATTACCAAAAGCATTATTTGATGAGTTAACAACAAAGATTGTTATCTAAATGAAAAAGGGTATTAGCCCTTTTTCTTTAGTAGTTTCTCTACAACCTCAACGTCTGCCGGAATCCAATTCATATTAGGTAAGTCCCTAAATTGAACAAAGCGAACTTCACTATGTTCGAGATTCTCAAATTTAGGTTGAAGTGCAGTGCAAATGTAACAATGCATGGTTAAGTGAAAGCTGGGATACTGATAATTAATCGTCATAAAGAATTGATCAACAGAGATCGGCAAACTAAGTTCCTCAAGAATTTCACGTTGAAGTGCTTGTTCATGAGTTTCGCCTGATTCGATTTTGCCACCCGGGAACTCCCACATACCGGCAAATTCACCTTTTTGTCGTTGAGCAACAAGGACGGAGTCTTCCCTAATTGTTAAAGCAGCGACTACTTCAATATGTTTCATAAGGTTCACTCCTACTCAATGAATGAATTCTACAATGGAAAATCAAATCATGAAAGATCATTTATCAAACTTCCTCTTTAAGTTCTCAACATGGTTTCTTTTAAATTCTGCCGATTGTCGACATTGTGCCTCAATAATTCTTTCAATGTCGTAGATTTCTTGTTCCATCAATACTTCTTTTCTTGTTGAAAGGTGCTTTTTTACAGTTGTAGCTAGAAATTCCTGTTTCGTTAAGCAGATAATATCGTCTGAAGATTTTTTCTTTAGTTTTTGAATCTTGCATCGAACACTAAACACGATATAGGAATGGAAAGTGTCTTCATTCGTATTCTTGATGAACGTCTTGAGCGATTCGATATGCCCGTAGTTCTGACGAATCGGATTATAGAATTGATTCTTTGTATTTCTGTTTAGGGTTGCCGTCCAGTTCTTTTGGAACTCATCGCCGTAAATCCATCCGCTATAATT
>JAHFCO010000056.1 GCA_023249475.1 Bacillota bacterium | reverse complement strand
TTTCGACAGTTCCCTCGAAAAACCCAGTTCATCCTTACGCAGGATATTCAGTTTATAGGTTCGGGTCGTCGTGTTCTCCGCCGTCACGACCAGTTCGAAAAGATTGTCATAGACGGATAGATCGTAGGTTCCGGTGCCGACCAAAGTCGACTTCGCATCCTCGAGTGTCGCATCGATCGTGATCGACGTCACGTTGTTCTCGACGGTGACGACGTACTCCCCGGTTTCTTTATTGAAGGTCAACTCGCCCGAACTCAGTGTGATTCCGGACAGGTAATTGTTCGCAGAGCGCGGATCATTGCGGTTGATGCTTAACGCATAGGTCTTGGTCGATCCGTTCTCGGCCGTCACAACCACGTTGAACGAGTTCAAGCCGTAGACCAGATTCTTCGTCCCCGTGCCGCTCACGCTTGCCTTCGAATCGGCAGGCGTCGCGCTGATGCTGATCGAAGCGTTGTCGGTCGACCCAAGGTCATAGGATGTATCCGATTGACTGAAACCGGACACCGACGTACCGTCCACCTTGAGCGAGGAAAGATTGTTGTTGGAGGATTTGGGGACGGCTACCGTGATTTTTCGCGAACTGCCGGAACCATCAATGTCAGTCGTTCCAGTCGATGCAGATACACCGGAAATGGAAATCGTCGAACTTTGACCTGCGGTAAACGCAGAAAGTCCTTGGAAAGTAAGATTGATGACAGCGTAACTTCCACTCCTGCTTGTCGGAAAGTCAAGTACGATCCGTGTTCCGACTTCCGCGCTACAACCGCTGATCAAGCAACTCGCGCCGACGTATTTCAGCTTCGTCTTATCATAGGATAGACTCGCTAAGAGTGAGTAAATCTTCGTCGTCGTGCTAACGTTTACGGTTACCGTGAACTTAGCGCCTTGATTAATCGAAGATGCACCTGAAATCGATGTTGAAAAACTGGCGGCGTTCACTTTAGGAGCGAAAACCAGCATTTGCAAAAGCAGAATACCTACTAAAAGTATTTTTTTCATAGTTAAATCACTCCTGCGATTCTACGTCGCAACAATACGATGTCCGTACTGGAAATCTTGCCATCTTGATTGAAATCTCCGGATACTTGCATTAATGCATCCAGAGTTGAAATGCCGGCTAAATGCCTCCGTAGCATCACGATATCCGTCGTCGTCAGTTTCCCGTCATTGTTCACATCCCCGAACATCGTGAACCGTGCGGTCACCGTCGTCGATGCCGTGATGTTCGCAATCGACAGGGTGTTGGTCACGTTGTTCGCAACGGCGACTCCGTTGACCGTCCATTGCGTCAGGAAATACCCGGTGTTGGGCGCCGCGGTGAAAACCACCGTGCTACCGTTTGTAAGATAGGTACCGGTCGGTATCGAAACATCGTTCATTTTTGCGCTTAACGTTCCGGCTCCGGACGAAATCGAGTATTCGACGACGAACCTCGGGGCGATGTTGGTGATCGTCACGGTTTTGGTCGTGACATTCCCTGCCGCGTCGGTTGCGATGAAATCGAAACTGCCGTTGTTTTGGAAGGTATGCGAACTCGCGTTCAACGTTCCTTCATTGGTCGTTGCGTTTACGGTCAGACTCGTATCGATGTTTTCCGTCGTATAGGGTTCGATCGTAATGACCGGGGCGACCTTGTCGATGTGGGTGATCGTGACGGTGCGCGATGCGGAACCGCCGTTCCCATCGGTTGCGATGAACGTGAACGACCCGTTTTCAGTGAAGGTGTGGCTGGTTTCGTTGAGCGTCCAGTTCGTGACGGTCGCGGTGACGGTCACGTTCTGATTGGTCGGTGTGGTCGGATATGGATTGATCAGGATCGCGTAGTTCACGATCATGGTGATGACGCCGTCGGCATCCCGCTCGAATTCATAGAACTTCCCGTTGATCACTCGGTCTTGCGGGAGATCCCCGGCATAATTGAACGGGAGGGTCGTTACGATCCCGTAGCGTTCTTCTTTCAGTTCGATCGCGAAGCGATATTCCCCGACGTCCAGGGTCGAAAGGTCGAGGTTCGTCGTGGTATATCCGGCGCCGTCATAACTGACAAGGCCGTTTCCGAAATCCGTCGTCAACTGTTCGCGGACGGGACCGTCGGTTAGCGGATAAAACAAATCGGACGTATCGCTGATTTTTAAGGTATGGGATGCGGTTGCGCCGGTGAAGGCGTTGTATCCCTTGAAGAATCCATAACCGGATAAGGAAAGCAGATTCCCGTTCCACGCCAAGGTCTCGACTTGACCGAGGGCTTTCCCGTCGACCAGACGCGGGACCATGTAGCTAAGGTTGGAGGAGACAAGATACCCCTTACTCAAGTCGCGGTTATATTCGACCAATTGGCTGGCGGTATCCGCATAGGCGATCATGTTGCCCGATGCGTCGGCCGGCATCGTCGTCGGCGTTCCCGCCCAATATTTCGCGTTGATTTTGGTGAACGGCAAGAGAATCAGGCTTTCTTCCTTCAGCGAACTGCTTAGGGTATAGAGATCGGTGGCTTCCGCGCCCGCCGTCTTTTCGACGTTGACGGTCGTATTGCTGTTCATGATGGCATAGTCGACGGCTTGGTAATCCTTGCTTCCGAGCCAACGGTCGATTTTATACGCCCTTCCGGCGATTTTCTCGCCCCAGAAGTGGTCGGAGGCGTATTTCACGTTCATCCCGCTGTTCTTGCTGCCGAAAACCGAACCGAAGAATCGCCAGTTCTCCGGACTGATGTAGCCGCGCAGATGGATCCCCATCATTTCATTGATGCTTTGCGCGATGGAAACGAACTCGGTCGCGTTGTTGATCGGGTTGCTGTCGACCGCGCCCCAACCGAAAAGATTGTATTTGGTGATGGCCAAGGTACTGGTCCCCGCCGCCGATTCGTGATAGGCCAGCGAAAAGACAAGCAAGGCGTTCATGCCGTAGGTCGTCTGTGCCGAAATGAAGTTCGCCCCTTGGTCGAAAAGCATGCTTCCCGTATCACGGTCGGGGTCTTCCAGCGAGGTGATCGTATTGGTGTAGCCCAAGGCGATTTCCACATAGGCATCTAGCTCGTCGCCGGTGTATTTCGTGTCCGAACGCAACGGGAGGTATTGGTAATACTGGTAGTAGCGTCCGACGACCTGGTCGTCGTAGACCGGGTTGCGGCAATCCCGGTCGGTATAGAACGTGATCCCGTCCCAACTATAATAGGTTCCCGGCGGTAGCCAATCCGGTGCCGGACCGTAGGTGAACGCCCCGTACGAGCGTGAATTCCACATCGAGTAATATTCATGCAGCAGGTCTTTCACCGCGTGCGTTTGCCCGTTGATGTCCCCGTAGGTCGTGGAGATCACGGTGTACTTGTTCATTTTCGGAACCGTCGTGAACGGCTCTTCCACATAGAGCGACCCCGCCGGCGTCCCGCCCAAGGTGAACGACCACCCGTTGTCCAGATAGATCATGGGGATCAGGTCGGTGTTCTTCAGGTTGATATAGCCGGTGAACCCCGAAATTCGGATCTTGACGATCCCGATCCCGTTGGTCTGGCTATACCCCATCGTCCCCAGGTATTGCATGTCGCGATGGTTGACCGCGTAGGTCGTCGTCCCGCCAAGGGAGAGCGTGGATGGATTGTAGCTGGAATAGAGATAGACGGTCGACGTGTTGTCGCTACGGTAGTCGTAGGTAACGGCGATCCCGCGGCTCATCGCGATGATTTTCGACGGGCTGAAGGACATCGGATGACGGATGACCACGTCGGGGATGGTGGTACTCAAAGTATCCATCGCGGTTTTCGCTTCGTTGAAGGTGGCGTAGCACGCACTCAAGGTATAGATGTTTTGCCCGGTGATGGTCGAAACTTCAAACGGGGACTCGGCGCTGCAACTCTCCCCTTCGGCGAAGAGGTCGATCGGTGTGAACACGCTTGAAAAGACGATCCCGGTAAACGCCAGAATCATCGAAAGCATGATCG